>NZ_DASVGJ010000066.1:0-80890 GCF_036379615.1 Brachybacterium sp.
GCTGGGGCCCCTGCGCACCGCGACGGCGCACTACCGCCTGAGCGACGTCGCCCTCGTCGCTCCCGATGTCGCCGTGGCGCACAAGAGCGCCTGGTCCACGGTCGAAGAGGCCGACGGCGGCGCACCTCCCGCGATGAACGCGCACTACGTCTTCGTACGACGCGAAGGACGCTGGTGGATCCTGCGCCGCCAGAACACACTCGTCGCCGAGGCAAGGTCCTGATCGTAAGGGTCATGAAGGGTCAGGGCTGTCCGGGACGCAGGACGCATCGACGACGCTCCACGAGGGGGGAATGGGGGCGCGTCGCGCACTCCTGCGCGCGGTGTCCGCACCCTCGTGCACACCGGGACGAGGCTCCGTGAAACCCCGGTGAAGATGTGCACAGATGTGACCATGTCCGCCGTCGATCCTGGTCAGGTCGTCGTACCCTGAGCACGACCCGATCCCCGTCCCCAGGGAGGACCGCGCGTGTCCACCACCGAGCAGCGCACCGACGCGCCGTCCCGCCCGGCTGCCACCGCGTCGGGCACCCCGGCGCCGGCCGCAGATTCCGCGACACCGCCCGCGGAGGTCCCCATCCCTTCCGGCCCGGATGCCCTGCGCTCGCTTCCCGCCGAGGCGCTGCCCGGGCTCGCGCGCATGCTCCGCCGCCGGCTGCTCGAGATCTGCTCGCGCACCGGCGGTCACCTGGGGCCGAACCTCGGCGTCGTCGAGCTGACCATCGCGCTGCACCGCGAGTTCCGATCTCCGGCCGAGCCGATCGTCTTCGACACCGGGCATCAGGCCTACGTGCACAAGATGCTCACCGGCCGCGCGGACCTCCCCGGTCTGCGCAGCGCCGGCGGCACCTCCGGCTACCCCGATCGCCGCGAATCCGCGCACGATCTCGTCGAGAACTCCCACGCCTCCGGTTCGATCGCGTGGGCGCACGGGCTGGACCGCGCCCACCGCCTCGCCGGGCAGCAGGGCGCTGCGGTGGCGGTGATCGGCGACGGCGCCCTCACCGGCGGGGTGGGGCTCGAGGCCCTCAACGAGCTCGCGGCGGACGTCGGCTCCCGCACCGTGGCGGTGATCAACGACAACACCCGCTCCTACGCCCCCACCGTCGGCGGCCTCGCCCGTCACCTCGCCGCGCTCCGCTCAGGCGACGTGGCACCGGGCGGCGACGTGTTCACCGCCCTCGGGCTCACCTACGTCGGTCCCGTCGACGGGCACGACCATGAGGCGCTCGCGGCCGCGATGGCGCAGGCGCGGCGCGCGGCCGAGGACCCGCAGCGTTCCGGGGTCGTGGTCCACGTGCTCACCCGCAAGGGTGCCGGCTTCGCCCGCGCGGAGTCCGACGCCGTGGACCAGTGGCACGCCACCGGCCCCTTCCCCCTCGAGGGGGAGGACGGTGCCCCCGCCGCCGCGGACACCTGGACCGCCCGACTGGGAGCGGCCGTGCTCGACGCCGCCCGGGAGGATGAGAGGGTGATCGCGATCAGCGCCGCGATGGTGGACCCGGTGGGCCTCAGCCCGATGCAGCGGGAGATGCCCGAGCGGGTGATCGACGTCGGCATCGCCGAGCAGCTCGCCCTCGACACCGCCGCAGGGCTCTCCGCCGGCGGCCGCCGCCCCGTGGTGCCGCTCTACGCGACCTTCCTGGGGCGCGCCCACGACCAGCTGCTCCTGGACCTCGCCCTGCACCGCGAGGACGTGGTGATCTCCTTGGACCGTGCAGGGGTGACGGGCGACGACGGCCCCAGCCACCACGGGGTCTGGGACCTCGGTCTGGCCGCTCAGGTGCCCGGGCTGACCCTCTGGGCTCCGCGAGATGGGGAGCGCCTCGCGGCCGCGGTGCCCGATGCGCTCGCGACCCATGGTCCTTCGATCATCCGCTTCCCCAAGGGGGCCTGCCCGCCGGAGATCCCCACCGCGAAGGAGATCCCGGCCGGTGACATGCTCGCCGGGCGCGCCGACGCCCCGGTCGACGTGCTGCTGGTGAGCATCGGCGCGCTCGCCGGGCGGGCGGTGGAGGCCGCCCGAACGCTCGAGCGGGAGCGGCCCGACGTGAACGTGGTGGTGCTGGATCCCGTGCGCGCCCTGCCGCTGGGGGAGGAGCTGGTGAACCTCGCCGCCGCCGCGCGCGCCGTCGTCACCCTCGAGGACGGGATCGCCGACCGCGGGATCGGCGCCGCGCTCGCGCTGCGGGTCGCGACCCGTGCGACCGCCGCCTCCCCAGCGCCGCCGCTGCGCACTCTCGGCATCGCGCAGGAGTTCGTGCCCCACGCCAAGCGGGACGCGATCCTCGCCGGGCAGGGCCTCGACGCCGCGGGCATCGCGCGGACCGTGCAGTCCCTGATCGACTGACCGGGCCCGGACCGGCGGCGATTCAGCCCTGTGAGCTCCGCGGCGAGGGGTCATCGGCCCTGGCGGTGAGCACGATCGGTGCACCGTCGGTGACCTGCAGGGTGTGCTCGGCGTGGGCTCCGCGGGAGCCATCGGCGGAGAGCTGCGTCCAGCCGTCGCGCTCGTCGACCACGAGATCCGAGGTGGTCGGCACCAGGAAGGGCTCCACGGTGATCAGCTGACCGGCCACGAGCTCCGTGCCGCCCCCGGGCGTGCCGTGATTGGGGACGAACGGCGCCTCGTGCATGGTGCGCCCCACGCCGTGGCCGCCGAAGCGATCGTTGATCGAATATCCGAGCGAGTGGGCCGCCGTCATCACGGCATGGCCGATGTCGCCCACGGTGCTCCCGGCCCGCACCTGGTCGATACCCGCCCACATCACCTGCTCCGTGTGCCGGATCAGCTGCAGATCCTCCTCGCGAGGAGCACCCACCGGGATCGTGAGGCAGGAGTCCGCGACCCAGCCCTCGACCTCGACCGCGAAGTCCAGGGAGAGCAGGTCGCCGTCGACGAGCACCCGGTCGTAGGGGCGGCCGTGCAGCACACCCTCGTTGAGCGAGGTGCAGATGACGTAGCCGAAGGGCGAGGCACCGAACACCGGGTGGTAGTCGAGATAGCAGCTGGTGGCCCCTGCCTCGCGGATCAGCCGGTGCGCCTCGGCATCCACCTCGAGCAGGTTCCAGCCCACATCGACCACCTCGCGCAGGTGCGAGAGCACCGAGGCGACGAACTCGCCCGACGGGCGGGCCTGGTCGAGGGTGGGGAGCTCCTGGGTGGAGCTGCGGCGGCGCCGGCCGAGAATCATCATGCCTCCGAAGGGTCGAGGACGGGCTGCGAGGTGCTCGGCGCCTGGGCGGCGTCCTGCCAGGTGACCAGCCGCGCACCCACCCAGGCGATGGTCGCGGCGAATAGCGCGGCCCCGATCAGGTGGAGGAACACCACCAGTTCCGGCAGCCCGAGGAAGTACTGGACATAGCCGATGATCCCCTGCACGATCGTGAGCCCCACCAGCCACCAGGCGGCGACGATCGCCTGCCGACGGGCCCGAGCACGGTGCAGGATCACCAGCAGCACCGCCAGCAGCGCGCAGAAGACATAGACCGCGAGGGCGTGGAGGCGGGAAGCGAGGATGGGGCTCATCGCGATCCGCGTGACATCGCCGGCGTCGCCGGAATGGGGCCCGGTGCCGGTGACGATGGTGCCCAGCACCAGGACCGTGAAGCCGGCCACGGCCAGCGGGACGAACACCGCCACCGCGCGGGAGGGGACCGCGAGCCGCACGGCGCCGTCTCCGTCGTACAGCCGCACCAGCAGGACCATGGAGACCGCTCCCAGCAGCGGGGAGATGAGGAAGTGCGGGCTCACCAGGCCCGGGTGCAGATCGAACCACACCACGAAGGCACCGATCAGCGCCTGCAGCCCGGTGCCGATCAGCGGCACCCACGCGAGGCGGCGGAAGCCGGGACCCTTGTGGCCCAGCCAGCGCCAGCTCACCAGCAGCAGCGAGATCGCGAAGATGCTCAGCACGCCCGTCAGCGAGCGATTGCCGAACTCGACGAAGGGGTGGATGCCGGAGGCCATCGTGAGCTCCGGGGTGAACTGGCCGGGCTCGCAGTGGGGCCAGGAGGAACAGCCCAGCCCGCTTCCCGTCAGCCTCACCGCGCCGCCCGAGAGGATGATGCCGATCTGGCTGATCAGGTTGCCCCAGAACACGATGGCGGCCACCCGCGCGCGGCGCCGAGGGCTCCAGGAGGTCAGGCGGCGATCGGGCAACGTGGTGATGCGCCCGTGCCTCTCGGGAAGGCGCGTCACGGGTTCGGAGGGGCTGGACATGCTCTGGAGTCTAGATTCCTCGTCGGGAAGAACGCTGAGCACTGTGGACGAATGCGACCGATGACGCATCACGGGCCCCGGGACCGGCGGCGGTGACCATCGATGGCCACCTGTCGGTCCCGCGGTGGTGCAGCTGGACGTCCCGCGGGGTCAGCTGTCGGTCCAGCGGAACCAGCGCATCACGGCGAGCACTCCGGCGACGGCCCAGGCGAGCAGGACCAGGGCAGAACCGGCGGAGAAAGGACCGGAGGCCAGGCAGGCGCGCAGCAGCTCACCCAGGGCGCCCGAGGGCAGCAGATCCACCAGACCGCCCAGGATCCGGGGGTAGCTCGCCGTGGGGAAGGCGACGCCGCCGGCGGCGACCAGCACCACGAACACCAGATTCGAGACCGCGAGCACCGCCTCGGTGCGAAGGGTGCCCGCGACCAGCAGCCCCAGTGCACCGAAGGCGACGGTGCCCACCAGCCACACCGGGAGGGCGCCGAGCAGGCCCAGCAGGTCCGGTCGCCAGCCGATGATCAGGGCGATGATGCCCAGCACGAGCACCTGCAGCACATGGGTGGCGAGGGTGGCCAGGATCTTCCCGGCGAGGTACCCGCCGCGCCCCAGCGGCGTGGTCGCCACCCAGCGCAGCACCCCGTTGCGCCGGTCGAAACCGGTGAGGATCGCCTGGGAGGTGAAGGAGGTCGAGATCAGCGCCGTGGAGAAGGTGGCCGCGACGGCGGTCTCGATCGCCGGGACACCGTCGAGCCGTCCCAGCGGCAGCAGCCACAGGCCTATCAGCACCATCGCCGGCAGGGCGATGGCGACCGTGAGCTGCTCGCCGTTGGAGAGCAGGATCCGGGTCTCGAGCCCGGCATGGGCGAGGATCCGGCGCAGGGGCGGTGCGGGACGCGGGGCGCGGTCCGTGCTCGCGCGGCCGGCAGAGCTGTCCACCGTGGTCATCGGGACTCCTCCGGGGTCGGGGCCGACGCCGGTCCAGGGGTCCTCAGCGCCGAGGCACGGTCCTCGTCCATCAGATCCAGCAGCACCGACTCGAGATCGGCCGCGCCGCCCGAGGTGATCTCCAGCTGGGCGCCGTGCCGGGCGGCGGTGGCCCGCAGATCGGCCTCGAGGGCGGGAACAGCGGCCGGATGCACGCCGGAGGCGGTGGCCTGGACCACCACTGCTCCGTCGGCCGCACGGTGCTCGCTGATGACCTCCTGGACCGAGCCGGAGGCGAGCACCCGGCCCCGGGAGATCACGCGGACGGCGTCGGCGAGGCCGACCACGTCGTCCATCAGATGGGTGGTGAGGACCACGGCCGTGCCGGTGCGGGCGAGGCCGCGGATCAGCTCGCGCACACGGCGGCGGATCGAGGGATCCATCCCTGCGGTGGGTTCGTCGAGGAACACCAGGTCGGGGTGTCCGATGATCGCGAGCGCGAGCGCCAGGCGCTGTCGCTGCCCGCCCGAGAGGCGCCGCACCAGAGTGCGTGCGAAGCTGTCGAGCCCCAGGTGCTCTGCGACCTCCTCCACGTCCAGCGGCGCGGCGTGGAGGCTCGCGCCGTAGCGCAGCAGCTGCATCGCGGTGGCGCCGGAGGTGAGCCCGCCGTCCTGGATCATCACGCCGACCCGGGCACGGTGCTCGGGGCTCGAGCTCCAGGGATCGCTCCCGAGCACTCGCACCGTGCCGCCGTCGGGCCGCAGCAGGCCGGTGGCGCAGGAGATCGCGGTGGTCTTGCCGGCGCCGTTGGGGCCGAGCAGCGCGGTGACCGCGCCGCGCTCCGCGGTCAGGCTCAGACCGTCGAGCGCACGCACGGGGCCGTAGCTGAGCGTGAGGTCGTCGGCGACGAGGGCAGGGGAGTGGTCGTCCATGGCGGGCCCATCGTAGGCCGTGGGGTGCGCGGGGGAGGAGCCGACGTGAGCGACCGGTCATGCATCCCGCGGTCCCGGGCGACGATCGCCGCCCGGGCCCGGTGCGGGGTCAGCGCCCGGTGACGCGCAGCGGGGTGTGCGCGGGATCCACCACCTCGGCGGCGAGCGGAGCCAGCGGCGCCGTGCCTCCGGGCCCCCAGGTGTCGGTCTCGAAGCGGTCCCGATCGTGGGGCTCCAGCAGCGGGGCCAGGTCCGGGCCCAGCGGCACCACCTGGGTGGGGTTGATGTCCTCGTGCACGAAGTAGTAGTGGCGCTTGATCTGCTCGAAGTCGACGGTGTCGCCGAATCCGGGGGTGGTGAACAGGTCCTTGGTGTAGTTCCACAGGTTCGGCATGCTCGACAGGGTCTGCCGGTTGGCCTTGAAGTGGCCGTGGTAGACCGGATCGAAGCGGATCAGGGTGGGGAACAGCCGCACATCGGCCTCCGTGATCGAGGAGCCCATCAGATAGCGGCTGCGCCCCAGACGCTCCTCGAGCTCGTCGAGCGCCGCCCACAGCTCGCGGTACTCCTTCTCATAGGACTCCTGGGAGCCGGCGAAGCCGACCTTGTACACCCCGTTGTTCACCCGGTGCAGCATCCACCTGTTCAGCGCGTCGATCTCCTCGCGCTGCGCTTCCGGATAGAGGTCCGGGGCGCCCTCGCGGTGGTGCTCGCTCCATTCGGTCGCGAAGTCGAGGGTGATCCGCTGGAAGTCATTGGTCACCACGGCCCTGGTCGGCACGTCCACGACGGCCGGCACGGTGATCCCGCGCGGGTAGTCGGCGAAGCGGGCGAAGTACGCCTCCTGGAGGCGCTCGTAGCCGAGCACGGGATCCGTGCCGCCCTCGTCGAGGTCGAAGGTCCAGGAGCGCTTGTCATGGGTGGGACCGGGCATGCCGACGCTGATCGCGTCCTCGAGGCCCAGCAGTCGACGGGAGATCAGGGTGCGGTTCGCCCAGGGGCAGGCGCGGGCGGCGATCAGGCGGTAGCGGTCCGCCTCGACCGGCCAGCCGTCACGGCCGTCCTGTGTGATGCGGTCATCGATGTACGTCATGTCGCGGTCGAAAGACTTGCCGCTGGAGACGTACGCGCCGCGGGTGGAGTGCGCGTCCGGCGCGGACGGCGCGGAGGCGGACGAGGGGGTGGAGGCGGAGGTCTCGGTCATGGTGGGTCCCTTCTGGACGGGCTGGTCGACACAGCGATCGGGTCACGACCACAGTAGTTGAAAACGATACTACACGGATGGGGGTGTGCTTCGGGGTATGGCGACGACGGCTCCGCGGAGGTGGTCGATGGGGCGACGCCGCAGGGGCGGTCGATGTGAATGCACAGGTTAGGGGACCCTTCGTGCTGTGGCGCACAGGCTCGGAAAGGTATTTGGCAAGACTTCTGTTGTAAAATCGAAGAAGTCGACGGACGGGAGGAGGCCACCGTGACCGCATCCGAGATTCCCACGGGCGTCGTGCCGACGACCCGCGACCGACTCGTGCAGGCCATCTCGACCCACGGCCCGATCACGGCGCGCCAGCTGGCAGAGCGTTTCGGCCTCACCAGTGCGGCGGTCAGGCGCCACCTCGCGGCACTCGAGGCCGAGGGTGTGATCGCCGAGCACGAGGTGCTCGTCGCACAGCGCGGCCGTGGCCGACCCAGCAAGTCCTTCGTGCTCTCGCAGTCCGCGCACGAGGACCTGCCCGGCGGGTACGACGAGATGGCCGTGATGGCGGTGGCCGAGCTCGCCCGGCTCGGCGGCGAGGAGGCGGTCACCGCTCTGGCCGAGCGCCGCATCGCCGACTGGGAGAGTGCGATCGCCCGGCGCGTCGCGGAGTGCGAGGAGGCGGGGGAGACCGTCACCGCCGCCCGCAAGCTCGAACTGCTCTCCGAGCTGCTCACCGAGCGCGGCTACGCCACGACGGTGCGGCCGTTGCACGTTCCGCTGCCCGCCGCGAGCGCGCAGTCCGGCACCGCGCCGCGTACGCTCGTGACGGCCCAGCTGTGCCACGGGCACTGCCCCGTCCTCGACATCGCCGCAGATCACCCCGAGCTGTGCGAAGCAGAGACCCGCGTCATCTCCCGAATCATCGGCACCCCCGTCCAGCGCCTGGCAACCCTGGCGCAGGGGGCGCATGCCTGCACGACTCACATTCCACTCACCGAGGGAAGGACATCATGACGAGCGCACCAGAGAAGCTCACACAGGACGAGATCATCGACTCCATCGGCAACTATGCCTTTGGGTGGCACGACGAGGACTCCGCCGGGGCCGGCGCGCGCCGGGGCCTGTCCGAGGACGTCGTGCGCGACATCTCGGCCCGCAAGGACGAGCCCGAGTGGATGCTGGAGCGCCGCCTGAAGGCGCTCAAGCTCTTCGACAAGAAGCCGCTGCCCACCTGGGGCCCGGACCTGTCCGGCATCGCCTTCGACGACATCAAGTACTTCGTCCGCTCCACCGAGAAGCAGGCCACCTCCTGGGAGGATCTGCCGGAGGACATCAAGGAGACCTACGACCGCCTCGGCATCCCCGAGGCGGAGAAGCAGCGGCTCGTCGCCGGCGTCGCCGCGCAGTACGAGTCCGAGGTCGTCTACCACCAGATCCGCGAGGACCTGGAGGAGCAGGGCGTCATCTTCCTGGACACCGATACCGCGCTCAAGGAGCACCCGGAGCTGTTCAAGGAGTACTTCGGCACCGTCATCCCCTCGGGTGACAACAAGTTCTCCGCGCTGAACACGGCCGTGTGGTCCGGCGGTTCCTTCGTCTACGTCCCCAAGGGCGTCCACGTCGAGATCCCGCTGCAGGCCTACTTCCGGATCAACACCGAGAACATGGGTCAGTTCGAGCGCACGCTGATCATCGCCGACGAGGGCTCCTACGTGCACTACGTCGAGGGCTGCACCGCCCCGATCTACAACTCCGACTCGCTGCACAGCGCGGTCGTGGAGATCGTGGTGAAGAAGGACGCGCGCGTCCGCTACACGACGATCCAGAACTGGTCGAACAACGTGTACAACCTGGTCACCAAGCGCACCACCGTCGAGCAGGGCGGCGTCATGGAGTGGGTCGACGGCAACATCGGCTCCAAGGTCACCATGAAGTACCCGGCCGTGTGGCTGATGGGCGAGCACGCCCGGGGCGAGACCCTCTCCGTCGCCTTCGCCGGCGAGGGCCAGAACCAGGACACCGGCTCGAAGATGGTGCACATGGCACCGCACACCTCGAGCTCGATCGTCTCGAAGTCGGTCTCCCGCAGCGGCGGGCGCAGCTCCTACCGCGGACTCGTCCAGGTGATGCCGGGGGCAGAGCACTCGGCCTCGACCGTGCTGTGCGATGCGCTGCTGGTGGACACCATCTCGCGCACCGACACCTACCCCTACGTCGACGTGCGCGTCGACGACGTCCAGATGGGCCACGAGGCCACCGTCTCCAAGGTCTCCGAGGAACAGCTCTTCTACCTGATGAGCCGCGGCATGGAGGAGACCGAGGCGATGGCGATGATCGTGCGCGGGTTCATCGAGCCCATCGCGCGCGAGCTCCCGATGGAGTACGCCCTCGAACTGAACCGCCTGATCGAGCTGCAGATGGAAGGAGCAGTCGGTTGATGACGACCACCGATGTGAAGGGCGCGGAGAGCGCCGGAGACCCCTCGGCCAATGAGGCCGTCGGCCACGCGGCGGGCGCCGCTCCGGTCGCCGCGGGCACCGCCCTCGAGGATGTGGACACCACCGCCGCCCCCGAGCTGGAGGAGGAGAACCTGACCCTGCCCGGGCAGGACGTCTCCGCCGCTCACGCGGCCGCGAACCGAGGCGCCCGCAAGCGCTCCTTCGAGGTCTCCGCGCACCCGGTCCCCAAGAGCGACATCGAGGAGTGGCGCTTCACGCCGCTGCGCCGTTTCGCCGCCCTGTTCCAGGACGAGCCCACCGACGACCGTGAGGGCGATCCCGCCGTCGACTACCAGGTCACGGTGCCCGAGGGTGCTCCCGAGATCTCGACCCTCGCGCCCGCCCAGGCGCCGCGCGGCACCGTGCTGGTGCCCGAGGACCTCCCCACGGCGATCGCCTCGGCCCGCTGCGAGCAGGCGCTGCACCTGGTCGCCGCGAAGAACGTCGCCTACGACGCGCCGTTCCGGGTGGACATGACGGGCAACGGGGCGGACCGTCGCGCCAACGCGCACATCGTGCTCGAGGCGCAGGAGTCCTCCTCGGCGACGTTCATCCTCAACCACACCGGCGCCGCGCAGTACGCGCAGAACGTCGAGATGATCGTCGGCGACAACGCTCAGATGACGGTCATCACCCTGCACGACTGGGACGACGACGCCGTGCACATCGCCACCCACCACTCCCGCGTGGGTCGCGACTCCCGCCTCAAGCACGTCGCGGTCACCCTCGGCGGCAGCGCCGTGCGGCTGAACTCCATCGGCGAGTACGCGGCTCCCGGCGGCGAGATCGAGAAGCTCGGCCTGTACTTCTCCGACGAGGGCCAGTTCTTCGAGAACCGTCTGTTCGTGGACCACAGCGCTCCGAACTGCACCTCCAACGTGGCCTACAAGGGCGCGCTGCAGGGGAAGAACGCTCGCTCGGTGTGGGTCGGCGACGTGCTGATCCGCAAGGAGGCCGAGGGCACCAACACCTACGAGCTCAACCGCAACCTGGTCCTCACCGAGGGAGCGCGCGCCGACTCGGTGCCGAACCTGGAGATCGAGACCGGCGAGATCGAGGGCGCGGGTCACGCCGCTGCGACCGGTCGTTTCGACGACGAGCAGCTGTTCTACCTGCGCGCCCGCGGCATCCCCGAGACCGAGGCCCGTCGACTGGTGGTGCGCGGCTTCTTCGCCGAGATCATCCAGCAGATCGACGTCCCCGAGATCCGTGAGCGCCTCTCGGCCGCCATCGAGGACGAGCTCGCCCGGAGCATGAACTGATGTCGGACGCCTTCGTCCCTGTCGCCGCCCTGGCGGACCTCGCCCCCGGCGAGGTCCTCGATGTCGCGATCGGCGACCTCGAGATCGCCGTGGTGCGGGACGAGGACGGCGGCGTCCACGCCCTCGAGGACATCTGCTCGCACGACGAGATCGCGCTGAGCGACGGTGACGTCGAGGGCTGCACCATCGAATGCTGGAAGCACGGCAGCCAGTTCGACCTGGTCACAGGTCGTCCCCTGCAGCTCCCGGCGGTTCTTCCCGTGCGGGTGTTCCCCGTGCGCATCGACGAGGACAGCGGCGAGATCCTGGTGGATCCGACCGCAGCCCCCGCCACCTGACCACTGCGGGCCCGTCCGTCGGGCCCGCACCCCCGTTCCCACGAATCCACCAGCTGAGCTGGACAAGGAGAACCCACATGTCGATCCTGGAGATCAAGAACCTCCACGCCACCGTCGAGACCCCTGAGGGCACCAAGGAGATCCTCAAGGGCGTCGACCTCACCATCAAGGCGGGCGAGACCCACGCCATCATGGGCCCCAACGGCTCCGGCAAGTCCACCCTCGCCTACGCGGTCGCCGGTCACCCCAAGTACCAGATCACCGAGGGCGAGGTCCTGCTCGACGGCGAGAACGTGCTCGAGATGAGCGTCGACGAGCGAGCCCGCGCCGGTCTCTTCCTCGCCATGCAGTACCCGGTCGAGGTCCCCGGCGTGACCGTGTCCAACTTCCTGCGCACCGCCAAGACCGCGGTCGACGGCGAGGCCCCCTCGCTGCGCACCTGGGTCAAGGACGTCAAGGGCGCGATGGATGAGCTGAAGATGGACCCCGTCTTCGCCGAGCGCAATGTCAACGAGGGCTTCTCCGGCGGCGAGAAGAAGCGCCACGAGATCCTCCAGATGCAGCTGCTGAAGCCCGGCATCGCGATCCTCGACGAGACCGACTCCGGTCTCGACGTCGACGCGCTGCGCGTCGTCTCCGAGGGTGTGAACCGCGCCAAGGAGAACACCGAGGTGGGAATCATGCTGATCACCCACTACACCCGCATCCTGCAGTACGTGAAGCCGGACTTCGTCCACGTCTTCGTGGGCGGCAAGATCGCTGAGCAGGGCGGCCCGGAGCTCGCCGAGCGCCTCGAGGCCGAGGGCTACGACCGCTTCCTCGTCGGCGCCTGACGCCACCGGCCGGCCCGTCCCGGGAGTGATCCCGGGCCAGGCCGGCGCCCACCCCCTCGGGGCGCCGCACCGCGGCACCCCATCCCATCGGGAGGACCCCATGACCGATCAGAAGACACCGGATGCGACGGTGAGCTCCGAGGACGTCATCGAGGCGATGAAGGACGTGATCGATCCCGAGCTCGGGATCAACGTCGTCGATCTCGGTCTCGTCTACGGCGTCACCGTCGAGGGCGGCGAGGCCGTCATCGACATGACCCTGACCTCCGCCGCATGCCCGCTCACGGACGTGCTCGAGGAGCAGACCTTCGCCGTGCTCGATCCCATCACCGAGACCCACCGCATCAACTGGGTGTGGATGCCTCCGTGGGGCATGGAGAAGATCACCGAGGACGGCCGCGAGCAGCTGCGCGCCATCGGCTTCAACCTCTGACCGCTGGCCCCCGGCCCCCGGGCCCAGGCCCCCGGACCATGGGCCCCGGCCCCCGGCCCCCGGGCCCCGGGCCCCGGGCCCCGGGCATGAGAGTCACGAACAGGGGCGAATCCGCGATGGATTCGCCCCTGTTCGTGACTTCCGCCGTCCGGTGACCGGCCCGGCGACCGGTTCGGCGACCGTGTGGCTGGAGTGCGGTGACCGTGCGGCTGGCGTGCGGCGGCGGCGCCGATTCAGTCGAGCAGTGACTCCGCACGGGTGACCTCGAGGCCGTGCGCCTCGCCGGTGCCCGCGTGGGTGAGCCTGCCCGCGTGCGTGTGGAGCCCCTTGGCCAGGGACTCGTCGGCACGCAGCGCCTCCTGCCAGCCAGCGCCCGCGATCTTCAGGATGTAGGGCAGGGTCGCGTTGTTCAGCGCCGCCGTCGCCGTGACCGGCACCGACCCGGGCATGTTCGCCACGCAGTAGTACACGGCGTCGTGCACGCGGAACGTGGGATCGTCATGCGTGGTGGGACGGGAGTTCTCGAAGCAGCCGCCCTGATCGATCGCGACGTCCACCAGCACCGAGCCGGGCTTCATCTCCGCGACCATCTCATCGGTCACCAGCTTCGGTGCGCGCTTGCCCGGGATCAGCACCGAGCCCACCACCACGTCGGCGCGGCGGATCTCCTCGGCGAGGTCGAGCGCCGTCGAGTACCGGGTGAGGATCCCGCCGTGGTGCATGGTGGCGATCTGGCCCAGACGCGCGACGTCGAGGTCCATCACGGTGACATTCGCGTGCAGGCCGTGCGCCATCATCGCCGCCTGCTCGCCGACCACACCGCCGCCGATCACCAGCACGTTCGCCTCGGTCGTGCCCGGCACACCGCCCATCAGCACCCCGGCCCCGCCGAGCGGCGCCATCAGGTGATAGGCGCCGACCTGAGCGGCCAGCCGCCCCGCGATCGCGCTCATCGGCGCGAGCAGGGGGAGTGAGCGGTCAGGGCGCTGCACCGTCTCGTAGGCGATCGCCGTGGTGCCGGAGTCCAGCAGTGCCCCGGTGAGCTGCTGGTCCGCCGCGAGATGGAGATAGGTGAACAGGATCTGGCCTCGGCGCAGCCGCCCGTACTCCTCGGGGAGCGGCTCCTTGACCTTGATGATCATCTCGGCCAGCGCCCAGAGCTCGTCCGCCGAGTCCAGGACGGTCGCCCCTGCCGTACGATAGTCCTCGTCGCTCACGCGGGAGCCGACGCCGGCACCCTTCTCGACCACCACGTCGTGGCCTCGTGCGACGAGCTCGTGGACGCCCGCAGCGCCCAGACCCACCCGGTTCTCGTTGTTCTTGACCTCCCGGGGTACCCCGATCCGCATGTCGCGCCTCTCTGCTGTGACTGCCGGCCCCGATCCGGGCCGCTGGGCCCAGCATGTCACCCCGCGGGTCCACCAGGACCCCGCAACGCGGACTCCGCATCACGGACCCCGGGCTCGTCAGCAGGACCCGCGGACTCGACGGCCGTGGTGGCCGGCTGTGGTGCGCGGCACCGTCGGCCGGTATTCGCAGGCTCTCGGAGCGCTGCGGCCCTAGACTCGATGCGGCCCTGTGCGGCCGGACCCCCGCCGGGCCGGTGCCCGCATGCGGTCCCGCAGTCATCGTCCGAACAGGAGCCCGCCCGTGATCACCGTGCACGACCTCGCCATCCGAGTCGGCGCCCGGCTCCTGATGAGCGGCGTCTCCTTCCAGATCACCGCGGGTGACCGGGTGGGGCTGGTGGGTCGCAACGGCGCCGGCAAGACCACCCTGACCAAGGTGCTCTCGGGCACTCTGGACCCCTCCGAAGGCAGCGTCGAGATCGCCGGGGAGCTCGGCTACCTCCCGCAGGACACCCACACCGGTGAGGACACCGAGCCGGTGCTCTCCCGGATCCTCTCCGCCCGCGGTCTCGACGGCATCTTCAAGAAGCTGCGTCGTGCCGAGGAGGAGATGGGGGACATGAGCCTCACCGAGGCGCGCCGGGAGAAGGCGATGAACCGCTACCCCCGGATCGAGGCGGAGCTCGACGCGGCCGGCGGCTATGCCGCGGAGGCCGAGGCCAAGCGGATGGCCGCGAACCTCGGGCTGCCCAACCGTCTGCTCGAGCAGGACCTCGGCACCCTCTCCGGCGGCCAGCGCCGTCGCGTGGAGCTCGCGCGGATCCTGTTCTCCCAGGCCTCCACCATGATCCTGGACGAGCCCACCAACCACCTCGACCACGATTCGATCGTGTGGCTGCGCGAGTACCTGATGGGCTACCGGGGAGGGCTGATCATCATCAGCCACGACGTGGAGCTGGTCGAGCACGTCGTGAACAAGGTCTTCTACCTCGACGCGAACCGCGCCGAGATCGACATCTACAACATGGGCTGGAAGCTGTACCAGCGCCAGCGCGAGGACGACGAGAAGCGACGCAAGCGCGAGCGCACGAACGCCGAGAAGAAGGCCACCCAGCTCACCGCGCAGGCGGAGAAGATGCGCGCGAAGGCCACCAAGGCCGTCGCCGCGCAGAACATGCTCAAGCGAGCCGAGCGGATGCTCGACGGCGTCGAGGGGGAGCGCCAGAAGGACCGCGTCGCCTCCCTGCGCTTTCCGAAGCCCGCTCCCTGCGGGAAGACGCCGCTGATGGCGCAGGACCTCTCGAAGTCCTACGGCAGCCTCGAGATCTTCACCAGCGTGGATCTCGCGATCGATCGCGGCTCGAAGGTCGTCATCATCGGGCTCAACGGTGCGGGCAAGACCACCCTGCTGCGGATCCTCGCCGGGGTGGACGAGCCGGACACCGGCGGTCTGCTGCCCGGCCACGGCCTGCGGATCGGCTACTACGCACAGGAGCACGAGACCCTCGACGTGGACCGGACCGTGCTCGAGAACATGATGACCGCGGCCTATGAGCTGCCCGAGGTCGAGGCCCGCAAGATCCTCGGCTCCTTCCTCTTCACCGGCGATGACGTCCACAAGCCCACCCGCGTCCTCTCCGGCGGTGAGAAGACCCGCCTCGCGCTCGCGACCCTCGTCGTCTCCAGCGCGAACGTGCTGCTGCTGGACGAGCCGACGAACAACCTCGACCCCGCCAGCCGTGAGGAGATCCTCGGGGCGCTCGCGGCCTTCGAGGGCGCTGTGGTGCTGGTCTCGCACGATCCCGGCGCCGTGGCGGCGCTGAACCCCGAGCGGGTGCTGATGATGCCGGACGCGGTCGAGGACCTCTGGAACGCGGAGTACCAGGAGCTCATCGAGCTGGCGTGAGCACCGCCCCGCAGCGCACCGCGCGGCGTCGGACGATCAGCTGTCGCATGGCGTAATCTGCTGGACAGCCGCTGAACGCTGTGAAAGGTGCTGCATGTTCGTCCTCTCCTTCTCGGGTCGGCCCGGTCACGGCCGCACGGCCTCGGACCCCGTCCCCGCCCTGCTCGAGGCGCTCGACGAGCTCGACCTGCCGCTGAGCCCCGAGCGCACCGCCGGACCCGAGGCGCTCGCCCTGGCCGGTCGCTCCCAGGAGGCGCTCGAGGCGCTGCTGCGCGGGCACGAGGTGGGCGGGCTCGCCATAGGGCTCGGCATTGGCGCGGTGCAGCGCCCCCTGCCCGGCTCGGTGCGGGAGCTGTCGGGCCCCGCCGTGGAGGCGGCCGCCGAGGCTCTTCGCGCCGCGAGCACCACCTCCCAGGTCCCGCTCGCCGTCCGTGCCGCGGATATGCGCCATCAGGACACCGCCGCCGACGTCGAGGCGGTGCTGCGTCTGGTGGGCTGGATGATCCGCGCCCGCAGCCGAGGTCAGTGGGAGGCGGTCCACGCGCTCCGCCTCGGCCCGTCGGCCACCCAGGCCCAGCTCGCGGAGCGCCTGGGGGTGACCCAGCAGACGGTCTCCCGTGCGGTGAAGACCAGCGGATGGCGCGAGGAGAGCGCCGCGCATCCGCTCGCCGTGCGGCTGCTGAGCATGATCGACCTCACGTCAGCCCGCTGAGGCTCCCACGGACCCGGTGCCGCTCCGCCCCTGCGCGCTATCCTTGGTCCGCCACGACGACAACCGAGGAGACCCATGGCGACGACGAACGATCTGAAGAACGGGATGGTCCTGGTGCTGGACCAGCAGCTCTGGAGCGTGGTCGAGTTCCAGCACGTGAAGCCGGGCAAGGGGCCCGCCTTCGTGCGCACGAAGCTGAAGAACGTGATGTCCGGCAAGGGTGTGGACAAGACCTTCAACGCCGGCGTGAAGGTCGAGACCGCCACGGTCGACCGCCGTGACATGCAGTTCTCCTACCTCGACACGGACATGTACGTGTTCATGGACACCTCGAACTGGGAGCAGACCAGCCTCACCGAAGAGGTCGTCGGCAACGCCAAGGACTTCATGATCGAGGGCCAGGACGTCGTCATCGCCTTCCACGAGGGCCAGGCGCTGTTCGTCGAGCTGCCCACCTCCGTGGTGCTGACCATCGAGTTCACCGAGCCGGGCCTGCAGGGCGAC
Source organism: Brachybacterium sp. (assembly GCF_036379615.1). Taxonomy (GTDB): domain Bacteria; phylum Actinomycetota; class Actinomycetes; order Actinomycetales; family Dermabacteraceae; genus Brachybacterium. Next base: position 17,109 of record NZ_DASVGJ010000066.1, read on the forward strand.
CGCTCCAGCGGCGGCACCAAGCCCGCGCGTCTCCAGACCGGCCGCGAGATCCAGGTCCCGCTGTTCCTCAACGAGGGCGACCAGGTCAAGGTCGACACCCGAAGCGGCGACTACCTCGAGCGCGTCAAGTGACCTCAGGCTCTGCCGCAGAGGGCCCCGGGGCGCGACCCGCCCCCCGGGGCACCGGCCTGCCCCATCCCACCCGGGAGGGTGCCGAGGTCGAGTTCGAGCGCACGGTTCCGGCTGCCGCCGATCGCCTGCACGGCCGGTCCCGGGACCGGATCCGGGCGGTCGACGTGCTCTTCGAGGCCGATGCCAAGCACGCGGACGTGCGCGACGTGCTCCAGGAGCGCCTGCAGCGGACGGCGGCGCAGTCCCCGCTGCCGCAGCGCTCCCGTGAGCTCGTGGAGCTCTACGCCCGGCATGTCGCGGACATCGACGAGGACCTCGCCACCCATTCGAGGGACTGGCCGCTGCACCGCATGCCCGCGGTGGACCGTGCGATCCTCCGCCTCGGCAGCGCCGAGGTGCTCTACGGCGAGGAGGAGTCCGCGCGCGGAGCGATCATCGGCGAGTACACCAAGATCGCCGAGGTGCTGTCCACCGATGACTCCCCGCGATTCGTCAACGGGCTGCTCCAGCGGCTCGTGGACGTGCGCGGACTGCTCTCCTGAGCCGCGCTGCTCGCCTGAGCCTCGCGGTGTCCGAGGGGCGGGCGGCTGCGGCCGCCCCGACCCGGGCCGAGTAGCATCGGTCACGCTCATCTGAGCACGCCACCCTTTAACGACACGTCCTGTGAGGCGTGGAAGGGAGAATCACCCATGACCGCACGACCCCGAATCCTCGATCCCGCAGGAGCCGACAGCTCCCGCGTGCTGGGCCCCGAGGAGATCCGCCGGGCGCTCACCCGCATCGCGCACGAGATCCTCGAGAGCGGCCACGGCGCCGACGACCTCGTCCTGCTGGGCATCCCGCACCGCGGCGTGCCGCTCGCCCGGCGCCTGGCGGAGCAGATCGCCCGAGCCGAAGGGCGAGGCGACGCCGAGGACCCCACTGAGCTGTACGGCGCGCTGGACATCACCATGTACCGCGACGACCTGCGCTCGAACCCCACCCGGGCCCCCAGCCCCACGCGGATCCCTCGCGCCGGCGTCGACGGTCGCACCGTCGTGCTGGTCGATGACGTGCTCTACTCCGGCCGCACCGTCCGCGCCGCCCTCGACGCCCTCGGCGCGATCGGCCGGCCCGCCGCGGTGAGACTCGCGGTGCTCGTGGACCGCGGCCACCGCGAGCTGCCCATCCGCGCGGACCATGTCGGCAAGAACCTGCCCACCGCCCGCACCGAGCGGGTCCACGTGCAGCTCTTCGAGACCGACGGCACCGATGCGGTCGACATCGTCCGCCCAGCCGCCGCCGAGGGGGAGAGGGCATGAGGCACTTCATCTCGATCGCCGATCTCACCCGTGAGGAGGCGCTGAGCGTGCTCGCGACCGCCGAGCACATGGCCCAGACCCAGTCGCGCGCGATTCGCAAGCTCCCCACGCTCGTGGGCGCCACCGTGGTGAACCTCTTCTTCGAGGACTCCACCCGCACCCGGATCAGCTTCGAGGCCGCGGCCAAGCGCCTCTCGGCCGATGTCATCAACTTCTCCGCCAAGGGGTCGAGCCTGTCCAAGGGCGAATCGCTCAAGGACACGGCGCTGACCCTCCAGGCCATGGGAGCCGACGCGGTGGTGGTGCGCTCCGCCTCCTCCGGCGCCGCCCACCTGCTCGCCCATGCCGGATGGATCGATCAGCCGATCGTCAACGCCGGCGACGGTGCGCACGAGCACCCCACCCAGGCGATGCTCGACGCCTTCACTCTGCGCCGCCACCTGCGCCCCGGGGACCCTGCCGCGGGCCTGGATGGGCTGCACGTGGTGATCGTGGGCGATGTCCTGCACTCGCGGGTGGCGCGCTCGAACGTGCTGCTGCTGACCCTGCTCGGCGCCCGCGTCACCCTCGTCGCCCCGCCCGCGCTGGTGCCCGTCGGGGCCTCCGCCTGGCCCTGCGCGATCCGCTACGACCTCGACGCCGCTCTCGCGGACGCTCCCGACGCCGTGATGATGCTGCGGGTGCAGCGCGAGCGGATGGTCGGCGGCGGCTACTTCCCGACCGAGGGGGAGTACTCGCGGCGCTACGGCCTCACCGTCGCGCGGGCCGCGACCCTGCCCGCGCATGCGATCGTGCTGCACCCCGGACCGATGAACCGCGGATTCGAGATCGCCGGATCCGTCGCGGACTCCCCGCGCAGCGTCATCGTCGAACAGGTCGCCTCGGGCGTCTTCGTCCGGATGGCCGTCCTCTACCACCTGCTCGCCACGGACGCCCGGGAGGCGACCTCATGACCTCTGCGACCACCCCTGCTGCTGAGCCCTCGCACACCGCGACCGACCCGGTCCCGCTGCTGATCCGGGGCGGCCGCCCCTATGGCGAGGAGATCCAGGACCTGCTCCTGGTGGACGGCCGCATCGAGGCCGTCGGCACCGAGCTGGACGCCCCCGCCGGCACGGAGATCATCGAGGCCGACGGCTGCATCGTGCTGCCCGGCCTGGTCGACCTCCACACCCACCTGCGCGAGCCCGGTGGTGAGGAGGCCGAGACCGTCGAGACCGGCACCATGGCCGCCGCCCGCGGCGGCTTCACCGCCGTCCATGCCATGGCCAACACCACCCCCGTCGGAGACACCGCGGGCGTCGTCGAGCAGGTGGCCCGCCGCGGGGACAGCGCCGGCTGGTGCGCGGTGCGCCCCGTCGGCGCGGTGACCGTGGGCCTGGCGGGGGAGCGGCTCGCCGAGCTCGACGCGATGGCGAACTCCCGGGCGAAGGTCCGCGTCTTCAGCGACGACGGGAAGTGCGTCCACGACCCGGTGCTGATGCGGCGGGCGCTCGAGTACGTGAAGTCCTTCGACGGAGTGATCGCCCAGCACGCACAGGACCCGCGGCTCACCGAGGGCGCCCAGATGCACGAGGGCGTGGTCTCCGCGGAGCTGGGTCTGACCGGCTGGCCCGCAGTGGCCGAGGAATCGATCATCGCCCGTGACGTGCTGCTGGCCCAGCACGTCGGCTCGCGCCTGCACGTGTGCCACCTCTCGACCGCCGGGAGCGTGGACATCATCCGCTGGGCGAAGCAGCGCGGCATCGCCGTGACCTGTGAGGTCACCCCGCACCACCTGCTGCTGACCGACGAGAGCGTGCGCCAGTTCGACGCCGTCTTCAAGGTGAACCCGCCGCTGCGCACCGCTGCGGACGTCGAGGCCGTCCGTGAGGGCCTCGCCGACGGCACCATCGACATCGTCGCCACCGACCACGCCCCGCATCCCCGCGATGCCAAGGACCGCGAGTGGGATCAGGCGGCGATGGGCATGACCGGGCTGGAGACGGCCCTGTCCCTGGTCCAGCTGACCATGGTCGGCGAGAGCCGGCTGAGCTGGCGCGACGTGGCCCGGGTGCTGTCCGAGAAACCCGCCGAGATCGGGCGCGACGAGGACCAGGGCCGGCCGCTGGCCGCCGGTTCGCCGGCGAACCTGCTGGTCTGGGATCCGCGCCCGGTACGGGTGACCGACCCCTCCGAGCACGCCTCGCTCAGCCGCAACTCGCCCTTCGCCGGGCTGGAGCTGCCCGGCGCGAACCGGCTCACCGTGCTCGCCGGTCGCCCCACCGTGCGCGACGGACGGGTGGTGCAGCGATGAGCGATCGGCTCGTCCCGGTCCTGCTGCTGCTGCTCCTGTTCGTCGCCGTCCTCACCGCCATGGCATGGGGCTGGCGACGACGCGGCCGCTCGCAGCAGCATCTGCCCGCGCCGTCGGACCGTTCCCTCGATCAGCTGGACGAGCACAGCGCGCACGGCCCGGTGGACGCGATCTATGTCGACACCGTGCTCGCCGAGCAGCCGCTCGAGCGGGTCGTCGCCCACGGCCTCGGGCAGCGTGCCAGAGCCCGGGTGACCGTCGGCGATGCAGGCTCCTGGCGCATCGAGCGCGAGGGGGCCCCGCACCTCACGATCCCTGCCGCCGACCTCGAGGAGATCACCTCCGGGCCCGGCATGGCCGGGAAGTTCATCGGCGGCGACGGACTGCTCGTCCTCCGCTGGCGCCTCGGCGACCAGCTCCTCGACACCGGCCTGCGGCTCGCCCGGCGCGCCGACCACGACCTCCTGCTCTCCTGGAAGGAGCACGCATGACCCCCTCCGCTTCCCCCACCGCCACGAGGCCCCCGCGCCGTACGCGCACCGAGAAGGCGCTGCTGATCCTCGAGGACGGCACCGTCCTGCGCGGCTCCGCCTACGGCGCCCGCGGCTCCCGCTTCGGTGAGGTCGTCTTCACCACCGGCATGACCGGCTACCAGGAGACCCTCTCGGACCCCTCCTACGCCGGGCAGATCGTCGTGCAGACCGCCCCGCACATCGGCAACACCGGCGCGAACGCCGAGGACATGGAGTCGCGGAAGGTGTGGGTGCGCGGCTATGCCGTGCGCGACGCCAGCCGCATCGCCTCGAACCACCGTGCCGAGCAGACGCTCGACGAGCTGCTCATCAGCAGCGACGTCGTGGGCATCAGCGACATCGACACCCGGATGCTCACCCGCATTCTCCGCGAGACCGGCTCCCTGCGCGGCGGCATCTTCTCCGGGGACGCGCTGGAGTCCAGCGAGGAGCAGCTGCTCACCCAGGTGCGGGATCAGCCCGCGATGAGCGGGGCGAACTTCCTCGAGGAGGTCACCATCGCCCAGCCCGTGGTGCTCGAGCCGGAGGGCGAGGTGCGCGCGACCGTCGCCGCCGTGGACCTCGGCATCAAGGGCGCCTCCCCGCGCAGCATGCTCGCGCGCGGCCTGCGGGTGCACCTGCTGCCGGCGACCACCCCCCTCGAGGACCTGCTGGCGCTGGCACCCGATGCCGTCTTCTTCTCCAACGGACCGGGCGACCCGGCCGCCGCGACCACGCAGATCGAGCTGCTGCGCGGGGTGCTGGACGCCGGGGTGCCCTTCTTCGGCATCTGCTTCGGCAACCAGCTGCTGGGCCGCGCCCTCGGCTTCGGCACCTACAAGCTGAAGTTCGGCCACCGCGGCATCAACCAGCCCGTCCAGGACCGTGAGACCGGACAGGTGGCGATCACCGCGCACAACCACGGCTTCGCTGTCGACGTCCCGCTGGAGGGCGAGCACGTCGCCCCGCACGACGCCGGGCGCTACGGCCGGGTCGTCGTCTCCCATGTGGGCCTCAACGACGACGTGGTCGAGGGACTGCGCTGCCTCGACCGACCGGCGTTCTCGGTCCAGTACCACCCCGAGGCGGCCGGTGGCCCGCACGACGCCTCTCCCCTCTTCGACCGTCTGGCCGAGCTCGCGATCGCCCACCGCGCCTCTGCCTCCAAGGAGTCCTGATGCCCCGTCGCCCCGATCTCACCTCCGTCCTGGTCATCGGCTCCGGGCCGATCGTCATCGGTCAGGCCGCGGAGTTCGACTACTCCGGCACCCAGGCCTGTCGCGTGCTGCGCGAGGAGGGCCTGCGGGTCATCCTCGTCAACTCCAACCCGGCCACGATCATGACCGATCCGGACATCGCCGATGCCACCTACATCGAGCCGATCGATCCGCAGATCATCCGCACCATCATCGAGAAGGAGCGGCCCGACGCGCTGCTGCCCACCCTCGGGGGCCAGACCGCGCTGAACGCCGCGATCGCCCTCGCGAACGACGGCACCCTCGAGGAGTTCGGCGTCGAGATGATCGGCGCGAGCCTGGACGCCATCAACAAGGCCGAGGACCGCCAGCTGTTCAAGGAGGTCGTCGAGCGGGTGGGCGGTGAGTCGGCGCGCTCGCGGATCTGCCACTCGATGGACGAGCTGCTCGCGGCCGCGGACGACCTCGGCTACCCGATGGTCGTGCGCCCCAGCTTCACCATGGGCGGGCTCGGCTCCGGCATGGCCTACGACGAGAAGGACCTGCGCCGCATCGGCGGCGACGGCCTGCACTACTCGCCCACCTCCGAGGTGCTGCTGGAGGAGTCGATCCTGGGCTGGAAGGAGTTCGAGCTCGAGCTCATGCGCGACAGCGCCGACAACTGCGTCGTGATCTGCTCGATCGAGAACGTGGACCCCGTCGGCGTCCACACCGGCGACTCGGTCACCGTCGCGCCCGCGCTCACCCTCACCGACGTCGAGATGCAGGAGCTGCGCGACCTCGGCATCGCGATCATCCGCGAGGTGGGCGTCGACACCGGCGGCTGCAATGTGCAGTTCGCGACCCACCCCGAGACTGGCCGCATCGTGGTCATCGAGATGAACCCGCGCGTCTCGCGCTCCTCGGCGCTGGCCTCCAAGGCCACCGGCTTCCCGATCGCGAAGATCGCCGCCCGCGTGGCGATCGGCTACACGCTCGACGAGATCCGCAACGACATCACCGGGACCACCCCGGCGAGCTTCGAGCCCGCCCTGGACTACGTGGTCGTCAAGGTGCCGCGCTTCGCCTTCGAGAAGTTCCCCGCCGCGGACGCGACGCTGACCACCACGATGAAGAGCGTCGGCGAGGCCATGGCTCTGGGCCGCAACTTCACCGAGGCCCTCGGCAAGGCGCAGCGCTCCATCGACGTCAAGGGCGCCTCGCTCTCCTACACCGGCACGCCGCCCACGGCCGCCGAGGTCACCGAGCTGGTGGACGCCTCCCGCACGCCCACCGCCGAGCGCCTGGGGGACATCGGCCGGATCCTGTGGTCCGCCGCCGAGGGGATCGTGGATCCTGCCGAGACCGTCGAGCGCCTGGTGGAGGCCACCGGCATCGACCGCTGGTTCCTCGACCAGATGCTGATCATCGCCGAGATCGCCGCCGAGATCCGCGCGAGCGCGGTGCTGGACGCCGACCTGCTGTCCCTGGCCAAGCGCCACGGCCTCTCCGACGACCAGATCGGCGCCCTGAGCAGCCACAGCGGCGACGTGGTCAAGGGGGTGCGCGAGGCGCTCGGCATCAACCCCGTCTTCAAGACCGTGGACACCTGCGCCGCCGAGTTCGCCTCCGCCACGCCGTACCACTACTCGACCTACGACCAGGAGACCGAGGTCGAGCCGCGCGAGCGCCCGGCGGTGCTGATCCTGGGCTCGGGCCCCAACCGCATCGGCCAGGGCATCGAGTTCGACTACTCGTGCGTCCACGCCGCCCTGGCGCTGGGCAACCCGGAGCTGCCCGGCGGCGGCTACGAGACGGTCATGATCAACTGCAACCCCGAGACGGTCTCGACCGACTACGACATCGCCGACCGGCTCTACTTCGAGCCGCTCACCTTCGAGGACGTGGTCGAGGTCTACGAGGCGGAGAAGGCCGCCGGACCGGTCGCCGGGGTCATCGTCCAGCTGGGCGGCCAGACCCCGCTGGCGCTCGCACGCCGGCTCGAGGCCGCGGGCCTGCCGATCATCGGCACCAGCCCGGCCGCCATCGACAACGCCGAGGACCGCGGCCACTTCGGTGCGCTGCTGGCCGAGGCGGACCTCCCCGCTCCGCCCTACGGAACCGCCTGGGCCCTCGGCGACGCGATCGAGGTCGCCGCGAAGGTCGGCTACCCGGTCCTGGTGCGCCCGAGCTACGTGCTCGGCGGCCGCGGCATGGAGATCGTCTTCGACGAGGCCGGACTGGTCGACTACGTCGGCCGCAACCTGCCCGACGGCGGCCGCGCCGAGGCGCCGATCCTCATCGACAGCTTCCTGGACACCGCGATCGAGATCGACGTCGACGCCCTCTACGACGGCACCGAGCTGTACCTCGGCGGGGTCATGGAGCACATCGAGGAGGCGGGCATCCACTCCGGCGACTCGGCCTGCACCCTGCCCCCGGTCACCCTCTCCGATGCGGTGCTCGAGCGCATCCGCACCTCGACCCTCGCGATCGCCGAGGGCGTGGGCGTGCGCGGCCTGCTGAACATCCAGTACGCCCTCTCCCACGGTGTGCTCTACGTGCTCGAGGCCAACCCGCGCGCCTCCCGCACCGTGCCCTTCGTCGCGAAGGCCACGGGCGTCCCGCTCGCGCAGGCCGCGGCGCTGCTGATGGCCGGCAGCTCGATCGCGGAGCTGCGGGCCGGGGGAGTGCTGCCTGCCGAGGGCGACGGAGCGGACCTGCCCGACGACTCGCCCATCGCGGTCAAGGAGGCGGTGCTGCCGTTCAAGCGCTTCCGCACCCATGAGGGACGCGCCGTGGACTCCGTGCTCGGCCCGGAGATGCGCTCCACCGGCGAGGTGATGGGCCTGGACTCCACCTTCCCGCTCGCCTTCGCGAAGTCCCAGCTGGCGATCTCCGGTCAGGGCCTGCCCACCTCCGGCACCGCCTTCGTCTCGGTGGCCGATCGTGACAAGCGCTCCCTCCCGCTGCCGGTGGCGCGCCTGGCGGCCCTCGGCTTCGAGATCCTCACCACCGCCGGCACCGGCCGGGTGCTGCGCCGCTACGGCATCCCCTGCCGCGTGCTGCGCAAGGCCTCCGAGCCCGGCGACGAGGCGAGCGTCATCGAGCTCATCGAGGGCAGCAGGGTCGACCTCGTGCTCAACACGCCCTCCGGCTCCAACGCCCGCGTCGACGGGTACGCGATCCGCGCGGCCGCCACCAGCATGGACGTGCCGATGATCACCACCCTGCAGGAGTTCCAGGCGGCGGTGCAGGCGATCGAGGCCCGACCCGTGGAGCCCTTCCAGGTGACGAGCCTGCAGGACCACACCGCCCGCCTCGCCGCGGCACGCGGCCAGCGGGTCGGCGCGTGACCGGCACGCAGAACGGGCCGGAGCGCGGCCCGGTGGGGGCGGAGAGCTTCGGGGAGCGGCTGCGCCGGGCCGTGGACTCCCACGGCCCGGTGGTCGCCGGCATCGACCCCCACCCCTCCCTCCTGGAGGCATGGTCGCTGCCGGACACGCCGGAGGGGCTGCGGCAGTTCTCCCGGAGCGCACTGTCCGCGGTGCAGGGCGAGGTCGCAGCGATCAAGCCGCAGTCCGCATTCTTCGAACGGCACGGCTCCGCCGGCGTCGCGGTGCTCGAGGAGCTGCTGGCCGTCGCCCGGGAGATCGGAGTGCTGAGCATCCTCGACGTCAAGCGCGGGGACATCGGATCGACGATGTCCGCCTACGCCCAGACGCACCTGCTCCCGGGCGCCCCGCTCGAGGCCGACGCGATCACGGCGAGCCCGTACCTGGGTGCCGGATCGCTCGACCCGGCGGCGGAGCTCGCCGCCGCGCACGGCAAGGGACTGTTCCTGCTGGCCCTCACCTCGAACCCGGACGGTCCGCAGGTCCAGCACGCCCGCACCGCCGCCGACACGCCGGTCGCCCTCGAGATCGCGCGACACGCCGAGGAGATCGGTGCGGGACGTCCAGGGGAGTGGTCGAGCGTGGGCCTGGTGGTCGGAGCGACCGTCGGCGACGCCTACCGGCGGCTGGGCCTGGACCGCGCCGCCCCGTCGGTGCCGCTGCTCGCTCCGGGCTTCGGGGCACAGGGCGCCGGCCCCGACCAGCTGACCGAAGTGTTCGGAGAAAACGCAGGTCACGTGCTGGTCTCGCTGTCCAGGGGGCTGCTCTCGGCCGGTCCCGTCGAGGCGGCGCTGAGGGCTCGCGCCCAGACCCTGCGGGCGCTCTACTCCTGAGCCGGCCGGGGCCGCGGCGCCCGCCGATCGGCCGGCGACGCGACACCGCCGCAGGAGCCTGCGTGGAGTGTCGATTCGCACCGGACCAGCGGCGAAGGGCGTCAAAAGTGCCTTCCGCCACGATTTTGGGGTTACGCTCTTCCCACATCGAGATCCTCCCGGATCTCCACGTCACCAGCGACAGAAGAGGTAAGAACAGTGGCTCTCCCTCCCCTCACCCCTGAGCAGCGGGCCGAGGCCCTGAAGAAGGCCGCCGAAGCTCGCCGCGAGCGCGCCGCGATCAAGGCCCGTCTGAAGGACAGCGCCGGTCACCGCGGCGAGGAGATCAAGAAGGTCCTCAAGGAGGCAGAGTCGAACGAGATCGTCGGCCGCCTCCGCGTGTCCGCGCTCCTGGAAGCACTGCCCGGTGTGGGCAAGGTCAAGGCACAGCAGATCATGGAGGAGATCGGCATCTCGCCCTCCCGCAAGATCCGCGGCCTCGGCTCGCACCAGGCGGAGAAGCTCGTCGCGCACTTCGCCGAGTGAACGATTCCTCCACCGGGGCCGACGCCAGCACGGCGTCGGCCCCGGTCACCGTTCTGGCCGGACCCACCGCCGTGGGCAAGGGCACCGTCTCGGCGGCGATCCGCGCCCGGTACCCGGAGATCTGGCTCTCCGTCTCCGCGACCACGCGGGCTCCCCGCCCCGGTGAGGTCGACGGGGTGCACTACCGCTTCGTGAGCGAGGAGGAGTTCTCCTCCCTGATCGAGGCCGGTCAGATGCTCGAGTGGGCCGTGGTCCATGGCCGCAACAAGTACGGCACCCCGCGAGGTCCCGTCGAGGAGAAGGTCGCCGAAGGGCGGCCGGTGCTGCTCGAGATCGACCTGGCCGGAGCCCGCCAGATCCGCGAGTCCCTGCCCGAGGCCCGCTTCGTCTTCCTGGCCCCACCGGACTGGGACACTCTCGTCGAGCGCCTCGTGGGGCGGGGCACGGAGGACGCCGAGGAGCGCACGCGCCGCCTGGAGACCGCGAAGGTCGAGCTCGCCGCCGAGAGCGAGTTCGACGTCACGATCGTCAACGACACGGTCGACGGCGCGGCCGACGAGCTCGCCCGCCTGCTCGGGGTGCGCGACCTCACCTGACCTCGCACGCTCCCGCCCTCGCCCCCACGCGGGGAAGGGCGTATCCTGGTGCGTCGCACGCCAAAACTCTTGAAGGGACATCCGTGGCCGGAACAGTCGCACAGCCCGAAGGCATCACGAACCCGCCGATCGATCGTCTCCTGGAGACCGTCGACTCGAAGTACGCCCTGGTGCTCTACTCCTCCCAGCGCGCCCGCCAGATCAACGCCTACTACTCGCAGCTCTCCGAGGGCCTGCTGGAGTTCGTCGGCCCGCTGGTGGACGTCGAGAACCAGGAGAAGCCGCTCTCGATCGCGCTGCGCGAGATCGACGAGGGCCTGCTCACGGTCCGCGAGATCGACGAGGATGAGTACGCCGCCCAGAACGAGCCGGACCCGAACGCTCCGGCTCCGCTGCTGCTCGGCGACGAGGCCCCCGAGATCCCGCCCACCGACTTCCCGCTCTGATCCCGGCTCACGCTGGGTGATCCGATGAGCAGCGCGCCGCGCACCCTCGCCGGTGCCCGCATCCTGGTCGGTGTCGGCGGAGGCATCGCCGCCTACAAGACCGCGCACCTGGTGCGCGGTCTTGTCGGTGAAGGCGCCGATGTCCGGGTCGTGCCCACCGTGTCCTCGCTCGAGTTCGTGGGCGCCGCGACGTGGGAGGCGCTCAGCCACCACCCGGTCCTGACCTCCGTCTTCGAGGATGTCGAAGAGGTCGCGCACGTCCGCTTCGGCCAGCAGGCCGATCTCGTGGTCATCGCCCCCGCCACCGCGGACCTGCTCGCCAGGTTGCGCATGGGACGCGCCGACGACCTCCTGACCGCCTCCGCCCTGGTCACACGCGCCCCCGTGGTGGTGGCGCCCGCGATGCACACCGAGATGTGGGAGCACCCCTCCACGCTCGAGAACGTCGCCGTGCTGCGCGAGCGCGGCGTCACCGTGCTCGAGCCCGCGGTCGGGCGGCTCACCGGACCGGATTCCGGTCCGGGCCGGCTCCCGGAGCCGAGCGCGATCCTCGATGCCGCCCGTGCCGCGATCGCCGCACCCCGGGACGAGCGCGGCGCGGTGCGCCGTGATCTAGTCGGCCGGGAGCTGCTGATCACCGCCGGCGGCACCCGCGAGGAGCTCGACCCCGTCCGCTTCCTGGCCAACCACTCCTCGGGTCGGCAGGGCTGGGCGCTGGCCCACGCCGCTCTGGCGCGCGGGGCCCGGGTGCGCCTGGCCGCAGCGAACGTCGACCTCGAGACCCCGCCCGGGGCGCGCCGACTGGACGTGGGCAGCGCCGCCGAGCTCGCGGAGCTGGTCGCCGCGCATCGGCGCGAGGTCGATGCGCTGATCATGGCCGCCGCCGTCGCGGACTTCACCGCCGCAGAGCGGGCCACGGCGAAGATCAAGAAGGACGAGATCGCCGGGGACGGCAGCGATGCGGTGCCGGCGATCGCGCTGCGCCGCACCCAGGACATCCTGCGTCACAGCGTGCTGGACCGCGCAGCGCACCACGCGGAGACCGGGGAGGCCGGGCCCGCGATCGTCGGCTTCGCGGCGGAGACCGGCGGTGAGGACGCCTCGGCCCTCGAGCTCGGCCGGGCGAAGGCACGCAGGAAGGGCGCGGACCTGCTGGTCTTCAACGACATCACCAGCGGCGTGTTCGGCGCCGCGGACAACGCGGTGCGGATCCTGGATCACGACGGCGAGGAGATCGCCCGCGCGGAGGGCACCAAGACCCTCGTCGCCCACGCCGTGCTCGACGCCCTGCTCCCCTCCCTGCCGGAAGTATCCTGAACCCCATGACCACCAGCGAGCTGCGCACCTTCACGTCCGAATCGGTCACCGAAGGGCATCCCGACAAGATCTGCGATCAGATCTCCGACGCCATCCTCGACGACCTGCTGGCGCAGGATCCCGGAGCGCGTGTCGCCGTGGAGACGATGGTCACCACCGGTCTGGTCCACGTCGCGGGCGAGGTCCGCACCACCGGCTACAGCGATGTGGCGAACATCGTGCGCGATGTGATCCGGGAGATCGGCTACGACTCCTCGGAGAAGGGGTTCGACGCCGACTCCTGCGGTGTCGAGGTCTCGATCGGCGCGCAGTCCCCGGACATCGCCCAGGGCGTGGACACGTCCTTCGAGGCCCGGGGCGATCTCGCGGCCGAGGCCTTCGCGAAGCTCGGCGCCGGTGACCAGGGCCTGATGTTCGGCTATGCCTGCCGCGACACCCCCGAGCTGATGCCGCTGCCGATCCACGCCGCGCACCGCCTTACCGGGAACCTCTCCGCGGCCCGCCGCGACGGTGTGCTCCCGTACCTGCGGCCGGACGGCAAGACCCAGGTCTCGATCGGCTACGACGAGGACGGGGTGGCCCGCAGCGTCGACGCGATCGTGGTCTCCACGCAGCACAGCGACGAGGTCGACCTGGTCAGCCAGCTCGCCCCCGCGATCTCGAAGGTCGTCATCGCCCCCGTGCTCGAGGACCTCGAGGCCCTCGGACTGGACACCTACGACGTCACCACGCACATCAACCCCTCCGGCCGCTTCGTGCTCGGCGGTCCCAAGGGCGATGCGGGCCTCACCGGGCGCAAGATCATCGTGGACACCTACGGAGGCATGGCCCGCCACGGCGGCGGCGCGTTCTCCGGCAAGGACCCCAGCAAGGTGGACCGCTCCGGCGCCTACGCGATGCGCTGGGTCGCCAAGAACATCGTCGCCGCAGGTCTCGCGGACCGCTGCGAGGTCCAGGTCGCCTATGCGATCGGCGTCGCCGAGCCGGTGGGTCTGTACGTCGAGACCTTCGGCACCGGCCGCGTCCCCTCGCATCAGATCGCCGCCGCGGTCCGGAAGGTCTTCGACCTGCGCCCGGCGGCCCTCATCGACGCCCTGGACCTGCTGCGCCCGATCTACGCGCTGACCTCCGTGCACGGCCACTTCGGTCGTGAGCTGCCGGAGTTCACCTGGGAGCGCACCGACCGTGCCGAGGAGCTGGAGCGCGCACTGTGACCATGCCTGATCGTCCCGCTGATACCCCTGCTGACACCCCCGTCGGGACCGCCTCGACCGCTGCCTCGATCTCTGCCCCCGCAGCGCACCTGGATCCCGAGCTCGCCGCTCGCCTCAAGCGGGACGGGGCAGGACTGCTCACCGCGGTGGTGCAGGATGCCACCGACCACCGGGTGCTGATGGTCGGCTGGATGGATGATGAGGCGCTGCACCGCACCCTGTCGACGGGACGCGTCACCTACTGGTCCCGCTCCCGTGGCGAGTACTGGCGCAAGGGCGACACCAGCGGCCACGTCCAGTGGGTGCGCTCCGTCGCGCTGGACTGCGACGGCGACACCCTGCTGGTCACGGTCGACCAGGTCGGCGCGGCCTGCCACCGCGGCACCGACACCTGCTTCGACGGCGGCGACCTCGGCGCCCTCGTCCTGGACGCTGCGGAGCGCACCGCATGAGCGAGCAGACCACTCCCGCACGGGCCGAGGCCTACCCCGAGCAGGTCGGCGGCCGCGAAGGGGACGCGCTCGGCGTGATCGTGCCGGACCGCGAGACCTTCCGGGCGCTGGCCGCCCGGCAGCGCGTGGTCCCGCTCAGCATGCGCCTTCTGGCAGATGAGGACACCCCGGTCTCCCTCTATCGCCGACTCACCGCCGAGGGCGGCACCCGCGGCACCTTCCTGCTCGAGTCCGCGGGCGAGGGCGAGGACTCGCGCTACTCGATCATCGGCACCCGCGCCCGCGCCGTCCTCACCGAACGGGACGGTCAGGCCCACTGGCGAGGCGACGTCCCTGCCGGGGTCCCCACCACCGGCAGCCCCGTCGAGGCACTCCGCGCTGTGACCAGTGCTTTCCGTGCCGCCAGGCAGGCGCACCTGCCGCCCTTCTCCGGCGGGATGGTCGGGTACGTCGCCTACGACGCGGTCCGGTACTGGGAGAGGCTCGAGGACTCCCCGCCCGACGAGATCGGCCTGCCCGACCTCTCGATGCTGCTCGCCCAGGACGTGGTCGTCCACGACGCCCACGACTCGACCGTCGTGCTGGTCGCCAACGCCCTGAACCTCAACGCCACCGACGACGGCGTCGACGCCGCCTACGAGGACGCCCTCGAGCGGCTGGCGAGGATGCGCGAGCGCCTGCGGACCCCGCTCGAGAGCGGCCCGGTGGTGTACGACTCGGTGCGCGAGCTCGAGCCCAAGGCCCGCACTTCGCAGCTGGAGTACGAGCGGGCAGTGCACGAGGCCGTGCGCGACATCGTCGACGGAGAGATCTTCCAGGTGGTGCCCTCGCAGCGGTTCTCGTTGCCGATCGCCGCGGATCCGTTGGACGTGTACCGGGTGCTGCGCCGCATGAACCCCAGCCCGTACATGTATCTGCTGCGCACCGAGGATGCCTCCGGCGAGCCGGTCGATGTGGTCGGGGCGAGCCCCGAGTCGCTGGTCAGCGTGCGCGGGAGCACCGCCACCACCCATCCGATCGCCGGCTCCCGGCCGCGCGGAGCGACGCCGGAGGAGGACGAGCGGCTGGGCGCCGAGCTGCTCGCCGACCCCAAGGAGCGCTCGGAGCATCTGATGCTGGTCGATCTGGCGCGCAACGACCTGCAGAAGTTCTGCGACCCCGGCACGGTGGTGGTGCGCGACTTCATGCAGCTCCAGCGCTTCTCCCACATCCAGCACATCGTCTCCACCGTCACCGGGCGGCTGCGAGAGGACGTGCAGGCCTATGACGCGCTGCGCGCCACCTTCCCGGCCGGCACCCTCTCCGGAGCGCCGAAGCCCTCGGCGATGCGGATCATAGACCGTCTCGAGCCGGTCCGTCGCGGCGTCTACGGCGGCACGGTCGGCTACGTCGACTTCGCCGGTGATATGGACATGGCGATCGCGATCCGCACGGCGGTGATCAAGGACGGCACCGCCCACGTCCAGGCCGGCGGGGGAGTGGTCGCCGATTCCGACGCCACCATGGAGCATCGGGAGACCCAGTCCAAGGCGGCCGCCGCGCTGCGGGCCGCCGCCGCGGCAGACACCCTCCGCCCGGCATGAGTGCCCCGTCCCCAGCCTCTCGCCACCGGCTCCCCGGACGCCGCACCACCGTCCTGGCCGGTACCGCGGCCTCCGCTGTGCTGGCGGGCACCTCGCGCCTGACCTGGATCGAGGCGGCCGCTCCGGACCTCACCGGGGTCGAGCAGCAGGTGAGCGTGCTCGGCGCCGACGCCGCTCCCGCCGTGCTCGCCCTCGCCCTGATGGCGATCGCCGCCTCTCTCGCGACGTCGCTGTCCTCGGCCTGGGTGCGCTTCCTCACGGGCCCGGTGCTGCTGCTGGGCGGTGGGGGCGCCGCCGTCGCCGCGCTCGGGGTGGTCCGCGATCCGGCAGGGGCCGCCGGCTCCGCCGTGACCTCCTCCACCGGGGTGCTCGGCGCGGCCGTGGAGGCGCAGACCACGATGTGGCCGCTGCTGACCCTGGTCCCCGCCCTCGCGGTGCTCGGGATCGGTCTGCTGGTGCTGCTCGCCGGCGGCGGCTGGCCGCGGCGCACCCGTTATCGCAGCGCCGCTGTCCGGACCACCGCGGATCCCGCCGAGGATCCGGCGGCCGCCTGGGATGCGCTCAGTCGCGGCGTCGATCCGAGCGTGGGGGAGCCCGCCGATCGGGAGACGTCACCGAACGAGCGGTGACGGGTCTCACCTGGTGCGGGACGCCCCCTGACCACCGGCGGACAGTGCACCGCCACCCACCCGATGACGTGGCACAATAGCGTCGACCGGGACCCTGACTGGAGAAGGATCATGCCCAAGAGCTACGCAGTTCCCCCGCCCCCTCATCACAACGAGGGCAAGACCGTCGCGGCCTGGACCATGAACCTCGGCATCGTCCTCGGTTCCCTCGGCATCGGTGTCGGCATGGTCTGGTCGGAGCAGCTGAGCATCCTGATCTGGGTCGGCGCCGGAGTGATCCTCCTGGCCGTGCTGGTCGGTCTGGTGCTCTCCAAGGCCGGGCTCGGTCAGCCGCGCGGCTACGGCCTGAGCCAGGCTGCCCGCACCGCGGACGGCAGCTCCGGCGCCAACGCGCGCTCCGGGCGGCCCGCCGAGGCCGACGCGAGGTGACCACGGCGGCGCGAGGGACCTCCAGCACCGCTCCCGAGCGTGTGCCCGGCCCTCCCGCCCACGGGCCGCGACGAGCTCTGCTCCCGCTGCTGATCGGTGCGGGCGGTCTCGCTCTCGCCGCCCTGGTCCAGCTGGTCTTCGACCCGTTCCGCACCCACATCCCGCTGTGCGTGCTCCATCAGCTCACGGGGCTGGACTGCCCGGGGTGCGGTGCGATCCGCTCCGTGCACGCTCTGCTGGACGGTGACCTGCTGCTGGCGCTGCGCAGCAACGCACTGGTCATCACCGCCATTCCGCTGCTCGCGATCGGCCTGGTCGCCTGGGCCGTGCGTCGAGCTGCCGGTCTGCGCACCCAGCTTCTGCCCTCACGGACCGTGCTGCTCGTGCTGGTGGGGATCGCCGTGCTCTACGCGGTGCTGCGGAACCTGCCGATGTTCTGGTTCCTCGCCCCGATCTCGTACGTCGGCGGATGACACCGCCCCGGTACCCCCGACTCCGACGTCCCGACCCCGACGGCACGGCCCCGACACCGTGGTGACCGCCCGTCCCGACCTGCTGCAGGAGGCCCGCGTGACCACCACCGGAACCGTTCTCGACGAGATCATCGTCGGTGTGCGAGAGGATCTCGCCGTGCGTCGCGCCGACGTGCCCGATGCGGAGATCGAGCGCAGGACCCGCTCCGCCTCCCCGGCCCTGGATGCCCGCGCGCATCTGCTGGGTGATGGCACCACCATGGGACTGATCGCCGAGGTCAAGCGCTCCAGCCCCTCCAAGGGTGCCCTCGCCGAGATCCCCGAGCCCGCTGAGCTCGCCGCGGTCTACGCGGACTCCGGCGCCTGCGCCATCAGCGTGCTCACCGAGCAGCGCCGCTTCCGAGGCTCCCTGGCGGACCTCGACGCGGTCCGCGCCCGGGTCGAGGTCCCGGTGCTGCGCAAGGACTTCGTGGTCGAGCCGTACCAGGTGTTCGAGGCCCGCGCCCATGGCGCCGATCTGGTGCTGCTGATCGTCGCCGCCCTCGACGATGCCCTGCTGCGAGAGCTGTACGAGCTCATCGCCGATCTCGGCATGCAGGCCCTGGTGGAGACACATACCGAGGAGGAGCTCGAGCGCGCGCTCGCCCTCGGGGCGGACATCATCGGCGTCAACGCCCGCAATCTCAAGGACCTCACCGTCGACCTCGGCCGGGCCGCGGACCTCCTGGGCCGGATCCCCGCCGGACCGCTCGCCATCGGCGAGTCCGCCGTGGTCTCCGTCGCCGAGGTCGAGGCCTACGCCGCCGCCGGGGCCGACGCCGTGCTGGTGGGCGAGGCGCTGGTCACCTCCGGCGACGCCGCCGTCGCCGTCTCCTCGTACCGTCGGGTGGCCCGCCGCGGCCGCCCCGTCCCGGAAGGAGCTCAGGCATGAGCAGTCCCCACCACGACCGTCCGCACTCCGAGCGTCCCCTCTCCGAGCAGGTGCTCACCGACCTCGCCCGGCCCGCCGGCGAGCTGCGCTCCGAGGCGGGGCCGTACTTCGGCGACTTCGGGGGTCGCTTCCTCCCCGAGGCCCTGGTACCCGCCCTCGACGAGCTCACCGAGGTGTACGAGAAGGCGATCATCGACCCCGAGTTCACCGCTGAGCTGCGTCACCTCGCCGCCGAGTACACCGGCCGGCCCTCGCTGCTGTCCGAGTCCCCGAGGTTCTCCCGGCTCGCCGGCGGGGCACGGATCCTGCTGAAGCGGGAGGATCTCAACCACACCGGCAGCCACAAGATCAACAACGTGCTCGGCCAGGCGCTGCTGACCCGCCGCATGGGCAAGACCCGCGTGATCGCCGAGACCGGCGCCGGCCAGCACGGCGTCGCCACGGCCACCGCCGCGGCCCTGTTCGGACTGGACTGCACGATCTACATGGGCGGCGAGGACACCGAGCGCCAGGCGCTGAACGTGGCCCGGATGCGCCTGCTGGGCGCCGAGGTGATCCCCGTCGAGCAGGGATCACGCACCCTCAAGGACGCTATCAACGAGGCCTTCCGCGACTGGGTCGCCAACGTCGAGACCACCCACTATCTGCTGGGCACCGTGGCCGGTCCCCACCCTTTCCCCGCGATGGTGCGCGACTTCCACCGCATCATCGGCGAGGAGGCCCGCGCCCAGACCCTCGAGCGCGTCGGCCGCCTGCCGGACGCGGTCGTCGCCTGCGTGGGCGGCGGCTCCAACGCGATGGGCATCTTCCACGCCTTCCTCGACGACACCGATCCGCTGGTGCGCCTGATCGGCTGCGAGGCCGGCGGCGACGGCATCTCCTCCGGTCGCCACTCCGCGACCCTCAACGGCGGCTCCGCCGGGGTGCTCCACGGCGCCCGCAGCTTCGTGATGCAGGACGAGGACGGCCAGACCATCGAATCCCATTCGGTCTCCGCCGGGCTGGACTACCCCAGCGTCGGCCCGGAGCACGCCTGGCTCGCGGACATCGGCCGTGCCGAGTACCGGGTGGTCGACGACGGGCCCGCCATGGACGCCTTCGCGCTGCTGTCGATGACCGAGGGCATCATGCCCGCCATCGAATCGGCCCACGCCCTCGCCGGCGCGCTGGAGCTCGGCCGGGAGCTCGGGGAGGACGCCGTGATCCTGGTGAGCCTCTCGGGCCGCGGGGACAAGGACGTGGACACCGCCTCGCGCTGGTTCGGCCTGGTCGGCGACGACCCCGCTCGAGCCGACCTGGACGCGCTGCGGGCCGCCTCCCGCGAGACCCTCGGTGACACTGCCGCTGCCGCTGCCGCAGGCACGGCCACCACCGCTGGCACCACTGCCGCCACCGACACCGACACGCCGGAGGAGTCCCGATGACCACCGCAGACCCCGCTGGTGCCGCTGGCGCCGCCGACACGGCGCGCCTGCGATCGGGCGAGGCGCTGGATCGCGCCCGCTCCGAGGGCCGCGCCGCGCTCATCGGCTACCTGCCCGTCGGCTTCCCCGATCTGCAGCGCTCGATCGAGGCCGCCCGCATCCTCATCGATCACGGCGCCGACATGATCGAGCTGGGGCTGCCGTACTCGGACCCCGTCATGGACGGTGCCGTGATCCAGCAGGCCGCCTCCGCCTCCCTGGCCGGGGGGACCCGCACCCGTCACGTGCTCGAGGCCGTCGAGGCGCTCTCGGGACGGGGCGCGGCGATCCTGGTGATGAGCTACTGGAACCCGATCCTCGCCTACGGCCCCGACACCTTCGCACGTGATCTCGCGGCCGCCGGCGGCGCGGGCGTGATCACGCCGGACCTCATCCCCGACGAGGGCGCCGACTGGATCGCCGCGAGCGAGGAGCACGGCGTGGACCGCGTGTTCCTGGTCGCACCGAGCTCACCGCGGGACCGGCTCGCGCATGTGGTCTCCCACACACGAGGATTCGTCTACGCGGCGAGCACGATGGGTGTCACCGGCACCCGAGCCAGCGTCTCCGCAGCCACGGAAGGCCTGGTCGAGCGCACGCGGGCCGCCGGTGCGGAGAACGTCTGCGTGGGGCTCGGCGTCTCGAACGGTGAACAGGCCGCGCAGGTCGGCGCGTACGCTGATGGAGTGATCGTCGGGTCCGCCTTCGTGCGCGCCCTGGTCGAGAACCAGGGCGACGATGCGGCGGCACGCACCGCCCTCGCAGCGGTGGCCGATGACCTGCGCGCCGGCGTCGAGCGTGCTCGCACCCAGACCTGAGGGGAGATGAGGACATGATCCCGAGCCCTTCGATCTCTGCCCTCTCCCTGGGGCCGCTGACCATCCACTTCTACGCCCTGTGCATCCTCTCGGGGATCGCGGTGGCGATGTGGTGGGCGACCAAGCGCTGGGAGAAGCGCGGCGGTGACGGGGACGCCTTCTTCGACATCATCTTCGTCGCGGTGATCGCCGGGATCGTCGGCTCCCGCATCTGGCACGTGCTGACCTCCCCGGAGCCGTTCTTCGGACCTGACGGGGATCCGCTCGCGGTGCTGTACATCTGGCAGGGCGGGCTCGCGATCTACGGCGGCGTGGCCGGGGGCGCCCTCGCCGTCTGGTTCATGGCACGGCACAAAGGGGTCTCCTTCACGGCGCTCGCGGACACGGTCGCCCCGACCCTGCTGATCGCGCAGGTGCTGGGCCGCTTCGGCAACTGGTTCAACCAGGAGCTCTACGGGCCCGCGCTGGATGCCTGGTGGGCCTGGGACGTCACCTGCGTGAGCAACGGGCAGACCATCGGCGGCTGCGTGCCGGGAACCTACCACCCGACCTTCCTGTACGAGCAGCTGTGGAACCTCGCCGGTCTCGCCGTCCTGCTGCTGCTCAGCCGCCGCTTCCAGTGGGCGGGCGGCCGCGTGTTCTGGGCCTATGTCGCGATCTACTCCACCGGCCGCGCCTGGATCGACGCGATCCGCTCCGAGCCGGTCCTGATGATCGGTCCGCTGCGCATCCACACCGTGGTCGCGATCCTGATGGCCCTGGTGGGCGTCGCGATCTTCCTGTACCTCACCCAGCGCAAGCTGCGTCGTGGGGGAGAGGTCGTCGCCGCCGACGGCTCCTTCGAGCTGCCCGCGCAGACCGAGGGCAACGGCCCCGACGAGGACGAGGACGAGAAGTCCGGCACGCCCCCCTCCGCCGGCGCGGACCGGGCACCCGGACCCTAGGGAGCAGCCCCCACCGAGCGACGCGGAGCGTCAGCCCGGGAGGCATGCCCAGGACGGGTGCTCGTCGCGTACGACGACCCCGTCACTGGATTCCCACCCGGAAAGGCCCAGCCGCCATGCTGCCCCTCACCTCCCGTTTCTCCGCTCTCCCCGGCCCCCAGGGTCTCTACCGCCCCGACTCCGAGGTGGACTCCTGCGGCGTGGCGATGATCGCCACCCTCCGCGAGCCCGGACACCACATCGTCGAGCACGCCCTGATGGCGCTGCGGAACCTCGACCACCGCGGCGCGGTGGGCGCCGAGGAGAACACCGGCGACGGCACCGGCATCATCCTCCAGCTGCCCGACTCCTTCCTGCGCGAGGTCAGCGGTATCGACCTACCCCCGGCGGGCTCCTACGCCGCGGGCACCGCCTTCGTGCCACGGGACGCGGCGGGACGCGCCGAGGTGCTGGATGCCGTCGAGCGGATCTCCGACGAGGAGGGACTGCGGCTGCTGGGCACCCGTGAGGTCCCCACCACCGACGGGCTCGTGGGGCCCTCGGCAGAGGCCGTGCGTCCCGGCATGGTGCAGGTGTTCCTCGCCGACGCGGCCGGCGAGCGCAGCGGCCTCGCCCTCGAGCGCGCCGCCTTCGCGGTGCGGCGCCGTGTGGAGCACACCACCGCCGGGTACTTCCCCTCGCTCTCCACCCGCGTGATGGTCTACAAGGGCATGCTCACGCCCTTCCAGCTCGACGAGTTCTATCCGGATCTGCGCGATCCTCGGCTGGCCACCCGGATCGCCGTCGTGCACTCGCGCTTCTCGACCAACACCTTCCCGGCCTGGCCGCTCGCGCAGCCCTTCCGCACCCTCGCCCACAACGGCGAGATCAACACGGTGATCGGCAATCGCAACCGCCTGCGCGCGGCGGAGGGGTCGATGGCCACGGACGCCTTCGGCGAGGACCTCTCCCGGCTGCTGCCGGTCAACACCCCTGGCGCCTCGGACTCCGCGAGCCTCGACGAGGCGCTCGAGCTGCTGCACCTCAGCGGCCGCTCGCTCGTGCATTCGCTCATGATGCTCATCCCCGAGCCGTGGGAGAACGATGCGTCCATGGACCCGGACCTGCGGGCCTTCTACGAGTTCCATGCCGCGCTCCAGGAGCCGTGGGACGGCCCCGCCGCCGTCGTCTTCACCGACGGCACCCGGGTGGGCGCGCGCCTGGACCGCAACGGCCTGCGCCCCCTGCGCTACTGGGTGATGGAGGACGACCTGGTCGTGCTCGGCTCCGAGACGGGCCTGGTGGACCTGCCGCGCAGCGGCGTGGTGCGCACCGGCCGTGTCGCCCCGGGGGAGATCTTCCTGCTCGATCTCGAGCGCGGGGAGATCGTGCCCAGCGAGGAGATCACCCGCCAGGTCGCCACCGAGCACCCGTACCGCACCTGGGTGCGCGAGCAGAAGGTGGCCCTGGCCGAGCTGCCCGAGCGCGAGCACATCACCCACTCCCGAGCCTCCGTCGTGCGCCGTCAGCAGACCTTCGGCTACACGGAGGAGGAGCTGCGCATCCTGCTCGCACCGATGGCGTCCAAGGGGGCCGAGCCGCTCGGCGCGATGGGCACCGACACGCCCATCGCCGTGCTCTCGGAGCGCCCGCGTCTCCTGTTCGACTACTTCACGCAGATGTTCGCGCAGGTCACCAATCCTCCGCTCGACTCGCTGCGTGAGGAGATCGTGACCTCGCTGGGTGTGGCCCTCGGCCGCTCGCGGAACCTGCTGGACGCCACGCCCCAGCACGCGCGCCAGCTCGCGCTGGACTTCCCGATCCTCGACAACGACGAGCTCGCGAAGATCGTCGCGATCGATGCGAACCCCGCCACGGCCGATTTCCACACCGTGCGCCTGCGCGGTCTGTACCCGGTGGGCGGCGGGACCGCGGCCCTCGAGCTGCGCCTGCACGAGATCTGCGAGGAGGCGGGGCGTGCGATCGACGAGGGCGCCACCTTCCTGGTGCTCTCGGACCGCGACGCCAACCAGGTCCTCGCTCCGATCCCCTCGCTCCTGCTCACCAGCGCGGTCCAGCACCACCTGGTCCGCACCGGTCGCCGCACCTCCGCCGCGCTGCTGGTCGAGGCGGGGGACGTGCGCGAGGTGCACCACGCCGCGCTGCTGATCGGCTACGGCGCGAGCGCGATCAACCCCTACCTCGCCATGGAGAGCGTCGAGGAGCTCGTCGAGCGCGGCGTGATCAGCGACGTGACCCCGAAGCAGGCGGTCGCGAACCTCAACCGGGCTCTCGGCAAGGGCGTCCTGAAGATCATGTCCAAGATGGGCATCGCGACGGTCGCCTCCTACCGCGGCGCGCAGATCTTCGAGGCCGTCGGTCTGGCGGAGGATCTCGTCCAGGGATGGTTCCCCGGCACCATCAGCCGCATCGGTGGCATCACGCTGGACGTGATCGCGCAGGAGAACGCGGCCCGCCATGCGCTCGCCTACCCGGTCGACGGCCAGCAGCCGCCCCACCGCAGCCTGCCCGTCGGCGGCGAGTACCAGTGGCGGCGCGAGGGCGAACCGCACCTGTTCACCCCCGAGGCGGTCTTCCGCCTCCAGCACTCCACCCGCACGCGCCAGTACGAGGAGTTCCGCCGCTACACCGACGAGGTCGACGACCAGCACGAGCGGCTGATGACGATCCGCGGCCTGCTGCGACTGCGCACCGGGGCCCTGGACCCCGTCCCGCTGGAGGAGGTCGAGAGCGTCGAGGAGATCACCCGGCGCTTCATGACCGGCGCGATGAGCTACGGCTCCATCTCGCAGGAGGCGCACGAGACCCTCGCGATCGCCATGAACCAGCTCGGCGGCATGTCCAACAGCGGCGAGGGCGGCGAGGACCCCGAGCGCCTGCGCGACCCCGAGCGCCGCAGCGCGATCAAGCAGATCGCCTCCGGCCGCTTCGGCGTCACCAGCGAGTACCTCACCTTCGCCAAGGACATCCAGATCAAGATCGCCCAGGGCGCCAAGCCCGGCGAGGGCGGCCAGCTGCCCCCGGAGAAGGTCTACCCATGGATCGCCCGCACCCGGCACTCCACCCCCGGCATCGGCCTGATCTCCCCGCCGCCGCACCACGACATCTACTCGATCGAGGATCTCGCCCAGCTGATCCATGACGCGAAGTCCGCGAACCCTGCGGCCCGCGTGCACGTCAAGCTCGTCTCCCGCTTCGGGGTGGGAACCGTCGCCTCGGGCGTGTCCAAGGCGCACGCGGACGTGGTGCTGATCTCCGGTCACGACGGCGGCACCGGGGCGAGCCCGCTGAACTCCCTCAAGCACGCCGGCACCCCGTGGGAGCTGGGCCTGGCGGAGACCCAGCAGACCCTGCTGCTGAACGGTCTGCGCGACCGCATCACGGTGCAGGTCGACGGCCAGCTGAAGACGGGACGCGACGTGGTGATCGCCGCGCTGCTGGGCGCGGAGGAGTACGGCTTCGCCTCCGCCCCGCTGGTGGTCTCCGGCTGCGTCATGATGCGGGTCTGCCACCTGGACACCTGCCCGGTGGGCGTGGCGACCCAGAACCCCGAGCTGCGCGAGCGCTACACGGGGAAGGCCGAGCACGTGGTGACCTTCTTCCGGTTCATCGCCGAGCAGGTGCGCGAGCACCTCGCCGCGCTGGGACTGCGCTCCCTGGACGAGGCGATCGGCCGCAGCGACCTGCTCGCCCTCGCCGACGGCGCACGGGCCGGCAGTGTGCTCGGCGCCGCCAAGCGGGAGGGCCTGGACCTCGAGGCGATCCTCGCCGAGCCCACGATCCACGAGGGCGACTTCCCGCGTCGGCGCCGTGGCCAGGACCACCACCTGGACCGCGCCCCCGACCATCCCTGGATCGCCGGGGCCGAGGACGTGCTCCGCGGCGCGGAGTCGTCCGTGCACCTGCGTGACACCCTGCGCAACATCCAGCGCAGCGCCGGCACCCTGCTCGGCCACGAGGTCACCCGCCGCACCGGCGGCGACGGCCTCGGCGAGGATGCGATCGTGCTGGATCTGGAGGGCACGGGCGGTCAGTCCTTCGGTGCCTTCCTGCCGCGCGGGATCAGCATGCACCTCACCGGGGACGCCAACGACTACGTCGGCAAGGGCCTCTCGGGCGGCATCATCGCCGTCGGGCACGGCGCCGGCACCGCTCCGTCGCTGACCTCCGCCCCGATCGCCGGCAACACCTGCGCCTACGGTGCGACCAGCGGCCGGCTGTTCCTGGGCGGCGCCGCCGGGGAGCGCTTCGGCGTGCGCAACTCCGGGGCCACGCTCGTCGTGGAGGGCATCGGCGACCACGGCGCGGAGTACATGACCGGCGGCGCCGTGGTCGTGCTCGGGCCGACGGGTCGCAATCTCGGCGCCGGCATGAGCGGCGGCACGCTGTTCGTGCTGGACCTGGACCCCTCCCGGCTGAACCCGGCCGACGCCGCCGGATTCGTGCTCGGCCCCGTGCACGAGGAGCACCGCGAGTTCCTGCTCGAGGCGGTGCGGGACCATGCCGCGCGCACCGGCTCCGACAGAGCGGCTGCGCTGCTCGCGGACGAGGAGGAGCTGCTGGGGCGGCTCACCGAGATCGCACCGCGCGCCTTCCTCACCATCACTGCGCTCCGCCAGGACGCAGTGGCCCGGGGCAACGACCCCGATGCGAACGATGTCTGGAACGAGATTCTGGAGGCCACCCATGGCTGATCCCCGAGGATTCCTGCGTGACCGCGACCGCGAGCTGCCTGCGCGCCGTCCCGTGCCGC
Source organism: Brachybacterium sp. (assembly GCF_036379615.1). Lineage (GTDB taxonomy): Bacteria > Actinomycetota > Actinomycetes > Actinomycetales > Dermabacteraceae > Brachybacterium. The sequence goes on from NZ_DASVGJ010000066.1 coordinate 43,326, forward strand.
TGCGCCTGATGGACTGGCGGGAGGTGTACGAGGCCCGTGAGAAGGGCACCTTAAGCGTCGTCTCCCGCCAGGCCGGGCGCTGCATGAACTGCGGCATCCCCTTCTGCCATCAGGGCTGCCCGCTGGGCAACCTGATCCCCGAGTGGAACGACCTCGTCTATCGCGACGACTGGCAGGAGGCGAGCGAGCGCCTGCATGCGACCAACAACTTCCCCGAGTTCACCGGTCGCGCCTGCCCGGCGCCGTGCGAGTCCAGCTGCGTGCTGGGGATCAACCAGCCGCCGGTCACGATCAAGAACGTCGAGGTCTCAATCATCGACCGTGCCTTCGACGAGGGGTGGGTGCAGCCGGTCGTCCCCACCCGGCAGACGGGCCGCTCCGTCGCAGTGGTGGGCTCCGGCCCGGCAGGACTCGCCGCCGCCCAGCAGCTCACCCGCGCCGGCCACTCGGTCGTCGTCCTCGAGCGCGACGACCGGCTCGGCGGGCTGCTGCGCTACGGCATCCCCGAGTTCAAGCTCGAGAAGCGCCACGTCGACCGCCGCCTGCAGCAGATGCGGGCGGAGGGCACCCGCTTCCGCACCGGGGTGGACGTGGGCGGGACAGGGGAGGGCGCCCTGTCCGTCGAGGAGCTGCGCTCCCGCGTCGACGCGGTGGTCCTCGCGACCGGGGCGAGCGTCCCCCGCGAGCTGGAGGTGCCCGGCCGCGAGGCCACCGGCATCCATCCCGCGATGGAGTACCTGACCCAGGCGAACCGTCTCGTGGAGGGCGACTGGCTCCCGGACGCGATCACCGCCGAGGGCAAGGACGTGGTGATCATCGGCGGCGGGGACACCGGTGCCGACTGCCTGGGCACCGCGCTGCGCCAGGGAGCACGATCGGTGACCACGCTCGCGATCGGCACCCAGCCGCCCGCCGAGCGCGACGAGAGCCAGCCCTGGCCCACCCATCCGGTGCTCTTCGAGGTCTCCACCGCGCACGAGGAGGGCGGTGCACGCTCCTACCTCGCCTCGACCACCGGATTCGAGGTCGACGCCGACGGCGCGGTGACCGGGCTGGAGGTGTCCCGCACCCAGTACGTGGACGGCTCGCGGGTGCCCACCCCGGGCACCGCCACCGTGCTGCCGGCCACCCTCGTGCTGATCGCCATGGGCTTCACCGCGGCACGGGAGGAGGGTCTGCTCGCCGCACTCGGAGTGGACATCACCTCACGCGGCAACATCGTGCACGATGACGATTGGGTCACGACCGTCCCCGGCGTGTACACCGCAGGGGACTGCGCCCGAGGCCAGAGCCTCATCGTGTGGGCGATCGCGGAGGGTCGCTCCTGCGCCGCGGCCGTCGACGCGCACCTGATGGGGAGCACGTCACTGCCCCGTCCCGTGAGCCCCGGCGAGAACCCCGTCACAGTATGAAACACTAGGGCGAAGAACACGCGATGCTGCGGCCCTCCTGCGGCGCCTGCGCGCTGTCCCCCGGAGGGACCGCGGCCCACACACGAACTACAGATGGGTAGACATGCGCAAAGCGAAGATCGTCTGCACGCTCGGTCCCGCGACCGACACGTACGAGCAGATCCGCACTCTGATCGAGGCCGGGATGAATGTCGCCCGGATGAACTTCAGCCATGGCACCCATGACGACCACGCGAAGGTCTACGCGAACGTGCGCCGCGCCGCCGAGGACCTCGGCAGGAACGTCGCCATCCTCGTCGACCTCCAGGGCCCGAAGATCCGTCTGGGCAAGTTCGCCGACGGACCGCATCAGCTCGAGGTCGGCGAGAGCCTCACCATCACCACCGAGGACATCGTCGGCACCCGCGAGAGGGTCTCGACGACCTTCAAGGGCTTGCCGGGCGACTGCCGCCCCGGCGACGTGCTCCTGATCGACGACGGCAAGGTCTCGGTGCGCGTCACCGACGTCTCCGAGACCGAGGTCACGACCATCGTCGAGGTCCCCGGCCCGGTCTCGAACAACAAGGGCATCAACCTGCCCGGCGTGGCGGTCTCCGTCCCCGCCATGAGCGAGAAGGACATCGCGGACCTCCGCTTCGGCCTCGGCCTCGGAGCGGACCTGGTCGCCCTGTCGTTCGTGCGCGACGCCCACGACATGGATGACGTCTTGCGCATCATGCAGGAGGAGGGCCGCCGGGTGCCCGTCATCGCGAAGATCGAGAAGCCGCAGGCCGTGCGCGCGCTGCGCTCCATCGTCGGCGCCTTCGACGGCATCATGGTCGCCCGCGGCGATCTCGGCGTGGAGCTGCCGCTCGAGCAGGTCCCGCTGGTCCAGAAGCGCGCGATCGAGCTCGCCCGCCGCAACGCGAAGCCCGTCATCGTCGCCACCCAGGTGCTCGAGTCGATGATCGAGAGCCCTCGCCCCACCCGCGCCGAGGCATCGGACTGCGCCAACGCGATCCTCGACGGCGCCGACGCGGTCATGCTCTCGGGCGAGACCAGCGTGGGCAAGTACCCCTTCGAGGCCGTGCGCACCATGGCCCGGATCATCACCAACACCGAGGAGAACGGCGCGGACCGCATCCTGCCGCTGGGCACCATCCCGCACACCCGCGGCGGTGCGATCACCCGGGCCGCCGCCGAGATCGGCGACCAGCTCTCGGCGCAGTACCTGGTCACCTTCACGGAGTCCGGTGACACCGCGCGTCGTCTCTCCCGCCTGCGGCCCACCATCCCTCTGCTGTCGCTGACCCCGTACCCCGAGGTCGCCCGACAGCTGTCCCTGACCTGGGGCATCGAGGCGCACCTGGTGCCGATGCAGAAGGACTCCGATGCGATGGTCGGCAAGGTCGACGATCTGCTGCGCGAGGAGAAGGGCCTGCAGAAGAACGACCTCGTCATCGTCGCTGCCGGTTCCCCTCCCGGCGTGCACGGCTCGACCAACACGCTGCGCGTGCACCGCATCGGCGACCTCGACGGCACCGAGTCCGCCCGCATCGAGGCGGACAACATCGCCGCGGGGCCGCAGGGCTGAACCGAGCGGCGTCACACCATGACGGCGCCCGCGGCGAAGATCGCCGCGGGCGCCGTCATGCATCCGGGGCCCGAGCCGGTCGCGGGGCCCGGACCCCTGCCGGAGGCCTCGTGACCTCGCAGCGCCTGCTCCCGCACCGATCGAGCGGGGCGGAGGGAGCGCGTCCCCGGGCATCGTGAGAGTCGACGGCCCGAGTGGGACCTATGCGGACTTCTTCGACGTACCGGAGGCGGAGTCCGCGCCGGAACTCTTGGCGCTGCTGACCTTCTTGCTGCCGGACTTCTTGCTTCCGGACTTCCTGGTACCGGATTTCTGGGTGCCGGTCTTCTTGGTGTTGGTCTTCTTGGTGCCGACTACTGTGCTGTCGGCCTTCGCGGTGCCGCTCTTCTTGGTGTCGCTCTTCTTCGTCGCGGACCCAGCGGCTGTCGTGCTCCCGTTCCCGGAGGTCGAGGCCCGCGATCCGCGGCGCTTCTGCACGCTCCGCTCCAGCGCGTCCATCAGGCTGATGACCTTCCCACCGCCGTCGGACTCCTCCGTCGAGCCGTCCTCGCCGAACGTCGCGTCGGTATCGACCGCGTCGCCCTCCTCGAGCTTGGCCTCGACCAGCTCGCGCAGCTGCTCCTGGTACTCATCGGTGAAGAGCTCCGGCTCGAAGTCGCCGCTGAATTGCTCGACCAGAGCGGCGGACATCTTCAGCTCCTTGGCGCTGATCGTCGTCCGCGACGGCCCGAAGTCGACGTCCTTCAGATCGGTCGGCCAGCGCAGGGTCTGCAGGGCGAGGAGGTTCTCGTGGATCCGCAGCACCCCGAGCCGGGTCTTCGTGCGCAGAGTGAAGGTGACGATGGCGGTGCGCTCGGTGTCCTCGAGCGTGCGCCGCAGCAGCACGTACGCCTTCGAGGAGCGGCCGACGGGTTCGAGGAGGTAGGAGGTTCCCAGCAGGATCGGATCGACCTGCTCGTCCGGGACGAACTGCACCACGTCGATCTCGTCGTTGTCCTCGGCCGGGAGGGCGTCGAGCTCCTCGTCGGTGAGCACCACCGTCTTGTCCCCGTCGTCGTAGGCCTTGTCGATGTGCTCGTAGTCGATCACGCGGCCGCACACCTCGCAGGTGCGCTGGTATCGGATGCGTCCGTGGTCCTCGTCATGGACCTGGTGGAAGGAGATGTCGTGCGACCGCGTCGCACCGTACAGCTTCACCGGGACGTTGACGAGCCCGAACGTGATCTCACCGCTCCATATCGCGCGCATGCTCCATGAGACCACGCCAGCACGCCGCGGACCAGGAACGATCGGTCGGTCGCTGCGACGCCCAGGCCGTGACGGATCGCGTGGGGCAGGGCACAGTGGGACCATGGCTACCGGTGAGCAGAGGGTCGAGATCGACGGCCGGACCCTGAAGATCTCGAACCTCGAGAAGATCCTCTACCCCTCCACGGGCACCACCAAGGGGGAGGTGCTTGACTACTACCGGCGCATCGCCCCGGTGATGATCCCGCAGGCCGCCCGGCGACCCGCGACCCGCAAGCGGTGGGTCGACGGCGTGGGGACCGCCGACCGCCCCGGGAAGGTCTTCTTCCGCAAGGATCTCGAGGACCATGCCCCGGACTGGGTGCCGCGCGCGGACATCGAGCACAAGGACGGCGCCTCGACCTACCCTCTGGTCGACGAGCCGGCAGTCCTCGTGTGGCTCGCCCAGCTCGCGGCCCTCGAGATCCACACCCCGCAATGGCGCTTCGACGACGAGCTCGCGCCGGCGCCCCCCGACCGGCTCGTCCTCGACCTCGATCCGGGGGAGGGGGCCGGGCCCCCCGATTGCGCCCGTGTCGCGCTGTGGTGCCGCGAGATCCTCGAGGGGATGGGGATGGACTCCTTCCCGGTCACCTCCGGCTCCAAGGGCATCCATCTGTACGCGCCGCTGGACGGCGGGACGTCCTCGGAGGAGATCACGGAGGTCGCCCACACGCTGGCGCAGGCGCTGGAGGAGGACCATCCCGACCACGTCGTCAGCGACATGAAGAAGTCCCTGCGCGCGGGCAAGGTGCTCGTGGACTGGTCCCAGAACAGCAAGCACAAGACCACCGTCTGCCCCTACTCCCTGCGCGGGCGCGAGCGGCCCACGGTCGCGGCTCCCCGCACGTGGGAGGAGATCGAGGATCCCGGGCTCGAGCATCTCGAGTTCGATGAGGTCCTGGAACGGGCCGAGGACGGCACGGACCCGATCGCCGCCCTGAGGCTCGGCGGCCCTCGGAGGGTCGGCGACGGCGCGTCGGGCGAGGGGACGCGGGACCGGCTGGAGGTCTACCGCTCCAAGCGCGACGCCGCGAGGACCCCCGAGCCGGTCCCGGAAGCGGGGCCCGGTCCGGACGCGGCCCGGGACGCTCTCGAGGCGGAGGAGCCGATGTTCGTCATCCAGGAGCATCATGCCTCGAGCCTGCACTGGGACTTCCGGCTCGAGCACGAGGGGGTGCTGGTCTCGTGGGCTGTGCCGAAGGGACCGCCGCTCGAGGTGGACGTCGATCGGCTCGCCGTGCAGACCGAGGATCACCCCCTCGAGTACGCGACCTTCGAGGGCACGATCCCCAAGGACGAGTACGGCGGCGGCGACGTCACGCTCTGGGACACCGGCACGGTCGAGATCGAGAAGTGGCGCGAGGGCAAAGAGGTGATCGCCGTCTGCCACGGCCGCGAGGACGGCGGCCTCGGCGGGGTGCCGCGCCGCTACGCGTTCCTCCACACCGGCGGCATGGGCGGGAGGCGGAAGTCCGCTGCGGCCAAGGAGAAGGCCGACGCCAACTGGCTGCTGCACCTCATGAAGGACCAGCCGGAGGCTGGGCGGCGGGCGACTCGTGCCGCGCCGCGTCGGCCGCCCCGGCGCGACGCTCCCCGCCGAGAGGCCTCCTCCGGCGCGGCGTCCCGCCCCGCTCCGGCCGGGAGGGGGGAGCCGCTCTCCCCGATGCTCGCCACCCTCGGCAGCCGCGACGACATCCGCGACCAGGACGACTGGGCCTTCGAGATGAAATGGGACGGCGTGCGGGTGATCGCCACGGTCACCGCGGACGAGGTCCGCCTGACCAGCCGCGGCGGCAAGGACCTGACCGCCACCTTCCCCGAGCTGCTCGAGCTGCAGGACGTGATCGCCCCCGAGATCCTCGCCCAGGGCGAGACCGTTCTCGACGGGGAGGTCGTCGCCCTCGACTCCCGGGATCGCCCCTCCTTCTCCCGGCTACAGCAGCGACTCGGACTCACCGGCGAGCGCGAGATCGCGCGGGCCCGGGAGGACGTCGAGGTGCACGTGATGCTCTTCGACCTGCTCCGCCGCGGCGGCGAGTCCCTGCTGCGCACCTCCTACCGGGAACGGCGGGAGTCACTGTTCGACGCGGTCGATCCCGCCGACCACGTCCATGTGCCGCATGCCGACCACGGCGACGTCGACCATGCGATCGAGCTCTCGCAGCGGCTCCAGCTCGAAGGGGTCATGGCGAAGACCGAGACCGGCATCTACCAGCCCGGCACGCGCAGCCGCACCTGGATCAAGATCAAGAACGCCCGGCACCAGGAAGTCGTGGTCATCGGCTGGCGGCACGGCAAGGGCGGACGCTCCGGCAGCATCGGCTCCCTGCTCGTCGCGGTGCCGGATGCGGAGGGCACCCTGCGCTATGCCGGCCGCGTCGGCACCGGGTTCCGCGACCGGGACCTCGAGGAGATCGCGCGCACGCTCTGCTCCCGCACCCGGAAGACACCGCCGGTGGACGACGTGCCCGCGGCGCACCGCCGGGACGCGGAATGGGTCCGCGCGGACCTCGTCGGCGAGGTCCAGCACACCGAGCGCACCGAGGACGGCCGACTGCGCCACCCCGTCTGGCGGGGATGGCGGGGCGACAAGGAGCCGTCCGAGGTGCGCTGGGAGGAGTGAGCCCGACGCCGAGCCACCGGTCCCCGGTGGAGAGGACCAGGCCCCCGGGCCCGCAGGACTAGGCCCCGGGCCGCGAGAGATCACCGAGAGAACGACGAGGAGATACTGATGACCGAGAACCTGAGAGCACTCGCCCTGGTGTGCTCGCTCAAGGCCTCACCGGCCGACTCGAGCAGCGAAGTGATGGCGCGCCAGGTGCTCGACGCCCTCGCACCGCACGGCGTGGACGGCGAGGTCGTCCGCGTCGCGGACCACGACGTGCGACCGGGCGTCGAGGCGGACATGGGGGACGGCGACGAATGGCCGCAGATCCTCGAACGGGTCGAGGCCGCCGACATCCTGGTCCTCGCGACCCCGACCTGGCTCGGGCACATGTCCAGCATCGCCCAGCGGGTCCTCGAACGACTCGACGCCGCACTGTCGGACACCGACGCGCAGGGCAGGCCCGCGATGTTCGGCAAGATCGCCGTGGTGGCGGTCGTCGGCAACGAGGACGGGGCCCACAAGATCATCGCCGACTCCTTCCAGGCCCTGAACGACATCGGCTTCACCGTCCCCGCCCAGGGCGGCACCTACTGGAACCACGAGGCGATGAATCCGCTGGACTACAGGGATCTCGAGGAGACCCCGGAGGCCGTCGCCGCCACCACTGCCACCCTCGCCGCCAACGCCGCCCATCTCGCGCGCCTGCTCGCCGAGAGCCCGTACCCCGGCAGCTGAAGCGGCCGGTGCGACGCGAGCGTCCGCGCTCGGCGGGCGTCGGGACCGGAGGCGACACAGCGGTTCCGTGCGCACCGACGGACCGTTCGGTTCAGCAGCTCCAGGCACGGTCACAGGGGTGCGCCTTCCCCCTGTCACGGCGAGGGACCTACTGTGGCGGGCATCACTCGTGGGACGTCCGCTCCGGACATCCGATCCTGAGGAGGAAGCACCCGATGGCATCCACCGACGACGCACCGACCCCGGCGCCCGGCCGCCCCGGCAGCCGGCGGCCCTCGCTTGAAGAGCCGACGGAACCCACTGGTCCGCTCCCTCCGAAGCCCGATCAGCAGGGCGCCGAGCCCCGCACCCCCACGGGCGCCGTGCCGGGGCCCGAGACCGCCACCACCGCGCAGCAGGGCGAGTTCCTCACCACCTCGCAGGGCGCGCGGCTGCGCGACACCGACCATTCGCTCAAGGCCTCTCGGCGCGGCCCAGTGCTGCTGCAGGACCACCACCTGCGGGAGAAGATCACCCACTTCGACCACGAGCGGATCCCCGAGCGGGTGGTCCATGCGCGCGGCGCTGCGGCGCACGGCGTCTTCGAGGGCTACGGGACTGCGGAGTCCGTATGCCGGGCCGGTTTCCTCGCGAAGGGGAAGCGCACCGAGGTGTTCACGCGCTTCTCTACCGTCGTCGGCTCCCGCGGCTCGATGGACACCGCGCGCGACACGCGCGGCTTCGCCACGAAGTTCTACACCGACGAGGGCACCTTCGACCTGGTCGCCAACAACATCCCGGTGTTCTTCATCCAGGACGGCATCAAGTTCCCCGACGTCGTGCACGCGGCGAAGCCGCATCCGGACCGCGAGATCCCGCAGGCGCAGAGCGCCCACGACACCTTCTGGGACTTCGTCTCCCTGCACACCGAGGCGCAGCACCACACGCTGTGGTTTATGGGCGACCGCGGCATCCCGCGCTCCTACCGGATGATGGAGGGCTTCGGGATCCACGCCTTCCGGCTCTCGAACGCCGAGGGCGCGACCTCGCTGGTGAAGTTCCATTGGAAGCCGACGCTCGGCGTGCACTCGCTGACCTGGGAGGAAGCGCAGCTGCTCGGCGGCAACGACCCCGATTTCCACCGCCGCGACCTCTCCGACGCGATCGAGTCCGGTGCCCATCCCAGCTGGGAGCTGGGCATCCAGGTGTTCCCCGACAACGAGGAGCAGAGCTTCGAGGGCATCGATCTGCTGGACCCCACGAAGTTCGTCCCCGAGGAGCTCGCCCCGGTGCAGCCCATCGGGCGGCTCACCCTGGATCGCAACCCCAGCAACTACTTCGCCGAGACCGAGCAGGTGGCGTTCAATCCCGGGCATCTGGTGCCCGGCATCGACGTCACCGATGACCCGCTGCTGCAGGTGCGACTGTTCTCCTACGTCGACACCCAGCTGACCCGCCTGGGCGGCCCGAACTTCGCCCAGCTGCCGATCAACCGCGCCCATGCGCCGATCAACGACATGCTGCGGGACGGCTACGGCCAGCAGGGCGACCACTCCGGTGTCGCGCCGTACCATCCGAACTCCCTGGACGGCGGGTGCCCGTTCATGGCCGGGGAGAGGGACGGAGCTTTCGAGGACCTCCCGGTGCGGGTGACCGAGGGGGTCAAGGAGCGAGAGCTCTCGGCGACCTTCGAGGACCACTTCAGCCAGCCCCGCCTGTTCTGGCGCAGCATGACCGCGGTCGAGCAGGACCACATCGTCGATGCCTACTCCTTCGAGCTCGGCAAGTGCTACGAGAACGCCATCCGCGAGCGCCAGCTGCAGTCCCTGGCGAACATCGACGCGGACCTGTGCGCACGGGTCGCCGCAGCGCTCGGGATGCCGGCGCCCGCACCCACGGTCCCGCCCGAGGACGAGTCCGACGGTGCGGTCGCCACCAGTGCTCCGCTATCCCAGCTGGGCGCCAGGTGGCCCACCGACGGACGGATGATCGGCATCGTGGTGGACCCCGACGCCGACAACTCCGGCCTGCTCGCCCTGCACGAGGCCGTCGTCGCAGCGTCGATGACCCCGGTCGTGATCGCCCCGCGCGGCGGCGAGGTGGCGGGCGTGCCGGTCGGACGGACCTTGGGCACCGCCGCCTCCGTGGAGTTCGACGCCCTGCTGCTGGCGGGCAACCCGCTCACGGCACCGGATTCACGGCCCTCGGTCGATCCGAAGGCGGGGGCCCTCGGCGCCGGCGAGGTCGAGCCCCGCGTCGGCAAGCTGATCGACGAATGCTGGCGACATGCCAAGGCGATCGGTGCCTGGGGCGAGGGACGCACAGCCCTGGAGGCCCGCACGGCACCCGACGGCGCCGGGCTCGTGCTCGGGGAGGACGGGCAGGCCGTCCTCGGCGAGATCCGGACCCTGCTCGAGAGCCATCGTGTCTGGGAACGGTTCCCGGCCGACGCCTGAGACGAGCCGGAGCTGACGCTCGACGGATCGCCACGAGGTGAGCGGAGATGCTTCGTCCGCCGTCGCTCCGGAAATCGCCACCCCGATGAAAGGAAAGATCATGAGAGCAGTGACCTGGCAAGGCAAGCGCGCAGTCAGCGTCGAGGACGTTCCGGATCCCCAGATCCGTGAGCCGGGCGACGCGGTCATCAGGATCACGTCGACGGCGATCTGCGGGTCCGATCTGCACCTCTACGAGGTCCTCGGTCCGTACATGAGCGCCGGGGACATTCTCGGACATGAATCGATGGGGATCGTCGAGGAGGTCGGCGCCGGCGTGACCGGTGTGCGCCCCGGCGACCGCGTCGTCGTCCCCTTCACCATCTCCTGTGGAGAGTGCTGGATGTGCACCCGCGGGCTCCAGTCCCAGTGCGAGACCACCCAGGTCACCGAGCAGGGCTCCGGGGCGTCCCTCTTCGGGTTCTCCGCGCTGTACGGGCAGGTGCCCGGAGGCCAGGCGGAGTATCTCCGTGTCCCGCACGCCGACTACGGCCTGATCACGGTCGGCGGTGATCTACCCGATGACAGGTATCTCTTCCTCAGCGACATCCTGCCCACCGCGTGGCAGGGAGTGAAGTATGCCGATGTGCCCGACGGAGGGACGCTTGCCGTCCTCGGACTGGGCCCGGTGGGCCAGTTCGCCGCACGTATCGGTGCGCACCTCGGCGCCCGGGTGCTCGCCATCGATCCCGTCCCGGAGCGACGCGCGATGGCAACGCGTCACGGTATCGAGGTCTTCGACCAGGGGCCCGAGGGACTGGACGCGATTCGCGACGCCACCGAAGGTCGCGGTCCGGATGCCGTCGTCGATGCCGTCGGCATGGAGGCCCATGGCAGCCCGGTCGCCGGCGCCGCCCACCAGGTCGTCGGGCTCCTGCCGGACGCGGTCGGGCAGAAGGTGATGGAAACCGCAGGTGTCGACCGCCTCGCAGCCCTGCACACGTCCCTCGACCTGGTGCGTCGCGGCGGGACGGTGTCGCTGAGCGGCGTCTACGGCGGTGCCACGAGCCCGATGCCTCTGCTGAAGATGTTCGACAAGCAGATCCAGCTGCGCATGGGCCAGTGCAACGTCCGGCATTGGACCGACGACCTGCTTCCGCTCGTCGAGGAGTCTCGCGATCCGCTGGGTGTGACGGACCTCGTCACTCATCGACTCCCCTTGGAAGAAGCAGCTCCTGCGTACTCGATGTTCCAGAAGAAGCACGACGGCTGCATCAAGGTCGTCCTCGATCCAGCGAGGAGCTGACCCGGAGATCGGGAGAGAGGAAAGCGCATGTCCCATGTCCAGCAGACCGTCCAGGACCCCGTGACTCGTCCTCCCGACATCCACGGAGAGCAGTCGTCATGACCTCGCTCTGGCTCGAGAACCATGACCCTTCACGCATGCCCGTCTGCAGCATGCCGGCAGGGGTCACCTACGATGTCGCGATCGCGGGAGGCGGCCTCACCGGACTGGCGACAGCTGCAGCGGTGGCACGAACCGGGCGGCGGGTCGTCCTGCTCGAGGCGCGTTCCGTCGGAGTCGTTGCCACCGGCAACACCACGGCGAAGCTCACCGTGCTGCAGGGGGCGCGACTCTCGGAGATCCGCCAGCGGCATTCGCTCGACGTCGCGGGCGCATATCTCACCGCGTCCCAGGAGGCGCAGCGCTGGTTGCTGGATCTGTGCGCGCAGCGCGAGGTCTCCGCACAGCGCCGCCCCGCCTTCAGCTATGCGACCACCGCGGACGGTGAGCGACGCCTCGAGGCGGAGCAGGAGGTCGCCCATGAGCTGGGACTCGGCGTGCGGTGGAAGGAGTCGACCGAGCTCCCGTTCCCCGTCGCAGGTGCGATCTGCCTGGAGGACCAGGCACAGTTCGATCCGATGGACGTCCTCACCGCGCTCGCCCACGAGTTCCGCGGCCTGGGAGGGGTCATCGTGGAGGGGGCGAGGGTCACCGGGGTGAACCGTCGAGGTCCGCTGACCGTGACCACGACAGCCGGGGAGGTCCAGGCCGACCAGCTCGTCCTCGCCACCGGCAGCCCGGTTCTGGATAGAAGTGGCCACTCCCTGCGGATAGTGCCCCACCGCTCGTATGTCCTGGCCTACCGGGTGCCGGCGGACGGCTGGAGGCCACATGGCATGTTCGTCTCGGTCGACGGCCCCGTCCGCAGCTTACGCTCCGCGGCCCACGGGGGAGGCGAACTGCTGCTGGTCGGAGGCAACGACCACGTCACCGGGCGCGTGACGTCCCCGGCCGCTCTGATCGCAGATCTGGACGAGTGGACGCGCGGTCTGGTGCCGGGGGCCGAGCGCACGCACGCCTGGTCGGCGCAGGACTACGAGCCCTTCGGAGGCCTCCCTCTGATCGGAGCGCTGCCGGGAAGCGGCGGGACGATCTTCGCCGCTACCGGCTATGGGAAGTGGGGGATGACCGGTGCAGTCGCCGCGGCACGTGCCATCGCGGGATCCTTGGACGGTCGGGCCCCCTCGTGGCTGGGGACGCTGCAGTCGGCGAACGGCGGTGTCGGGACCCTCGCGGCCGGCGCGAGTGCAACCGCTCAGGTCGGACGGGAACTGGTCCAGGGCTGGGTGAGCGGGGAGCTGCACGCGCTGGATCCGGAGCCGCCGGGGGAGGGGCAGGGCGTCGTCGGCCGTTCCGAGGGCCGGCCCGTCGGCGTCTCCACCGTGGGCGGACGTACCTGTGCCGTCTCGGGGGTCTGCACCCATCTGGGCGGGATGCTGAGCTGGAACGACGCGGAGACGTCCTGGGACTGCCCCCTGCACGGATCCCGCTTCGCGCCCGACGGCACCCTCCTCGAGGGTCCCGCCGTGGCGGACCTCGCCACGCTCGGACACGATCGCTCGTCCTCCGCCGGCGGGGACCAGACTCCCTGACGCTCACGACACGTGCAGCAGAGGGGTGCCTGGGCGCCGACGGGAACTGCTCAGTCGTTCGTGCCCGGACCAGAGGCGGGGCCACCCGCACTGCGCTACCGGTGGCCGCGACGGCCACGCCTCCATGCCGCGAGCCCGGCGACTGCGGAGGCGACGACCAGGAACGGCAGGCCCAGCCGCCAGACCTGCCATTCGACCTGTGTCATGAGGAGAAGGCATGAGACCAGGCCGGCTGCGGGAAGCACTGTCGGCACTCGATAGTGGCGGTGCTCGACCAGGTCGCGGCGAAGGACCAGGACCGCGGCATTGACGGCGATGAACACCACCAGCAGCAGCAGCACCATCGCGCCGGCCAGGACACCGATCGAACCGGTCAGCGCGAGCACGATCGACAGTGCGGTGGTGGCGATGATCGCCACCCACGGGGTGCGGCGACGGGGCAGCAACCGCGTCAGCGCTCCCGGCAGCAGCCCGTCGGAGGCCATGCCGTACGCGAGCCGCGAGGACATGATCCCTGTCAGCAGCGCACCGTTGGCGACCGCGACCAGCGCGATCACGCTGAACACCACCGGTGGCACGATGCCCGCGGCCTCGATCACCAGAGAGAGGGGAGCGGTGGAGCCGGCGAGCTCCGCGGTCGGGACCACGCCGGAGGCGACCACACCGATCAGGGCATACACGATCCCCGTGACGATCAGGGCTCCGAACAGGGCCCGTGGGTAGGAACGCGCCGGATCCCTGGTCTCCTCGGCGATGTTTACGCTGGTCTCGAATCCCACGTAGGAGTAGAAGGCCAGGACGGTTCCGGCGAGCACCGCAGCGACCGGCCCGTTCTCGGGTGTCCCGAGTTCTGTGAGCCGGGCCGGATCCCCTTCGCCGCGTGCGATCACGATCCCGCCGAGCACGATCACCATCAGCAGTCCGCTGACCTCGATGAGGGTGGCCACCCGATTGACGCCCATCGACTCGGAGATTCCGCGGGCGTTGAGAGCGGCGAGCACGCCGAGGAATACGAGCACCACGAGCACTATCGGCAAAGACACGAACGCGCTCAGATAGTCGCCGGCGAATCCCAAGGCCAGGGTTCCCACGGAGACGATCCCGGCCGAGAGCATGCACACACCGACCAGGGACCCCACGAAGGGCCCGAATGCCCGAGTCGCGTAATGGGAGGAGCCGCCGGCCCGGGGGTACTTGGTCGCGAGTTCGGCGTAGGAACCGGCAGTGAGCAGAGCTAGGGCCAGGGCGATGACGAGGGGCACCCAGAGTGCCCCGCCGGCGATTCCGGCGATCTCTCCGGCCAGGACATAGACTCCTGCGCCGAGCACGTCGCCGAGGATGAACAGGAACAGTCCCGTAGTGGTGACGGTGCGGCGAAGCGTCGGTCGAGTCGGCCGCTGGGGATTCGTCATGGCCACACGCTAGCTTCGGCTCCACCTCCTGCCCGGACCGTTCGGTCGCTCCTCCAACGGGTTCTGCGTCAGCCGTGCACGGGCCCCTCGGTGTCGGCGGCTTCGTCCTGCGCCATCCCGACGTCGAAGGTCTCCCGGTCCTCTCGGAAGGCCCGGCCACGGGCATGAGCATGCACCTCGTCGAGCATCTCGTGCTGATGAAGCGACCTCGCGGAGAGCTCGTGGAACACAGCGGCATCCAGACCCAGGTCCTCTGCATTGTCAGCGAGCGTCTGCCAGCATCCACGTTTTCCGACCACCGCGCTGCGCATGAGCTCCACCTCGAGCAGGAGCGTCATCGGCGAGCGTGAGAGAACACGACCGTTGCCCTTCAACCGGCCTATGCGCTCTCCGACGGCGGCGACGGCCTGACGGTGTCGCATCTGCCGCATCCCCAGATCGTGGATGAGCTGCTGCAGGAATCTGCGCTCGCCGTGGATCTCCTCATCGAGCGAGGAGAGAGTGGCGGACACCGGCGTGTCCGCGAAGTCCGCCGCCATCCTGCCGATCCGAGCGGCACCAGCGGAAGCTCCGGTGAGGTGGTCGCAGAGGTAGAGATTCAGCAGGCGGTGATCGATGCGCGCCGCGCTCTCCGGTTCCCCGTCGGCCGGGGAAGCGGTGGTGGCTGGTCGATCGATCGCGGGGTGAGCCCGCCGGCTGTCGCGAGCGCGCCTCAGCATCGGTGTCGTCCGGATTCCGGCGACCATCCTCTCCACGAGCTCCCGGACCGTGTCCGCGGCGCTGCGGCGTGGCTGCCGGTCGAGCTCCCCGGGCCGCCGGTGCAGCGCCGAGAGCACGGCGGTTCCGACGTTCCCCATGGTGCCGACGACGAGTCTCATGACTTCTCCTTCGAACATGGCGTGCCCGGTGCGCGGCGAGCGGTCGGATCATGCCGTGTTCTCCCCAACCTACGCAGGGGGCCGTCTCCGGGAAGGGATCGACCGACGCTCCGACCGGTCGGTCCCGCGCGAGCGACCCGGCCACGCGCGAGCGACGGCACCCTCTCCCAGGCCTCGTTCGACCTGAACAGCGGAAGGGCCACCTTCATCTACGACTGCGAGGAGACCGTCGACCCCGAGAGCGGCGGTGAGGGGATTGCCCAGCTCCTTCGGGAGCACTCGGTCGACGACGGGGGAGTCGAGGACCAGATCATGGAATCGTCCGAGGACTCCCATGAGGCGGCCCGGGACCCGTAACGCCGTGGCATCGGTGTCCGCCGGAGCAGCTACGCGCCGCGGCGCCGGCCCCGGGACTGGTGACCCGCCCGAACACTCCGCCGTCGCCTGATACCCGTTCCGGCTGGCTCATGACCTCCGCCTCCGAGAGTGCCAACCCTCGAGGCACAGACGGACCAACCGCGCCACCTCTACTTGTTCAACAGCTGCTCGGTCAGCTGCAACGCTTTCAGCTGGGCCGGGTTGTACAACTCCGCGATGGCGTGACCGAGCACCATCAGGGCCTGGCCTTCACCCAGAGGTGAACTCTCCTCGAGATGCTCGAGACGAGGGCGCTCCGTCCGCGCAGCGGCGATCGTGGGCACCATCCGCTGGGCAACCGCCTTGATCACGTCGTCGCCCGCATCAGGCGGAAGGTTCTCGAAGTCCTCATCCACGTCATTGCCGACGATGAGCGCTTGACGGAACTCCTCCAGCATCGTCGGGCTCATGATGGTGGCGAAGATCGTGAGCAACGAACGCTGCCGCTCGGAAAGTCCCTCGGACAGTGCTTCGAATCCTGGCGGTGTGTCAGCGCGGGCGCGATGCTCGCGGATCGCCGCGAGTTCACGCCGAGCCCGGGCGAGACTCCTCATCGATGCCTTGAGCTCGCTGTCAACCTGCTGAAGTGCGGCGGCGGAGTCAGCGTCGTCGCGAAGGATCCTGCCGATCGCCGTGAGACGGATCCCGCGGTCCGCGAGGCGCCGGATCTGGAGCAGTCGCACCAAGTGCACCGCGGAGTATTGCTAGTAGCCGTTGGGCCGCCGCTGGGGAAGTTCGAGCAGTTCCAGACGGTGGTAGTGCCGGATCGTGCTGGTGGTGGTCTGTGCGAGCCGTGCCAGTTCGCTGGTGCTCCATGCCATCGCGGCCTCCTCACCTCTCATCCAAGCAGAAGCACGGGCACGAGGTACCTCATGCTGAAGGCTTCGTAAAGCGCTCCGATGATCAGCAGCGCGAGTGCTGCCAGGGCCAGCCATCCGAGCTGCTTCAGGCCCTGGAGGTATCCACGACGGTGGAGCTCCTCTCCGACACTCGACGGGGAGATCCAGGCGCGGCCCAGCACGTGCACCCCGAGCGACAGAAGGATGTACGCCTGGAACTCGATGACCACGGTAAGAGAATGGGGGATCATGGCGATCCAGGTGGCGTCGTCGGTGGGTGCCAGGGTGACGCCGATGACCACTGCCCGGCAGCCGAAGATCGCTAGTCCCGCGAAGGGGATGACGAGCGAAGGCAGCACGATCGAGAGCAGGCCGACGGTGATCACGTTGACACCGAGGATCGTCGCCGCGAAGAGCCACGGATTCAAGAACACCCTTTGAACGAGATCAGCGGTGCCATCCTCCTCCATCGTCGTCGCGCGCGCTGCGGCCAGCTCGGGGAACGCAACGCCAATGCCGAAGCCGACAAGGACGATCCCGTACATGACCAGGTTCGCTATGAGGTAAGCGCGAGGATTGTCGCGAAGGATCTGCATCGGTCTGCGGACGAGGTTCACGGGGTTCTCCTGAGCGATGGGGAACGGACGCTTCATGCCGTTGGCCCCGATTCCAAACCATGCTCCTACAGCAGGGTCAAGCACCCGGCGGTGGTAGGTGTCGGCGGCAACAGGAGTATCCGATTGGCGGATCCACGTGTGGAGCGTCATCTCGTGGTCGTCGAACTCCGTTGCGATCTGCGCGATGGTGATGCCGTCGCGGGGCACACGATGACCCGCAGCCCAGTGGGGCGGGGTGCCACGCACGGGATGCGGTCAGCGGCCGTGAGCGGGGCGCATCGGGCGTCCGGGTGAGAAGCTCGACAGCGGGACCTGCCAGGCCCTTGACCTGCGGCGAGCTGCGTTGGCCCGCCGCGAGGCCGCCAGGAACAGCATGTGTTCACACCATGTCCAGATCGACCCTTCGGGGACCTCGAAATGGGCATCACGGCAGGCCATCGGTCTGTCACTACGGTGCCGGGTGCGGGACTCGAACCCGCACGCCCTCGCGGACAGCGCATTTTGAGTGCGCCGCGTCTACCATTCCGCCAACCCGGCTCGCCCCCCGGGAAGGAGGGCTGGATTAGGATACCGCTGATGACCACCGGCCTCGACGCTGCAGGTGCAGGCCACCCGCGGACGAGGCCCCTTCCGAGACACAGGGCGAGATGACCGACGACAACACTGCACTTCCCGACGACGCCCAGGACGACCTGCCGAGCACCGAGGACTCGCCGCGACGCACCGCCGTGGTGGCTGAGGATGAGAGCCTCATCCGGATGGACATCGTCGAGACGCTGACCGAAGCCGGTTTCGACGTGATCGCCGCTGTCGGCGACGGTGAGAGCGCCGTGGCCAAGGCACGCGAGCTCCGCCCCGACATCGTGGTGATGGACGTCAAGATGCCGCAGATGGACGGCGTCACCGCCGCCGAGCGCATCGGCGAGGACAACCTGGCCCCCGTGGTCATGCTCACCGCGTTCTCGCAGGCCGAGCTGGTCGAGCGGGCGCGCGACGCGGGCGCCATGGCGTACGTCGTCAAGCCCTTCACCCCGGCGGACCTGCTGCCCGCGATCGAGATCGCGATCTCGCGGTACCAGCAGATCACCCAGCTGGAGTCCGAGATCGCAGATCTCGGCGAGCGCTTCGAGACCCGCAAGCGCGTGGACCGTGCCAAGGGCCTGCTGCAGACCAACATGGGGCTGAGCGAGCCCGAGGCGTTCCGCTGGATCCAGAAGACGTCGATGGACCGCCGCCTGACGATGCGCGAGGTCGCCGACGCCGTCGTCGACCAGCTCGGCGGTCCGAAGGACTGAGGGCGCACACGCAGTCCTGACCCGGGGTGGGCCGGGAGAAGAGGGGAGCGGCACGAGCATGACGATGACGCGGCGTGATCTGGTGCGCGGCCTCGGGGCGGGGGTCCTCGGGGCCGTCGCCCTGAGCGGATGCGGTGACGGGCTGCGACGGGGCGGCGGCGGCAAGGAGACCACGCCCGGTCCCACCGGGCCCGAGCTCTCCGAGCCGGATGTCCCGCTCGTGATCGGGCAGATCGGCGCGAACTACGGCCGGATGGCCTCCTTCGAGGAGGCGATCGCGATCTCCCTGGACGAGGCACGGATCGACGTGAACGCCCGGTGGGGTGGCCTCTTCGGTCACGAGGTCGCGCTGCTCGAGCGGCACGTCATGGAGAAGCCGGGCGAGGATCTCGGACCGGTCATCCAGGCCTTCGCGGACTCCGGGGCGACCTGTGTCATCACCTCGATCGACGAGGAGTCGCTGACCGCTGCGATGCCGGCCCTGGTGGAGGCCGGGATGGTGGTGATCGATGTGTTCACCTCGGGGATGAGCGTGCGCGACCCCGAGGTGCAGACCGCGAACCTGCTGGTGCGGCTCTCGCCCAACGACCAGATCCTCGCCGCGCAGTACGGCGAGGCCGCGCTGAGCGCGAGCTCCGATCGGGGCGGTGATCCGGGAACGGTCGCCTACGTCTCCGAGGACACGGCTCAGGGGAGGAGCCTCGCCCACGAGCTCGGAGAGTTCCTCCATCCCAACGGCGGCGAGATCGTGTCCGAGCAGTTCTACCCCGTCGGCGACTTCGGTGACGCGAAGAAGCGGGTCGCGAAGGTGCTCACGACGCCGCCGGCCCTGCTGGTGTTCAACGGGGGAGCGGAGGCGGCGCCCTTCCTCTCCGCACTCTACGAGGAGACCCTCGACGAGGGGCAGCGCCCGACCATCGAGTTCCCCAAGCGGCTCTCCCCGGCCGCGACCCTCGACTATTCGCAGCTGCCCGTCGCCGAGGACCTGGCCCCGAAGTGCCTGGCCTCCGCGACCGGGTACGAGCCGGGCTCGGACATCACGGTCGATCACCAGAACATGATGCTGAACCGCAGCAGCGACTTCCTGCGCGAGGGCTATGCCTATTCGCAGCAGGGGTACGACGCCTTCACGATGGTCTGCCTGGCGGCCCAGCATGCGCTGTCGGTGACGGGCACCGCGCTGGCCGCCGCGCTGCCGGCGATCCTCACCGGTGCGGAGGGGTGCCCCGACTACGGCACCTGCCGCGGTGTGATGCGCACGGCGATGGAGGCGGACGGGAAAGCGACCATCTCCTACACCGGGCGGATGGGGAAGCTCGAGCTGGGCCCCCATGCCGACGCCCGGATCGGGGAGCTGCGCGAGTACAGCTGGTCCGAGGCGAACGTCATGGAAGCGGGTCGCGCGACGGGATTCGAAGCCCCGCAGTGACCGGCGCTCAGCGCGGGGGCAGCAGCTGGGTGGAGACGGTCACCGTGCTCATCAGGGTGCCCGCCTCGTCATGGATGTCGACCAGATAGCTGGCCACCTGGCGCCCGAGGTGGCGGGCGGAGCAGGTCGCGACCACGGTCCCGCTGCGCGCCGAACGGTGGTGGAGCGCCGAGACGGACGTCCCCACGGCCTGTGCACCCTCGCCGTGGACCTCGCGGGCGCGCACGATCGCGGCGAAGGACGCGATGCTCTCGGCCAGGGCGATCGTCGCCCCGCCGTGCAGCAGCCCGGCCGGCTGGGTGTTGCCCGCCACGGGCATCGAGGCGGTGCCCCCGTGCGGCCCGAGGGTGAGCAGCTCGATCCCGCAGCGCTCGAGGAGGGTGCCGCGCAGCAGCGGCGCGAAGTGCTCCCGGAGCTCGTCGCTGATCGGCGGGGCTGCGGGGTGCTGCGCCGACCGTGAGGCGGGGTCCGGGGGGAGGGGCGTGTCCGTCATGGCACGAGGGTGCCACAGCACGGCGGGGAGCGGCGTCCCCGCTGGGACGCCGACGTGGGAGACTGCTCCTCATGAGTGCGAGCGACACCGACGACCAGCGCATCCTCCTCATCGATGGGCACGCGATGGCCTTCAGGGCCTTCTTCGCCCTGCCCGCCGACGGGTTCAGCGACGGCCGGGGGCAGGCCACCAACGCGGTGTACGGCTTCACCCGGATGATCATCAACGTGGTCGCCTCGGAGCGTCCCACCCATGTCGCGGTCGCCTTCGACCTGCCGGGCGGCACCTTCCGCGATCGGATCTACGACCAGTACAAGGGCGGTCGTGACGAGACCCCTGCCGCCTTCCACGGCCAGATCGACCTGATCATGCAGGTGCTCGACGCGCTCGGGGTGCGCTGGCTGACCTACGAGGACTACGAGGCCGACGACATCATCGCGACCCTCGCCACGCGCGCGGAGCAGGCGGGTCATGAGGCGCTGATCGTCTCCAGCGACCGCGACGCGATCCAGCTGGTGGGAGAGAAGGTCTCCCTGCTGCAGCCGATCAAGGGCGTCACCGAGATGCGGCGGATGACCCCTGCGGCCGTCGAGGAGAAGTACGGCATCCCGCCTGAGCGCTACCCGGACCTCGCCGCCCTGGTCGGCGAGGCGGCCGACAACCTTCCGGGCGTGCCCGGCGTCGGCCCCAAGACCGCAGCGAAATGGATCCTGCAGTACGGCGATCTGCCGGGGCTGCTCGCCCATGCGGAGGAGATCAAGGGCAAGGCCGGTCAGTCGCTGCGCGACCACGTCGAGGACGTCGAGCGCAACCGCCTGATGAACGCCGCCTTCACCACGCTGGACCTGCCTGAGGACGCGGCGCACTACGCCCTCGGCGGCGGCGACCGAGCCCGGGTGCTCGAGGTGTTCGACGACCTCGCCTTCGGCGACACCATCCGCCGCGACCTGCCGGCCGCCCTGCTGGGCGAGGTCGACGCCGACGAGGAGGCGGCGGTGGAGTCGGAGGCCGCTGACGTCCTCGCTATCCAGGATGCCGACGCCCTGCGCCAGCTCCTCTCCGAGGGCGGCGAGCTGCTCGCCCTGGACGTGGCCGAGGACGTGCGCGGCGGCGCCCTGATCGGCCTCGCCACCCCCGCCGCGAGCGGAACGATCCAGCTGGGGACCCTGGACTCCGCAGCGACCGAGGAGCTCGCAGCCGCGCTCGGCAGGGCCCAGGAGATCCGGGTGGCCGATGCCCCGTCGGTCCGCTCCTGGCTGGCCGACAACGGTTATTTGCTCGGCGAGCAGGTGCGGGACCTGTCCCTGGAGGCCTTCGTGCTGCGACCCGGCGCCCGCAGCTACGACGCCGAGGCGCTCGCGAGCGAGCTGGGCGGGGTGAGCTTCGAGCCGAAGCCCCGCAAGCCCGCCGAGTCGACGCTGAAGAAGGAGACGCCCGAGGTGCGGGCCGAGCATGTGGCGAAGGCCGGGGTGCGTCTCGCCATGGCCGCAGCGGCTCTGCACACCGCGGCCGAGGAGCTCACCGCACGCACCGGTCTGGAGCCCTGGGCGGAGAAGATCCTCGCGGAGCTCGAGCGGCCCCTGCAGGCCGTGCTCGAGACGATGCACGGTCGCGGCATCGCGATCGACCGGGAGGAGCTCGCGAGCCGACGCGAGGAGCTCGAGGGATTCGTCGCCCAGGCCAAGCGGGAGGCCGGGCAGATCGTGGGGGAGGAGGTCAACCTCGCCTCCCCGAAGCAGCTTCAGGTGGTGCTCTTCGAGACCCTCGCCCTGCCCACCACGCGCAAGATCTCCTCCGGTCACTCCACCGACGCCGAATCGCTGACCGACCTGTCGGAGTCGCTGGACCCCGACTCCAGCGGCCACCAGTTCCTCTCCTGGCTGCTGCGCTTCCGGGAGATGAGCAAGCTGACCGGCTACCTGGTGGGGCTGGACAAGGTGGTCGATGCCGGCTCCCGCGTGCACACCACCTTCCAGCAGACCGCCGCGGCCACGGGCCGCCTCGCCTCCACCGAACCGAACCTGCAGAACATCCCGGTGCGCACTGCCGAGGGCCAGCGGATCCGCGACGTCTTCGTCGCCGGCGACGGCTTCGAGACGCTGCTGACGGCGGACTACTCCCAGATCGAGATGCGCATCATGGCCCACCTCTCCGAGGACGCGGGTCTCATCGAGGCCTTCCGCTCGGGAGAGGACCTGCACAACTTCGTCGCCTCGCGCGTCTTCGGCGTGAGTCCTGATGCCGTCGACCCGGCGATGCGCTCCAAGACCAAGGCGGTCAGCTACGGCCTGGCCTACGGGCTCTCCGCCTTCGGCCTCTCCCGCCAGCTGCGGATCTCTCGCGCCGAGGCGACGGCGCTGCGCGACGGCTACTTCGAGCGCTTCGGCGGGGTGCGCGACTACCTCCGCGACAGCGTGGAGACCGCTCGCAGCACCGGCTACACCGAGACCCTGCTGGGCAGGCGCCGCTACCTGCCGGATCTCACCTCCGACAACCGTCAGCGGCGCGAGAACGCCGAGAGGGTCGCGCTGAACTCCCCGATCCAGGGCAGCGCGGCGGACATCATCAAGCTCGCGATGCTCGCCGTGGAGCGGGAGATGCGGGCGGCGGAGCTGGACTCCCGGATGCTGCTGCAGGTGCATGACGAGCTCGTGGTCGAGGTCGCGCCGGGGGAGCTGGAGCAGGTGCGGACCATCGTCGAGGAGGGGATGGACTCCGCCTACGAGCTCTCGGTCCCGCTCGAGGTCGGCGTCGGGATCGGTCGCACCTGGCGCGAGGCCGCGCACTGAGGCCGGTACCGCGCCGCGCACTGACGCCGGTAGGGGTGCACCGACGCCGGGAGGACCGCGGCCGCTGCTGCGGGACCTGCGGCCCTGCCCGGAGGACGAGCACGACGGAACTCACACCTCCGGCGGGCCCGGGGCGCCTCGGCGCTCTCGCGCAACAGTGCTGGGGCTGTTAAGCTTTCGAAGGTCTGTGCGCGTGTCGACGCCGTCGTGTCCACCACGTCGTGCGTCAGCGGGCATCGACTGGCCCTCCTCGGAGGGTCAGCACGTCCATCGACCCTACTCAATTCCTGTCCCGACGGAGTCCTTACCTACATGACCGACACCACGACCCCCCAGATCGCCATCAACGACATCGGTGACGCCGACGAGCTCATGGCCGCCATCGATGCCACCATCAAGTACTTCAACGATGGCGACATCGTCGAAGGCACCGTGGTGAAGGTCGATCACGACGAGGTCCTCCTGGACATCGGCTACAAGACCGAGGGCGTCATCCCCTCGCGCGAGCTGTCCATCAAGCACGACGTCGACCCCGGCGAGGTCGTCGAGGTCGGCGACGAGATCGAGGCCCTGGTTCTCCAGAAGGAGGACAAGGAAGGCCGTCTGATCCTGTCCAAGAAGCGCGCCCAGTACGAGCGCGCCTGGGGCACGATCGAGCAGATCAAGGAAGACGAGGGCGTCGTCACGGGCCGCGTCATCGAGGTCGTCAAGGGCGGCCTCATCGTCGACATCGGCCTGCGCGGCTTCCTCCCCGCCTCCCTCGTCGAGATGCGCCGCGTCCGCGACCTGCAGCCCTACGTCGGCCAGGAGATCGAGGCGAAGATCATCGAGCTCGACAAGAACCGCAACAACGTGGTCCTGTCGCGCCGTGCCTACCTGGAGGAGACCCAGTCCGCGGTCCGCTCCGACTTCCTGCAGACCCTGCAGAAGGGCCAGGTCCGCGAGGGCGCCGTGTCCTCGATCGTCAACTTCGGCGCGTTCGTCGATCTCGGCGGCGTCGACGGCCTGGTGCACGTCTCCGAGCTGTCCTGGAAGCACATCGACCACCCCTCCGAGGTCGTCGAGGTCGGCCAGAAGGTCAAGGTCGAGGTCCTGGATGTCGACATGGACCGCGAGCGCGTCTCCCTGTCGCTGAAGGCGACCCAGGAGGACCCGTGGCAGCTCTTCGCCCGCACCCACGCCATCGGCGAGGTCGTCCCGGGCAAGGTCACCAAGCTGGTTCCCTTCGGTGCGTTCGTGCGCGTCGAGGACGGCATCGAGGGCCTCGTGCACATCTCCGAGCTGGCCCAGCGCCACGTGGATCTGCCCGAGCAGGTCGTCACCGTCGACCAGGACGTCTTCGTCAAGGTCATCGACATCGACCTCGAGCGTCGTCGTATCTCCCTCTCGCTGAAGCAGGCCAACGAGGGCGTCGACCCCGAGGGCGACGACACCACCTTCGACCCGGCGCTCTACGGCATGGCCGCGGAGTACGACGCCAACGGCGAGTACAAGTACCCCGAGGGCTTCGATCCGGAGACCAACGAGTGGCTCGAGGGCTACGACACGCAGCGCGAGGAGTGGGAGGGCCAGTACGCGGCCGCCTACGAGCGCTGGACCGCCCACAAGGCTCAGGTCGCCGAGGCCATCAAGGCCGATGAGGAGTCCGCGAACGCTCCGGCCGCCGCTTCGACCTCCTCGTCCTCCTCCTCGAGCACGGAGTCCGCTGCCCCCGCGGCGCAGGCCTCCTACCAGTCGAGCTCCTCGGACGAGGGCACCCTGGCCTCCGATGAGGCCCTGGCCGCCCTGCGCGCCAAGCTCACCGGCAACTGATCCTCGGATCGTTCCAAGGAACGGCCCGGTCCCCGCATCGCGCGGGGGCCGGGCCGTTCCCGTCACCGCCGCAGAGGTGAGCAGAGTCGGCGGAATCGGACTCGGTAGGGGGCTCGGTGTGAGCGGACTCGGCGGGAGCGGGTCGGAGACGGCACACTGGTGCCATGACCACGAAGCTCGATCACCCGCCGCTCGATGACCATCCGATCCATTCCTGGCTCACCGACATGGACGGGGTGCTCGTCCACGAGGAGACCGCGCTCCCCGGCGCCGCGGAGTTCATCGCCTCCCTCCAGCGCTTCGGTCGCCCGTTCCTGGTGCTGACCAACAACTCGATCTTCACCCCGCGTGATCTGCGGGCGCGGCTGTCCCGCAGCGGGATCGACATCCCCGAGGAATCGATCTGGACCAGCGCTCTGGCCACGGCTCGCTTCCTGGCCGAGCAGCAGCCGGGCGCGGCCGCCTATGTGATCGGGGAGGCGGGCCTCACCAGTGCGATGCATGAGGAGGGCTTCATCCTCGCCGACTCCGACGTGGAGTTCGTGGTGCTGGGGGAGACCCGCACCTATTCCTTCGAGGCGATCAGCCGCGCGATCCGCCTGATCACCCGGGGAGCGAAGTTCATCGCCACCAATCCCGACGTGACCGGCCCGAGCGCCGAGGGCCCGCTGCCGGCGACCGGAGCGGTCGCAGCGATGATCACCGCGGCCACAGGCATCCACCCGTACTACGTCGGCAAGCCCAATCCGCTGATGATGCGCACGGCTCTGAACCGGATCAGCGCGCACTCGGAGACCTCGATCATGATCGGTGACCGCATGGACACGGACGTGAAGTCCGGGCTCGAGGCCGGGATGCGCTCCGTGCTGGTGCTCTCCGGTTCCACCCAGGAGCACGAGATCACCCAGTACCCGTACCGGCCGACGGCCGTGCTCGGCGGGATCGCCGATGTGGTGCCGCTGGTGGAGAGGCTCACACCGATCGAGGCCGTGGAGCTGAACGAGGACTGACCTGATCCGGGTCAGCCGGCCGGCGCGGGGTCGAGGAGGATCTCGAGCACCGGTAGGAGGACGTCCGGTCGACGGATCGGCAGGGTGAAGGTCACCGTGCCGGGGGCGAGGCCGTTGACGCTCATGTGCGCGTGCAGGTCCGCCTCGGGCTGCTCGATGAGGCCGAAGCGGACCTCGGAGCCGTCGTCCAGCAGCCGCGCGGCGCGCACGGGTCGTGGCAGGTCCGTGAGGTGGAGGCTCTGCATCGGCCACGCCGTGAGGTGCACGTACACGCGGTCGCCGCGCTGTGTGAGGAGCGTCCCCTGCGGCGCTGTCATCTCCCGGGCGGGTCCGGCGCCGCGCACGGAGTCCTCGTGCAGCTCCATCCACTCGCCGATCTCCTCCAGCAGGGCGAGGTCCGAGCGGCGCAGCCCGCCCCGCCCGTCGGGGCCGATGTTCAGCAGCAGGTTCCCGTTCTTGCCCGCGGAGTCCACCACCATGCGCAGCAGCAGGTCCGCACTCTTGGTGTCGTGATTGTCGCGGTCGTAGCCCCAGGAGCCGTTGATGGTCTGGCAGGACTCCCAGCGCACCTCGTGCCCGTCCCCGTCGACCATCGGGGCGACGGGCTGGTGCTGCTCCGGGGTCCGCAGGTCTCCGGGGAGCCCCAACCGGTCGTTGACGAGGATGTCCGGCTGGAGAGCGCGGACCATCGCGAGCAGCCCCTCGCTGTCCCAGTCCTCGGGGCCCTTCCCGTCCTCGCCGGGGTAGGTGAAGTCGAAGAACAGGTAGTCGATCCTCCCGTAGCCGGTGAGCAGCTCACGCACCTGGCCGTGGAGGTGCTCCCGGTAGCGGGCCATGTCCCGGCCGGCGTTGCGCTCCTCGCGGTCCGGGGCATGGCGCAGCGGATGGAAGGAGTCGATGGTGAAATCAGGATGGTGCCAGTCGATGAGGGAGTGGTAGAACCCGACGCGCAGGCCCTCCTCGCGCAGCGCGTCGACGAACTCGGCCACGAGGTCGCGGCCGCAGGCGACGGTGGAGGTGAAGTCGGTCAGGGCGCTGTCCCACAGGCAGAAGCCCTCGTGGTGCTTCGTGGTGAGCACGGCATAGCGCATGCCCGCCGCGCGAGCGGTGCGTGCGATGAGGCGGGCGTCGAAGCGGTCGGGGTCGAAGAGCTCGACGTACTTCTCGTACTCCTTTGGTGCGATCTCCTCGCGGGACATGACCCACTCGTGCCGCGCCGGGACCGCATAGGCCCCGAAGTGGACGAACAGGCCGAAGCGAGCGTGGTCGAACCAGGCATGCGGGTCGTCCCTCCGCGGGGTGTCGGCGCCGGAGGGAACGGTCGTGCTCATCAGGGTGCTCCTTCGGAGACGTCGGTGGGAGAGGCTGACGTGGCGTCCCCACGACTGCATGGTCCTCGGATGTCTCAGGAGACTACGGGAGTGATCGCTCGTGGGCAACGATCGGGGCGGGCGAAGCCGCTTGAGCGCTTCCACCTGCGCTCAGTCTCCTCGGAGTGTGGGAGCTGGCCTCGCGCGAGAAGGGGAGTGGGAGCTTCACGCAGTGACAGCGACCGGATGCTTGCTCCAGTGATAGGACCTATGGGAGAGTTCGAGAGCACCCGCGATCGGCCCGACGCCCCGGGCCGTACAGACGAAGAGGTCTTCCATGCATCGCTCTGCCGCCGTTCCCTCCACGCCCGACCGCTCCGTCGGCCCCGACCGACCCCCGTCCGGGCCGGACGACGAGCTGCCCCGTGTGCCCGCGGGTGTGCCTCGCCGCGCGTTCCTCGGACGGTCGGCCATGGCGGGGGCGGCCGCGCTCGGCGGCCCCCTGGCGCTCAGCGCGTGCGGCGGCACGACCGCGGAGGAGCCAGCCGCGAGCGATGGCTATGTTCCCGGCAGCGCTGCGCTGAAGGTCGAGATCGCCCCCGAGATCGAGGGCGTCCTCTACCCCGAGGGGTACGTCGGCCCGCGTGCCCGCGATCTCACGCCCTTCGGTGACGGATCCACCGAGTTCACCATGCTCAGCCAGATCGATCCGGAGATGGATCTCTCGACGAACTACTACTCCACGCTCCTGGCGGAGAGGACGGGCGTGAACATCTCCTACGTCACCGTCCCCTCGGGCGAGGACGGCAAGACGAAGGTCAACGCCATCATGGCCGGGGGCGATCTCCCGCACGCGATGATGGTGGGCCAGGAGATCTTCTCCCTCTCCGAGGTGAGCATCTACGGCGCACAGGGAATGTTCCTGCCGCTGGACCAGCTGATCGACGAGTATGCGCCGCACGTCCTGGACATGTTCGACGCCTTCCCGGACATGCGGGCGCAGTACACCTCGCCGGACGGCAGGATGTACGGCCTGCCGTCGATGAACGACTGCTATCACTGCAAGAGCGCGAACGTGCGCACCTGGATCAACTCGCGCTGGCTCGAGGGGGTCGGCGCGGAAGCACCCGAGAGCCTCGACGACTTCGCCGTGCTGATGGAGGAGTTCCGAGACTATGCCGACAAGCCGGAGGGCTCCGTTCTGGTCACCGCCTCCGCCGAGACCATGCCCTTCCTCGTGCAGTTCTTCCTCGGATCGTTCCTGGAGATGCCCGAGCTCTGGGTGCGGCGCTCCGGGGAGACCATCGAGTGGATCCACCAGGACCCGGCTTTCCGGGAGGGGATCATCTGGCTCCAGGAGCAGTTCGCGAACGGCACGTTCGACACGGGCATGTTCTCGAGCACGCCGGAGCAGTACCAGAAGCTCGGTGACGGCGCCGACGGTCCGAGGTTCGGCGTCGCCTACGGGTACTCGACCTTCCACTTCGCCGCCCACAACGATTTCACCGACCCGGGGAACGTCGCCCGCATCATGGTTCCGATGGCGCCGATGGAAGGGCCCGGCGGCGTGCGCACCGCGCAGTGGGACCACTTCTCCTACGGCTACCCCAACTTCGTGATCACCCGGGACTGCCCTGATCCCGAGCAGCTCATCCGCTGGGCCGACCACCAGTTCGAGCTGCAGCTGACCACATCGATGAAGCGCGGGGAGCGGGGCGTCGGCTGGGACTGGGCGACCGCGGAGCAGAAGGGGATCGACGGACGCCAGGCCATCTATCAGGTCCTTCCCAGCCCAGAGGAGCTGAAGAATCAGACCTGGCGCGAGTGGGGTCCGCTGTACCAGTCGGTGGACCAGCGCCATGCCGAGGCCGTGCAGGACGCCAACCCGTCGGTCGAGCCGATCCTGTACGCGGCCGGCACGCTGTACGAGCCCTTCGCCACGCCACGGGAGAGGGGAGTGCCTCCGCTGGTGTACGACATGGATCAGTCCGCCCAGCTCGGCGAGATCGAGACCAATCTCGAGAACCACTTCACCCAGGCCATGGCGGCGTTCGGCACCGGCGCGAAGGATGCGTCGAAGGACGCCGACTGGGACGAGTACATCGCCGGGGCGACGGCGATCGGCGTGGAGACCTACGTCCAGCTCACGCAGGCCGCGTACGACGCCCAGCGCGGGTGAGCCCCTCGCGCCCGGCCACGGTCGCGCTCCTCGCGCGGTGGACGTCGAGGCCCGGCGCAGCGCCCGCATGAGAGAATCGATGCCATGTTGCGCTGGCTCACCGCCGGGGAATCCCACGGCCCCTCTCTCATCTCCCTGCTCGACGGCGTCCCCGCCGGAATCGAGCTGACCAGTGACGATCTGAAGGCGGCGCTCGCGCGCCGACGGCTGGGCCACGGCCGCGGCAGCCGCCAGAAGTTCGAGCAGGACGTGCTGAGGATCCACGGCGGTCTGCGTCACGGCCGCACCCTGGGCTCACCGCTCGCGATCGAGATCGCCAACTCGGAATGGCCGAAGTGGGAGAAGGTCATGAGCGCCGATCCGGTGCCGCGGGAGGACCTCCTGGTCGACGCCGGCACCGGCGACGAGCGGGAGATCGCCCGCAATCGGCCGCTCTCCCGGCCCCGCCCCGGACACGCCGATCTCTCGGGGATGCTGAAGTACGGCTTCGAGGACGCTCGGCCGATCCTGGAGCGCGCGAGCGCTCGGGAGACCGCCGCCCGCGTGGTCGCGGGACGCGTGGCGGCGGCACTGCTCGAACAGGCCGCAGGCATCCGCCTCGTCTCCCACACCCTGCAGACCGGAAGCGTGCGCGTTCCCGAGGACGCCGCGCTGCCCACCCCCGACGACTCCGCCGTGCTGGACGCCGATCCGCTGCGATGCTTCCACGGCGCGACCTCCGCCGCGATGGTCGCGGAGGTCGATGGTGCCAAGGCCGACGGCGACACCCTCGGCGGGGTGGTCGAGGTGCTCGCCTACGGGGTCCCCGTCGGTCTCGGCTCGCACGCCCAATGGGACCGGCGCCTCGACGGGAAGCTGGCCCAGGCGATCATGTCGATCCAGGCCATGAAGGGCGTCGAGATCGGCGACGGCTTCGCCACGGCCGGTCGTCGCGGCTCCGCGGCCCATGACGAGATCCTCAGCGTCGATGCGGCCGAGGCCGGCTCCTTCCCGCGGGTCACCAACCGCGCCGGGGGCCTCGAGGGCGGCATCACCAACGGCCAGGTCATCCGTGTGCGCGGCGCTCTGAAGCCGATCTCCACGGTGCCGCGTGCCCTGCGCACAGTGGATGTCGCCACCGGCGAGCAGACCACCGCGAACCACCAGCGCTCCGACACCTGCGCCGTCGCGCCCGCTGCGGTGATCGCCGAAGCGGTGGTCGCGCTGACCCTCGCCGACGCCCTGCTGGAGAAGGCGGGCGGCGATTCCGTGGCCGAGATCCGCGCCCATCTGGAGGAGACCCAGGCTCTGCAGTCGGTGCTCACCGACCGCCGTCCGGACCCCGCTCCGTGACGGGGCCCCTCGCCATCCTCATCGGCCCGATGGCGGCGGGCAAGACCAGCGTGGGACGCGCTCTCGCGTCCCGGCTGGACGTCCCCTTCGCCGACCTCGACGCACTGATCGTCGAGGCGGACGGCCGCAGCATCCCGGAGATCTTCGCGGCCGACGGCGAGACCGCCTTCCGCGAGATCGAGGCGGCGACCCTCTCCCGGGCCCTGGTCGAGCATCCCGGTGTGCTCTCCCTGGGCGGTGGGGCACCGCTCCACCCGGCCTCGCGAGAGCTGCTGCGAGGGGCACCGGTGATCTTCCTCGACATCGACGAGTCGATCGCCGCGCGTCGCCTGATGCACGGTGCGGGCCGGCCGATGCTGCAGGGGACCGATCCGATGGCCCGCTGGCGAGAGCTCGCCACGGAGCGCGAGCCCCGCTATCGCGAACTGGCGGCGCTGCGCATCGACTCCGGCCACGGCAGTCCGTCGCGCGTCGCCCGCGCGATCCTCGCCACCCTCCAGCTCGATCCGTCCACCCCGTCGCACAGCCCAGCACCGCCGAACGACTCAGCACCATCGAACAGCTCAGCACCGTCCCACAGCGCAGCACCGTCGAAGAAGGAGCCCTCATGAGCACCACCGTCATCCCCGTGTCGACCCCGACCGGCGGCTATGACGTCCACGTGGGTCGGGGCCTGCTCTCCGGCCTCCCCGAGCTGCTGCCCGAGCGCGCACGACGGGTGGTCATCGTGCATCAGCCCAGCCTGCGGGAGGTCGCCGAGCAGGTGCGCGCCACGATCGCCGAGACCGGTCGGCAGGCCTTCGCCGCGGAGATCCCCGACGGGGAGGAGGCCAAGACCGCGCAGGTCGCCGGCTTCCTCTGGGGAGTCTGCGGGCAGGCCGAGATCGGGCGCGGCGACCTGGTGATCGGACTGGGCGGCGGGGCCGCGACCGACCTCGCCGGCTTCGTCGCGGCCTCCTGGCTGCGCGGTGTCGACGTGCTCCAGGTGCCGACCACGGTCGCGGCGATGGTCGACGCCGCCGTCGGCGGGAAGACGGGCATCAACACCTCCGAGGGCAAGAATCTCGTCGGTGCGTTCCACCCGCCGATCGCGGTGGTGGCGGACCTCGACGTGCTCGGCGGACTCGGCGGGAACGATGTCGCCGCAGGGCTCGCGGAGGCGGTCAAGGCCGGTTTCATCGAGGACACCGAGATCCTCACGATCGTCGAGCGGGACCCGTCCGCGGTGCTCGACGTCACCACCGACGCCTTCCGTGAGGTGATCGAGCGCGCGATCCGCGTCAAGGCCCGGGTGGTCTCCGCCGACCTGCGGGAGTCGGGGGAGCGGGAGATCCTCAACTACGGGCACACCCTCGCCCACGCCATCGAGCGCAACGAGCGCTACCTGTGGCGCCACGGAGCCGCGGTGAGCATCGGGATGATGTTCGTCGCCGAGCTCTCCCATCTCTCCGGCAAGCTCTCCGAGGCAGAGGTCGACCGTCATCGCGCGATCCTCACCTCGCTGGGCCTGCCCACGACCTATCGTGATCGGCAGTGGCCGAAGCTCGAGGACGCCATGAAGCGCGACAAGAAGACCCGCGCCGGTCTGCTGCGCTTCGTGGTCCTGGACCGGATCGGTTCGGTCTCCCGGATCGAGGGCCCCGACCCCGCTCTGCTGCTGTCCGCCTACGCCGCGATCACCGAGGAGTGAGCGACCGATGACCGACCAGACCCCCACCCCGCACGACGCCGGCGCACCGGACGGCGCCGCACCGGACGACGTTCTCGCGCCGAGCGAACTGCCCGTCCCGGCCGAGACCGCCTCCCGGGCGGCCTCGGCTCCTGAGGCGGACGTGCGTCGTCGCACCGCGACCGTGCGCGGGATCGAGCTGGGCCGGGCTCGGCCCGAGATCATCGTCCCGCTGGTCGAGCCCTATGAGGACGAGCTCATCGTCCAGGCGACGGCCGCGGCGGGCACCGGCGCCCGGATCATGGAATGGAGGCTGGACCGCTTCCGCCCGGACCTCACCGATCCCGTCGACCACCGCGACGCGGTGCTGTCCGCACTGGCCTCCGTGCGGGCCGCACTGGGCCCGGACCGAGCGCTGCTGGCGACCTTCCGCACCGCGGCCGAGGGCGGGTCCCGCCCGATCGCCGATCACGACCTCGGCATCCTGCTGGAGTCCTTGATCACCGGTCGCCGCGCCGGCACCCAGTCCGCCGTCGACCTGGTCGACATCGAGACCGCCCGGGACGAGGGGACCGTCGCGCGCGTGATCGCCGCCGCCCACCGGCACGGCACCGTGGTGGTCGGCTCCTTCCACGACATGGACGGGACCCCGCAGGAGGCGGAGATGGTGGAGATCCTGCGCGCCCAGCGCCGGCTCGGCGCCGACGTCCCGAAGATCGCAGTGACCCCGCGCACTGCGCGGGACGTGCTCACGCTGCTCTCGGCGAGCCTCACCGTCGCCGAGGACCTCTCCGGTCCGCACATCGCCATCAGCATGGGCCCGCTCGGGGCGAGCAGCCGTGTCGCCGCCGAGGCCTTCGCCAGCGCGGCGACGTTCGCCTCCGTCGGCGCGGGGTCCGCCCCAGGCCAGCTCCAGGCGCAGGACGTGTCCCGGATGCTGGAGCTGCTGCGCCCCTGAGGCCGGTTCAGGCGCTGCGGGGCGGGGGAGAGGCATCCCCTTCGTGCCCGCTCCGCTGGTCGCCGGGGCGGGGCCCTTCCCCGTGCGGGGGCGCCGGGTGACCCTCGGACAGATCGGTCCAGGGAGACTCCTCGCCGGGCTCTTCGGCACCGCGGAAGACACGCTCGGCATAGGTCGCGGCATCGGCGTCGTCGGCGGCGGAGTCCTCGGCGAGGTCGTCGGAGTCCGCATCCACCACCGGGATCGCCCCGGTCTCCAGGGCGACCCGCTCCCGCTCGCTCCTGCGGGTGCGGCGCACGAGCTGCTTGAGCTGGCTGGCGGACAGGGTCACCTGCCACTCGCTGTGCGCCGGCAGGGTCCAGCGGCGCCAGGCCGCGATCCCGGCCAGCAGGGCGCCGACGGCGACCGCCACCAGCACGGTGCCCGAGGGCAGTCCGAGGGCGAACACGCCCCAGGTGAGGATCGCGGTGACCAGGGCCCCGGTCGCGTACAGCGGGCCGCCGCCGAAGATCGCAGGGATCCTCCCCACCAGCACGTCGCGGATCACCCCGCCTCCCACGGCGCTGGTGACCCCCAGCAGGATCGCCGGCAGCACGTCGAGCCCGTAGCCCAGGGACTTCGCGGTGCCGGTCGCGGCCCACAGCCCCATCGCGGCGATGTCGAGCACGCTCACCAGGTGCCGCCACCAGGATCCCTCGGCCGCGACGAAGAAGGAGAAGGCGGCGCCGGCCAGGGCGCAGGCGAGGTACCAGGGTCCGTCGAAGGCGGCAGGGGTGCCGTAGTCGAGGATCAGGTCACGCACGATGCCGCCGCCGAGCCCGGCGGCGATGCCGATGATCGCGAAGCCCACCGCGTCGAAGTTCAGCCGGGAGGCCAGCGCCCCGGCCGCGACACCCATCACGAACACGCCCAGCAGGTCCATGGCGCGCAGGACGTCGTTGGTCACGAGCAGTTCGAGAGGATCCACCCCAGCACGGTACGACCTGGCCTGCTCGGGCGGGAACCGGACGTGACGGCGTCGACGGCGCTGCGGGGCCCCGGGGCCGTCCGGTCGGCCCTAGGATCGAGCCATGCCCGCCACCACCGCCCCGCTGCGCCTCGGTCTCACCGGCGGCATCGGCTCCGGGAAGTCCACCGTCGCGGCGCTGTGGCGCGAGGCCGGGTACCGGGTGATCGACCTCGATTCCCGCTCCCGTGCTGTACTCGACGTCGCCGGGGACGGGGTCGAGGAAGCGGTCGCACGCTTCGGCGAGGAGTTCCGGGCCACGAGCGGCACGATCGATCGTGCAGCCCTGGCGCGCCTGGTGTTCGCCGATGCCGCCGCCCGGGCGGACCTCGAGCGGATCGTGCTCACCCGCGTGGATGCCGCGGTGTCCCGCGAGGAGCAGGAGGCGGCGGAGGCGGGGGAACGGATCGTGATCCACGACAGCCCGCTGCTGCTGGAGAAGCATCGCGACGAGGACTACCACTCGGTCCTGGTCGTGCTCGCCCGGCGCGAGGACCGCATCGACCGGGTCCTGCGCGATCGCGGCAAGGACCGCGACTACGTCGAATCGATCATGGCCGCACAGGTGACTGATCAGGAGCGGATCCGCCGCGCGGATCGACTGGTGCTGAACACCGCGGATCACGAGACGCTCGCCGAGCGGGCCCGGCATGCGCTGGAGGCTGTCCTGGGCGCCCTGCAGGTCCCCGCACTCCCGGATTCCGCGCTGCAGGATCCGGGCCTGCAGGATTCCGCCCTGCGCTGACGGTCAGGGGCGGCCGTATCGTCTGTCGGTCCCGGGTCGTAAGCTCGGGGGATGCGCCCCGTCACCGATCTGGTCCGCTCCGAGCATCCCTTCGAGGTCGTCTCCGAGTACTCGCCCTCGGGCGATCAGCCGACCGCCATCGCCGATCTCACCCGCCGCATCAACGACGGCGAGCAGGATGTAGTGCTGCTGGGCGCCACCGGCACCGGCAAGTCCGCCACCACCGCCTGGCTGATCGAACAGGTGCAGCGTCCCACGCTGATCATGGCCCACAACAAGACTCTCGCCGCCCAGCTCGCGAGCGAGTTCCGCGAGCTGCTGCCGCACAATGCGGTGGAGTACTTCGTCTCCTACTACGACTACTACCAGCCCGAGGCGTACGTCCCGCAGTCGGACACCTACATCGAGAAGGACTCCTCGATCAACGCGGAGGTGGAGCGGCTGCGCCACAGCGCCACCAACTCGCTGCTGACCCGCCGCGACGTGGTGGTGGTCTCCTCCGTCTCCTGCATCTACGGCCTGGGCACCCCGCAGGAGTACGTGGACCGCATGGTGCAGCTCAGCGCGGGCCAGGAGCTGGATCGCGACGAGCTGCTGACCCGCTTCGTGAACATGCAGTACGACCGCAACGACGTGGCCTTCGAGCGAGGCACCTTCCGGGTGCGGGGCGACACTGTGGAGATCATCCCGATGTACGAGGAGCTCGCGATCCGGATCGAGTTCTTCGGTGACGAGATCGATGCGATCTTCACCCTGCATCCGATGACCGGCGAGGTGATCCGGCAGGAGGAGCACATCCACATCTTCCCGGCGTCGCACTACGTGGCCGGGCCCGAGCGTCTCTCCCGCGCCATCGGCACCATCGAGGTCGAGCTCGCCGAGCGGCTCGAGGAGCTCGAGCATCAGAACAAGCTGCTCGAGGCGCAGCGGCTGCGGATGCGCACCACGCACGATCTGGAGATGCTGCGCCAGATGGGCTCCACCAACGGGGTGGAGAACTACTCCCGACACCTCGACGGCCGTGAGCCCGGCACCGCCCCGAACACGCTCATGGACTATTTCCCCGAGGACTTCCTGCTGGTGATCGACGAGTCCCACGTGACCGTCCCGCAGATCGGCGCGATGTACGAGGGGGACCGCTCCCGCAAGCGCACCCTGGTCGACTTCGGGTTCCGCCTGCCCTCCGCGCTGGACAACCGGCCGCTCACCTTCTCCGAGTTCACCGAGCGCACGGGACAGACGGTCTACCTCTCGGCCACTCCGGCGGAGTACGAGCTGGGTCGCTCCGACGGCCATGTCGAGCAGATCATCCGGCCGACGGGCCTGGTGGATCCCGAGGTGGTGGTCAAGCCCGTCAAGGGCCAGATCGACGACCTGCGCGAGGAGATCGAGAAGCGCGTCCAGCGCGACGAGCGCGTCCTGGTCACCACGCTGACCAAGCGCATGGCCGAGGACCTCACCGACTTCCTGCTGGAGAACGGAGTGCGAGTCCAGTACCTCCACTCCGACGTCGACACCCTGCGCCGCATCGAGCTGCTGCGCTCCCTGCGGCTGGGCGAGTTCGACGTGCTGGTGGGCATCAACCTGCTGCGTGAGGGACTGGACCTGCCGGAGGTGTCGCTGGTGGCGATCCTGGATGCGGACAAGGAGGGCTTCCTGCGCTCCCGCACCTCTCTCATCCAGACGATCGGACGCGCGGCCCGCAACGTCTCCGGCCAGGTGCACATGTACGCCGACCGGATCACCGACTCGATGCAGTCCGCGATCGACGAGACCAACCGGCGCCGCGAGAAGCAGATCGCCTACAACACCGAGAACGGGATCGACCCGACCCCGCTGCGCAAGCGCATCGCCGACGTCACCGACATGCTCGCCCGCGAGGACATCGACACCGACACGCTGATGGCGACCGACTACCGCTCCGGCAAGGAACGGGTGGCGAAGGATCGTGCCCGGGCGAACGCCGTCGACGCGGTCAAGGGCCGCAGCGTGGATCTGGGCGAGGATCCCGTCGGCGCGCTGACCGGCATGATCGATGAGATGACCGCGCAGATGCACCAAGCCGCTGAGTCGCTGAACTTCGAGGTCGCCGCGCGCCTGCGTGACGAGGTGCAGGAGCTGAAGAAGGAGCTGCGGGCGGTCCAGCGTTCTTGAAATGTCATCGCACGCGGCAACGGCGCAGGGGGAGCGTCACTCCTCGTAGCGGAGAGTGAAGGTGGTGCCTGCGTCCATCGTCGGGGTGGTGATCGAGAGAGATCCACCGGCGCGGACGGTGAAGGTGTCCTGGTCCGTCCTGAGATCGATGCCACCGCCCTCCTCCCGTTCGGACAGTGCCGTGCTGGTGCGGAGCCGGAGCTTCCGTGAGGTCACCGAGAGCACGGTGAAGGCGATGTCCTGGCCCATCGA
>NZ_DASVGJ010000067.1:0-161161 GCF_036379615.1 Brachybacterium sp.
CGGTGATCAGCAGCTGCGCCCCGAGCTGGTGCGCCCGAGCCTGCGCTCCCTTGAGCACGGCGGGGAAGAAGGGGTTCTCGAGGTCCGGGACGATCACGCCGTACACCCCGGCTCGGCCCGTGATGAGGGCACGGGCGGTGCGGTTCGCGGTGTAGCCGAGCTCGGCCGCCGCACGGCGCACCGCCTCCCGGGCCTCATCGCTCACCATCTCCGGCCGCTGGAAGGCGCGCGAGGCCGTCGCCACCGAGACCCCGGCCCGTCCGGCCACGTCCTTGAGCCTCACCGTCATCGACATCCCTCCCCGCACCGCACCGCACCGCAACTGTTGCAGTCCCTGAGAGCATTCTACGGTACGGAAACCCCTTCCCAGCAGGCCACATCTATGCAATCGTTTACGTCGATTGCTGATGGGTGCCCGTCGGGGCCGCGGACGTCCCCCACCCATCCGGAACGGAGAGAGTGATGACCCTGCGCCACGACGCCCTCACGGCGAGCATCCGCTACGACGGCTCGGCCCGCTCCCTGCGGGTGGACGCGACGACGCCGCAGGCACTGACCGGCTTCGAGGGCACGACCTCCCTCGCCGGGGACGGTCATGTGCTGACCGGTCCGCTCTCCACTGCCAACGCCGCGGCGCTGCAGGCGGCCTTCCCGGCCCTGCGCCCGCAGAGGATCGGCGGCCACCGCACCTCCGTCGGCACCGGCGACCGCACGGGCCTGGCGACCCCCGGTCAGGCGCGCGCCTTCGCCGAGCAGGGCGCCGGCGTCATGCCCGTCCTCGCCCAGCAGTCGATCCGGGAGATGGACCGCCTGGGCCGCAGTGCCCGGTCGGTGATGGACGATGCGATCTTCGGCCTGGTCGAAGCGGGGTGGGAGGGCGGCTTCGGCGCCGACTGTGACCACATCAAGACCACCGAGGGCATCGACCGCGGCCTCGAGGCGGGCTTCGTGATGTTCACCCTGGACCCGGGCGACCTGGTCGCCGATGTCACCGCGGGCGTCACCGCGGCCGATGCCGAGGCGCTGCCCTGGGACCAGCTCGAGGACTCCCTGGCGGACCTCAAGGCGCGCTATGTGGGCATGACCCTGGACGTCGGCCACAGCCAGATCGAGGTCACCGAGCAGGACGTCCTCACCGCCGCCGTGAAGTACGGCCGCGCCGTGGTGGAGGCGATGCGGCTGTACCGCCACGTCACCGAGAACGCGCAGCACGAGATCGAGATCGAGTTCGCCGTCGACGAGACCGCATGGCTGACCACCTTCTTCGAGCACTTCTACCTGGCCTCGGAGCTCACGCGCCTGGGCGCGAGCTGGTTCAGCTTCGCCCCGCGCTACGTGGACGGCTTCGAGAAGGGCCTGGACTTCCTGGGCGACGCCGAGGAGCTGCGCCGGAACCTCGAGGCGCACCATGCGATCGCCGAGCAGTTCGGCGGCTACAAGATCTCCCTGCACTCGGGCTCCGACAAGTTCTCGATCTACCCCCTGTGCGTCGAGGCCACCCAGGGCCTGGTGCACCTGAAGACCTCGGGCACCAGCTACCTGTGCGGGGTCGAGATCGTCGCCGAGCACGACCCGGAGCTGTTCTCGCGCATCTGGGACATCTCCCGCGCCTCGTACGTCCGGGCCCGGGCGAGCTACCAGGTCTCCGCCGAGGAGGACCGCACCCCGACCTCCCTTGCCGGGGTGGACCTGGCGGAGCTGATCCGCTCGGACGACGCCCGCCAGATCCTCCACGTGGGATACGGCGACTCCCTCAACGGGACCGACGATTCCGGTGACCCGATCCACGACCGCTTCCTCGACGTGGTCGCGGCGCACCAGGGGCAGCACGGCGACATCCTCGCCGCCCATCTCGGCAAGCACGTCGCCCCCTTCCAGGCGGTGGCCGCCCGGGCCTGACCTGTCCTCCCGCCGAGCGCGCCGGCCATGACAGGATGAGCCGTCGCGCGAGGTGAGGAGGGCTGGATGCCGGCAGCAGGGATCCTGTCGATCGGCCTCCTGGCCGTGCTGGCGGCGCTGGGAGCGGCGTCCCATCGGCTGATCGCGCGCCGGGACCCGCGTCGGCTGCGCACCGGGGTGCTCCTGCTGCTCACGGTCCTGGCGCTCCTCGCCCTCGTCCTCGCCCTGCCGGGCCGCTCGGTGCCCTCGGCGCTGCTGCTGGCGGTCTGGGGCCTGAGCCTGGGCGGGACGCTCATTCTCGGAGCGACCGTGCTGGTCGGCGCGGTGGTCATCTCGCCCCGTGACGCCCGTCCGGGAGGGCGCCTGCTCTCCGGTCTCGGCGGGATCGCGCTGCTGGCCGCGCCCGCTCTGATCCCCGCGCTCCCGGGCCTCGGGAGTCCCGTCGGCCCCGCGCTCTCGGTGGTCGCCGGAGTGCTCGCGATGCACCTGGGGCTCGGCTTCCTGATCGTCCTCGGCGCCGCCGTCCCCTACCGCCTGCGGCCGTCGCGCCTGCGCAGCGGCGGGATCATCGTGCTCGGCTCGACGCTGCAGGAGGGGCGGGTCGGACCGCTGCTGCGAGGACGGCTCGAGCGCGCGGCCGCCGAACGGGAGCGCCTGCTCGCCCACGGGATCGATCCTCTGCTGGTGCCCTCGGGCGGCAAGGGGGACGAGCACTCCCCGCACGAGGCCGCGGTGATGGCGGCCCATCTCGTCGAGGTGCTCGGCGTCCCCGCCGAGCGGGTGCGGGCCGAGATCGCCGCGCGCACCACCGTGGAGAACCTGATCTTCTCCCACCGGCTCCTCCACGACGCTGGGCACGACGGCCCCTCTCTCGTCGTCACCAGCGGCTATCACGCCTTCCGGGCCGCGCTGCTGGCGCGCGACCTGGGGTTCGGGGACGCAGTCGTCGGCGGGCCGACGGCTCTGCGCTATCTCCCGACCGCGATCCTGCGGGAGTTCGTGCTGCTCCTCGGGCGGCGGCTGCGCTGGGTCCTCGCCGCGCTGCCCGTGTCGATCGCGGCCGTGGGGCTGCTGGTGGGCCTGCTCTGAGAGCCCTCACGGCCCGTCGTCGTGGTCCACCTCGTCACGCTCCCGCTCTGTGCGAGGATGGAACGGCGCGAGGGACGAGGAGCTGTGCATGCTGGGAGCGCTGATCGGGACCGCCTTCTGGTGGGGGCTGTACGTGCTGGTCTTCCGCCGCGACCGTCGGCGGGTGCGCAATGGCGTGCTCCTGCTGGTCGCGCTCTACTCGAGCCTGTCCACCCTCGCACTGCTCGTGGAGACCACCCTCCCCCTCGGCGATCTGCTGGTCCTGGCCGTGGTGATGCTCGAGGTGCTGGGGCTGATCGGGCTCGGGATGTTCCTGGTGTGGAACGGCCTGACCATGGTGCGCAAGGAGGGACGGAGTCTGGGGAACCTGCTCTCCGGGCTCGCGGGACTGTTCCTGCTGGCCTCCCCCGTGGTGGCCGGCGCGCTGATGCTGACCCTCCACCCCGTCGGGCTCGGCGCCGGGGCGCTGCTGGCGCTGCTCGCCCTCCACCTGGGACTCGCCTTCGCCGTGTTCCTGTGCGCTTCGATCCCCTACCAGCTGTTCCCTCGCAAGCTGCTCACCGAGGGCATCATCGTCCACGGTGCGGGCCTGGTCCGAGGGAAGGTCTCCCCGCTGCTGCGCCGCCGTCTCGACTGCGCCGTCGCGGAGCGCGAGCGGCTGCTCGCGCGGGGTCTCGATCCGCTGCTCGTCCCCTCCGGGGGGCAGGGCGCGGACGAGCCGCGATCCGAGGGGGCGGCGATGGCCGAGCATCTGATCGAGGAGACCGGGATCCCCGCGGAATGCGTCCGTGCGGAGACCGCCTCCCGGACCACGCAGGAGAACCTCACCTTCTCCCACCGGATCCTCGAGGACGCCGGGATCCCGGGGCCGTACCTCGTCGCGACCAGCCGGTATCACGCCTTTCGCGCGGCCCTGCTGGCCCGATCGCTCGGATTCGCCGATGAGGCAGTGGGCGGACCCACCGCCTTCTACTACGTCCCGAGCGCGACGCTGCGGGAGTTCATCGCGGTCCTGTCGTACCGCCGGTGGTGGTTCGCGATGTCCTTCCTGCCGGCGCTGGGCCTCGTCGCCCTGCTGGTGCGGGTGGCGACGCTGTACGCCTGAAGCGCTGCGGGGGCCGGAGGGGTCGCTGCGCCGCGAGTCCCTGCGCGCTCAGCGGCGCTCGTCGAGGGCGCGCACCGCGCGCCAGGCGGCGGGGACCAGCACCGCGGCGAGAGCGGCCTTGACCAGGCCGCCGGGGAGGAAGGGCCACAGCCCCGCGGCGAGCACGCCGCCCAGTCCCAGCTCGGCCCCCATCACGGCGTTCAGGATCATCGCCAGGTACGGCACACCGAC
This sequence comes from Brachybacterium sp., assembly GCF_036379615.1. Classification (GTDB taxonomy): domain Bacteria; phylum Actinomycetota; class Actinomycetes; order Actinomycetales; family Dermabacteraceae; genus Brachybacterium. Next base: position 4,325 of record NZ_DASVGJ010000067.1, read on the forward strand.
CAGGAAGGGCACCGCGCTGGCGGCGACGAAGCCGGCCAGGGCGAGCAGGGGGCGGCGGTCCCAGGCGCGCTCGGCGACCCACCCGGCGACGAAGGCCGCCGGCACGAAGCCGAGCAGGAAGCCGAAGCTCGGCGAGAGCACGGAGGCGGGCCCGCCGGTGAACTCGGCGAACACCGGGGCGCCTGCGAGCCCCACGAGCAGGTAGGTGAGCAGCGCCGCCGCGCCGCGGCGGGAGCCCAGCGCCGCGCCGACGAGGATCACGCCGAGGGTCTGACCGGTGATCGGCACCAGCGGCAGCGGGATGGTGAGCTGGGCGAGGAGGGCGACGACGCCCGCACCGGCCAGCACGAGCCCGGCGTCCTGGACACGCGTGCGATGGGGGGCCAGGGCATCGGCCAGGACAGGGCGGCGGGCCGGGACGGCGATCGCGGACATGGGGCTCCTCGGGGACGGGGACCGGACGGGAACCAGGGTAGCCCCGACGGGAGCGGGTGCAGAACCTCTGCTCAGAGCAGACCGGTCAGCAGCGGGGCCAGTGCCGACCACGCCCACCAGGTGCAGGCCGCGAGCACCGCCGCGAAGGAGAGGATCCATGCCCAGCCCGGCAGCGGGGTCAGCGTCGCCAGCTGGGCGGGATCATCGCTGCGGCCGCCGCCGCTGATCACCGCGCCGAGGTGCCGCCAGGCGCCCAGCAGCAGGAACACCCCGCCGGCGAGGGTGAGCAGGGCGGTGAGCGCCGGGCCGCCCCACCACCACAGGGCACCCACCGCCGCAGCGGTGGCGAGCACCGCCACGACGGTGTGCAGGGAGCGGGTGAAGACGAGCGAGAGCACCAGCACCACGAGTGCCGCGAACAGCGCGGTGCTGGCCCATCCGTGCAGGGAGATCTGCACCAGCACGGCGCCCACCAGCGCCGGGGCGGGGTAGCCGGCCCAGGTGGAGGCGACCCGGCCGATCCCCCGCCGGGGGCCGACGGTCACGGCATGTCCCGACATGTCCGCGCTCACCACGAAGCCAGTGAAGCGGCGCCCCATCAGGATCCCCACGGTCGCGTGTCCGAGCTCGTGGACGATGGTCACCGCGAGGCGGGCGAGCCGCCAGACCGGGGGCACCGCCACGACGGCGACCGCGGCCAGGAGCGCGATCAGCAGCCACCAGCCCGCCGCCGGAGCGGCGTCGGGCAGGAGCCGCTGCGTGATCTCGCGGCCGAGGGTGCTCAGATCCATCCCGCCATGGTGACAGGCGCGGCCCGGAGCCCGCTGTGAGCGTGGCGCGCCGTCGGCGGGGACGGGCCCGTGCCAGACTGTGCGGACTTGTCGACGCTGACCGAAGGACCTGGTGACAGGCATGCCGGAGATCGACCCCGCCCTCGCCCGCTGGATCACCGCGCCCGGCGAGGATCCGCAGGATCCGCTGCTGCGGCTGTCCTTCACCCTCGACTCTCCCCCGGTCTCGGCCCGGCTGCTGGTGACGGGGCTGGGCACCTTCCGAGCTCATGTCAACGGCGCCGAGGTGAGCCCGTCCCGACTGGATCCGGGGCTCACCGATCCCCGCCACCGGGTGCAGGTGTGCGAGCACGACGTCGCCACGCTGCTCCGCGGCGGGGAGAACGTCCTGGCCATCGAGCTGGGACGGGGCTTCCACGCGATGACGACGCCGAACGTGTGGCGCTGGCACCTGGCGCCCTGGCGGGGTCCGGTGCGGGCCTGGTCCCATCTGCGCATCGAGCTCGCCGACGGCACCGTGCGCGCCGTCGCCACCGGGGCGGACTGGCGCACCCGCCCCGGGCCCGTGACCTTCGACTCGATGTACGAGGGTGAGAGCTTCGAGCCCGTCGAGGATCCCGCGGCATGGAAGCTGCCGGGCTACGACGCGAGCGGCTGGGATCCGGTGCTGGTGGACCGGCCCGGCGGCGGGTCTCGCCGCGGACGTCGGGCCCCGGAGCCGCGCATGCAGCTCCAGGGGCAGGAGCCGGTGGTCGAGCAGGGCGAGATCGTCCCGCAGGTCGTCTCCTCCTCCCCGCAGCGGGTGGTGCTGGACATGGGCCGGGTGATCGCCGGCTGGTGCCGCTTCTCGCTCGCCGACCAGGTGCCCGGCACGGCGGCGCCGCTGGAGTTCGTGGCCCGGCACGCGGAGAAGCTGCGGGCCGACGGGACCGTCGAGGACGAGAACGAGCACCTCCGCACCGACCGCTTCCAGGAGGACCGGGTGCGGCTGGAGCCGGGCTTCGCCCGCTCCTTCGCACCACGGCACAGCTACAAGGGGTTCCGCTACGTGCAGCTCGAGCGCATCGGCGGCGACCTCGCCTCGCTCGAGGTGACCGGGATCCCCGCCTGGGCGGACCTGCGCGAGGTGAGCGTGCTGCGCTCCTCGGAGGCGTACCTCGAGCAGTTCGACGCGGCGATGCGGGCCTCCCTGCGCAACAACATGCACCACGTCCCCACCGATTCCCCGAGCCAGGAGAAGAACGGCTGGACCGGGGACGCCCTGACGGCGCTCGCGGCGATGACCACGATCGACGACATGCGCCGGATGCTCGGCAAATGGGTCGTGGACCAGGTGGACGGGCAGCGACCCGACGGCTCCCTCGCGGTGATCTCCCCGACCCCGGACTGGGGCTACGAGGAGCTGTCCCCCGCACCGGAGTGGACCTGCCTGCTGCCGACCCTGCTGGACGAGCTGGCCACCGAGTACGGCCAGCGGGAGCCGGTCGCCGAGCACGGCGCGGCCGCGGCGGACCACCTGGCCCATGAGCTCGGCAGACGGGACGAGGACGGCCTGATCTCCGGGGTCCTCGGCGACTACCTCAGCCCCGGCAGCCCCGGCCCCGCACCGGAGGACAAGCGGCTCTCGGCCACCCTGAGCGTGGCCCGTGCCCTGCGCTCGCTCGCCCACGCGGTGGACCTCGCGACGGTCGCGGGAGGCTCCCGGGATGCCGACCCGTGGACCTCGAGCGGGCAGGAGATCCCCGGCGTCCCGGCCCCGCAGTCGCTGCGCGCCGAGGCGCTCGCCCTCGAGGAGGCGGTCAACGCCGTCTTCCTGGACCCGGAGCAGGGACGATATCGCGATCCCGGGACGCCGGACTCCGCGCCGCTGCGCCAGACCAGCAACCTGCTGCCGCTGGCCTTCGGCATCGTGCCCGCCGAGCACGTCGAGGCGGTGGTGTCGCATCTCGTCGAGGACATCACCGCCCGCGGCGGCCATCACGACTGCGGGCATCTCGGGGTGCGCCATCTGCTGCCTGTGCTCTCCACGCATGGCCAGGGAGCGCTCGCCTGGAGAGTGCTGACCGCGCCCGGCGCGCCCGGCTGGCGGGACTGGCTGGAGGCGGGGAATGCGACGTTCATGGAGATGTGGGAGGCCCCGCGCTCGTGCTCCCACTACTTCATGGGCACCCCGGTCACCTGGATCCATGAGCATGTGGTGGGGCTGCGTCGCGGCCCCGACGGATGGCGGGAGTTCGTCGTCGCACCGGATCCTGATGTCCCCGTCGCCAGCATCTCCCTGACCCGGCAGACAGATCTCGGGGAGATCGTGGTCGAGGTGGACCGGCAGGAGCGGACCCTGGAGGTCGTGGTGCCGGAGGGGTCCAGAGCACAGCTCGTGCTGCCGGGCCTCGCCACGACGGTCGGGCCCGGGCGGCATGCCGTGGCCTGGTGACCGCCGGCCTGACCGACGCCGGCCCGGTGGACGTCGACCGGGCATGACAGCGCCCGCCGGGTCCGGCGTGAGCCGGGCCCGACGGGCGCAGAGATCATGCGGTCGCTCCGGGGAGCGACCGGAGCACTCAGATGCCGCGGATGTTCACAGCCTGCAGGCCCTTGGGGCCCTGCTCGGTCTCGAACTCCACGCGCTGGTTCTCCTCGAGGTCGCGACGGCCGGTGCCGGCGATGGCGCTGAAGTGCGCGAACACATCGGCGGAGCCGTCCTCGGGGGCGATGAAGCCGTAGCCCTTGTCGGAGTTGAACCAGGTGACGATGCCAGTAGCCATGGCGATATTCCTTCGTAGTCGTGAACCACATTCGTGGCCCGGGTATCCGTGACGACGGCGCCGCCGCGGATGGGGTGCTCCCCCGACGTCACGACGACCGATGAGGTCGCCGCGGCCGTGCAGGGGTGCGGGTGCGGCCACTGGGGCCGCCTGAGCCGCGGCCGACGACAGGACGTCGCCGATACGGCCGATCATGGGGCCCGAAGGCCGTGGGGATCCCTCCGGCGAGCGCGGCGCGGGTGCCGTCGGCTCGGAGCCGTGAAGGAGTGGGGAGCTCAGCGGTGAGCGCGAGCGGGTGGTCGTACGGGGCAGTGCGGAGGAGGTGATGTAGTCCCATTTTCGTCGGAAGTGCTGCGCGACCATGGTGGGTCGCCTCCGGGGAGGCATCCTGCGCCGTGCACTGTGAAGCCTACGGCATCCGACGGGCTGCTCGGGACGCGATGTGACCCACGGGACGATTCCGAGGCACCTCAGGCCTCTCACCTGGGCGCCTGCTCCGCAGACTCCCAGCGCAGCAGGTCCCCCGGCTGACAGTCGAGCACCTCGCACAGGGCTTCCAGGGTCGAGAAGCGCACCGCCTTGGCGCGGCCGTTCTTGAGCACCGCGAGGTTCGCCGGCGTGATGCCCACCCGCTCGGCGAGCACGCCGACGGGCATCTTCCTGCGGGCGAGCATGACGTCGATGTCCACCACGATCGGCATTCAGATCACCTCGTCCAGCTCCGCCTGCAGGCTGGTGGCGCGGTCCTGCGCCGCGGTGGCCTGCACCAGCAGCTGTCGCTGCACGGAGATCACCATCGCCACCCCGGCGATCACCAGGGAGGCTCCGCAGATCATGCCGATCAGCCCGGGGGCCAGCTCGTCCCCGGGCGTCAGGCGATTGACGATCGAGGCGAAGACGGCCAGGGCGAACAGCAGCAGCGACTCTCCTGCGACGGCTGCGATGATCCGATCCACGTGACGGAACGCCGTCGGCGAGAACACCCGCCCGCGACGCACCAGGGTGAGCAGGCGCAGGATGCTCGCTCCCACGACCTGGAGGCCGAGCACTCCCAGCACCAGCACAGCGGCGACCGTGACGACTGCCGCCGGCGGCGCCCCCGACTCATGCATCTCCCAGCACACCAGCGGCACGAAGCCCAGCTGGATCACCAGGGAGCAGAGCAGCGAGATCCAGATGATGACGCGCAGGATCTGCACCGGCACGATGCCCATGACGACCTCTCCTCTCGACGAACATGCAGAATCTATCGCCTTTCGATAGATCCCGACACGTCCGCGTCACGCACGACCCCTGGTCGTGCATGACTGCGTCGTGCCCACGAAGGGTGCGGCCAGTCAGGTTGTGCACGATTGAATTGTGTGCAACTGTTCTTCCATGGCGATCGTCGACGACATGGTGTGCTTCTCCCTCTACTCCGCGGCCCGGGCGACGACCCGGGCCTACGCCGAGCAGCTCGAGCCCTGGGGCCTGACCTATCCCCAGTACCTCGTGCTCGTGGTGCTGTGGACCGAGGGCGAGCAGACGGTCGGCGAGCTGGGCCGGATGCTCCAGCTGGACTCCGGCACCCTCTCGCCGCTGCTGCGCCGCATGGAGGACAGACAGCTCCTCGCGCGGCACAGGAGTGGCCGGGACCAGCGGGTCGTCACGGTCGACACGACGGAGCACGGCGACGCGCTGCGCGGCGAGCTCGCCCACCTCCCTGCGGTGATCGCCCAGGCCACGGGCCTGCCCGACGAGGCCTCGGCCCGGGAGCTGATCGACACCCTGCGCCGTCTGGCCACCGCGATGTCCGCCGCGCCTCCGGCCGGAGCGCCCGCATAGACCTCCCCCTGAACGACACCTCCCGCTGAACGACCTTGCAGTCCACCCCGATGACAGGAGACCCCATGGAAACGCTCTACACCGCCGAAGCACTGTCCACCGGCGCCGGCCGCGCCGGCCGCGTCACCACCCCCGACGGCCACCTCGACCTCACGATGGCCCCGCCCCGGGAGATGGGCGGCTCCGGGGACGGCGCCAACCCCGAGCTGCTCTTCGCCGCGGGCTATGCCGCCTGCTTCCACTCCGCGCTCCAGGGCGTGGCGCGGTCCCGCAAGCTCGCGATCAGCGAGTCGAGCGTCGGGAGCCGAGTCTCGATCGGCCCCGACGGCGACGGCGGCTACCAGCTCGCCGTCGTCCTCGAGGTCGTGCTCCCCGGTCTCCCCCAGGACCAGGCGCAGGAGCTCGCCGACGCGGCCCACCAGGTCTGCCCGTACTCGAACGCCACCCGCGGGAACATCGAGGTCACCGTCCAGGTCAGCGACGACTGAGCCGCACCGGGCGCGCCGCGTCGGCCGCCCTCGCTCCGTGGCCGACCGGCGCGCGGCAGGATCGCGTCGCATAGGGTGACGGCGACCTCCAGCCCGTCACGTCACCAGGAGCCCCCCATGACCGTCGTCGTCACCGCCGTGTTCTACCCCAAGCCCGGCAAGAAGCAGGAGCTGGCCGAGGCCATGCGTCGCGGCATCGAAGCCGTCCACACCGAGGACGGCTGCGAGCTCTACGCGATCCACGACGCCGAGGACGGCACCATCGTGATGATCGAGAAGTGGACCAGCGTCGAGGCGCTCGACGCCCACGGCGACAGCGACCAGGTGAAGGTGCTGCGCGCGGACGTCGCCGACCTCGTCGAGAAGCCCGGCCTGGTCACCCGCATGACCCCGCTCCCCCGCGGCACGGAGGCCCAGGGCGCGCTCTGAGCCGGCCGAGCACGGCTCTTCCGCTCACAGCAGAGGCTCCGGCGAGTTCATCGGCGGCGGCGTACCGTCGTCCCATGACCCCGCTGGAGCCGCTGCTGCGAGAGCTGATCGGTCAGGCGCTGCGCCGTCGCCGTCTGGAGCACGGTCGCACCCTGGCCGATGTCTCCGCGCGGGCGGGGATGAGCATGCAGCATCTCTCCGACGTCGAGCGCGGCCGCAAGGACGCCTCCAGCGAGATCCTCGCCGCGATCTGCGGTGCGCTCGGCACCGGCGTCGCCGAGCTGATGGCGGACGCGGCGCGGCCGGCGACCCGGCCTGTCGTCCTGGATCTCACCCGTCGGCCGCGCCCGCAGGACCGCCAGCAGGACCGCCAGCAGGCCCACGAGCTCGCGGCGCCCTCCCGCGCCCCCGCCCGCGGCGCGGTCAGCCTCTCGGCCGCCTGAGCAGGACCTCGTCGGCCAGTCCGTACTCGACGGCCGCCGCCGCATCGAGCACCCGCTCCCGTTCGAGGTCGTGGCGCACCCGCTCCCGTGGCCGGCCGGTGACCTCTGCGAGCAGCTGCTCGATCTGGCCTCGTATCCGCTCCACCTCCTCGGTCGCGAGGATCAGGTCCGGGATCGCACCTCGCCCGCTGGCCTCGAGCGGTCTCAGCACCACCCGCGCATGGGGCAGCACGGCCCGCATCCCCGGGGTCCCTGCGCCCAGCAGCAGCGCCGGCCCCGCGACCACCTGGCCCACGCAGGTCACGGCGATCGGGCAGCGCACGTAGGCGAGCGCGTCGTGGATCGCGAGCACGGACTGCGCATCCCCTCCCTCCGAGTTCAGGTAGATCTGGATCGGCGCCTCGTGGGACTCGTGCTCCAGGTGCAGGGCCTGGGCGATCACGGTGTTCGCGACGCCGTCATCCACCCCGGTGCCGAGGTAGATGATCCGGTCGCTGAGCAGTCGGGAGAAGATGTCCGTCGTCCGCTCGCCGCCGCCGGTGGTGCGCTCGATGACGCTGGGGATCGTGTACGTGCTCATCGGCCGAGCCCCGTGCGAGCCCCGGCCGACCACAGCGGGAGGATCTCCGCCGGGTCGCTGACGATGCGGTCGCAGAAGCCGTACCCGACGGCGTCCTCGGCGGACCAGAACCGGTCCCGCTCGGAGTCGCGGGCGATCCGCTCGCGGCTCTGCCCGGTGCGCTCGGCGGTGATGTCGATGAGCAGGTCGCGGCTCGTGCGCAGGTCCTCGGCCTGGATCTCGATGTCGGCCGCCGAGCCCCCGAAGCCGGCCGAGCCCTGGTGCATGAGCACCCGTCCGTGCGGGAGGATGCTCCGCTTGCCGGGGGTGCCGTGGGTGAGCAGGTACTGGCCGGCGCTGTAGGCCATGCCGAGGGCCACGGTGCGCACGTCGCAGGGCACGAGGTCCATGAGGTCTCCGATCGCGAGCATCGCGGGCACCAGCCCGCCGGGCGAGCTGATCAGCAGGGTGATGTCGCTGCCGGGGTCCTCGGCCGCCAGGAGCAGCAGCCCGGCGCTGAGCCGGGCGCCGTTGTCCTGATCGAGCTCCCGGTCCAGCAGCAGGACCCGCTGGTGGAGCAGGCCGAGATCGATGCGGTCCACGAGGGCGGTGGTGGGTGGGACGGGCGGTGAGGTGGTGGTCATGCACCGAGTCTTCGCCGACGGGGCCGCGTGGCACCAGGATCTCCGCTCCCTGCTGATCAGCGCTGGGCTGATCAGCACTGGGCGGAGGAGGAGCGTCGGACGCCGGAGGGAGGGGTGCGCGGTGCCGGAGGAGCGGCCGGCGCCGGGTGGGAGACTTGCCTGCGATGACCCGCACACCGATGCCCGAGACCACCGCCGCCTCCCCACACCGGGACAGCACGCCGTGGGGCTCGATCCTGCGCAACGTGCTGCTGGTGCTGGCTCTGCTGGCGATGACCTGGCTGGCCCTGAACGTGCGCCTGCCTTCGCTGGAGACCCTGCAGGCGCGCATCGCGGACCTCGGCCCGTGGGGTCCGCTCTTCTTCATCGCGCTGTACGCGCTGGTGGCCGTGACCCCGATCCCCGTCACCATCATGGCGGTCGCCGCCGGGATGATCTTCGGTCTCCCCATCGGCACGATCCTGTCCATGGCGGGCGTGGTGCTCGGCTGCCTCGGCGGCTACGGGATCGCCCGCGGCCTGGGCCGGGAGACGGTGATGCGGCTGCTCGGCTCCCATGCGGAGGTGGTCGAGCAGCGGCTCGAGGGCGGCGGCTTCTACGCCGTGTGCACTCTGCGGCTGATGCCGGGCATCCCGTACTGGCCGGTGAACTACGGCAGCGGGGCGCTGGGGATCACCGCCCGCGACTACCTCGTCGCCACCGCGCTCTCGGCCCTGCCGGGCCAGGTCTCCCTGATCGCGATCGGTGCGTTCATCGCCGATCCGTCACTGGTCAACGGGCTCGCAGTGGTGATCTCGTGGATCGTGGTGATCACCCTGACGGTGCTCGCGTACCGACGCTGGCGCGCCGCCCGCTCCTCGCAGGGCGACCCGGAGGACACCTCGCACGGCTGATCCGGGCCGACGGCACGATCACGCTGACCACAGGTAGACTTCCGTCACGCCGACGGAGCATCTCCACTGCACGACGCCGGGGATCGCCCCGCACGGCGGCAGCGCGTCGCCCGACGCGTGCCGTCCCCTCCGGAGCTCGTGGTGCTCCGGCCGTCCCCGAGGATGTCGCATGAGCACAACGACCGAGGCGCGCAGCGGGTTCAGCCCGCGCGTGGCGCTGCAGAAGGTCGGCACCTCCCTGTCGAACATGGTGATGCCGAACATCCCCGCGCTGATCGCGTGGGGCATCCTGACTGCGTTCTTCATCGAGAAGGGGTGGACGCCGAACGCCCCGCTCGAGAGCGCCGTCGGCCCGATGATCCACTATTTGCTGCCGCTGCTCATCGCGAACACCGGCGGCCGCATGGTCTACGAGGCGCGCGGCGCCGTCGTCGGCGTGATCGCGACGATGGGTGTGATCGCCGGATCGGACTGGCTGATCGCCCAGGAGAACGCCGCGGAGCTCGAGAAGTGGCTCGCCGCCGGCAACGCGGAGTCCGCCTTCGAGGCCCTGCCGGAGGTTCACATGTTCATCGGCGCGATGATCATGGCGCCGCTGGCGGCCTGGGTGATGAAGAAGCTCGACCGGCTGTGGCAGGACCACATCCCGGCCGGCTTCGAGATGCTCGTGAACATGTTCTCGGCCGGCATCGTCGGGTTCCTGCTGCTCGCGGCGGGCTTCTTCGGCCTCGCCCCGCTGGTGAACGGTCTGATGACCCTGCTCGCGAACGGGGTCGCGGGCCTCGTGAACGCCGGTCTGCTCCCCCTGGTCTCCCTGCTCATCGAGCCTGCGAAGGTCTTTTTCCTCAACAACGCCATCAACCACGGCGTGCTGACCCCGCTGGGGATCTCCGACGCCGCGGTCAACGGCAAGTCCGTCCTCTTCCTGCTCGAGTCGAACCCCGGCCCGGGCGTGGGAATCCTGCTCGCCTACACGATCTTCGGGAGGGGCGCCGCACGCGCTTCCGCACCGGGCGCCGCGATCATCCAGTTCTTCGGCGGCATCCACGAGATCTATTTCCCGTACGTGCTCATGAAGCCGCTGCTGATCCTCGCCGCGATCGGCGGAGGTATGACCGGGGTGGCCGTCAATGCGGCCTTCGGCACCGGCCTCATCTCTCCGGCGGCCCCCGGCTCGATCATCGCGATCTTCGGCGTCGCCGCGCGTGACTCCTACCTCGGCATCGCCCTCGCGGTCGCAGCAGCCGCCGTGGTGAGCTTCGTGCTCTCCGCAGTGATCCTCAAGATCGGCAAGCAGGACGACGGCGACATCGCCGCCGCCACCGCCAGGATGGAGCAGATGAAGGGCAAGAAGTCCTCCGTCGCCGGCGCCCTGACCGGCGCGGGTGCGGCAGGTGCCGGCGCTGCGGCCGTGGCCGACGAGTCCGGGCACACCGGACCGATCCAGCGCATCGTCTTCGCCTGCGACGCGGGCATGGGCTCCTCCGCCATGGGTGCGACCGTGCTGCGCAAGAAGGTCCGCGCGGCGGGCTTCGACGACGTCGAGGTCACCAACAAGGCCATCTCGAGCCTCTCCGACGAATGGGACGTGGTGGTGACCCAGGAGGAGCTCACCGACCGCGCCCGCCAGCGCACCGGCTCCGCCGTGCACGTGAGCGTGGACCAGTTCATGAACTCCCCGCGCTACGACGAGGTCGTGGAGCTGGTGGGACAGCGCAATGCTCCGGACGCCGCTGCGGAGACCGGGCCGACGACCGACTCCGGGGCGGCGGCCGCGGGTGCGGGTGCGGGTGCGGCCGCGGGTGCGGGAGCCTCCACCACCGACACCAGCACCGACAGCGCAGGGTCGCCCCAGATCCTCGCCCCCGACAGCATCGTCCTGACCGGCACCGCCTCCGACTCCGCCTCCGGCATCGACGAGGCGGGCGCGCTGCTGGTCGCGGCCGGAGCAGTCGACCAGGGCTACGTCGAGGCGATGCATGCGCGCGAGGCGACGGTCTCCACGTTCATGGGCAACGGCCTGGCCATCCCCCACGGCACCAATGATGCGAAGTCCACGATCAAGCGCTCGGCGATGTCCTTCGTGCGCTACCCGGACGGCATCGACTGGAACGGCAATCCCACCACGTTCGTGATCGGGATCGCCGGGGTCGGCAACGAGCATCTCGAGCTGCTCCAGAAGGTCGCGATGACCTTCTCCGATCCCGCTCAGGTCGAGCGCCTCGAGCAGGCGGGCTCGGCCGAGGAGATCCTGGCCATCTTCCGCGACGAGAAGGAGTGAGCAGAGCATGAAGGCAGTGCATTTCGGAGCCGGGAACATCGGCCGCGGCTTCGTGGGGCTGCTGCTCCACGAGGCCGGCTACGAGCTGGTCTTCGCGGACGTCGCCGGCGCCCTCATCGAGCAGCTCCAGCAGGCGGACTCCTACGAGGTCCTCACCGTCGGCCGGAACCCCACCCGGACCGTCGTGGACGGGTTCTCCGCGATCAACTCGGCGCAGGACCCCGACGCCCTCACCGCGCAGATCGCCGAGGCGGACGTGGTCACCACCGCCGTCGGGGCCCACATCCTGCGCTTCGTCGCGCCGAACATCGCCGCCGGCATCGCGGCCCGACCCGCCGATGCCCCCCGCATCGCGGTGATGGCGTGCGAGAACGCGCTGAACGCGACCGACCTGCTGGAGCAGGAGATCCGCGCGAACTATCCGGGCGAGGATCTCGACGCCAAGGCGCTGTTCTCCAACACCGCTGTGGATCGGATCGTCCCGGTCCAGGCGGAGGGCGCAGGCCTGGACGTCACCGTCGAGGACTTCCATGAGTGGGCCGTCGAGCGCGGCCCCTTCGCGGGCCAGGAGCCCGACGTCCCGGGGATCACCTGGGTCGACGAGCTCGGACCGTACATCGAGCGGAAGCTGTTCACGGTGAACACGGGCCATGCGACCACCGCCTGGCACGGCTGGACGGCGGGTCACGAGAAGATCGCCGAGGCCATCGCCGATCCGGCGGTCGCCGCGGAGGTCGAGAAGGTGCTCGCCGAGACCTCCTCCCTGCTGGTGGCCAAGCACGGCTTCCCCGAGGAGGAGATGGCCTCGTACCGCACCAAGGTGCTGGGCCGCTTCGCGAACGCCTCGCTGCCGGACCCGGTCGAGCGGGTGGGGCGGGCGCCGCTGCGCAAGCTCTCCCGCAATGAGCGGATCATCTCTCCGGCGGCCGAGCTCGCGGAGCGCGGGCTGGGGCACGAGGGTCTGCTGGCCTCGTTCGCCGCCGCGCTCGCCTTCACCCCGGAGGGGGACGAGGAGGTGGACCGGCTGCAGGAGCTGCTGCGCACGGCCGACGCCGACGCCGCCGCCGCCGAGATCACGGGCCTGGAGGCCTCGCATCCGCTGTTCGCCGCGGTCCGCGAGGCCGTTGCGGCCCGCCGGTCGGGGCTCTGAGAAGTCCCGCTCCCCCGGTGCACCCCGGTATATTCCACTGGGTCACTGCACACCTCCCGGCGCGGACTCCCGCGCCTCCCGCCGTCGCGATCCGCGCGTCGGCCCGTCGAAAGGCATCCACCATGGCAGAGCGCACCGTCAAGATCGCCAGCGCCTCCGGGCTCCATGCCCGCCCGGCCGGCATCTTCGCGCAGGCCGCCGCCGAGCAGCCCGCGACCGTCACCATCGAGAAGACCGGCGGCAACGCGGTCCAGGCCTCGAGCATGCTCATGCTCATGACCCTGGGCGCCGGCCACGGCGACGAGGTCACCCTGCGCGCCGAGGGCGAGGGCGCCGACGAGTCGGTGGCCGCCCTGGCAGATCTCCTGGAGAAGGATCTCGACGCGGACGCCTGAGCCCATCGGGCACCGCACGGCCCCGCGCCCGATGCCCGCTCCGGCCCCGCGCCCGGGCACCACAGAGTTGATCGACGAAATGTTCCATCCCCTGGAACTTTTCGTCGATCAACTCGGTTCGGGCCACGGCGGGGACGCCAGACCGGCCGCCGCGCCGCGGTGATTGGGGCGGAGGCAGGCCCGGGCAGTCCCTGGCGGGGCCGGGCCGCGGTCAGCGGCTCACAGCCCCAGCTCGCCGAGGATCGGCAGGCCGGCGCGCACGGCGCTGATCGCGTCGTCCGCGGTGCGGGCCGCGAGGGCCTTCGCCGCAAGCTCACGGGCCTGCTCGAGAGTCACGGTGGAGAGCACCTTCGCAACCGCCGGCAGCGATCGCGGGGTCATCGACAGGCTGTTCACGCCGAGGCCCACGAGCACCACGGCGAGGCCCGGTGCACCGGCCGCCTCGCCGCAGACTCCCACGGGCTTGTTCGCGCTCTCGCCGAAGGCCTCGGGGTCACCGCCCGCCGCACGGGCGCCGTCGCAGGTCGCCTTGACCAGCGCCAGCACGGAGGGCTGCCACGGGGTGTTCAGGTGGGCGAGGGAGCCCAGCTGACGGTCCGCGGCCATCGTGTACTGGGTGAGGTCGTTGGTGCCGATCGAGGCGAAGTCGCAGGCGGCGAGGTGGCGATCCGCGGTGATCGCCGCGGCGGGTGTCTCGACCATGATCCCGGCGGGCTCCAGGGAGCGCTCGCGGCACAGGGCGATGAAGTCCTCGGTCTCCTCGACGGTCGCGATCATCGGCGCCATCACCCAGGGCTTCGCGTCCGTGCTCTTCGCTGCGGCGGCGATCGCGTCCAGCTGGTTGGTGAGCACCGAGCGCTTCTCCCACGAGGTGCGGTAGGCGCGCACGCCCAGGGCCGGATTCGGCTCGTCGGCGTCGGTGAGGAAGGGCAGGGGCTTGTCCGCGCCGGCGTCGATCGTGCGCACCACGACCTTCTTGCCCGGCAGGTGGGCGAAGGTCTCCGCGTACGCCGCCGTCTGCTCCTCGACGCTCGGCTCGTCCTCGCGGTCCAGGAACAGGAACTCGGTGCGGAACAGGCCCACCCCGTCGGCGTCCGCGGCCGCGGCCTGCTCGGCGTCCTTGGCGCTGCCGATGTTGGCCAGCAGCTGCACGCGGGTGCCGTCCTTCAGGACGCCGCCCCCGCCGCCATAGGTGAGCGGGTTCTTCTGCAGCTCGGCCCACGCCTCGGCGAAGCGGTGATGCTCCTCGGTGACCTCGTCGGTGACGGTGCCGAAGCCGGCGTCGACGAACACCTCGGTGCCGTCGGCGAACTCGTGGATGTCCTTGGCGGCGACGATCGCGGGCAGTCCCAGCTGGCGGGCGAGGATCGCGGTGTGCGACTGCGGGCCGCCGTCGGAGGTGATCAGGGCGAGCACCTGAGCCGGGTCGAGGGTAGCGGTGTCCGCCGGGGCGAGGTCGATCGCGGTGAGGATGAAGGGCTCCTCGAGCTCGGGGATGCCGGGGGCCTGCTCCCCGCGCAGCTCGGCGACGATGCGACTGCGCACATCACGCACATCGGTGGCACGCTCGGCCATGTACCCGCCGAGGCCCTCGAGCATGGTGGCGACCTGGTCGCCGGCCTCCCACACCGCTCGCGTCGCGGACTTCCCGCCAGAGGTCACGAAGCCCTGCGCGGTCTGGGTGAGGGACGGATCCGCGGCCATCTGGGCCGTGGCCTCGAGGATCTTCCTCCCCTCACCGGTCGCGCGCTCGGCCCTGCGGGTCAGCGAGGCCTGCACGGCGGCGGCCGCAGCGGGGATCCGTTCCGCCTCGGCCGCGGCGTCGGCCCCCTCGGGGAGCTTCTCCCCGGCGGGCGGCTCGGCGACCGGCGGGGCCATCGACCGGAGGGTGCCGATCACTCGGCCGGGGCTCACTGCAACACCTGTGTACTGCGCCATGACGTGATTCTCCTGAGTGCGACGGCGGGCGGGGCGTGGCTGACATCGTACGCGGCGCCGGTGGTCCCGACCTGGTCGTGAACCCTCGGGATCGCGCCGTGTGAACAGACGCTCGACGAGAGGCCGGACCTCGACGAGACTCGCGCCATGAACAGCGCCCAGCACACCCTGCAGCACACCCCGCAGCCGCCCGAGCACTGGACCGCCTTCCGGGAGCGGCGCGAGCACGCCCTCGCCGCTCCGCACGGGGTCCTCGCCCAGGTCGCCCTGCACTGGATCGCTCCGGGCGGCGGTGAGCAGTCGTTCGACGGGCTCCCGGGACGCTGGCACCTGGGGGACGACGGCCTCGCGGGAGTGGCTGCGGAGGGCGAGGAGCTCGAGATCCTCGAGGGGACCGCCTCGGGCGTCCGCCGGGTGCGCGTCGGGGCCGACATCGAGATCGAGGTGATCGTCCGCGGCGGCCGGACCGGGCTGCGCGTGCTCGACCCTGCGACCCCGCGTCGCACGGACTTCACCGGGGTCCCGACGGGGCCCTACGCCCCGGACGCCGTGCTGCGCGGCTCCTTCACCGCTCGTCCCGCGGAGGTCACGGTCGGCTCGGCGCTCCCCTGGCTCGAGCAGCAGCTGCCCTCGCCCGGGACGGCGCAGTTCGAGATCGACGGCGAGACCGTCGAGCTGGTGCTGACCGGGGAGCGGAGCCTGCTGTTCACGGACGAGACCTCGGGCACGACCAGCGCCGACTGGCGGGTGGTGGAGGCGGAGCTCGAGGGCGGCACGATCACGGTGGACCTCAACCGGGCGGTGAACTTCCCGGCCGCCTTCAGCGCCTGGGCGACCTGCCCCCGGCCCCCGGCGGGGAACCATCTTCCGATCGCTGTCGAGGCCGGTGAACGCCGGGTCGCACGCACGGAGCGCTGAGCGGAGGGTGCGGGATTCGAACCCGCGGTACAGGATTGCTGCACATTGGTTTTCAAGACCAACTCATTCGGCCGCTCTGACAACCCTCCATGCCCGGAGGCACCCGCGGGAGTCTACCGGTCTCAGGCCACCTGGGTGCGCCGCACCAGGACCAGCCAGAGACCGGCGGAGAGCACCCCGAGGAGGGCGATCACGCCCATCCACGGCCCCCAGCCCATCGTGAGCAGGTCCAGCAGGGCCCGGCCGAACCCGTCGAGGAAGGCCACTCCGGAGAGGATGCCCAGGGCGAGGAGCGCGAGCACCGTCCCGCCGAGCCAGAGGAACACCTGCCCGAAGCGCTGGAAGGCCGTCGTGATGGCTGCTCCGAGGAACAGGACGGTGAGGATCAGCAGGAAGGTCTGGACGAGGGTCTGCCACCAGGCACCGGTGCTGGTGTAGAACACGTCGAAGAAGCGCACGTGCAGGCCGAAGCCGTCCGTCGCCTTCTCCACGGTCTTGCCGATCGTGATCAGCACCGCGTAGACGACGGCGTTGCCCAGGAACACCGTGCTCAGGCCGGTGGCGAACTCCCGCCGGGTCAGTCCCAGCCCGAGGGCGAGCGGGAAGTACTGCCCCATGGAGGTGAAGCCGTAGCCGATCATCGGCCCCAGCAGGGCGAAGATCGCCCCGTTCCACTCCATCCCCTCGTACATCCCGAGCTGGGCCTCGAGTCCTTGTGACCTCACGATCAGGCCCACAGCCAGGATGATGAGGAAGGCGAGGGTGACGGCGAACAGGGGCCAGCCGAAGGCTTGCATGCGGTTGACCAGGTGCATGTCGATGACGTTGCGCGAGCGCATTGCGGAGCTCCTCTCAGGTCACCGGCGCGGTGGCCGCGGCGGTGGTGCGATGGACGATGTAGTTCTGGAGCGAGACGGGGGCGACCTGGAGTCCGGCCGCCCGGGCGCGGTCGGCGCTGCCGGGTTCGGCATGGACGGTGGCGGTGGCGAGCGCGCCGAGCTCCTGGAGGTGGAGCACCTCGGCTCCGACGAGGTGGGCCCTGACCTCATCGGCCCGGCCGGAGACCTCGATCGCCGCGTTCTGCAGCTCCTCGATCTCGGCCGAGATCGCGACCTTGCCCTGGTCCAGCAGCACCACGTGCTCGAGAAGATTGGAGACCTCATCGATGTGGTGGGTGGAGAGGACCACGGTGCGGGGGTGCTCGGAGTAGTCGGCCAGCAGCCTGTCGAAGAACAGGCGGCGGGCCACGGCATCCAGCCCCAGGTAAGGCTCGTCGAAGAAGGTCAGCGGGGCCCGGGAGGCGAGGCCCACGATGATGCCGACGGCGGAGAGCTGGCCGCGTGAGAGCTTCTTGATGGCGCGCTTCTCCGGCAGGCGGAAGTCGGCGACCAGCTCGCGGGCGAGGCCCTGGTCCCAGGCGGGGTAGAGACCCTCCGCGATGTTCAGCACGTCCAGCGGGCGGAAGCCGTCGGGGTACTTCTGGCTCTCCTGGATGAAGCAGGTCTGCGTGAGCACCCGGGGGTTCTCCACCGGGTTCCCGCCGAGCACGCGCATCTCGCCGGAGCTGGCGAAGATCTGCCCGGTCAGCAGTTTCATCAGGGTGGTCTTGCCGGCGCCGTTGCGGCCCAGCAGGCCGTGCACGCGCCCTTCGGCGAGGTCGAGGGTGACGTCGTCGAGCGCGGCGACGTCACGGAAGTGCTTGCTGAGGGTGCGGGTCTCGATGGCGTTCATCGGGAGGACTCCTTCGCGATCATGTCGGTGAGCTCTCGGGGATCGATCCCCAGGTGGGCGGCTTCGCGCAGCAGAGGGACGAGGTACGCGCGGGCGAAGTCCTCGCGCCGGCGCTGCCGCAGCCGGGTGATGGCACCGGGGGCCACGAACATGCCCACCCCGCGCCGTTTGACCAGCACGCCGGCGTCGGCGAGGAGGTTCAGCCCCTTGCCGGCGGTGGCGGGGTTGATCCGCAGGAAGGCGGCCAGCTCGTTGGTGGAGGGCACCGGGGAGTCCTCCGGATGGGTGCCGTCGAGGATCCCGTCCTCGATCTGCTCCGCGACCGCGATGTAGAGCGGCTTCGTCTCGTCCAGCATCTGACTCCCCTCCTGCCACTGCCTCGGCGGTCCGTCGGTTCATTACTCCACTAATGAACCATGGAAGTAATGAACCGTCAAGGGCTCCGAAGGATTCAGCGGTCGGGGTCGGCCCGCACCGGCCCTACGATGGCGCGATGAATGCCATGGGCTGGGAGCACCTGACAGAGCCTGACCTCCGTGGGCGCACGCTCGTGATGACAGGGGCCAGCGACGGGTTGGGCCGGGAGGCCGCGCTCCGGCTCGCCCACTGGGGTGCTCGACTGATCCTGCCGGTGCGGAGCCGCTCCAAGGGGGAGGCGGTGGTCTCCCGCCTGCGCCGGGAGACCGGGCGCGAGGACGCGGCGCAGCTGACCCGCCTCGACCTCGCCGATCTCGGCTCCGTCCGGGAGGGAGCCGAGGAGATCACCCGGGCCGTCGGCGACTCCGGCATCGACTGCCTGCTCCACGTCGCCGGGATGGTCACGCGTCGTCGCGAGGAGACCGCGGACGGCTTCGAGCGGATGCTGGCCGTGAACGCCCTGGGCCCGCTCCTGCTGACGGAGCTGCTGCGCCCCTCGGTGCACGGCCGGATCGTCCTGGTGACCTCCGATGCGCACCGCTTCGGGAGGATCGATGCGTCGGACCCTCACTTCCGCCGCGGCGGCTGGTCGTTGCGCGCGGTCTACGGCCGCTCGAAGCTGACCGCGATGCTGTGGGGCCTCGACCTCGCCGAGCGCCTGCGCGGCACGGGGACGGAGCTGCAGCTGGTCCATCCGGGCTGGGTGCTCACCAACCTGCAGAACGCCACCGGCTCAGCCCGCCTGGATTCCCTGGTCACCGACGTCACGCGGCCCTTCGCGATGACCGCCGAGCAGGGCGCGGCCCCCGTGCTGTTCGCCGCCACCCAGCCGCTCCCCCACGGCTCCTACATCGGTCCCGACGGTCGCGGGGCGCTGCGGGGCAGACCCACCTTCCTGCCCCGCTCGAAGGCGGCCCTGGACCTCGATCACGCCCGCGAGGTCACGGACTGGGCGCTCGCGGAGGTGGGGCTGCGCTGAGCCGCTGCGGGTGCGCGGCGGACGGGTCGCGCGAGGGATGGATAGGGTGGGAACCGCCGCCGGCCGGAGCCGGACCCGTTCGTCAGGAGCATCCATGCGCGCGATCGTGATCGAGTCCGAGGGCGCTGCCCCGCGCCTGCTGGAGGACGCCGACGAGTCGATGCTGACCGGTGAGGTCGGCCTGGACGTGCTGGCCACCGGCGTCAACTACAAGGACGCCATGGCCCTGGCCGGCACGGGCATCGCCCGCGCCCATCCGCTGATCCCCGGGATCGACCTGGTGGGCCGGGTGACGGATGCTGCGGCAGGGTCCGACGGCCGCTTCTCGGCCGGCGATCTGGTGATCCTCAACGGCGACGGCATCGGCGAGGCGCGGCACGGCGGCTTCGCGACCCGCGCCCGGGTGCGGCCCGATGCGCTGGTGCGCCTGCCCGCGGCCCTCTCCCCCGACCGGGCCGCCGCGATCGGCACCGCAGGGTTCACCGCGATGCTCGCTCTCCAGCGGCTCGAGGACGCGGGCCTGACTCCCGACGCGGGCGACGTGCTGGTCACCGGCGCCTCCGGAGGCGCCGGATCGATCGCCGTGGCGCTGCTGGCGGGCCGGGGATTCCGCGTGCTCGCCTCATCCGGCCGGGGAGTGGAGAACGGCGAGTACCTGCGGGAGCTGGGTGCCGCCGAGGTGCTGGACCGGCGGGAGCTCTCCGAACAGCCGGGCCGGCCGCTGCAGTCCCAGCGCTTCGCGGCCGCGATCGACGGGGTGGGCAGCACGACGCTGGCCAACGTCCTCTCCCAGACCTCCTGGGGCGGCACCGTCGCCGCCTACGGTCTGGTGCAGGGCCCGGACCTGCCCACGACGGTGCTGCCGTTCATCCTGCGCGGGGTGACGCTGGCCGGGATCAACTCGGTCCAGTGCCCGCTGCCGCTGCGTGAGCGCGCCTGGGACGCCCTGGCCGAGGAGCTCGACGGCGAGCTGCTGGACTCGATGACCACCGGCATCGGACTGTCCGAGACCGTCGGATTCGCCCAACGGGTCCTCGCCGGCGAGGTCCGCGGCCGCACCGTGGTCGACGTGGAGGCGTGAGCATGCGCGCGATGACCATCACCGAGGACCACCGCCTCGAGCTCGCCGTGATCCCCGAACCGGTCCCCGGCCCCGGCGAGGTGCTCGTGGACGTGATCGCCGCGGGCGTGAACCGTGCCGATCTCGCGCAGGTCGCCGGCCACTACCCGCCTCCGCCCGGCGCCTCGGAGCTGCCGGGTCTGGAGGTCTCCGGCCGTCGCCGCGACACCGGCGAGGCGGTCGTCGCGCTGCTGGCCGGCGGCGGCTATGCGGAGGTCGTCGCCGTCCCCGAACCGCAGCTGCTGCCTGTCCCCGAGGGCGTCGACCCGGTCGAGGCGGCGGGCGTGATCGAGGCGTGCGCGACCGTGATCTCGAACCTGGTGCTCGAGGCAGGTCTCGCCGAGGGCGAGACCGTGCTGATCCACGGCGGCACCGGAGGGATCGGCACCGTCGCCGTGCAGCTGGCCCGCCACCTGGGGGCCCGCGTGCTCGCCACCGTCGGCTCCGACGAGGCGATCGCGACGGTGCGGGACCTCGGTGCGGACATGGTCTGGAACCGGCGCACCACCGATCTGCTCGCGGCGGTGAAGGAGACCGGCGGGGCGGATGTGATCCTCGACGTGGTGGGCGGCTCGACGCTCGCCGCCAACGTGGGCATGCTGCGCGAGCACGGCCGCCTGGTCATCATCGGCACCCTCGGCGGGGCGAGCGGGGAGCTGCCGATCGGGCTCCTGATGGGCAAGCGGGGCCGGGTCATCGGCACCACCCTGCGCTCCCGCCGCACCGAGGCCAAGCGCGAGATCCTCGAGGCCACCGAGGCACTGGCCTGGCCGCTGCTGGCCTCCGGCGAGCTGCGGATCCCGATCCACGGCAGCGTCCCGCTCGACCGCGCGGAGGAGGCCCACCGGGTCCTGCGCGAGGGCGGTCACCTGGGCAAGATGCTCCTCGAGGTCAGCCCCGCGGGTCCTTGATCTCCTGATGCCCGGGCAGCACGTGCATCATCGCCTCCCAGGCGGTGATCGAGGGCACCGGCACCAGGTCGAGGTCCTCCCCCTCCTGGACGAGCACGAAGTACGCCTCGCCCGCGCGGAGGTAGACCGCGAGGTCCTCGGTGGGCTCGCCGTCGGTCGCCGTCCAGGCGCTGTGCACGCGGACGAGCTGCCAGCTCGCAGCGGCCTCGTCGGCCTCCACGAGCCCCGAGAGCAGGTCCTGCACTGCGGGCCAGGCGGCTGCTCGCTCCTCGGCGTCCTCGGAGGCGAGGGCCGTCACCTGTGCGGCGCCGAGCCGCACGGGTGCGGCGTCCTCGGCCGGTGCGCGTCCCGGGAGGAAGTTCACCAGCCGCGTCAGCGCCCCGGGCAGCACCTGGAAGGGAACACCGACCAGCTCGGCCAGCGCATCCCCCGCACGGCTGCGCCGCACGATCACCGCGTTGGTGCCCACTGCGAGCAGATGCTGCTGGTGCCCCCCGGGCCCGGAGTTGGAGACCTCGAGGGTGAGCATCGTGGTGCCGAGCGCCTGGGCGAGAGCCTCGAGGATCGGGTCGCCCTGGGGCAGGGCGCCGCCCCCGCTGGGGTCGCCCGCGGCGAGGGCCGCGTGCACGGTCTCGATCTCCGCGGCCCGTCCACGCACTGTGCCGGTTCTCTGGTCGTAGTCGATCGGCATCAGGATCCACTCCCCAGCTCGGAGACGGTGAAGGTCTCGAGCACATGGTCCAGCAGCGTGTCGACCTCGCGGTCGCGGAGCGCCATGGTGGTCAGGGACAGGGTCACCAGCACGTCACCGCGACGCGTGAACACCTGGCGGTTCACGGCGGTGAGGCCGACGGGGGTGGTCTGGAGCGAGGCCCGGAACCATCCCTCGCCGCCGGCGACCTCGAGGGGACGGTCGTCGAGGGCGTGGAAGTCGGGGACTGCGCCGAAGGCCTGCGCGTAGACGAGGCCCTGCAGCTCCTCGAGGTCCTCGGGGACGTCGTCGGCGAGCCGCTCGATGCTGACGATGAGATTGTCGCCGAAGGGACCGGCCTGCTCGGGCGTCATCCGTGCGAGGAAGGCGGGCGGCTCCTCGAGCAGCTCCGTCGTCCATCCGGCCGGGACGCCCACGACGGCGGTGAGCTCGGGGACACCGGGGAGGGCGACCTCGTGCAGGGTCAGGTCAGGGGTCATGTCGTCGTCGCTTCCCTCGGTCGATGCGGCCGGTGCTCCCGGAGGACTCGTCACCCGAGGGCCCAGTCTACGATCGAGTCGGCGACGCCGCCGCCGATGATCCCGCCCCCGATCGCGCCCACGACACCGCCCACGACGCCGCCGATCGCGGTGCCCGGGCCCGGGAAGATGGAGCCGATCGCGGCGCCCGCGAGGGCGCCGCCCTTCGCGCCCGCCCAGGCCCCGGCCGCTGCGCCGGCCATGTTCGCCCCGGCGTCGACGCCCGTGCGGACCGCGCGCTCGCCGTCGCTGATGCTCGGATCCCCCGCGTCCTGGTTCCAGCGCTCGACCCCGGCGAAGACACCCGTCAGGGCGGTGCCCACCGGACCGAGCACCTTCCCCGCGGACTTCAGCCCATAGGCCGTCTTGAGCCATGGCGCGATGGCATCCTCACCGCCGTGGGCGAACACCTTCGCCAGATGCTTGAACTGGAGCATCTCGTCGCCGGCCCTGCCCACGGCATCGAGGGCGCCGGTCATCCAGTTCCGCCAGTCCCCGAAGGCGGCCAGGGGGTTCTCCCACGCGCCGTCCAGGGGGAAGATGTCCCCCAGCTGTTCGAGGATCCCGCCGAGGAGGCCATCGGCCGAGGCCTGGTCCTGCTCCTCGGCATGCTGCGCGAGCTCGCGGGCGAGCTCCATCAGGCGCTCGACCGCGTCGGCGATCTGCTGCGACTTCACGCGGCCCCAGTCGCCCCGGAAGGCCTCCGCGTCGGTGCCGCGCCAGAAGCCGTCGATCCCCTGGATCACGCCGTCGAGCTGCCCGGCCCGCTCCTCGATCGTCCCCCGCCGATCCGCGAGCAGCTGGGCGAAGTCCTCGCCCTGCGCGGTGTCCATCCCGTAGAAGTTCATGTTCTCCCCTACTCTGATCCGTGACCTCGCCATCATGGTCGACATCGGGGGCGAGCGCGATGGGGAGCACTCCCCATCCGCGAGGCCCGGTCACCGGATGAGAGACTGAGGGCATGAACGATCAGGTGGTCATCCGGCTCCTCGTCTCCGCCGGTCTCGCACTGGTGGGGCTCGGGCTGCTCGCCTACGCCGCCTGGGCCCGGCACGGCGGCTCCCCCGCCGCTCGGGGCTGGATGGCCAGCGCGCTCAGCGGTGAGACGATCGATCAGCGCATGACCGTCCTCGGAGCGCCCATGATCGGGGTCATGTGCCTGTGCTTCGCCGCCCTCGTGCTGCCCGTGGTCGGGAAGTACCTCGCCCTCGTCGCCGTACCGGTCGGGGTGCTCGCGTTCTTCCCGTTCCTGTGGGCGATGATGCTGTTCATCCCGCTGCCCGACGTGATCTTTCCGCGCTGGGCGCGCCCGCTGCGCCGCCGCAATCGTGCCGCGGAGCAGTCGATGAGGGCCTCCCTGCGCCGACGCTGAGCCGCGGTCCTCAGCGCAGCAGCTGCTCCAGCACCAGCACGGTGCCGTCCTCGTAGATCGAGTCGGTGACGACGTCCGCGACGTCCTTCACGCCCTGGGGGCCCTGCCCCATCGCCACGCCCACCGCAGCCCAGGAGAGCATCTCGACGTCGTTGAACCCGTCGCCGACGGCGACCGTGCGGGTCTCCTGGACCTCGAGCTTCTCCCGCAGCGCCTCGAGGGCGCTGGCCTTGGAGATCCCGGGGGCGGCCATGTCCAGCCAGGCGGTCCAGCCGATCGAGTACTCGACCCCGTGCACCCCCGACTCGGCGATGACCTCGGAGAACTCCTGCGGGGAGAGGTCCGGCACGTGGACGACCACGCGCACCGCCTCGAGCTCCATCAGCTGGTCGAGGTCGCTCTCGATCGCCTGCACCCCGAAGCTCGCGTCCTGGAAGCCGGCCGTGGAGCGGAAGGTCCCGTCGGACATCTCGACCGCGTAGTGCGCATCAGGCGCGACCTCCCGCAGGGTGCGCAGGGCGTGCCCGGGCTGGAAGGAGCGGGTGTCGACGATGCGGTGGCCGCCCTCGGCCTCGGGGTCCAGCTGCACCGTGACCGCGCCGTTGGAACAGACGGCGTAGCCGCGCGTGATCCCGGCGGCCTCGACGATCGGCAGGGTCGCCCCCAGGGAGCGCCCGGTGGCGATGACGACGGTGTGCTCCACAGCGGCCCGCTGCAGGGTGCGGTGCATGTCCGGGGTCATGGCGCCGTCGTGATCGACGAGGGTGCCGTCCACATCGAGGCCGATCAGCAGGCTCTCCCCCGCGAGCCCGGCGAGGTGCTCCTGGAGACGGGCGCGGGTGGCGTCACGGTCGGTGGTCGTGGTCGAGGTGCCCATGGGGGGCATGGTGCCATCGCCATCCGACGAACGGGTGAACCGTCGGTGACGACGAGCACCGAGCATGCTGCGCAGGCGGCGCAGGGGATTCGACAGCGCCATCTCAGGCAGCGCCCCCCACGACCTCGAAGACCTCGCGCCCGCCGAGGTAGGGGCGCAGGCCCTCGGGGACCACGACCGATCCGTCGGCCTGCTGGTGGTTCTCGAGGATCGCGGCGATGAAGCGGGTGGTGCCGAGGGTGCCGTTGAGGGTGGCGACCGGGCGCAGACCGTCCTCCGTGCGTTCGCGGATGTTCAGCCGACGCGCCTGGAACTGGGTGGTGTTCGAGGTGGAGGTCAGCTCGCGGTAGGTCTCCTGGCTCGGCATCCACGCCTCGCAGTCGAACTTGCGGGCGGCGGAGGTGCCGAGGTCGCCGGCGGCGGTGTCGATGATGCGGTAGGGCACGTCGATGCGGGCCATCATCTCCCGCTCCCAGTCCAGCAGCCGCTCGTGCTCCTCGTAGGAGTCCTCGAGGCGGCAGAAGGAGAACATCTCGACCTTCTGGAACTGGTGGACGCGGATGATGCCGCGGGTGTCCTTGCCGTAGCTGCCGGCCTCGCGGCGGTAGCAGGTGCTCCAGCCGGCGTAGCGGAGCGGACCGTCCGAGAAGTCCAGGACCTCGTCCCTGTGATAGCTCGCGAGCGCCACCTCGCTGGTGCCCACGAGGTACAGGTCGTCCCCCTTGTCGAGGTGGTAGACCTCGTCCGCGTGCTCGCCGAGGTAGCCGGTGCCGTCCATCGACTCGGGCAGCACCAGGGTGGGGGTGATCATGGGGGTGAAGCCGGCCTTGGTGGCCTGATCGATCGCGGAGTTCAGGATCGCGAGCTCCAGCTGGGCGCCGATGCCGCGCAGGAAGTAGAAGCGGGCCCCGGTGACCTTCGCGCCGCGGGCCATGTCGATCGCCTTCAGCCCCTCGGCGATCTCGAGGTGATCCTTGACCGGGTGGTCGAAGCGCGGAATCTCACCGACGTGCTCGCGCACCACGAAGTCCTCCTCGAGCCCCTCGGGGGCGCCCTCGGAGAGGTTCGGGATCTCTCGCAGCGTCGCATCGCGGATGCTCAGGGCCTCGCCGGCCTCCGACTCGAGACGCTTCACGTCGGCCGCGAGCTGCTTGACCTCGGCCAGCAGCGCCTGCTTCTCCTCCCCCTGTGCCTGGGCGACCCGCTTGCCGAAGGACTTCTGCTCGGCGCGCGCGGACTCGAAGGCCGCCGTGGACTCGCGCCAGCGGACGTCGGCCTCGAGCACCGCATCCACGGTGGCGGGGTCACGGCGACGGGCCCGCTGGGCGTCGCGGACGGCTTCAGGGTTCTCGCGCAGGTGCCGCAGATCGATCATTGCACCAGGGTACCTGCGCACAGACGCGGCAGTACTCTGAACCCATGGACCTCACCCTGCTGCTGCTGAGCATCGCCTCGATGGTCACCGCCATCGTCACCATCGTGCTGCTGGTGGTGGTGCTGCGCCGGCTGGGTCGCCACCGCCGGGAGCTCGCCGTCCTGAAGGCCGCCGCCCAGCGCCACGAGGCGCGCGAGCAGGGACAGCACGGGGCGGAGACCGCGGAGACCGCGGAGAAGGACGACAGCGAAGGTCGTGGCGCCGACGACGGCTCGCTGCGTCGGGTCGCGATCGTGCTGAATCCTTCGAAGTTCTCCGAGACCGACTCCTTCCGACGCAAGGTCACCGACGTCGTGGAGCGGATCGAGGGCGCCGAGACCGTCTTCTATGAGACCACCATCGATGATCCGGGCAAGGGCCAGACGGAGCAGGCCGTCGCGGACGGCGCCGATCTGGTGATGGCCGCCGGCGGCGACGGGACCGTGCGCCTGGTCGCGTCCGTCCTGGCAGGCACCGACACCCGGATGGGGATCATCCCCGCCGGCACCGGGAACCTGCTGGCCCGCAATGTCGAGATCCCGCTGGAGGACCCGGCCGCGGCGATGGTCGCGGCGCTGACCGGCCACGACCACCAGGTCGACGTCGGCTGGCTGCGCGTCGGCGACTCGGCGGCGGCCGCCCGCTCCGCGGAGCGGCAGATCTTCCTGGTGATCGCCGGTTTCGGGGCCGATGCGGAGATGATCGGCTACACCGATCCGGAGATGAAGAAGCGGATCGGCTGGATCGCCTACATCTTCGGCGGGATCCGCACCGTGCTGGGCCGCTCGGTGGACGTGGTCGTGCAGCTGCCCGACGAGTCCCGCCACGCCCACAAGGCGCGCACCGTGCTGCTGGGCAACGTGGGCAAGCTGCCCGGCGGCTTCGTGCTCATGCCGGATGCGACGATCGACAACGGCCGCCTCGAGGTGGTGGTCGCGGGCTGGCGCGGCGCGGCCGGCTTCAGCCAGGTCGCCGCCCAGGTCATGAACCCGAAGCTGATCCCGAAGTACGGGCCCAAGCTCTCGACGATGGAGCGCTACCTGACCACCGGCATCCGGGTGATCACCACGAAGCCGCAGCCGGTGCAGCTCGACGGCGACACCGACGTCGAGGCCACGCACCTCATCGCCACCGTCGACCCCGGGGTGCTGCGGCTGCGGGTTCCGGAGGGCACCGGAGGCACGAAGGGCTGATCGCGAGCCCCGGCACCTGACCCTCCGCCCAGGCCGCCTCCTGCTCCAGTCCCTCCTTGAGCTCGGCCCGTCGACGCTCGACCAGCTCGGCGGGCGAAGCGGTGCTCATGGCAGGTGCTCTGCGGGGCTGCCGGCAGGGACGGCTTCCGACGTGCGCCTCTGGCCAGGGGACGGTCACTCCTTCAGCTTGCCGCTGCGCGCCAGCTCCGGGTCCGTGCAGGAGGCGAGGTCGAAGCAGCAGGGGCGCCGCTTGCCGCTGCGCAGCTTGTCGATCGAGACCTCGACGCGGCGGGCGCGGGTGTCCGGGTTCCGGGTCGCCCCGATCCAACGCACCCATTCCCAGCGCGCCATCGGCGTGATGGAGGCCCAGGTCGGATCGAGGTCGTCGGCCTGCTCGAGTGCGGCGCCGAGGTCCCGCGGGATCTGCGGCTCGGGCCATGCCTTGGTGGGTGTGAGCGTGAACTGGACCTCGGCCCCCTCCTCCAGGCCCAGCTCCGCCCGCAGTGCGTCGTCGACGCGGATCCAATGGCCCTTGCGACCGTCGGGCTCGAGGACGGTGAGGAGCTCGTGGCCGTTCACGACGGCCTCGGCGGCGACCTGGCCGCGCGAGGGGAGCGCGGCGCTGACGTCCTCCGGCAGCGGGACGAGCAGCCGCTCGTCGATCGCACGGACCGCGGCGGTGCCGTGCACGGGGGTCGATGTCGTGGCGGCCATCGGTGGTCTCCTCCTGCTCGTCGGGCGGGCCGTGCTGTCGGGCGGGCCGGCTCAGATCGCCGCGCCGGGATCCGCCGGGGTGATCATGCCGGTCAGCCGCTGGATCCAGGCGCGGGCGTCGTCATAGGCGTGATCGGCGAAGTCCTCGCGGACCTCGGCGCGCCGGCCGTCGACCCGGGGGTAGGAGCCGAGGTAGTGGACGACGGGGCACAGCCGGTGCAGCGAGCGCAGGGCGGCGGCGACGCGGCGGTCCTCGATGTGGCCCTCGATGTCCAGGGAGAAGGAGTACCGACCCAGGAAGTCGCCGACGGGGCGCGATTCGATGCGGGACATGTTCACGCCGTTGGAGGCGAGGATCTCGAGCGCCTCGAGCAGGGCGCCGGAGCGGTTGTGCGGCAGCTGGAGCACGAGCGTGGTCTTGTCGGCGCCGGTGCGGGCAGGGATCCGACCCTCGCGGGTGACCAGCACGAAGCGCGTGATCGCCCCCTCGTAGTCCTCGATGCCCTCGGCCAGGATCTCGAGACCGAAGTGCTGTGCGGCCAGCGGCGAGCAGACGGCGGCCCGGCCCTGGGCCTCGCTCGCCGGGGCGGCGGCGAGGTCCCGGGCTGCGGCCGCGGTCGAGGAGGCTGCGGCGATGTGCGCATCGGGCACCTGCTTCCGCAGCCAGCCCTGCACCTGTGCCTGGGCGTGGGGGTGGGAGGAGACGGTGGTCAGCTGCTCGAGAGGTGTGGCCTCGCGGGCGGCGAGCACGAAGGTGATCTGCACGGTCTGCTCGGCGACGATGGTGATGGAGTCGGTCGCGGCGAGCACGTCGAGGGTGCCGGAGACCCCTCCCTCGACCGAGTTCTCGATCGGTGCCATGAGCGCGTCGATGTCACCGGCGAGCAGATCGGTGGCGGCGGTCGCGACCGAGGAGAAGGGCACCAGCTCGGGTGTCGCGGTGGTGAACTCCTCGGGCAGCTGCGCGATCGCCTGCAGGAGGGCCTGATGGGTGAAGGTCGTCTCGGGACCCAGGAATCCGTACCGCATGGTCACAGGGTAGCTCTCAGGCGCGAGAGCACGGTCCGTCGCCGTTCCCGTCGCTGATCCAGTAGCGGCGCTTGCCGTCGCGGATGTCCTCGAGCTGTCCGCCGGCGTTCTCGATGGTGCGGCGGGAGCCGAGGTTGTCCTCGTCGCAGGTGACCAGGACCGGGCCGATGCCGAGCAGCTCCGCCTCGACGAGCGCGAGGTCGAGCGCGCGGGAGGCGATCCCCTGCCGCCGTGCCGCGGGGCGCACCGAGTAGCCGATGTGACCGCCCTGCTCGAGCAGGGACGGGGTCAGGCGGTGCCGGATGGCGAGGAATCCGAGCATCTCGTCTGTCTCGGCGTCGATGATCCAGCGGCTGGTGCAGTGCACCCAGCCCTCGGCGAGCTCGGTCGCCGGATCCTCCTCGGCGAGACGAGCGGTGACGACGTCGATGACATCACCCTCGGTGACGGGCGGCTGCTGCGGGTCGCGGATACCGGACCCGTCGATCGCCGTGCCGGCGAAGTCGCTGACGCAGTCGAGGTACTGGGCGTACCGGGTCACGGAAGGGGGCACGAGGCGAACGGCACGGGGCATCGGCACAGGATGTCACGCCAGGGAGTCTCAGAACGGTGGATCCGTGTCCCACCGAGCGCGGCGGGCGGCGTCCTCGTCGAGCCATTCCTTGTCGGCACCGGTGTCAATCGGTCCCCATTCACGGTGGATCCGCTCATCCTCGCCGTTGCGCTGCATCTCCTCCATCGCGGTGATCCACCGGTGATGCTCCCAGGACTCCATCATGGCGGTCGCGAGACGGGGCGTGGCGAGGTCCCCGCGTGGCGGTACTCGGGTGGTGACCAGAGGTGGGGAGCCGACCATCCAGGTGGTGGAGCCGTCGGGATCTCGCACGGGGTCGATCCGTCTCTCGGTCTTGAGATCGTGATGTCCCCAGTGCAGCCGGTGGAGGTTGTCGATGCTGGTGGGGCCTCCCCGAGCGGGATGGGCGTGGTCGAACTCCTCGATATGGTCGTTCTCCGCGTCATCGGTGGTCCCCTTCGTGCATCCGGGGACGGCGCAGCGGGGAGCGATCAGCCGCAGGTGCTCGATCATCTCCGGGGTGGGGCGATAGCGCTGGGCCGGGAGCGGGAGGAACTCTCCCGTGATCGGCTCGGTGAAGACCCGGTGCCAGACGGGCTCGGACTCAGCGAGCGCGCGAGCCATGGCGGCGGGCAGCGGGGTCACCCCGCCGTAGGTGGCGGGGGTGTCGTCGAGGCCCATCAGGGTGAGGACGGGGACGACGACGTTGACGCGATGCCGAGGCGCGGGCACCTCGACACCGGCGGTGTCGAGCAGGGTGCGGTGGATGATCGCGTAGCGCAGGGCGGCGAGGGTCATGGCGCTGCCGTCACGGGCGACGTCCCCCTCGAGATCGAAGGGGATCGGGGCCCCGGCCTCGAGCGCTCGGCGCTGCTCGGCCTGGACCGCTGTCGCCGAGGCGTCGATCCGGCGAGCGAGGGCGAGGATCTCGGGGATCGGGCCGGTCACGCGGAGGCAGGCGATGCCGTCGTCGCGCCCGCTGGACTCGATCGCGACATCGCGGGAGTGCTCCGGGCAATGGCGCGGCTCGACCCTTTCGAACCAGGAGACCAGCTGCCGCAGCTCATCCTGGAAACGATCGGCGGGAATGGAGGAGAGGTCCCAGGAGGCGATGTATCCGTCCGCCTGAGAGCGCTGGAAAGGCGTGAGATCACGGACCGCTTTCAGCATCTTCTGGTGCCAGTGCGACGGCATATCCCCTGCGGCGAGCCGATCGAAGGTCTGCGGCATCTCGTCGAACGCGATATGGGCGTCACGGATCCGGTAGGAGGCCAGCGCCGTGGTGGTGCGCAGGGCGATCGCGATCGCGACGCTCCGCTCCTCACGGTCGTCGGCGAGGTCCGGGTCCTCGTGGTCGATCCAGAACGGAACGAGGTCGAGCAGGTGCCGGGCATGGCGCCGGGACTCCTTGCGCTGGACCTCCATCATCCGGGTGATGGCAGCGGCGTCCGCACTGCCGGGCTCGAGCCTCCCCCTCGTGATGAGGGTCGACTCCGTCAGCGCGGAGCGTGCGCGCACCCGGCGCACAGGAGGGGCGTCCGCGACGGGCGCGACAGGGGAACGCGGCATGGTCGCAGTCATCGATTCCACCTCCTCCTCGAGCATCCATCTCGGTGCGGATCGACCCCGGCGGGTCGGGTCCCGCCGTCGCGCTCTGAGATTCCCAGGATTCCCAGAACTCCTGTACTGCATTCTCCGATTTTACCGTCGCGACCTTCTCCCAGCAAGAAGTGCAGGCATTGTGGAGAAAATCTGTGGATAACTCCATTCTGGGGAGGAACGGTCCCGGTCGTCCACATTCACAGTCACCGTCGAAGACCCCTCCTGCCCAGTCGCTCATGGACGCGAGGGTGGTCGTCGATCCTCCGGATCCGAAAGGGTCTGTCCCTGATCCCACCCCTGCTCCGGCCCGATGCGCAGGTCCAGCAGCCAGCGCCGGACGTACCGGTTACCGTCGGCCGGGTGGCGCACGAGGTCCTCCCCCGCGCACGCACCGAGCCGGCGGGCAACGGCCCGCGAGGCATCGTTGCCGTCGGCGATCAGCAGCACTGCCTGCCGCAGGCCGGGGTCGCGACGTGCACGACCCCTCAGGGCCGTGGCGATCTGCGCCCCGATTCCGCGGCCGCGCTCGGAGGCGAGCACCCAGTACGTCAGGGCCGCCTGGCCCCGCGCGAGCCCGGGGGCGAGGCGGTTCAGCCCGCCGCCTCCGAGCAGCCGGCCCGAGGCAGCATCGACCGCCGCGAACTCCTGGAGCGGCCCGTCCTCGTGCCAGAGTTCGCAGCGCTCCAGGAACGCCGCGAGCGTCGGCTCCGTCCACGGCCTCCCGATGATCTCCGCGGCGAGATCCCGGTCCTGACCGGCGAGGATCTCCGTGCCGTGCCGTTGCCCCAGCCGCTCGAGACGGATCACGCCGCCAGGCGCTTCCCCATCACGACCTTCCCCGCAGGGAGCTCTCCGAGGACCTCCCACCCGCGGGCGCGGTAGAGACGGTGCCCGTCGGCGAGCGGATCCGCGTCGGTCTGCAGCAGGGCACGCTGGTGCGGGAGGCCGTTCATCAGTGCGGCGTGCAGCTGGCCGCCCAGGCCCTGACCCTGTCGCGCAGGCCGTACCGCGAGCTCGACGAACTCGAAGTGCGCTCCCACCCACTGCTCGGCGTCCGGTCCCAGGGCGGCGGCGACGCGGTCCGCCCACCACTGCCCCCGCTCCCCGGTGTATCCCCAGCCGAATCCGAGGAGCTCCTCCCCTGCCTCAGCGGTGACCAGCCGGAAATCTGCCCGGGAGCGGTGCTGCTCCCAGAACCTCTGCTTCCAGTCCTGCGGATCCGCGACCGGGCCGAAGGCTGTCCTCCAGACGTCGAGCACGCGGTCCCGGAAGGCTGCTGCGGCCTCGGGGCCATGCATCGCGACACGCACCCCGGCCACAGGAGGGCCGGTCCTCATGCCGCGTCCCCGCCGCTCTTCCCCGCGAGCGCGGCCCGCACCGCCGCGAGGATCTCAACGTCGCGGGCTCCACGGGCGCGGGCCGTCGCGATCGGGCCGACGAACAGTCCGACCAGCACGTCGTCTGCCCGCACCTCGTCGCCGCGCCGCTCCGACTCCGCCAGCCTCCGTGCCACCTGGGCGGCGCCGGGGGCGATCGTCGTGCCTGCCCCGCGGCGGGTGACGATGACCTGTGACTCCTCGAGGAGCTTGTAGACGCGGGCCACGGTGCCGGCGGAGAGGCCGAGGTCCTCGGCGTGGGCGCGGATCGCGGGCAGCCGGTCCCCCGGCCTCAGCTCACCAGTGCGGACCTGCTCGAGGATCTCGCGGCGCACCTGCTCGTACGGAGGATATGGGGGAGACATGGTGACCACGATAGAGCGTGAGGGATCGGTGGAGAGACTGCGCAGGTCAGGGTTCACCGAGAGGTGCGCCCCGTAGCATCGGCATGTGCTCCAGCATCCTCCCTCCCCCGTGCGCCGCACGCCGCTCGCCGTGCTTCTCGCCCTCCTGCTCGGCGCGCTCCTCCTCGCCGGAGCACCCACCGCCTCCGCCGACGATCCCCACGGCCCCAACGATCCCGTGCGGCTCGTCATCGCGACCGCGGGACTCGGGTGGGAGGACATCGATCCGGGCACCACCCCGCATCTGCAGTGCCTCGCCGACCGCTCCGGGGCGGGCGCCATGAACACCACCTCGACCTCGGTCGTCTCCACGAAGCGACAGGGCCTGGAGACGCTGCGCTCCGGGTACCGGGGCCTGGCGGAGGAGGCGCCGCGCACCAGCGGCATCCCGCACCCGGCGAAGGACCAGTGGGAGCAGCTCGACGTGCCGGTGACCACGATGGATCTCGACGGACCGACGTCGGCCGAGGTCACCGCCGGGGACGGGGCACCGGAGGGCCCGTCCGGATCCGCGTACACCGAGATCGCCGACGCCCTCGAGGGAGGCGACCTCGTCGAGGTCATCGCCCCTCCGATTCCCCGCACTCACGGACCCGCCCGCGAGGAGGCGCTGACCTCCCTCGATGCCACCGTCGGTGCGGTTTTCGACGAGCTCGGCGGGTGCGGGGCCGCGGACCTCCCCCGCACGCTGCTGGTCTCCGTCGCGGCGACCGACCCGGAGCATCCGGAAGCGGTCGAGCACCCCGGCGCGGTCGCCTCCCGCACCGCCGGCCTGCAGGTCGCTCTCGACACCGCCTTCCCCGGGCAGGCCCTGACCAGCGGTGCGACCAAGCAGACCGGGGTCGTGGTGCTCACCGACGTGCTCGCCACGGTCCTCACCTCCCACGATGCCTCGGCCGACGGTCTGATCCCCGGCCAGCCCTTCCGCGGCGCCGACCACGCGGATCCGCAGCAGCTGGCGCTGGACCGCTCGCAGGCGGCCGCGCACGTCGACGCCGCGACCGTGCCCGCGCTCGGCTCCTGGTTCCTGCTCGGCGTGATCGGGATCGTGATCCTGCTGGTCCCGCCGCTGGCGCGGCGTCCGCGGCTCGCCGCCGTCGGCCGAGCGCTCGCGGCGATCGCGCCGCTGGCCCTGCCGGTGGGGATGTTCGCCTCGCTCGTGCCGTGGTGGCGGGCGGAGCATCACACGCTGGCGCTGACGGGCGTGGTGTGGGCGGGCTGTGCACTGGCGTCGGTGCTGGTGCTGGCCGGTCCCTGGCGGCATCATCGCCTGGGCCCGGTAGGGGTCTCCTCGGCGCTGGTCGCGCTGCTGATCCTCGGCGAATCCGCGATCGGATCCCGGTTCCAGCTGGGCTCGCCGCTGGGGGCGCAGCCGATCTCCGGCGGGCGCTTCTACGGGCTGTCGAACCATCTCTACGGGATGGTGCTGGCTGCGGTGCTGATGGCGCTGCTGTGCCTGTTCGCGGTGGTGCGCACGCCGCGCGCACGAGTGGTGTGGACGGTGGTCGTCGGCGCCCTGGTCGCGATCGTGTGCGTCGCCCCGTCGATGGGGGCGGACTTCGGGTCGATGCTGGCCACGATCCCCGCCTTCGGTCTGCTGGCGCTGCTGGTCTCCGGGACCCGGCCTCGGCTGTGGCACCTGCTCGCCCTCGGGGCCGGCGGCGCGGTCGCCGTGCTGGGAGTCTCGTTCCTGGACTGGCTGCGACCGCCGGAGGACCGCACGCATCTGGGGCGCTTCATCGATGAGCTGCTGAGCGGCGAGCTGGTCTCGGTGGTGGTGCGCAAGCTGGCCCAGAACATCGCGATGGCCACCGGCTACTGGGCTCTTGCCCTGGTGCTGGTGCTCGCCGTGCTCGCCTCGATCGCGATCCTGATGCCGCGGCGGCTCCGCTGGCGGCGGCTCGCGGCGCTGGACGTCGAGCATCCCGCCTCGTACCGGGTGCGAGTGGCGCTCGTGGTGGGCGCCTGGGTGGGCTATGCGGCCAACGACACCGGGCCGGTGCTGGTGGCGGCGATGCTCGGGATCTGGCTGGCCTACCTGCCGGCGGTGCTGCCCGCGCCACAGGCAGCCGCGGACGCGGCGCGGGAGAACGCCTAGCTGTTCCCGCCGTTCTCGCCGCTCCCGCCGTTCTCCGCCTCGACCGCGGCGTGCACCACCAGCGAGGTGTACTCGTCGGCGCTCAGCGGCGTGGGGATCGAGTCCGGGATCGTGGGCTCCCCGATCTCGAGGTGCGAGGCGATGATCACCGCATGCTCCGGGGCGAAGCGCTCCTGGACCGGTGCGTCGTGGAGCCGGACGGCGAGGACCTCGAGGTCGGTGCCCGCGAGGAAGACCACGTCATCGGGGGCGAAGTCGCCGTCCACGGGCAGGTCGCGCAGCAGGGCATCGAGCTGCGCGACGTCGACATCGCCCAGGGCACGGGTCTCGTCGTCGGAGAACTCACCGTTCACCGGCAGGTCGGCGAGGGTCGCGCGGCGCTCCTGCGCCTGCTCGGCCCGCTCGACACGCTCGGACTCCGCATCCCGCTCGGGGACGACGGTCCACGTCTTCTGCTCGTCGTGGTCCGCCGCACCGGTCGGCAGCGGCGACGCCGACGGCTCCGGCTGCGGCACCGGCACGGGCGGCTCCGTCAGGGCCTGCGGCGGCTCGGAGGGCGAGCCCGCGTCGCCGTCGAGGTCCGGGGCGAGGTGGCGCTTGCGGGCGAGGGCCCGCACCACGTCCCGCAGCTGGGCGGCGCGGTGCAGCTGACCGCGCAGGTCCCTGCCGGTGGCGCGGTGGTGGAGCGCGGCGGAGATCTCCTTGACCCAGAACCCGGAGGTGAGGGCATCGATCGTCAGGGACGTCTCCACGCCCCAGCCGGCGGCGAGCGGGAGACAGGCCTCCCAGGTCTCACGGGTGATGCAGCGGGTGCCGGACAGCGGCTGGGTGGGCTCCCATCCGGTGGCGCGCAGGATGCCGCGGCGGGCGGTGCGCACCACGATGCCCATGCCGGTCGCACCCTCCTGCGGAGGCAGCAGGGCGATCGCCATGTCCACACCTTCACCGAGCACCGCGTCCACGAGCGGCTGCGCGGCCTCGGCGGAGCCGGCCATGTCGGCATCCAGGAACAGCAGGGCGCGGGGCACCGTCTCGGAGCCATCGATCACCGGCAGCGGGCCGGTGTGCCCGGCCACCCGCGGCTCGGCGTGCAGCTCCTCGGAGAAGCCCTCCCCGCCGTCGGCCCGTTCGGCGCCCTCCCGGATCGCGACCAGCTGAGCACCCGTCGCCATCGCGGCGGCCTTGCCGCGGTTGGACTTGTGCCGCACCACGAGGGCGTCGGCCCCCATGGCGACGGCGGAGGTGGCGTCGGTGGAGCCGTCGTCGACGACCACCACCAGATCCACCCCCGCGATCCGGCGGGCGGACTCGATGGTCGCCTCGATCCGCTCCGCCTCGTTCTTGGCGGGGATCACGACGGCGACCTGCTCGGGACGGTGCACCGCCAGCGGCCCCGCGGTGCTCATCGCAGGGTCACCTGGCGGGCGACGATGCCGCCGCGCGCCCGTCGTTCGAGAGTGGACAGCGGCTCGGTGGAGGCGAGCGCCTCCTCGAAGCGGGTGCGGAACGCCTCCGCCTCCGCCTCGACGCCCTCGGCCCCGTACCCCTTGGGCAGGTCCCAGACCGGGATGGTGAGGCCCTCGGCCCGGAAGGAGCCGACGTACTTGGTGCCCTCGCCGATGCCGGACTCGCGGCGGGCATGGAGGCGACTGACCGCGTCGATGACCTTCTCCTCGTCGGCGTCCAGCACCCAGCGCAGGTGCTCCTTGGCGCCGGCGTCGACCCAGTACCCGTGGGCCAGGCCGGTCACCGGGCGAGTGGGCATGATCGAGTCGTTGGCCTGGCTGATCGCACGCTCGATCTCCCCGGTGCGCTCAGCGCTCGGGTCGAGCCAGAACTCGAAGGTGTCCTGGACCTGGATCTCGAAGCCGCCGTCCAGGTCGAGGACGTCCTGCAGACGGGGTGAGTCCTCGTCGAGGGTGACAGCGGTGATCGGACTGCCGGGATCGAGGGCGGCGGCGAGCCTCACGGCCTGGCCGAGGCCGCGCGAGAGGTCGTTGCCGGGGAACGGCGCCTGGATGCCGACGGTGAGGGATCCGTCCGTGCGTCGCACGGCGGGCCAGGCCATCGGCAGGATCGTGGCGAGCTCGACGTCGAGGGAGCCGTACTCGGCGGTGGTCTTCGCGGCCATGGTCGCCGCCGGGATCAGCTGGCGCATCGCCACCAGATCCTGCTCGTTCGGCAGGCCCTCGAAGGGGCGACGGACCAGGTCGTTGCTCGTAGGGGAACTCATGGGGGGGAGTCTACCGATCTGTCGGCCCACCTCGGGGGATCTGCGCCGTCGACGACCCGCACGGCGTCAGCGCGGCGCCCACGCGGCGATGACGCGATGACGCGGCGATTGCGCGCTGAGGACCTGTGTGCGCTCTCGCGATAGGTCCTCAGGGCGCAATCGTGCCGCCGGGCGCAGCGCGGAGCTCGGCAGCGCGGCGCTCCATCAGCAGCTCGGCGTCGTCCTCGGGGTTCCGGCCGATCACCTCGAAGCCGCAGCTCTCGTAGAGCCGGCGGGCGGGCAGGTTCGTCTCGACGACGGCCAGGAGCAGCCCGGTCTGCGGAGGGTGCGCGGCGAGATGCTCGACCGCAGCAGCGACCAGGACGCGCCCGACGCCGCGGCCACGATGCTCCGGGGCGACCCACACGGAGATCAGCTCGGCGCGTGCTCCGGGGCCGTCCCCGTGCACGGGATCGTCGCCGAACAGGAGACGCCCCATCGCGGCCGGGACACCGTCGACCTCCACCACGAAGGGGACCTTCGGCCAGCTGACCCCCTCGCGCCAGTGCGCCTCGGTGTCACGGTCGCGGATCTCGGCGAGCGTGCTCCCGAAGGCCCAGGGGGCATCCGCCAGGGCGCGCAGCCGCAGCTCGCGCCAGAGCCGCCACTCGTCGGGCGCGAGCCGCCGTGACCGGATCACCAGTGCGTCCCCGCCTCCATCAGCTCCTGCGCGCACTCCTCGAGGTCTCGGGGCTCCACGCCGTCGAGCATGTGGAGGGCGAAGTCGGTGCTGAGGCGCTCGAAGAAGAGGGTGCCGCGCACGGAGTTGCCGTGCAGGTCCAGCTGCGGGGCGTAGCTGGCGACCCCGAAACGGGAGGGCAGGGCGGCGATGATGCCGCCGCCCACGCCGGACTTCGCCGGCAGGCCGACGTCGCTGACCCAGTCGCCCGCGTTGTCGTACATCCCGCAGGTGAGCATCACCGAGAGCACCTGGCGCGCGGCGACCCGGGAGAACACCTTCTCGCCGGTGAGCGGATTGGTGCCGCCGGAGGCGAGGGTCGCGGCCATCACGGCGAGGTCGGTGACGGTGGTGAGCACGGAGCAGCCCTCGATGTAGCCGCCGACCACGTCGGCGGCGTCCTCCGACATGGACCCTGCGGCACGGAGGATGTAGGCGAGGGCGAGGTTGCGGTCCGCGCTCTTGAGCTCCTCCCGCCAGGTCTCCTCGTGCGGGGCCAGCACGCGCCCCGCGGAGGCGTCGAGCACCGCCCGCAGCCGCTGCGTGCGCTCCTGCTTGGTGGTGCCGAGCATCGCGTGGGTGCGGATCGCACCGATGTTGACCAGCGGGTTCTTCGGCTTCTTGGTGACGGGGTCGAGGCTGAGGGCGTTGAACTCCTCCCCCGTCGGCTCCTCGTCGACGATCGTGTCCACGTAGTCCATGCCGTGCAGATCGATCGCCGCGCCGTAGGCGAAGGCCTTGGAGATCGACTGCATCGGGAAGCTGTGGTCGGTGCCCGAGGCGGTGATCTCCCCCTCGATGGAGCACAGGGCCACGCCGAGGTGGTCCTCCTGCGCACCGGAGAGGAAGGAGAGGTCGGGGATGTCGCCGTCGTTCTCGACGTCGCCGGTGATCCCGCGATCGAGCTGGACCGGGTCCGTCTCCGCGTCCTCGGGCGCGACCGAGGACGCCGCCGTGGACAGAGCCGTGGTGAGGCGGTCGAAGTAGAGGGACAGGGAGGTCTGGTCGCTCGTCACGCCTCGACCGTACAGGCTGGGATACCGTGAGGCATGGCCGCTCCGCCGCTGCTCGACACCGATGTCGTCGCCCGTCACACCCTCGCGCACGATGCCTCGCACTACCTGCTGCTGCCCGAGGCGGTGACCGCTCCCGCCGACGAGGCCGAGGTGGTCGCGCTGCTGCGGCAGGCGACGCGGGAGCGCCGGCCGCTGACCTTCCGCTCCGGCGGGACCAGCCTCTCCGGCCAGGCGCAGAGCGATTCGGTGCTGGCGGACGTGCGGCGGCACTTCCGAGCGATCGAGGTGCTCGATCACGGCGAGCGCGTGCGGGTGGGTCCGGGGGCGACGCTGCGCCAGGTCAACGCCCACCTGCTGCGGCACATGCGCAGGCTGGGCCCGGATCCGGCCTCCGAGATCGCCTGCACGATCGGCGGCGTGATCGCGAACAACTCCTCCGGCATGGCGGCGGGGATCGCGGAGAACTCCTACCGCACGTTGGAGTCGCTGCGCTTCGTGCTGCCGACGGGGACGGTCGTGGACACGTCCCTGCCCGGAGCCGATGAGCGCCTGCGGCGCGAGGAGCCGACGCTGCGCGAGGGCCTGCTGCGGCTCATGCGGCAGGTGCGCAAGAACGCCGAGGCCGCACGCGTGATCACCGAGCGCTTCGCCCTGAAGAACACGATGGGCTACGGGATCAACGCACTGCTGGACTTCGAGACTCCGGCCGAGGTGCTCGCCCATCTGGTCGTGGGCTCCGAGGGCACCCTCGCCTTCGTCTCCTCCGCGGTGTTCCGCACGGTGCCGATCCAGCCGCACATCGCCACCGGGCTGCTGGTGATGCCCTCGCTCGCCGCCGCGACGGCTGCGCTGCCGGAGGTGGTAGGTGCCGGGTTCGCGACGGCGGAGCTGATGGACGCCCGCTCGCTGCGCGTCGCACAGGAGCTGGCCGGAGCGCCGCAGGAGATCCTGGGGCTCGCCGTCGAGGGTCATGCGGCGCTGCTGGTGGAGCATCGGGCGGATCAGCCGGAGGCGCTCGCGCAGCGTTCGGCCGACGCCGACTCCCTCGCCGCCTCGCTCGGTCTCGCCGCCCCCTTCTCGATGACCACCGATGCCTCACGCCGGGCCGCCATGTGGACCACCCGCAAGGGCCTCTACGCCGCGGTCGCCGGGGCCCGGCCGGCCGGCTCCACGGCGCTGCTCGAGGACGTGGTGGTGCCGGTGCCGACGCTCGAGGCCACCTGCCAGGGCCTGCAGGGTCTGTTCGACGCACACGGCTACGCCGAGTCGGTGATCTTCGGGCACGCCAAGGACGGCAACATCCACTTCCTGCTCAACGAACGCCTCGGCGAGGGCGGCGACCGGCTCGAGGCGTTCACCGAGGACATGGTCGAGCTGGTGCTGGGCCACGGCGGCAACCTCAAGGCCGAGCACGGCACCGGGCGGGTGATGGCCCCGTTCGTCGAGCGGCAGTACGGGCCGATGCTCTACGGCGTGATGCGGGAGCTCAAGGCGCTCGTGGACCCGGCCGGGATCCTCAACCCGGGCGTGGTGCTCACCGATGACCCCTCCGCGCACATGCGGGATCTCAAGCCCGTGGTGGGGATCGAGGAGGAGGCCGATCGCTGCGTGGAGTGCGGCTACTGCGAGCCGGTGTGCCCCTCCAAGGACCTCACCCTCACGCCGCGGCAGCGGATCGTGCTGCGGCGGGACGCGCGGCGCGCCGAGCAGCGGGGGGACCTGGAGACGGCGAGCGCGATCCGAGCGGCGTACGAGTACCAGGGGCTGGAGACCTGCGCGGTCGACGGGATGTGCGAGACGGCGTGTCCCGTCGGCATCAACACCGGGGACCTGGTGCGGCGGCTGCGCGCGGAGGATGTCGCCCCTGCCGCAGAGTCGGCCTGGAAGGCGGCGGCAGGGAGCTGGGGTCTCCTCACCCGCGGGGCGTCTGCCGCGATGGGCATGGCAGGGGCGATGCCGTCGGCGCTGCCCCGAGCGGCGACCGAGGTGGGCCGCGCCGTGCTGGGGGCTGAGATGGTGCCGCAGTACCGGCCGGAGCTGCCGCGGCGCGGTGGGTCGGTGCGCCGGGCGGGCGGCCGCGGGCGGGCCTCGGCCGACGTCATGGCTGTGTACCTCCCGGCCTGTGTGCACACCATGTTCGGGGCCGCGGAGGAGCGGCTGCGGCAGACCACGGGTGGCTGCGGCGGGAGCTGCAGATGCGGGTCGGCGGGTGCTGCGCCGGCTCCCGCGGACTCGTCGGCCTCGACCTCTCCCTCGGGGGCCCGCGGCGTCCCGGCCTCCCTGGCCCTTC
Source organism: Brachybacterium sp. (assembly GCF_036379615.1). Classification (GTDB taxonomy): domain Bacteria; phylum Actinomycetota; class Actinomycetes; order Actinomycetales; family Dermabacteraceae; genus Brachybacterium. The sequence continues at coordinate 45,576 of NZ_DASVGJ010000067.1, forward strand.
TCGCACAGCGCGCGGGCGTGCGGCTCGCCGTGCCCGAGGATGCGGCGTCGCTCTGCTGCGGCACCCCCTTCTCCTCGAAGGGCATGACCGCGGGGAAGGAGACGATGCGTGAGCGGGTCCGCACCGCTCTGCGGGAGGCGAGCGAGGAGGGCCGCCTGCCCGTCGTCGTGGATGCGTCCAGCTGCACCGAGGGCATCCTCGAGGCGATGGCGGGCACCGGTATCGAGGTGATCGACGCGATCACCTTCGTGCGGCGGCACCTGCTGGAACGGCTCGAGATCGGCGAGCGCACCGGCTCGGTGACCGTGCATCCCACCTGCTCGACCACGCATCTCGGCGCGACGGGCGACCTGCTCGCGATCGCGGAGGCGGCCGCCGAGGAGGTGGTGGTGCCGGTGGACTGGGGCTGCTGCGGCTATGCCGGTGACCGCGGCATGCTGCACCCCGAGCTGACCGCCTCCGCCACCGCCGCGGAGGCCGCCGAGGTCGCCCTGCGGGAGACGGACTGGTACGTCTCCGCGAACCGCACCTGCGAGCTGGGTCTGCAGGCCGCGACCGGGAAGAGCTACCGGCACGTGCTCGAGCTGCTGGCGGCGATGACGCGATGAGCATCGTGGAGTGGCGACATCCGGTGCGCCTGCCCTGGTCCCACCGCAGCCTGTACGTGCTCGCGATCGGGGTGATCGTCGGCGTCGGCCTCGCGGTCATCGCCTTCCACGTGGCGGAGCTCCTGCACCACCGGAGCACGTCCAGGAGGCGCTCGCAGCACTGAGGACGCCTCCCCGGCCCGCTGTCATGACCCACCGGTAGTCTTCCCTGCGGCCCTCCTCCCCCGGCGACGTCCCGCGTCCCACCAGCGGCTCCGCCCGCACCCTTCCCCTGGTGAGGCCGAGCAGACCGAACCCCGAGGAGGCCGATGCCCATGATGGGCGGACATCACGCGATCAGCGGCACCGCCGCTTGGATGGCCCTGGCCGGCTCCGCGACCGTGCTGGGGCACGTGAGCGGGCTGGACCTGTGGGATCTGAGTCCTTCGCAGGTGATCGCCGGTGCCGTGGTCGCCACCGGTGCCGCCCTGCTGCCGGACATCGACCATCCCGGTGCGACGATCGCCCGCTCCGGCGGCGGACTCACCAAGGCGCTCACCCGGGCGGTGAGCCGGGCGGCCGGGCACCGCGGCGCGACCCACACGCTCCTCGCCGTCGTCGCCTTCACCGCGCTCGCGGCGTTCGTGAACGGACTCGACTGGCAGGTGAGGGTGCCGGTGCTGGGCGAGATCGAGGCCGGCGCCGCGCTGCTGGTCACGATCCTGTGCGCGCTCGGCACCCGGGCGCTGAAGACCGTCGAGGGACGACTGCTGCCCTGGGCGGTGGGCCTCGCGGGCGGGCTCCTGGTGGCCGTCACCGCACCGGACACCTCCTTCTGGCTGCCGGCCGCGGTGGCGGTGGGAGCGCTGACCCACCTGGTCGGCGATCTGCTCACCACCGACGGGGTCCCCTTCCCCACCTGGCCGCTGGTGGCGAAGCCCCCGAAGCGCCTCGCCTCGCCGCTGTGGCAGCGCAGCGGGGACGTCGCGGTGCCGCTGCTGGGCGATGCGGGCAGCGCTCGGGAGTGGCTGCTGTGCGCGGTGCTCACCGGCTACGCCGTGCTGACCACGGCGGCGACGCTCGCCATGGCACCTGAGGTGCTGGTGCTCTGACGCGATGCGAGGACGGCGAGCAGAGGCCGGGGATCAGAGCAGTGCACGCACCGCGGCCAGGGCGTGCTCCGGGACCAGGTGGATCGTCTCGAGCTCCGCGACCGGCGCCCACCCCGGGCGGTACACATTCTCCTCGCCCGACGTCGCGAGCTCCGGGCCGCCCGTCAGCGTCGGATTCCCGCGCGAGGTGCGCACATGGAAGTAGATGGCGGAGTCCTGCGCGGTGCATTCTCGGTGGAGCTCGGCGACGATGACCCCGACGAGGCCGGTCTCCTCCCACAGCTCGCGCAGGCACGCCTCACGAGGCGTCTCCCCCTCCTCGACGCCGCCGCCCGGGAGCACCGAGTACTCCCGGCCGTTCTTCCGTCGGCCGATCACCAGGAGGTGTCCGTCCTCGACCACGACAGCTGTGCTGCGCATCCTCATCGGGTCACCGCAGCACGGAGCTCAGCAGCAGGCTGGTCTCGGAGTTGACGACCCCGTCGATCGAGCGGATACGGCGCAGCACGTCGTCGAAGGCCGGCAGGTCGGGGCAGGCGATCTCGGCGACCAGGTCCCAGCCGCCGTTGGTGGTGTGCAGGGACTGGATCTCGGGGAAGCCCCGCAGCTGCACGATCACCCGATCGGTGCTGCGGCCCTCGACCTCGATGAAGGAGGTGGCGCGCACGGTCGAGGCCTCGGCGTAGTCCCGCACCCGCACCGTGAAGCCCACGATCACCCCGGCGGCGGTGAGCTTGTCGATGCGATTGGTGATCGTGGCGCGCGAGACCCCGAGACGGGTGGCCAGCGCGGCGATCGGGGCGCGGCCATCATTGCGCAGAGCGGCGAGCAGGCGTTCGTCGAGGTCCGTGAGGCGCTCCATGCGCATCATGCTAAGTCCCTCTATGCAGACCGCGCAGGGTCTTCGCAGAAGTTCGTCATTTCCGCCATATCGCCTGCCATCTGCGAACTTTAGGCTGAGGTGGACCAGCGCCGATGCTGACCCGTCGGCCCCCACCCGCACCCAGGAGGCGAGACGATGACCCAGCTGCTCGACGTGGCGAACATGGCCCGGTGGATCCGGCGCGACGGCGCGGAGAAGATCCTGGTGCGGATGACGGAGTACCTCGAGCAGGACTTCCGCCGTTGGGAGAAGTTCGACAGGATCCCCCGGATCGCGAGCCACACCCCGCTCGGAGTGATCGAGCTGATGCCCACCTCGGACGGCGAGCTGTACTCCTTCAAGTACGTCAACGGCCACCCCTCGAACCCTGCCCGCGGCTTCCAGACCGTCACCGCCTTCGGCGTGCTGGCCGACGTCGACAACGGCTATCCCACCTTCCTCGCGGAGATGACCCTGCTGACTGCGCTGCGCACCGCCGCGACCTCCGCGATGGCCGCGAAGGTGCTGGCCCGCCCGGACTCCCGCACCCTCGCCCTCATCGGAGCCGGCTCGCAGTCCGAGTTCCAGGCCCTCGCCTTCCGCGGCGTGCTCGGCATCGAGGACCTTCGGGTCTTCGACATCGACCCGGCGGCGATCGAGAAGGTGCGGCGCCACCTCGCACCGCTCGGATTCCGCGTCCACGCCGCGACCTCGGTCGATGAGGCGGTCGACGGCGCGGACATCATCACCACCTGCACCGCGGACAAGGCCCACAACACGATCCTCGACACCTCTCAGGTGCGGCCGGGAGCGCACCTGAACGCGATCGGCGGGGACTGCCCGGGCAAGACCGAGCTCGATGCCCGGATCCTCGAGCGGGCCGGCGTGTTCGTCGAGTTCACCCCGCAGACCCGCATCGAGGGCGAGATCCAGCAGATGGCACCCGACTTCCCGGTCACCGAGCTGTGGGAGGTGCTCACCGGAGTCGCTCCCGGACGCAGCAGCGCCGAGCAGATCACCCTGTTCGACTCCGTCGGCTTCGCGATCTCGGACTTCGCCGCGCTGCGCTGCGCCCGGGACGCGACCGCCGGCAGCGCGCTGCAGGAGGAGGTGGACCTCGTCGCCCAGCCCGACGACCCCAAGGACCTGTTCTCCCTGGTGGACGTCCTGGCCCCGGTGAGCTGACGATGACCGGACAGGCGCCGCGGCATGTCGTCCTCGTCCGCCCCCACCACTTCCGGCCGAACCCGCAGACCGAAGGTGACAACGCCTTCCAGATCACCGGCGACAACGGGAGTCTCTCCATCGACGTCGGCTTCGACTCGATCCGGGCGGACCTCGAGGACGGCAGGTCCGTGGTGACCAGCACTCCGCCAGGGTGGTTGCTCGGTGGCGCACCGGACGGAGACGTCGTCGACGGTCATGTGCACATCGTCGAAGGCCTGTCGACGAATGAGGAGGGCGAAGAGGTGGTCGTCCTCGTGAACCCCTGGGGCACGCCGCAGCCACCAGCGTCGAAGCCTCCTGTCCTCGAGCTGACACAGGAGGAGTACGCGGCCAACTTCGTCTCCCGCAACACCGTCGACCACGAGGCGTGAGCCGAGGAGGTCGCTCGGCTCGCAGCCGTTGCCCCGCCCTCCCCCACGGGGTACGGTCACCTCAGCTGAGACACGAGCGACGACGAGGTGGATCGTGAGCGATGCAGGCCCTGCCTCCCCGGCCCGGGAGAGCGAGTCCGTGTGACCGCTACCAGCTGGTCACCGACGGATTCCGCCTACCAGGCATGGCTCCTGCGCGCCCATGAGGAGCTGCGCGCGAACACCCTTCCGCCCCGCGCGACCGGGCCCGTGCGGGACGCGGTGCTCGCCTCCTGGCAGCGGTCGCTGGCCACGGTGTCCGAGGCGGGCGGCACGGCCCCTGCCGCCCTCGAGGGCCACGAGCTCACCGACGCACGCCGCCGCCACCTCTTCTCCGCAGTGCTGCCGCTGCTGCGCTCACGGCTGATCGAACCGGCCGTCGAGGCCGGGCTGATGGTCGCGCTCGGGGATGCGGACGGCCGCCTGCTGTGGGTCGAGGGCCGGCCCCAGCTGATCTCCCGCGCCGACGACATGGGGTTCGCCGCCGGTGCGGACTGGTCCGAGCACGCCATGGGAACCTCCGCCCCTGCGCTCGCACTCTCCACCGCCGCCCCGATGCAGGTGGTCGGGGCCGAGCACTTCCACGAGGCGGTGCATCCCTGGAGCTGCAGCGCCGTCCCGGTGCTGCATCCCCTCACCCGCGAGACGCTCGGGGTCCTGGACGTCACCGGCAGCACCGAGGCGGTCTCCCCGCTGGTCCTCCCGCTGCTGGAGGCCACCGCCCGAGCGGTGCAGGAGGAGCTGCGCGCCCGCCTGCCGCTCGCTCCCCCGGAGTCGGCTCGCACCGCCGCCCGTCGACCGCGGATCCTCCCCCGCTCCCCCGCCGCCTCGATCGAGCTGCTGGTCACGGGCCGTCGCACACCGCTGCTGCGACAGGGCACCCGCACCATCGAGCTCAGCGGCCGCCACGCCGAGCTGCTCACCGTGATGCACCAGCGCCCCGACGGCATCAGCGGCGGCGAGCTGGCCGAACAGCTGCACGGGAGCGTCACCGCGGAGGGCACCGTGCGCGCCGAGATGGTGCGGCTGCGCAAGGTGCTCGCCGCCTTCCCGGACCTCGAGATCGCCTCACGTCCGTACCGTCTGCGGGGTCCGGTGTCGAGCGATCTGCTGCGGGCCCGGGCAGCGCTCGAGCGCGGCGATCTCGAGGATGCGCTCGCCCATGCCGCAGGTGAGCTCCTGCCCGCCTCCGAGTCCCCCGCGATCTGTCGGCAGCGTCGACGCACCGCCACCCACCTCCGAGAGCTCGTGCTCGAGACCGGCACCTCGGCCCAGCTGTGGCAGTACGCCCAGCGGCCCGAGGCAGAGGATGACCTCGAGGTGCTGATGGCGATCCTCGCGATCGCACCGGCGGAGGCCCCCGAGCGCTCCGCAGCGGTCGCCCGGGCACGGGCGCTGCGCGGCGAGACCGGCTGAGCCCTGCGCGGCCACGCACCGCGCCCCCTCCGAGCCACGGGCCATCGCGCCCCGAGCCATCGCGCCCCGAGCCATCACGCCACGGGCCATCACGTCCTGAGAGTCACAGACATGGGGTGTACGGGCGTTCTATTCACCTCCTTTGTGACACTCGCTCCGAGTCACGCCACCGGGTCCACCACGCCACGGGCCATCGGGTCCTGAGAGTCACAGACATGGGGTGTAGGGGCGTTCTATTCACCTCTTTTGTGACGTTCTCGGGCCGGACCGGGCGGGGCAGGACGGGGCGGGGCGGGCAGGGCCGGGCCGGGGCTCCGCAACCTTCGTGCAACGTGACCTGGGTTACGGTGCCGGGCATCCGACGTCGTCGTCGGCTCCGCTTCATATCGCACCGCAGCGAAGGGAACGCCATGACTGCCTATGCACACCCCGGCACCGAGGGCGCGAAGGTCACCTTCAAGCCCCGCTACGAGAACTACATCGGCGGCCAGTGGGTCCCACCCGTCAAGGGCGAGTACTTCGAGAACCCCTCCCCCGTCACCGGGAAGGTCTTCACCGAGGTGGCCCGCTCCACCGCCGAGGACATCGAGAAGGCCCTCGACGCCGCTCACGCCGCCGCCCCCGCCTGGGGGACGACATCGGTCGCCGAGCGCGCGGTGATCCTCAACAAGATCGCCGACCGCATCGAGGACAACCTCGAGATGCTGGCCGTGACCGAGACCTGGGACAACGGCAAGGCGATCCGCGAATGCCTGAACGCGGACCTTCCGCTGGCGGTGGACCACTTCCGCTACTTCGCCGGCGCGATCCGGGCTCAGGAGGGCGCGCTCTCCCAGCTCGATGACGACACCGTCGCCTATCACTTCCACGAGCCGCTCGGCGTGGTCGGGCAGATCATCCCCTGGAACTTCCCGATCCTCATGGCGGTCTGGAAGCTCGCCCCCGCGCTCGCGGCCGGGAACTGCGTGGTGCTCAAGCCCGCCGAGCAGACCCCCGCCTCGATCCTGGTGCTCGCCGAGCTGATCGGCGACCTGCTGCCGGATGGCGTGCTGAACATCGTCAACGGCTTCGGCGTCGAGGCCGGCAAGCCGCTCGCCTCGAACAAGCGGATCGCGAAGATCGCCTTCACCGGCGAGACGACCACGGGCCGGCTGATCATGCAGTACGCGAGCCAGAACCTGATCCCCGTCACCCTGGAGCTGGGCGGCAAGAGCCCCAACATCTTCTTCGAGGACGTCGCCGCACAGGACGACGCCTTCTACGACAAGGCCCTCGAGGGCTTCACCATGTTCGCCCTGAACCAGGGCGAGGTGTGCACCTGCCCCTCGCGCGCGCTGGTGCAGGAGACGATCTACGACAGCTTCGTCGCCGACGGGATCGAGCGGGTCAAGGCCATCACGGTGGGCGACCCGCTGGACACCGACACCATGATGGGTGCCCAGGCCAGCAACGATCAGCTCGAGAAGATCCTCTCCTACATCGACATCGGGAAGCAGGAGGGCGCGACGCTGCTGATCGGCGGTGGGCGTGCGGATCTCGGCGGGGAGCTCTCCGGCGGCTACTACGTGGAGCCCACGATCTTCGAGGGTGACAACTCGATGCGGATCTTTCAGGAGGAGATCTTCGGTCCGGTGCTGGCGCTGACCCGCTTCAGCGACTACGACCAGGCGATCTCGATCGCGAACGACACCCTGTACGGGCTCGGCTCGGGCGTGTGGAGCCGGCAGCAGAACACCATCTACCGCGCCGGTCGCGCTATCCAGGCGGGCCGTGTGTGGGTGAACAACTACCACGCCTACCCGGCGCACTCCGCGTTCGGCGGGTACAAGTCCTCCGGGATCGGCCGTGAGAACCACCTGATGATGCTCGACCACTACCAGCAGACCAAGAACCTCCTGGTCTCCTACTCGGAGAACAAGCTCGGCTTCTTCTGAGCCGACGCCGGCCGGTCCGAGCCGGCACTGCCCCCGCACCACCGCCGACGGGCGGGTCGACCGGTATCGCACCGGGCGCCCCGCCCGTCGGCCTATGCTGGAGGCCAGAGCACTCCTCGACCCCTGCGCGACGATGCGCCCACCGACGGGAGATGAGAACGATGCCCCACCTGCTCGACGTGCCCGGCATGAGCCGATGGATCCAGCGCGAAGGTCCTGAATCCCTCCTCACCGGTCTCCTGGCCACCCTCGAGGACGACCTGCGCCGCTGGAGCTCCTTCCAGAAGATCCCCCGCGTGGCCAGCCATACGCCCTTCGGCGTGATCGAGCTGATGCCGATCACCGACGGGGAGCTGTACTCCTTCAAGTTCGTCAACGGCCATCCCATGAACCCGGCGCGCGGCCTGCAGACGGTCACCGCCTTCGGGGTGCTGGCCGATGTCGACAACGGCTATCCGATCTTCTTCGCGGAGATGACGCTGCTGACGGCGCTGCGCACCGCGGCGCAGTCCGCCCTCGCGGCCCGGGAGATGGCGCGCTCCGGTGCCCGGGTGCATGCCCTGATCGGAGCCGGCTCCCAGGCGGAGTTCCAGGCGCTCGCCTTCCGGGCGGTGCTCGGGATCGATCAGCTGCGGGTGTTCGACGTGGACGAGGCGGCGGTGGAGAAGGTGCGGCGCAACCTCGAGCCGCTCGGCCTCGCCGTGCACCTGGCGGTCTCGGTGGACGAGGCGGTCGCAGGGGCCGACGTCATCACCACCTGCACCGCGGACAAGGCCCATGCCGCCGTGCTGCACCGGGACCAGGTGCGCCCCGGAGTGCATGTCAATGCCATCGGCGGGGACTGCCCCGGCAAGACCGAGCTGGATCCGGCGCTGCTGGAGTCGGCCCGGGTGGTGGTCGAGTACGAGCCCCAGACCCGTGTGGAGGGCGAGATCCAGCAGCTCGACGAGGACTTCCCGGTCACCGAGCTGTGGCAGGTGGTCGCGGGCGAGGCCGCGGGACGCACGGATGACGAGGAGATCACCGTGTTCGACTCCGTCGGCTTCGCGCTCGCGGACTTCTCCGCCCTGCGCTTCGCACAGCAGGCGACCCGGGGCTCCGATCTGCTGAGCTGGATAGACCTGATCGCCGACCCGGATGACCCCAAAGACCTGTTCTCCCTGATCACGGCGCGCACCCCGACCGGGTGAGTCCGCGGCAGGTCCGCGGTCGCCGTCTCACACCCGCGACCTCCACAGCAGCCACACGAAGTACGGCGCGCCCAGCAGGGCGACCATCAGCCCGGCGGGGATCTGGGCGGGGGCGATGAGCGAACGACCCAGTGCATCGGCGAGACCCACGAGGGTGCCGCCCAGCAGCATCGCCACCGGGATCGCGCGCAGGTGCCGGCCACCGACGAGGGCGCGGGCCAGGTGCGGGGCGACCAGCCCTACGAAGCCGACCACCCCGACCGCCACGACGCTGATCGCGGCGAGCACCGCCGCCACGCCCATCACCGCGAACCGGGTGCGGTCCAGCCTCACCCCGAGGATCCTGGGGGTGTCCTCGTCGATCGAGAGCAGGTCCAGCTCGCGGTGCATAGCCAGCAGCAGCGGGACGGCGATCACGAGGGCGAGGAGCACGGGGACGACGTCGGGGAGGCTGCGCCCGTACGTGGTGCCCGAGAGCCAGGTGAGGATCTTCGGGGTGTCCCAGGGGTTCGCGCTCAGCAGCGTGAAGGCCGTCAGGGCGCTCATCCCGTAGCCGGCACCGATGCCGATCAGCACGAAGCGCTCCGGCAGGATGCCGCCTCTCCAGGTCAGCGCCGCGATCAGCGCGAAAGTGGCGACTCCGGCGAGGACGGCGACCAGGACCATCAGCGAGCGGCCGCCGCCGAGCACGGTCACCACGCTCGCCGCCCCGAGGCCCGCGCCGGCGGTGATGCCCAGCAGGCCCGGCTCGGCGAGCGGATTGCGGACCGTGGACTGGACCACGCAGCCGGCCAGAGCCAGGGCGGCGCCCGCGAGCACGGCGGCCGCGACCCGGGGGATCCGCTCGGAGAACGCCCGGGACACCAGCTCGGGCGCCCCGCCCTGGATCCACAGCCCGATATCGCCCAGGCGCAGCCACAGGCTGCCGGCCAGCAGCCCCAGCACGACCGCTCCGAGGCACAGCAGGCTCAGCACCGTCAGCACCAGGAGGACGCGGCGCCGGGAGCGGATCCCGGTCCGGACCAGCGGGGGCTGGGCCGCCGGGCCGGAGTCGCGCAGCCTGCGGGCCAGCAGCACGAAGACGATCGCGCCGAGCAGGGCGGTGGGGATGCCGGTGGGGATCGAGGCGGCGCCCTGAGGGGTCAGCAGCGCGCGCAGACCCGCGTCGGCCAGGAGCACCACCAGTGCTCCCAGCAGCCCGGAGGCAGGGATCAGCAGGAGGTGGCGGTGGAGGGCGGGGACGAGGTTCCCGAGCAGTCGCGCGAGCACGGGCGCGCCCAGGCCCACGAAGGCGATGGGCCCGGCGACGGTGACGGCGATGCTGGAGAGCAGCACGGCGCAGAGCACGGCGGCCACCCGGGTGGAGACGACGGGCACCCCCAGGGAGCTCGCGGCATCGTCCCCGAGGCCCAGCACGTCCAGGCGACGCGCGAGGAGCAGACCCACCAGCAGCATCGCGGCGATCACGGGCAGCGCCCGCAGCGAGGCGTCGAGGTTCAGCTGCGAGAGGGAGCCGCTCCCCCAGGCGTACAGTCCGGTGGTCTCGGACTCGAAGAGGATCAGCAGCATCGAGGTCCCGGACTGCAGCGCCATCGCGACCGCGGAGCCGGCGAGGATCAGGCGCGTGGTGGAGGATCCGGCTCCTCCTGCCAGCCCCAGCACCAGCCCCGCGGCGAGCAGGCCGCCGACGAAGGCGACCGCGCCCGACGCCCACAGCGGCACGGCCAGCCCGAAGGCCGCCACGGCGCTGAGCGCGAAATAGGACCCGGCCGTGACCGCGAGGGTGTCCGGGGAGGCCAGGGCGTTGCGGGAGATCGACTGCAGCAGGGCGCCGGCCGCGCCGAGGGCGACGCCGACGGCGACCCCCGCGGCCAGGCGCGGCAGGCGGGAGGCGGTGAGCACGTCCTGCACGGCGACCGTGCCGATGCTCTCCCGCGCCCCGAGCGCATAGCGCAGCAGATCTCCCGCGCCGATCCCGGAGGTGCCCTGGGTGAGATGCCACGTCCCCGTGGCGAGCACCGCGATCGCGAGCGCCACCAGGGTCGCGACGCCGGCGACGATCCCGCCGGTGCGCAGCGCCTGAGGAGCGGAGGCCTGCCGCGCGGGCGCCGCGGTCACGGGGCGGTGAGGATCTCGACGTAGGCGTCGATCGCCTGCTCGGAGGAGCGGGGCCCGCCGAAGGTCCAGATCCCGCCCGGGAAGGCGTGGGCCCTGTCCTCCTGGACGGCGGGCAGCGAGGTCCAGATGTCGTTCTTCTCGAGCTCGGTGACGTAGTCGCCCGAGGGATCCGAGGTGCCGGTGTAGAACAGGTGCGCGTCACCCACGGCCGTGAGCCCCTCGATATCGGTCTGACCGAGGCCGTAGGCGGGATCGACCTCTCCGGTCCATGCGGGCGTGAGCCCCATCTCTTCGCCGAGCGCCGTGAACAGGGCCCCGTCGCCGAAGGGACGGATCGAGACGTTGCCGCCATCGATCCAGCCGTCGAAGTAGAGGAAGTCCGTGGTGGTGAGGTCGGCGTCCTCGACCGCCGTCGTCGCCTCGGCCACGTGCTCGTCGAACTCGGCGAGCACCGCCTCGGCCCGCTCAGTGCGTCCGGTGGCCTCGGCGATCAGGGAGAAGAGGTCCTTCATGTGGCCGACGGGGTCCGCGGCGTCGGCACCCCGGGTGGCCAGGACCGGCACACCGCGCTCCTCGAGCTGGGCGATGATCTCGTCGTCCGCGCCGTTCGCCTCGACGATGATCAGGTCGGGATCGGCGGCGTAGAGCGCATCGAGGTTCGGCTCCTGGCGGGTGCCGACGTCGGCCGTGCCCTCGGGCAGGGTCTCCGCGGTGACCCAGGTGCCGAAGCCCTCGACGTCCGCGACGGCCACGGGGGCGACGCACAGCGTCAACAGGTCCTCCGTCTGCTGCCACTCCAGGACGGCGACCTTCGTCGCGGGCTCCTCGAGCTCGACGGCGCGGCCGAAGTGATCGGTGAGGACGACCGGTCCGGTCGCCGTCGCCGTGGCGTCCTGTGCGCAGGACTCGCTGATCGCGGCGGCGTCCCCGCCGCCGGCGGCGGTGGGATCGGGGACCTCGGTGGTGCCGCAGGCGGAGAGGGCGAGCAGTGCGGCTGCAGCGGTGAGGGCGGCGAGGGCACGGCGAGCGGGACGGCTCATGGGAGGGCTCCAGGGGATCGGGACGGCAGGGCGAATGGCAGAGCAGGTCGAAGGGCACTGCTGTACGGCAGGGCGGGGCGGCGCTTCGGCCGCACGGCGGCCGGGGCGGCACGGGAGCGGTCAGGCGGGGGCGGCGATCCGGACGGCGCGTCGGCCCAGCGCCTCGATGCGCAGCCGACCGCTGAAGGGGTCCCGGACCACGTCGATGGGGATGTCGTAGACGTCGCTGAGGTGCTCGGAGGTGAGCACCTCGGCGACCTCTCCTGCCGCGTGCACCTCGCCCCCGCTCAGCAGGACGACCTGGTCGGCGATGCGCGCGGCGTGGTCGAGGTCGTGCAGCACGATGCCGATCGCGACGCCGTGCTCCTCGGCGAGGTCGCGCACGAGGTCGAGGGTCTCGATCTGGTAGCGCAGGTCGAGGTGGTTGGTGGGCTCGTCCAGCAGCACGATCCCGGTGTCCTGGGCGAGGCAGGAGGCGAGCCAGACGCGCTGCATCTCCCCGCCGGAGAGCTCGTGGACGCCGCGGCCGGCGAAATCGGTGATGCCGGTGAGCGCCATGGCGTGGGCGATCGCGGCCCGATCGGCGTCGTCGAGGCCGGCGAAGCGGCGGCGGTGGGGGTGCCGGCCGAAGGCGACCACGTCCCGGACGGAGAGTCCCTGCGGGCTGGTGCGGGACTGGGTGAACAGCGTCAGCGCGCGGGCCAGGTCCTTGGCGTGCAGCAGATCGGTGCTGCGCCTGCCCTCAGGGCCCTCGAGCTGGACGTCGCCGCCGCTGAGCGGATGCAGGTGGGCCAGAGCCCGCAGCACGGTGGACTTGCCGCTGCCGTTGGGACCGAGCAGGGCGGTGACCGTTCCCGGCCTCAGGGCGATCGAGACCCCGTGGACGACGGGCACCCGACCGTAGCGCAGGTGGAGGTCGTGGCCCGTCAGGGCGGGGGCGGGGGCGGGCGAGGCGAGCGGCACGACGGGAAGCCTAGCCTTACCTGATTATGCACGTCCACTGTTGCTCAATACTGGACGCGCCCGGCGGGAGGCGATGCGCTCGCTCCCGCTCACTGCGTGCCCCCGGACTCAGTGCCCGGCCGGGGCTCGGCGCTCGCCACCCTCCGTCGCCGGCTCGGTCCCGGTCACCCGGCCCAGCAGGTTCATCAGGTGGTAGATGACCAGCGCGGCCAGGGTGCCCAGCGCGATGCCCGTGAGCTGGATGCCGCCGAGCCAGGGGGCCAGGGAGGCGAGCAGCGGCATGTCGGTGCCCTGGAAGGTCCAGGTGACGTTCGCGATGCCGACCACCAGAGCGACGCCCGCGGTGAACTGGTTCTTCGGACGGGAGAAGTCGACCCGGCCATCCACCCACATGCGCACGCCGACGATGCCGATCAGTCCGTACAGCACGAAGGTCACGCCGCCCAGCACGCCCGGCGGGATGGTGAAGATGGCGGCGCCGACCTTCGGGGAGAGGGAGAGCAGCAGCGCGGCGACGCCCGCGACCCAGTAGGCGGCGGTGGAGTAGACGCGGGTGGCGCTCATGACGCCGATGTTCTCGCCGTAGGTGGTGGTCGGCGAGCCGCCGAAGCCTGCCGAGAGGGCGGTGGCCAGACCGTCGGAGGCGAGGGTGCGCCCCACCATGTGGTCGAGGTTGCGGCCGGTCATCAGGCCCACACTGGTCACATGGCCCACGTTCTCGGCCAGCAGCACCACCACCACGGGCAGGAACATCGGCAGCAGTCCGAGGTGGAACTCGGGGTGGTGGAACTCGGGCAGGCCGATCCAGGCGGCCTCGGCCACGGGCGAGAAGTCGACCTCGCCGCGCATCATGGCCACCAGATAGCCGATCAGCACGCCCAGCAGCACCGAGACCCGACCCAGCAGGCCCTTGAACAGGGCGGTGCACAGCACCACGGCGAACAGCGTGACAGTCGCGGTGACGGCCGACTTCTGGAAGTTCTCGTACGCCGTGGGGGCGAGGTTGAAGCCGATCAGCGCGACGATGGAGCCCATCACCACCGGCGGCATCAGCATCCCGATCCAGCGGGTGCCGATCGCGGAGACCAGCAGGCCCAGCAGTGCCAGCAGCACGCCGGTGATCATCACGCCGCCCAGCGCCGCCCCCATCGACTCCGCCTGCGTGGACGCCATGATCGGCGCGATGAAGGCGAAGGAGGAGCCGAGGTAGCTGGGCACCTTGTTCCGCGTGATGAGCAGGAACAGGATCGTGCCGATGCCCGAGAACATCAGGGTGGTCGAGGGCGGGAAGCCCGTCAGCAGCGGCACCAGGAAGGTGGCGCCGAACATGGCCACCACGTGCTGGGCGCCGATGCCGATGGTGAGCGGCCAGGCCAGCCGCTCCTCGGGCAGCACGATCGCGTCGGCGGCGATGGTGCGGCCGTTTCCGTGCAGGGTCCAGCGGAACATGGTTCTCCAGAGGGGTGAGGAGGAAGAGCGGTCAGGCCGTCGGCGGCGTGCCCGCTCAGCGGCCGGGGAAGACCTTGCGCTCGGCGGTCTGCGCGGTGACGTCCGGGACCTGGTCCAGCAGGGACTGCTTGCCGCCGTCGCGGACCCGGAAGTCGGCGAACATCCGGGTGACGTCCGGGGAGCCGAACTCGTCGCGCACGGGGGCGGGCACGGTGAGCATCAGCGCCACGGCGAGCCCGAGGGCGAGGGCCGTGCCGCCGGTGACCAGACCGGCACCGGCCGCCATCGCGATCGAGTTCACGATGACGTCGAGGAAGCCGACCACCACCAGCACCAGGGCCGCGACCACGCCGCTGGCCCGGGCGCTCACCGCAGGGCGGGAGAGCAGCGAGGTCCGGCCGAACAGGGAGACGACGGCGAAGCACACGCACACGACCGCATCGATCAGGTGCAGCGCGGGGCTGCCGGGGGCCTGCCCGGCCAGTGCCGCGATCGTGGCCAGCAGATGCCACAGCACGGCGGCGGTGTGCATGATCGCGCTGAACTCGAAGGCTCGCACGCTGAAGACCAGCCAGTCGGTGCGGCGGAAGGACAGCGGCATGCTGCGCACGAAGGAGCGGGAGATCATCAGTCCGAACGCGGCGACCAGGAAGGGCAGGTAGACGAATCCGGTGGCGAAGCTCAGCGGGGCGGCGAACTGCAGCCCGAGGGTGTTGTCGGCGAGGGCCGCGACCACGAGGGAGGCCACCACCGCCGTGGAGAACACGTACCAGGAGCGTTCGCGGCGCAGCGCGGAGGCGAGCACGATCCCCAGCAGCAGGGTGGAGATGACGGCATTGGCGAAGGTCATCAGCGAATACGGCCAGCCGGTGGTGAACACGCGGCCGATGATCATGACCAGGGCGATGAGCAGGGCCGCCGCGCTCGCCGCCCCCACCGCGACCAGACCCGTGCGCGCCATCCGACGGGCCTGTGCCTGCGGGAGGTAGCCCTCGTGGGCGCGCGGCTCGATGCCCAGGATCGCGCCGAGCAGCAGCAGGGAGACGCCGATGCCGATGCCGACGGGCGGACCCTCCGGCAGGGACGCGAAGAGCACGGGCAGGGAGAGCGCCAGATCCCCGAGGACGGCGACGATCGGGGTGATCAGCGCGGGCAGCATGCCCACGACGCGCAGCACCCGGACCGCCGTGAGAGGCGGCTTCTCGGGCACCCAGCGCAGCAGATGCACCGCGACCAGGGTCACCAGTCCGGTGCCGATCCCGATCTTTCCGACGAGCTCGAGCGTCGGGCTGTGCGCGACGGTGAAGACGGTGGTCAGTGCTGCGGCGAGGCAGATCAGCGCGGCGATGTCCCGCAGTGCGTCGAAGACCCCGAGCTCCTTGAAGCGCTCCGGGAGCACGAACCCGTTCAACGGGATCTCGTCCTCCTCCGCGTTCGGGGTGGTGCCGGAGCGGGCGTAGGAGGTGGCGCGCGGTCGGGGCAGCGAAGCGACCAGCGCCTCCTCGGCGGCGGCGGTGTCCTCGTCCGAGACGTCCGCCGGCTCTCCGTCGGGGCCGAGCATCGGGATCGCACCGGTCGCGGCATCGGGCTCGGCGCCGCTCTCGCGGTCCGTCGGCCGTCCGCTGTCCGTCGGGCGCTCCCCCGCGGCGGGGTCAGCCGTGGCGAGGTCCAGAGCGCTGAGGTCGACCGTCTCGTTCTCCCCGGGGGGCAGTGCCGGCCCGTGCCCGCGCCGGGCGAGGAGCGGAGTGGCATAGCGGTCGAACTCGGCGCGATCGGGCAGGCGGTCCGTCGGGAGGCTGTGCGGGTCGTCGATGGCGAAGATCCAGTCGGCGTCCGGGGTCCCGTCGTCATGGCGATCCCTGTCCATCGACCTTCTCTCCTGCTGGTGAGTGCCCGCGGGCCGTTCGGGTCCACACTGCGAGCTCGACGACGAGGTGCCTGACGATGAGCATGGACGTGCGTCTCGCATCTTAGGGAGGCCGCGCTCCCCGCCGCCGTCGGCGCGCCGGGGCACGGCCGGGGGATGCGTCACGCGGCGCAGAGACACGGCGGGGAGACACAGGGCGAGGCGACGGCTGCGTCGCGCGGCACGGAGACGCGGTTCAGAGGTGCAGCCTGGTGGCGAGCTCATGACGGACCGCGCCGCCGCGGAGGGTGAGCAGCAGCACCACGGTCAGCAGGCTGAGCGTCCCGCAGATCGCCGACGGGATCCAGGTGCCCACCCATCCCAGCGCCAGGAACACGATCGGGGTCAGGCCCAGCAGCACCGTGAGGCCGCTGTAGACGACGTAGTCCGCCAGGGCCATCCGGATCACCCGCACGGTGATCAGCAGTCCCACGATCGAGGCCGCGCAGAGGATCGGCACCACGTAGGTCAGCGACCAGGCATCCCACTGCGTCAGGTAGTCCCAGTACACGCTCACCGCTCCCGCGGCCACCACCAGATAGACGATGAACTTGGCGAGGTTGCGGCGCTTTCTCACCGCCATCAGCACCACCAGCCAGGTCGCGACGATGCCGAGCCACACGCTGCGCAGCGCCCCGATCCCGTGCTCATCGGGCCGGAACAGCAGCTGGGCGAGGAAGGACAGCGCGATCACGCCCAGCGAGGTGAGGGTCAGCACGCGCAGCACCCGGCGGCGGGAGAAGCGCAGCGGCACGACCGGGAACGGGCTCGCCGCCCCCGCGTCCGCGCCGCGCAGCGCGTGCTCCGGCTGCGCCGGCCCCTGCTGTGCCGCTCCCTGCAGAACCGTCCCGCACAACGGGCAGGCCTCCCACTCCCCCTCGACGTGGACGTCGCAGGCGGGGCATTCCCTCATGCTTCCCCTCATGCCTCCACCCCCGCGAGCTCCTCCTCGGTGGTGCGAGCGGCGGCGAGGGAGACGTCGATGCCGGCCCCGGCGAGCAGGCGGGCGTACTCCCGCACATGCGCCGTCTCCACGAACGGGGAGGTGAAGCTGATCGTCAGCTGCCCGTCGTGGGAGATCGCGCAGAACTGCGGGCGCACCGCCGAGACGTGGAAGAGCATCCGCCCCACGTGGGACTGCGCGGGCTCGGGCAGGGTGACCCGGCCGAGGTTCGAGATCGCGACCGTGAGCTGGCGATTGTTGACGTGGTTGACCAGTCGCAGCACGAGGTCCTTGAGCGGTCGCGGCACGATCCGCGCCGGCGCCAGCCGCTCCCAGCGGATCAGGGTGTGCAGTCGGTGCTCGAGCGCCTCCGGGGTGGCGTCGGCGCTGAATCTCTCCTGCAGCGCGCGGGCGATCGCTCCCGGAGAGTCGTCGCCCTCCCCGAAGGTGTGCTGGACCCGGATGGTCGCGAAGAAGTTCCGCGCGGAGGTCGAGGGGAAGAACTGGCGCAGGTTCACCGGCACCGAGGCGGCCATCGTCGCGTCGGAGAGCGCCCGCGGATCGGTGCGCCGGACGGACTCGAAGAACAGCGCGGTGAGGTACATGGTCAGCGCCACCCCCTCGGCCTTCGCGAGGGCCAGCACGTCCGCCGCCGGCATCGTCAGCTCGAGCACGCGGGTGCGATGGTCCGGGGTGCGGGTGCCGCGCACACGGTGGATCCGTCGGCGGGCCGCCGGTGCCGGGTGCGGTGCGTCCTCGTGCTCCTCGTGGGGATGCTCGGCCTCCTCGACGGTGAGCACGGCGGGGGCGGCCTCGCGGCTGAACTCCTCCTCGTGGGAGGAGGGAGCACGGCGGCGCCTGCGGCCCCGGAAGTAGTGGGCGAAGGAGTCGGTGGTCAGCTCGTGCACCTCCTCGGCGGCCTGCGCACCCGGGTGGGTGCCGATCTCCGACGGCGGCGGGTCGGGCCACTCGTCCGATCCGGGGCGGGCCTCCTGGGCATCGGTGTCGCCGGGCAGCACCTCCTGCGGGTACCGCCGACGGGTGTAGGCGGTGAGCAGGTCGGTGAGGAACCACAGCGCGCCGGTGCCGTCGGAGAGCGCGTGGAACACCTCGAGGCTGATCCGGCGGCGATGGTGGACCACCCGGAACAGCAGGGTGCGGTGGTCGACGTGGTAGAGCGGCGCGCAGCTGGGCTCGCTCTCGGGACGGACCACGGGCTCGAGGTCGCTGTCCTGGAGGTAGTGCCAGAACACGCCGCGCCGCAGCACCGCGTGATAGAGCGGGAAGCGGTCGTAGGTCTCCTCGAGGGCCGCCTGCAGGAGTCCGGCATCGATCTCGTCGTCGAGCTCCGCGCCCATCCGGAACACCTTGGGATCCGCGTCGCTGCGGGCGGCGAGGAAGATGTTCGAGGCGTTGTCCAGTCGGACCCAGTGGCGGCGCTTCACGGGGCCGAGCTCCCTGTCGGGCCTCCATCGAGGAACTCGTCGATCACCTCGTAGGCGTCCCTCAGCGGCCTCGCGAAGCGGGGCAGGGAGATAAACCCGTGCAGCGCGTCGTCGACCCGGTGCAGGCGCACCCGGTTGCCGGCCTCGGCGAGCGCGTGACCGTAGGCCTCCCCCTCGTCGCACAGCAGGTCCAGCTCGGCGGTGATCAGCAGGGTCTCGGGCTGGCCGCTGAGGTCCTCCGCCATCAGCGGGGAGACCAGGCGGCTGCGCCGCAGCTGCGGATCGGGCACGTACAGGCCGAAGTAGTCGTCGATCTCGGTGTTGGTGAGGCGGTAGTCCTCGCCGTGGCGGCGCACCGACTCGAAGGGCGAGGTCGAGGGGTCATGGTCCCAGTGGGTGACCGGGTAGAGCAGGATCTGGCGGCTCGGGACGCGATGGCCCTGCTCGCGCAGCAGAAGGGAGACGGCCGCGGCGAGGTTGCCGCCGGCCGAGTCCCCCACCAGCACGATCCGGTCCGCGTCGCCGAGACCCGCCTGACCGGGATCCTCGAGCAGTCGCCGCGCCGTGCCGTAGCAGTCCTCGAGCCCGGCCGGGAACGGGTGCTCCGGCGCCAGGCGGTAGTCCACCGAGGCCACCCGGCAGCCGGTGAGGTCCGCCATGGTGGCGCAGGCCGGGGTGTAGCTCTCGATATCCCCGGTGACCCAGCCGCCGCCGTGGAAGAACAGCAGCAGATCGTCGCGGCGACGCTCCCGCGGGGTGAACACCCGCACCGGAACGCGTCGGCCGTCGCCGCTGTCGGAGAAGGTGTCCCAGGTGGGGGTGCGGTAGCGCGCCGGCGGCAGAGCGGCCAGCTGTCGCTGCAGTCGGCGCACCCGCGCGTAGTCCTCCCGCACGTCGAAGCGGGCGGCGGGGAGCAGGCGCAGCGCCAGGCGCAGCAGCGGGTTCACGGGCGCTGGTCCACGGCGGCGGGGAGCGGATCCATGTCTCTGAGGATAGACGCCGCGCCCGGTGGTCCCGGGATCAGGCGAGGCCGCGCTTCTCGCCGGCGAAGCGCACCGCGGGGCCGATGTCGAGCCGCCCCTCCCCCATCTCCACGACCTGGCCGATCAGCAGCCGGTGGGTGGCGGCGTCCACTGCCTGGTCCACCCGGAGCGCGAAGTGGGCCAGTCCCCCGGGCAGGATCGCGTCGCCCGCCGCGGTGCGGCTCACCTCGAGACCGTTCAGCATCCCCTGCAGCGGTGCGCCGGGCGTGCCGAAGCGATCGGCGAGCTCCTGCTGATCGGCGGTCAGCAGTGTGAGGCAGCAGTGGCCGGCCTCCTCCACCGCCTCGGCCGCGCGGGACATGCCGTACAGCGCCACCAGCATCGTGGGCGGGTCGTAGGACAGATCGAGATAGGAATCGACGGTCACCGCGAGGTCGTGCGGGCCCTGCCGGGTGGTGACCACGGCCAGGCCCACGGCGAGCAGATCGCTCAGGCGGCGGTACTCGTCCTGATCGACGGGCTCGGGAGGGCCGACGGGCTCGGGAGGGCCGACGGGCTCGGGAGGGAGCGATGCGGGCGCCGCCACGGGTCAGCGGGCCGTCGGGAACATCCGCGCCCGGGCGGAGTCCGAGTCCATGATCTCCTTGCCGAAGGGGAAGCAGGTGACCGGGATGAGCTTGAGGTTCGCCCAGGCGAGCGGGATCCCGATGATGGTGATGGCCTGGGCGATCGCGGTGCCCACATGGCCCAGCGCGAGCCACCAGCCGGCGATCACGAACCAGATCACGTTGCCGAGCGTGCCGGCCGCACCGCCGCGGCCGGTGTCCACCACCTCACGGCCGAAGGGCCACAGCACGAAGCCCGCGATCCGGAAGGAGGCGACGCCGAAGGGGATGGTGACGATGAAGATGCAGGCGAGGATGCCCGCCAGCACATAGCCCAGGAAGAGGGCCCAGCCGGCGGTGAGCAGCCAGATGATGTTCAGGATCAGCGAGACGAGGGAGCGCATGTCCCCACCCTAGGCATCCCGGCCGGGACGCGGCAGGGGGATGTCCCCCGCCGCGGGCTTCCTGCGTGCCATCGGTCGCACTGTGCCCGCCGGCACGGAATCCGGAGGCATACGGGCGGGGCCGACGATTACCCTGGGCGCATGCCTGCTCCCGAGATCGCGCTGACCCAGCGCTTCCAGACCGCCTTCGCCGCCGCCTTCGGCCCCGAGTACTCCGACGCGGATCCGATCATCCGCCCCTCGCAGTTCGCGGACTTCCAGTGCAATGCCGCGATGGGCCTGGCCAAGCGCCTGGGCAGGAAGCCGCGCGACATCGCCGCGGAGATCGTCACGGCCGTGGATCTCAGCGACATCGCCGAGGAGCCGGAGATCGCCGGTCCCGGATTCCTGAACATCCGCCTGCGCACCGAGTGGATCGCGGCCCAGGCCGCGGAGCTGGTGGACCCGTCGGCCGCCCTCGGCGTGCCCGCGCCCGAGCGGGCCGAGACCGTGGTGCTGGACTACTCGGCGCCGAACGTCGCCAAGGAGATGCACGTCGGCCACCTGCGCACCACCGTGGTGGGCGATTCGATCGCCCGCACCCTGGAGAAGCTCGGCCGCACCGTGGTGCGGCAGAACCACATCGGCGACTGGGGCACGCCCTTCGGCATGCTCATCGAGCACCTGCTGGAGGTGGGCGAGGACGGTGCCGAGGCAGAGCTGCTGAAGACCGATCCGAATGCCTTCTACCAGGCGGCGCGGGCGAAGTTCGATGCGGCGGAGCAGGCCGATCCGTCGGGCTCCGAGCTGGCGGGCGGCGACTTCGCCTCCCGCTCCCGGAGGCGGGTGGCGACCCTGCAGTCCGGCGACGCCGAGTCGCTGAGGATCTGGACGAACCTGGTGGAGCTGTCCACGCTCTACTTCCACCGCATATACGACATGCTCGGCGTGACCCTCACCGATGATCACCTCGCCGGGGAGTCCACCTACAACGATCTGCTCGAGGCCGTGTGCGACGACCTCGAGGCCGCCGGCATCGCGAGGATCTCCGACGGGGCGCTGTGCGTGTTCCCGGAGGGCTTCATCGGCCGGGACGAGCAGCCGCTGCCGCTGATCATCCGCAAGTCCGACGGCGGCTACGGCTACGCCACCACGGATCTCGCCGCGATCCGGCACCGGGTGGGCACCTTGGACGCCGACCGCATCGGCTATGTGGTCGGCTCCGCCCAGGGCCTGCACTTCCAGATGGTGTTCGCCGCGGCCCGCGAGGCCGGCTGGCTGCCGGCGGAGGTCGAGGCGACGCACGTGAAGATCGGCTCGGTGCTCGGCGAGGACGGCAAGATCCTGCGCACCCGCTCCGGCTCCTCCCTGCGGCTGATGGCGCTGCTCGAGGAGGCCGTGGCCGCCGCCCGCACGGTCATCGACGAGCTGCGTCCGGACCTGCCCGAGACGGAGCGGGCGCAGATCGCGCACGACATCGGCATCGGCGGTGTGAAGTACGCCGATCTCTCCACCGCGCACGACTCCGACTACACCTTCGACCTCGAGCGGATGCTGGCGCTGACCGGCAACACCGCCCCGTACCTGCAGTACGCGGTGGCGCGGATCCGCTCGATCAGCCGCAAGGCCGAGGCGCAGGGGCTCACCGCGGCCGCCGCGCCGCGCGTGGAGAACGAGGCGGAGCGCGCGCTCGCGCTCGCGCTGCTGGAGTTCGGTCCGACGCTCGTGAGCGTGGGCGCCGAGTACGAGCCGCACCGGCTGTGCGCCTACCTGTTCTCGCTCGCGCAGGCGTTCACCTCCTTCTACGAGGCCTCACCGATCCTCAAGGAGGTCGATGAGGAGGTGCGCTCCGGTCGCCTGGCGCTCGCCCAGCTCACGGAGCGGGTGCTCGTCGAGGGTCTGGACGCGCTCGGGGTGAACGCGCCGCAGCAGATGTGAGGCGCGGGAGAAGCGGACGATCACGACATAGCGCCCGCGCTCGAGCGGCCGTGACCCAAACGTGCCCGGGTGTTACCCAAACGTGCCCGTGCACGGTGGTCGGTTCCCTGGTCCGGGCGGGATGCGCTTCCTACTCTTGAGCAGTGCCGCCGATACGCCCCCTCCATCTCGCGCTGTGGGGCGCGTACGCCCTGACCGTGCTGGTGCATGTCGGGGCCGTGATGACCGGGTCGGAGCTGACCCAGCGCGTCACCCAGCCTCTGTTCGTCCCGCTGCTGATGGCGGTTCTGCTCACCGCGGTGCCGCTGCGCTCACGAACCACCTCCCTGCTGGTCGCGGGCCTGCTGTGCGCGTGGGCGGGCGACTCCCTGGGCCAGTTCGTCCCCGGGGTCATGCAGGAAGTCACGGTGGCCGGCTTCCTCGGCGCGCTGATCCTGTACTCCGCCGCGCTGGCGCCGCTGTGGGCCCGCAGCCGCGACGCGATGCGCATCGCCCTGGCCATCCCGTACGGCGGCGTGGTGATCGGGCTGTTCGTGGCCTGCGCGGATGGCGCCGGTCCGCTGCTGGCCGTGGTCGGCGCCTATGCGGTGGCGCTGGCCACGATGGCGTTCCTCGCCGCGGGCGGCAACGGCCTGACCTGGTCCGGGGGCACGCTCTTCCTGCTCTCCAGCTCGCTGCTGGCGATGGACTGGTTCCTGCCGGGGGCGTCGATCGCCTTCAGCACCGAGCTGGTGATGCTCACCTACACGGTCGGGCACGCCCTGCTGATCGCCGGGATGGTGCGCCTGCTCCCGCGGCGCCCCCGCACCGCCTGCGCACCCGGCGCCGCCCTGGTGATCATCGAGAGCTGAGCGACGTGCTGCGAGCGGCAGGAGCCCAGCGGATCAAGCGGAGCTGAGCGCTCTCAGCCCTTCGGCTCCAGCACACGGGCCAGCAGGTCCGCCTGTTCCCGGTGCAGCCGCTCGATGTCCTCGCCCCGGCGAGGGATCAGCTGCAGACCGAGCCGTCCGCTGATCTCGCGGTAGTGCAGGTCCGCACCGTTCTCCTCGAGCTGCAGCCTGGCCACCCGCACCTCGGAGAGGAACAGGTCGCGCATGCCGACGCTCAGGTGGACCGGCGGCAGCCCTTCCAGGCTGGCGTTGATGGGCGAGAGACCCGGATCATCCAAGGCGGTGCGTCCGGCGTAGCGCCGGGCGGCGTCCCGCAGCAGGCGACGTTCGTGGACCGGGTCGACCTGGTCGGTCTCGGTGATCCCGGCGTTGGAGAGCTCGAGGTCCAGCCAGGGTGACATCGCGATCAGTGCCGACGGCGCGGGGATCTCCGGCCGCTCGCGCAGGCGCCGCGCGATGACGAAGGCCAGACCGCCACCGGAGTGCTGACCGGCCAGCACCCACGGACGGTCGGCGAGCCTGCCGTCGGCCGCGAGGGCGTCGAGCACCGCTTCGACGTCGTCCCGGCCCACCGGGTGCTGGTGGTCGGGGGCGTTGCGGTAGTCGATCATCAGCCCCGCGCAGCCCAGGGCGTCCACCTGCCGGGAGAGCCATGCCCAGTCGCTCGTGAACGGTCCGGAGACGTAGGCGCCGCCGTGGAGGTAGACGATCAGGCCTCGCGAGGCCCGGTGCTCGTCGAGCCAGACGGTGCGGGTGCGGCCGATCATCTCGGGCTCGATCGCGTGCGACTTCAGCACGTGACCGGGAGGCTGCGGGCTGCGGGCCTCCCGCAGCGCCTGATGGGTCAGGGTCGAGGGGATCGGGATGCGGCGCACCGCCCGCGCCCCCGTCACCACGGCGTCTCGGATGCGGCCCATCGGTGCCTCCTGTCCGCGACCGTGCCCGGTCGCCTCGCTGGCGTGTGGGATCAGCGTAACGAATCCTCCTGGGACCCCGCTCCGCACCAGGCCCTCCTCCCCGGTACGCTCCGGGCATGCCCTCCTCGCCTGTGCCCTCTTCGTCTGTGCCCTCCCCCGCTGCGGCCGCCGATGTCCCCGCGGTCCCGTCGGGGCCGCTGCTGGTCCTGGTCGCGATGCCCGAGGAGGCGGCTCCGCTGCTCGAGCGACTCAGCGGGCGCCGTGCGCTCGAGACCCCCTTCACCGAGGGCGTCACGGCCGAGCGCGGCATGCTCGCCGGCACCGAGACGCTGGTGGTGACCACCGGCATCGGCATCGCCGCCGCGACCGCCGCGGCCACCTGGGCGATCCTCAGCTCCTCCCCCTCGTTGGTCGTGGCCGCCGGCTCCTGCGGCGGGCTCGGGGCCGACGTCGAGGTGGGCACCCTGATCGTCGGCGAGACCTTCACCTACTCGATCGCCGACGCCACCGCCTTCGGCTACGCCCCCGGTCAGGTGCCGGGCGGCCCCGAGCGCTTCTCGGCGCAGCCCACCTGGGTCAAGGCGGCCGAGCAGGCCGCGCGCCGGACCGCCGCGCAGTCACCGGACGGCCCCGGCACGCGCCGCGGCCTGATGCTCTCCGGGGACGCATTCGTCACCGCCGAGATCGCCGCGCCGATGCGGGAGCGGTTCCCCTCCGCGCTGAGCGCGGACATGGAGACCACCGCGAGCGCCCGCACCGCGGAGGCGCTGGGAGTCCCCTTCGCCGCACTGCGTGCGGTCTCGGACCTGTGCGGTCCGGCTGCGGGCCAGCAGTTCCATCTCGAGCTCGACGTGGTCGCGGAGATCTCCGCCCGGGCGGTCGAGGAGCTCGCCGGGAGCCTCACCGACTGAGGAGGAGCTGGGGCGCGAAGACGCCGCCAGGGGAGGTGGACCGGTCGCGGCGACTGGTGTCGGCACTGCGCGCAGACGCACGTGAAGGTTGTGGGGAGTCGCACCCGGGAGGGCCGACTCGAGCTCTCTGACGCCCCTTCGCAGACATGACAGGCGCCCGGGGGTTACGGTAATGAGGCCTCATTTCCCTTGTCCCCCTCCGAAAGAGAGCCCGTGACCTCCTCGAAGGCCAGCAGCACGCCTCACTCGTCGCCGCCCGCCGGTGGCCGTAGGACCGACGATCCCCCGACGCCGCCCTCCCCGGCATACGCCCTCTCGAAGCCCGTCTTCTTCGTCTCGGCAGGGATCATCCTGCTCGCCGTGGGGTTCGCGCTGATCCTCCCCGACGCGTTCAACGCCGCGATCTCGACGCTGAACTCCACGGTCGTGAGCTCGATCGGCTGGTACTACGTCCTGATCGTCACCGCTTTCGTGGCCTTCGGCATCGTGGTCGCCGCGAGCCGCATGGGCAACATCAAGCTCGGCAAGGACGACGACGAGCCAGAGTTCAGCATGTTCTCCTGGTTCGCCATGCTCTTCGCCGCCGGCATGGGCATCGGCCTGGTCTTCTGGGGCGCCGCCGAGCCGCTGACCTTCTACAGCGAGAACGGGGCCCCGCCGAACGCCGCGGGCCTGGCCGATCCGGATCGCGCCGAGCGCGCCCTGGGCCAGACCTTCCTCCACTGGGGCCTGCACGCCTGGGGCATCTACGTGGTCGTCGGCCTCGCCGTCGCCTACGCCGTGCACCGCAAGGGCCGCCCGGTCTCCATCCGGTGGGCGCTCGAGCCGGTCCTCGGCAAGCGCACCGACACCTGGATCGGCGACGTCATCGACATCATCGCCCTGGTGGGCACCCTGTTCGGCATCGCCACCTCGCTCGGCTTCGGCGTGAACCAGATCGCCGCGGGCCTGGACCACCTGGGCGTGCTGCCCAACTCGACGCTGGTGCAGGTCATCATCATCCTCGTGGTCACCGCGCTGGCCACGCTGAGCGCAGCGAGCGGCGTCGACAAGGGCATCAAGATCCTGTCGAACCTGAACATGGGCCTGGCGGCGTTGCTGCTGATCACCGTGCTGATCCTGGGCCCGACCCTGTTCCTGCTGCGCGACGTGGTCTCGAACGTCGGCTACTACCTGCAGAACTTCCTGCAGCTGTCCTTCCAGACCCTGCCGTTCCGCGGCGAGGAGGGTGCCACCTGGATCAACGGGTGGACCACCTTCTACTGGGGCTGGTGGATCTCCTGGTCGCCCTTCGTCGGCGTCTTCATCGCCCGCATCTCCAAGGGACGCACGATCCGCGAGTTCGTCACCGGCGTGCTGCTGGTGCCGACCGCGCTGACGTTCCTGTGGTTCACCATCATGGGCGGCACCGCGCTGTACGAGTCCGTCATCGAGGGCGTCGACTTCACCGGCGGCACCGGGGACATCGATCCCAACACCGCGCTGTTCGACACCTTCTCCCAGCTGCCCGCCGGGGCGCTGCTGTCCGGCGTCGCCGTCATCCTGGTCTCGATCTTCTTCATCACCAGCGCCGACTCCGGCGCCTTCGTGATGGACATGATCGCGCACAAGGGCAATCCGAACCCGCCGCGGATCACGCGCATCTTCTGGGCCTCCACCTCCGGCATCATCGCCGCAGCCCTCATCTGGGTCAGCTCGCTGTCCAGCGATGGGGCCTCGGGCATGGAGGGGCTGCAGGCGCTCGCCCTGCTCTCGGCACTGCCCTTCTCCGTCGTGATGATCGGCATGACCTTCTCGCTGTGGCGCTCGCTGAGCCGAGAGGTCAAGGTCATCGAGAGGCTCGAGCTCCGGATCCGCCAGCGCGAATTCATGGAGCGCTACTCGGAGGAGCTCACCGACGAGATCAGCGACCGCGTCGAGGACCGGTTCGCGGAGCAGGTCGAGGCCCAGGTGGCCGAGCATCTGTCGACCTACACCGGTGAGGTCCCGGTCGTGCCTGCTGCGGAGGATGGCGCCGCCCGCAGTCGTCGCCGCGGCCCGCGGAACCCGTTCGGCAAGGGCTCGTGACCGTCGCGGCATCCTCGATGCCGCAGACGACGTCCTGAGCGCAGGGGCCCGGTGGCAGCTGTCACCGGGCCCCTGCTTCTCTCGAGCGCCCTGCGGGGCGCGCAGCCCGGCAGGCTCCTCAGCGCGCGGCGACGTGGAGCCGCTCGGTGCCGTCCACCAGGGCGCGGAGGTTCATCGAGATTCGCTCGTCGGCTCCCACCGGGCGGCCGCCCGCCGCGTGCGGGGTGATCAGCAGCCGCGGCGCGTGCCACAGCGGGTCCTCGGCTGGCAGCGGTTCGGGGGTGGTCACGTCGAGTCCGGCACTGCCGAGCGTGCCCGCCTCGAGCGCCTGGCGCAGCGCGTCCTGGTCCACCGTCGCGCCGCGGCCCACGTTGATCAGGATCGCGTGGTCGGGCAGCGCGGCGAGCACCTCGCGGCCCACCGCCCCGGTGGTCTGCTCCGTCGCGGGCAGGATGTCGATCAGCACGTCGACCTCGGGCAACGCGGCCAGCACATCCTCCTCGGCGATGACCTCGATGCCGTTGCGGGTCCCGGCGCTGCGCGCCGCACCGCGCACCTCGGCGCCGAGCGCCTGGAGGGTCGGGGCGAGGTTCTGACCGATCTGGCCGAAGCCCCAGATCAGCACGCGGGCGCCGATCAGGGTGGTCAGCCGTCCTTCGGGGTGCAACGGCTGCAGCCCGCCGAGCTCGGCGGACCATTCGTGACGCTGCTGCGCTTCGCGGCTCTCCGGCAGGCGGCGCAGCAGGCTCAGCAGCAGGGCCAGGGCGTGCTCGGAGACGGTGAGGGAGTGCAGGCCGGCGCCGGCGGCGATCTCCACCCCGGGGCCGAACCCGGCGGCGAGGATGCCATCGATCCCGGCGGAGAGCGACTGCACCAGCCGCAGCTCCCCCAGGTGCTCGGCCGCGGAGGCGAGGTGGCGGCGGGAGGCGCCCCACACCACGAGCACCGCGGCGTCATGATGCTCGGCCGGGATCGCCTCACGGGCGTCGATCACCACGGCCTCCCATCCGTCGGGGAGCTCGGGCGTCAGCGGAATGGTGTCGGGAATCAGGATCTTCATGGGCACAGACTACGGAGCGGAAGTCCCTCGCGGGGCAGCAGGCGGGTCCGATAGCCTGCCCCCATGCGTTTCGGCCCCGCACCGTCCCGTCCCGGCCCGACCAGCTGGATGGGGGGTGCCGTCGCCGCGGTGCGCGCCGTGACCCGGAGCACGGGGCATCGCGCCCGACGCCTCGCGATCGCCGCTCCGCTGGACACCGCCGGATTCCTCGGAGCGTCGGCGACCGCGTGGATCTCCACCTCCCCGAGCCTGCTGCCGCGCACCTGGTGGATGTGGGCGGCGAACATCGGCGTGTCCGAGGTGTACGGCTACTCCCTCGGCGTGGCCTCGGGCCGGGTGGTGCGCCGCCTGAGCGGGGCGATCGGCCTGCAGGTGAGGATCGCGCCGGAGCACCGCCGTCGCGCACGCTGGGTCGGGGCCGCCGCGCTCGTGGGCATCTCGACCTACTCGTGGGTGCGCGGTGTGCTGCGGCAGCGGGAGATCAGCCATCTGGTGCAGCAGGAGCCGAAGAACCTCGCCACCCATGTGGTGGGCTCCGCGGCCGGAATCGGCGCCTCCGTCGGCGCGCTGGTGCTGGTGCGGTCCGTGATCGCCACCGCCGGACTGTACCGGGCGCTGCTGCGCCCCTACCTCCCTCCGCGCCTGGTGGGGGCGCTGTCCCTGCTGCTGACGGCCGCGACCCTTGCCGTCCTCACCGATCGGCTGGTCCGTGGCCGCCTGCTCGAGCGGGTGATCGAGAAGGCGGAGGCCGCGAACCGGCTGATCGCCCCGGACGTCCCGCGCCCCACCTCGACGCTGCGCTCGGGGGGCCCGGAGTCGCTGGAGACCTGGCAGTCCCTCGGCGCCCCCGGCCGCAAGATCGTCTCCGGCGGGGCGGATCGCGCCCTGATCGCCAGGACCGTCGGCCGCGAGGCGATGGATCCGATCCGTGTCTACGCCGCGGCCTCGAGCAGCCGGTCGCTCGAGGACACCGTGCAGGCGGTGGTCGCGGAGCTGGACCGCACCGGGGCCTGGGACCGGGAGGTGCTGGTGCTGTTCACCGGTACCGGGACCGGCTGGCTGCAGGAGTGGTCGCTCTCCGCGATCGAGTTCCTCACCGCCGGGAACTGCGCGACCGCCTCCATCCAGTACTCGTACTTTCCCAGCCCCCTCGCCTACCTGGCGGATCGTCGCTCCCCCCAGCGGGCCGGCCGGCTGCTGCTCCAGGCGGTGCGTCGGCGCCTGGCCGAGCTCCCCGCCGAGGTCCGCCCGGCCCTGTACGTGGCCGGGGAGTCGCTGGGCTCCTTCGGCGGGCAGGCCGCCTTCCGCGACGTCCCGGAGATGCTCTCCACGGTCGACGGCGCGGTGTGGACCGGCACGCCGAGCTTCACCCCGCTGTGGCAGCAGCTGACGACTCAGGCCCGTCCCGGCTCCCCCGCGGTGGCACCGATCTTCGACGGCGGCCGACACATCCGGGTGGTCACCCGCCCCCGCGAGCTGCACCGCAACTACTGGGGCGGCCTCTACGAGCAGTGGCAGCATCCCCGGGTAGTCTACGCCCAGCACCCCTCGGATCCGGTGGTCTGGCTCGATCCGTCGCTGCTGTGGCGCGAACCCGCCTGGCTGCAGGAACGGGTGGGGCATGACGTCACCCCGGCGATGCGCTGGTTCCCGTGGATCACCTTCTGGCAGATCGCGGCGGACATGCCGCTGTCCATCGCCGTCGCCGGCGGGCACGGCCACTCCTATCACGAGGAGATGGTGCCGATCTGGGCCGCGGTGCTGGGACAGGACGTGCCGGAGCAGGAGCGACGAGCGCAGGCCGGGCAGCACCGTGCCATCGTCGCCGCGATCCGGGCGAACACTCCCCAGAAGTGACGTGGCCCGGGGTCAGGGCGGGATCGCGGCTCAGGGATTCGGGCCGACGGTCACCGGGCGCGCGGCGTCCGCGCTCCACTGCGACCAGGAGCCCGGGAACAGGCGCAGCCGCGTGAAACCGGCGCTCTCCAGCGCGAGCAGGCCATGGGTGGCGGTGACGCCGGAGCCGCAGTACACGATCGTCTCGCGGTCCTCGCTCACACCCGCCGCCTCGAAGCGACGCCGCAGCTCCTCGGGCGCCATGAATCGCCCGGAGGCGTCCAGATTCCCGGCGAAGGGCAGGTTCACCGCTCCCGGGACGTGTCCGGCACGGGGGTCGATCGGTTCGACCTCGCCCCGGTAGCGCTCCGGGGCGCGGGCGTCGACCACGAGCGCCTCGCCGGCGGCGACCTCGTCCGCGCTCGCGATGCGGCTGCTCGGCCAGGGGCGGGCGGCGACGTCTCCGGGCGCGGGGCGGACCTCTCCGGTCTCGAGCTCGCCGTCCCAGGCGTCGAGCCCTCCGCTGAGCACCGCGGCATCGTGCCCGAGGGCGCGCAGCATCCACACCAGGCGGCCGGCCGGGGCGCCGTTGGTGTCGTCATAGGCGACGACGGCGGAGCCCTCGATGAGTCCGGCACGGCGCAGCGAGGCCGCGAAGTCCTCGGGCTCGGGCAGGGGGTGGCGGCCCGCCTCGGGACGTGCGGGGGCGGCGAGCTCGGTGTCGAGGTCGACGTAGACGGCGCCGGGCAGATGGCCCTGGAGATACGTGCCGCGGCCCCTGCTGCCGTCGAGCGCCCAGCGCACATCGAGCAGGCTCACGGGACGGTCGCCGGCGGCGGCCCCCTCCAGCAGGGCGTGCAGGGAGTCGGTGTCGATCAGCGGCGGCAGTGCGGGGCTCATGGGAGAACCCTATGCCCGCACGGCGCGGCACGGTGTTCCCGTGCCGCTGGCCTCAGGCCTTGACCTGGAGGTCCACCCGCACCAGGCGGTGGTCCGAGGTGGGGAACGGGTAGGTGCCGGTCAGCTCGCTGCCGGGGTGGCCCGACGGCGGCCAGTACACGGCGGAGGAGACCACCTGGAGGGTCCTGGCGGGCAGAACGTAGTCCACCCGCAGGTTGCCGGGTCCGGGATCGTCGGTGAAGTCGGCGGTGTCGAGCCGAGCGGCACCGGTGTGCTGGAGGTTGGCGCCGCCCTGCGCCTTCGCCGCCTCGATGCCACCCTCGCTGGTGGGCTTCGTGTCCTGGATGCGGGGATGCTTCAGCAGCTGGTCGATCGCTCCGGGCCAGGAGTCGCCGTCGAGGGGATCGGCGTTGAGGTCGCCCAGGATCACGAACTGCTCCTGGGGGTCGAGTCCGCCGCGCTGACCGGCATCGTCCTGGATCCAGCGCGAGCGTCGGCCGGGGCTGAGGTAGTCCGCCCACAGGCGGATCTCGTCGCTGTTGCGGCGCTGGTTGCGCTTCTCCGGGCCGTCGAAGCTGGGCGGGGTGGGGTGCGAGGCGAGCACGTGCACGGTGCTCGCACCGACCCGCACCGGCACGTCCCAGTGCGACTTCGAGCTCAGCCGCAGCTGTGCGGCGATCTCGGTGCCGTAGTACTCGACCGGCAGCAGATTGCTGGGCATGGCCGACCAGCGCAGATTCTGGAAGGTGCGCACCTGATCGGTGAGGATCCGGTGCCGGGAGAGGACCACCATCCCGTACTGGCCGGGGAACTCCCCGAAGCCCCAGGCGTCATCCGGACCGCCGACGGTGCCGTCGCGGTTCAGGTCCAGCCCGCTGGGCTCCCCGGTGTTGACCGGGGCGGTGAAGGCGTAGGGGTAGAAGACCGGGCTCTTCCCGTTCTGGGAGACCTCGAGGTACTTCTCACGGAAGAGGTCGATGCCCGTGCCGTGCTCGTCGTGATCGAACTCGTTCAGCAGCACGATGTCGGGGTTGTTGAGCTGGATGACCTCGGCGACGGCGCGGATCTGCGCGTCCTCGCCGGTGGCGAGGTCCTCGAGCAGCCGACCCTCCTGGGAGCGGTTCAGGGACACGTTGTAGGTGGCCACGCGCAGGCTCTGGACGTTCCCGCGGTGGCGGGACGGCTGCGGCGCGGCCTCGGCCGCGGCGGGCAGACCGAGTCCTGCGGCGGCGGCCGCGGCGAACGCTCGACGACGGGTCACACGAGGAGTCATGCCTCCATTGTGCACGGTCGACGGCGAGCTCCACACCGCGGTGCGGACTGCTGAGACCGCCGGGGGCCGCAGACTGCTCCGAGATCCTCCCCAGGGTCCCCGAGCGAGCCCCCGGGAATCATGCGCGATACCGAGAACCCTCGAGAACCCTGCGCGCCCCCGAGCAGGGCGTCGGTGACAGACTGGCGCCATGAGAATCGCGTTCCTCGGCACCGGCCGCATGGGCACCGAGCTTGCCCTCCACCTGCTCCCCGACCACGAGCTGACGGTCTGGAACCGCACAGCGGAGCGCACCGCTCGACTCGCCGAGGCGGGCGCCGCCGTCGCGGGCACGGCCGCCGAGGCGGTCGACGGGGCGGCGCTGGTCATCACCTCCCTGTTCGGACCCGACGCCGTGCGCGAGACGGTGATCGCCCCCGGCCTCATCCCGCCGGGCACCCCCTGGGTGGACACCACCACCGTCTCCCCCGCCGACGCCGAGGAGTTCGCCGCCGCGGTCGCCGGCTACGTGGGCGTTCCCGTGGTGGGCTCCCTGGGCCCGGCCCGCAACGGGGCCCTCGGCGTGTACGTCGGCACGCCCGACGCGGCGCTGCGTGCACAGGTGGTGGAGCTGGTCTCCCCCTGGGCGGATCCGGAGCGGCTGCGCGGCGTCGGCTCGAGCCGGGAGGCCGCCGTCGGCAAGCTGCTGGCGAACCTCGCCCTCGCGGTCAGCGCGCAGGGCCTGCGGGAGGCGCTCGCGCTCGGCGAGGCGACCGGCACCTCCCCCGAGGCGACCCTCGACATGCTCGGCGGGACCGGGCTCGCGTTCATCGCCACCATGAAGGGCCCGTTCGTGCGCGGCGAGCGCACCACCGAGGGCGGCGACTTCACGGCCGACGCGATCGCGAAGGACGCGCGGCTGATGCTCGACACCGTCGACGGCGCCGCCCGCCCCGGCAGCGACCTCCCGGCCCTGCGCGGCGCTCTCGCCTCGCTCGACGCCGAGATCGCCGCCGGACACGGCGAGCACGACTTCTCGACGATCCTGCTGCCGGGCGCGGAGCCCACCGCGGAATAGGTCCGGCGGGGTCAGTTCGTCGGTCGATGCTGCACGATGAGCACGATCATGTCGGTCTCCGCCCAGGAGGTGTGTTCCTCACCGTGCCTCCAGTGCACCGAATCGCCGGGGCCGACGGACACCGGCACGTCGTCGCTGGTCGCGACGCTCCCGTGGCCGGACACGACGTGGAAGAGCTGATCGGGACCTGCAGGATGCCGGGGCAGGGACGATCCCGCCGAGAGTCGGGCGAGATGCACATGCGCGCGCTCCGTCCTGCCGAGCTCGAGCAGATGCGCCATGGCCACGCCCGGTGCTCCATCGAGGTCGCTCGGCTGACTGCTCGTGATCTCCATGCTCAGCCCCCTCTCGCCCGGCAGCGCGGCGGCGAGCACGGCGCGGGCCGTGGCGCGGGGGTCCTCGGCGATCGGGACCGTCACGTCCTCGACCGCGGCGGCGTCGAGGATCGCGGTGAGCTCGTCGAAGCGGTCCAGGTGCCAGGTCATCATCCCCGGGTCGAGCTCATGGCGGCGGTGCAGGCGCGAGCGGACCAGCTCGCGCGGCGCGGTGAGCCGCACGACGGTCATCGGGGAGTCCATCGCCTCCTCGTACCGGCCGCGGTGCCGACGCTCCTCGATCACCCCCGCCGCGACCAGCACGCGCGCACCCGCCACTCGGTAGTTCCGAGCCACGGCACGCAGGTTCGCCAGTTCGATCGAGGTGTTGAAGCGGTCCCCGGGCGGAGCGGGCCAGCCGCGCCGGATCGCGTCGAGGTCGATCACGGCGCCGGGGATGCCGCGCGCCTCGAGCAGGGCGCCGACGGCGTCGGCGACCGTGGTCTTGCCGACGCCCACCGCGCCGATGAGCAGCAGCGCCGAGGGCACCTCCTCCGCGCTCATCGCAGGTCCTCGAGCACGCCGCGGGCGGCCTGCCGGCCGGAGAACAGGCAGCCGCCGAGGAAGGTGCCCTCCAGCGCGTTGTGACCGTGCACCCCGCCGCCGCCGAAGCCGCTCGCCTCGCCGGCGGCGTAGAGGCCCGGCAGCGGGGCCCCTCCCTCAGAGCCCGCCCCGGCTCGCTCCGCGTCGGCGCGCAGCACTCGGCCGCCGAGATCCGTCTCCAACCCTCCGAGGGTCTTGCGCAGCAGCACGTGCAGCCGGACCGCGATCAGCGGGCCGGCCTGCGGGTCGAGCAGGCGGTGCGGGGAGGCGGTGCGGATCAGGCGATCCCCGAGGTACTTCCGCGCGCCGTGCAGCGCGGTGATCTGGGCGTCCTTCGAGAAGCGGTTGCCCAGCTCCGCGTCCCGGGCGCGGATCGTGCGCTCGAGGGCACGGGCATCGATCAGGACCTCCCCCGCGAGCGCGTTCATCTGCCGGACCAGGTCGGGCACGGACCCCGCCTGCCGGAAGTCCTCGCCGTGATCGAGGAAGGCCTGCACGGAACCGGGGGCGCCGGGCTTCACCCGGGAGAGGACCTGCTTCCAGTCCTTGCCGGTGAGGTCCGGGTTCTGCTCGCTGCCGGAGAGCGCGAACTCCTTCTCGATGATCTTCCGGGTGAGCACGAACCAGGAGTGGTCGTGCCCGGTGGTGCGCAAGTGCCGCAGCGTCGAGGTGGTGTCGAAGCCGGGATAGGCGGGGGCCGGGAGCCGGTTCCCCTCGGCGTCGATCCAGAGCGAGGACGGGCCGGGCAGGATGCGGATGCCGTGCCCTCGCCACACCGGATCCCAGTTGCGGATCCCCTCGGTGTAGTGCCACATCCGGTCCCGGTGGATCCAGCGCGCCCCGGCGCGCTCGGCGGCGAGCATCCCGGCACCGTCCACGCTCGCCGGGACGCCGTGCACGACACTGCGGGGCATGCTGCCCAGATCGGCCGGCCACAGCGACCTCACCAGCTCCTCGTTCCCGCCGATCCCGCCGGTGGCGACCAGCACCGCGGCCGCGCGCTCCTCGAACTCCCCGGTGACCTCGCGCGTCGAGCCGACGCCGCGCGGGGTCGTGTCGGCCGTGAGAACACTTCCCCGCACCCCGGTGACCCGGCCGTCCTCGACCAGGAGCTCCTCCACTCCGTGACGGGTGCGCAGCGCGATGCGGCCCGCCGCCCGGTGGGCGGCGAGCTTCCTGGCGAAGGGGTCGACGATCCCTGGCCCCGTCCCCCAGGTGATGTGGAAGCGGGGCACCGAGTTGCCGTGCCCCTCCGCGCGGCCGTCACCGCGCTCGGCCCAGCCCACCACGGGGAAGAGCCGGTGCCCGAGCCCTCGCAGCCAGTCCCGCTTCTCCCCCGCCGCGAACTGCAGGTACGCCTCCGCCCAGCGGCGCGGCCAGTGATCCTCCGGGGTGTCGAACGCGGCGGAGCCCTGCCAGTCCTGCCGTGCGAGATCCAGGCTGTCGCGGATCCCCAGGCGGCGCTGCTCCGGGGAGTCGACGAGGAACAGCCCGCCGAAGCTCCACCAGGCCTGCCCGCCCAGGTCCTGCTCGCCCTCGCGCTCGAGCAGCAGCACCCGTCGGCCGCCATCGGCGATCTCGGTGGCGGCCACCAGGCCCGCCAGCCCTGCGCCGACGACGATCACGTCGGCACGGAACCCCGCAGCGGGGCCCATCTCAGTCCACCGAGATCCGGCGCACCCGCGTGAGGTGGTCGGTGCTGTTGCGCCCGGACATGGAGCGGCTCTTCTGGCGGTTGTTCGTGCCGACCTTGCGGTCCCCGCTGCGGAGGTTCCCGACGGCGACCTCCGTCTCCTTCTCGAAGTGGTGGCGCTTGTCGGTGTTGCGGTAGTAGCGGTAGATGCCGCCGTAGACCGCGGCGAACACCGCCGGACCGGCGATGAAGGGGAAGGCGATGCCTGCCGCGCCGGAATCGGAATCCGCCAGCAGCATCGTGGTCGCCGGATCGGCGGAGAGCTCAGCGAGCAGCGGCAGCATGGCGTCCTCCTGACGGGTGCGGGTGGTGGGTGGTCATCTCTGGTCCCCTCGTCGGGATCCTGGCGCTCACATCAGGAACCAGCCGAAGCCGACGACCGCACCGATGACGGCCGCCACGGAGCCGGCGGCGCAGGCCAGCGCGAAGATCTTCGGATGCGAGACGGGGACGGAGCCCATGGTGTTGCCGTTGCGGGCGTTGACCGCGATGTAGTGGGTCAGCGAATCCCCGGTGGCGGAGTCCGCATAGCTGTACAGCCACACCGGCACGTACACCGCCACCCAGCGGGTGCCGCGCACGGCCACGCCCTCCGCCTCCCAGCGCACCCCGCGGTCGTAGCGACCGAGGGTCGGGGTGGCCTTGGCCCGGGCGATCGCCAGGAACCGGTTCTCCACCTCGCTGTCCACATCGCGCACGTTCAGATCACGCCGCTCAGAGGTGAAGTTCTTGAGGTAGTTGGAGTTGTAGGCGACGGCGTTCTCGGTGTCGTACGGCTGGACGGCGTTGAGGATGTTGTTCGTGGCCTGCTGGTTCTCCCGGGCGTCGAAGCGCTCCGCGGATTCGACCGTGAGGTCGTCCACGAGCAGGTCGAAGGCGCGCTGGACGGAGTAGACATCGGCGTCGTAGTAGGTGGTGCTGCGCTTGTTGTCCCCGCTGCCGGTGGTCACGGTGTACTTGCGCGTGGTGACCTCGCCGGTGCCCTGCAGGACCGCGTGCATGTTGCCGTCCACCACGAGGTAGGGGATGTACACGCCCATCACGTTGTCGGGGACGTACTCCTGCTTGAAGCGGCTGTGCGCGAAGGTCTTCCGCTTGGCGACGAAGGCATCGATCCGCTCGATCGCCTCCTCGCGCGTGAGCTGGAAGGGCAGCACCGCGTCGGGGATCGCGCCGTTGGGGATCTGCGAGTTGATCGAGAGGGTCTGCCGGCACCAGTGGCACCGGGCCTGCACCTGCTGTTCGACGTTGATGACCACCTCGGCGCCGCAGCCCTGGCACTTCAGGGTCACGGTGGTGAGATCCTCCCGGACATCCGAGGTGCCCGAGGCCATGGTGTGGCCGCGCAGCTCCGAGATCGCGGAGTCCAGGCCGAAGGCCTGCTCCGCGTTCCGCTCGTTCCAGGTATGGCGGCAGTAGGAGCAGAACAGCGCCTTGGCGCTGAGCGAGTAGTGGATCTCCGTGCTGCCGCAGCGGGGGCACTTGTTCAGCCCGTCGTCCTTGCCGGAGCTCGTGTCGATGATCCGGTGCGAGGAGTGCTTGCGCACGGCCTCGGCGGCGCTCGCGACGGCATCATCCCCGAGCATCTGCTGCTGCTCGGGGTGCGGCGGCTGCCGCTCGGGGTGCCCACCCTGCCCGCCGGGCCACTGCGGCGCCTGCTGCGGGCCGGTGCTCGGGGCCCCGGAGGGTGTGAAGCGAGGATCTCCGCTCGGAGCGGGCCCCTGGCCGGGGCGGAGCGGCTGCCCGGTCGACGGCGCAGGCGGGACCGGCCCGCCGTCCCTGGAGGGCTCGGCGGGCTGGTCCGGTCGCGCCCAGGGTGGGCGCTCGGCAGGAGTGGTCATCGTTGTGCGGAGATCGGTCTCAGAGGCCGAGCGCGGCCTTCTTCGCCGCCTCGTAGTCCTCGTCCGAGATCAGGCCCTGGTCCAGCATCTGCTTGTACTGGGCGAGCTTGGCCACCGGATCCTCCTGCGCCGGGGCGGCCTGCTGCTGCGGGGCATCCTGCTGCTGCGGCTGACCCTGCTGCTGACCCGGAGGAGCCCAGGGCTGGACCGGGTTGACCATGCCGCCGGCCGCACCCGCACCCGCACCGAACATGGCCAGGCCCGCACCGCCGCCGGTCTCCCCGGCGGCCTGCACACCGCGTGCGGCGGCCTGGTTCATGAAGGACTGCGAGCGGGCACCGGAGAGGGCATCGGCCTTCTGGACATCCTTGAGCAGCTCACGGGTGTGCTGGTCGTACTCGATCGAGACGATCGCGGTCTTCACGATCGCGAGCCCACGGTCGCTGGACCAGCGGTAGCCCTCCTCGACCGCGGCCGAGAGCGACTGCGCGAAGCCCACCGAGTCCCCCTGGATGCGGGAGATGCGGTTGCCCTTGTCGGGATCGTTCGT
Organism: Brachybacterium sp.; assembly: GCF_036379615.1. Taxonomy (GTDB): domain Bacteria; phylum Actinomycetota; class Actinomycetes; order Actinomycetales; family Dermabacteraceae; genus Brachybacterium. The sequence continues at coordinate 83,999 of NZ_DASVGJ010000067.1, forward strand.
GTAGCGGGAGAACGCCTGCGCGAGGGAGCCGACGACTTCCTGGAACAGCTGGTTCCCGGCCTTGTTGTCGGGATCGGCGAAGTCGAACACCGGGGCGTTCGCGGAGATGAAGCTCGCGGGCACGAAGTTGTGCACGAACAGCAGCGGGTCGATGATCCGCAGCGTGTACGAGCCGCGGCACACGGCGCCGACCTGCGAGTTGAGGTAGGCGTCGTCCCAGTAGATCTCCGACTGGGTGCCGAAGCGGTTGTCCGGGAGCTCCTTGAGGCTCACGTAGAACGCGAGCTGCTGCGAGGAGGGACGGCCGCCGAACTTGAAGCGCTCCCACGAGGTGCCGACGGTCGAGGCGAGGAGGTCGTCGCCGGCGAAGACGGAGCGGGCATCCGGGGACTGGTCGTTGAACTCGTAGCCGCCGGCCTCGGTGATCAGGCCCGTCGCACGGCCGTCGACCACGGTGATCAGGCCGTAGCCCTGGGGCACGAGGATCTTCGACCCGTTGGAGATGACGTTCTCGCTGCCGCGGGTGTTCGCGCCGCGACCGGCGTTGGTGCCCTGCGGAACCGCCGGGAACAGCGCCGCCGTCTGCGGCAGCCCGTTCGGGACGGTGAGGAAGTCCTTCCACTGATCGGCGAGCATCCCGCCGACAGCGCCCTTGAATGCCTGGATGAATCCCATGTCAGCTCCTTCGTTCCCCCGAGACCGTGTGATCGGGGCCATGCTATCGCCCGGGCCTGGACGTCCGCTCATACCTGGGTCGATGGTTCCGGTGCTCGTCGGCCGAGCGGGCGAGCCACCGTCAGGACATGCTCGGCTATCGTCCCGGCATGGACATCCGGCGCCTCGGCGACACCCTCGAGCGCCGCCAGGTTCCGCTCTACCTGCTGGCCCTCGCCGCCGGCCTCGCCCTCGGCGCACTGCGGCCCCGGACGGCGTCGGCGGTCGAGCCCGCCGTCGAGCCCGCGATCGCGGCGCTGCTGCTGGTGACCTTCCTCGGGGTGCCGCTGACCCGGCTGGGCGCGGCACTGCGGGACGGACGGTTCCTGCTGGCCCTGCTGGCGATCAACGTCCTGGCCGTCCCCCTGATCGTCTGGGCGCTGACCCGGCCGCTCACCGGCTCTCCCGAACTGCTGATCGGTGCCCTGCTGGTGCTGCTGGCCCCCTGCATCGACTACGTCATCGTGTTCACCGCGCTCGCGGGCGGAGCGCACGAGCGACTGCTCGCGGCGACCCCGCTGCTCATGCTCGCCCAGCTGCTGGCCCTGCCCGTGCTGGTGCCTCTGCTCAGCGGAGGCACCGCGGCCGGGCTCCTCGAGCCGGCCCCCTTCCTGCGCGCGCTGGTGCTGCTGGTGCTGCTGCCGCTGCTGGTCGCGGCGCTGCTGCAGCGCGTCGCTCCGCGCCTGGACCTCTCGCCCGCGATGGTGCCGTTGATGATGCTGGTGCTGCTGATCGTCGTCGCCTCCCAGACCCCGCGGGTGCTCGGCGGGGGCACGGCGCTGCTGATGCTCGTGCCGGTCTACGCCGGCTTCCTGGTGCTCGCGACGGCGGCCGGCATCGTGGTGAGCCGGCTGGCCCGTCTCGAGCCCGCCCCGGCCCGCGCCCTGGCCTTCTCCGGTGCGACCCGCAACTCCCTCGTCGTCCTCCCGCTCGCCCTCGCGATGCCCTCACCCCTGGTGCCCGCCGCGGTGGTCACCCAGACCCTGGTCGAGCTGGTCGGGATGGTGGTGCTCGTGCGGGTGCTGCCGCGGATGGTCAGGGCCGGGAGGCGACCATCAGCACCGCGGTGACGGGGAGCGCCGCCAGCCGCACCGTCGACGGCGCTCACGGGGCAACCTCCGGCAGCAGCACCGTCGTGAGGGTGAGCCGCGGCGTCCCCTCTCCCCGATCTTGCTGGTAGGGCGCGAGAAGCTCGGCGAGGCCCTGCTGGATGCGCGCGAGGTCCTCGACATCGGCGTAGAGCACCCCCCGACCGAAGCCGAGCAGGTCGCGCTGGGCCGGATCGCCGCGGTCGACGGCACGGTCGAAGTCTGCCGCGAGCTCGCCGAGGAAGACCACGAAGGCCTCGCGCAGCCGGGCGTCGTCCATCGCGCTCAGCCCGTCGTGGTCGACGTGGGCCATCCTCGACCCGAGTGCGAGGGTGCGCTCGACGGCGCCTCGCACCCGGCGCTCCTCGACCACGGCGAGCAGATCGGCATCCAGCAGCGCCTTGATGTGCCGGTAGAGCGTGGCCTGCGTGACCTCCGGCAGCGCCTCACGCAGCTGCGATGTGGTGAGGCTGCGCCCGCCGAGCTGCTGGATGATCCGCAGCCGGACGGGGTGCGTGACCGCCTCGGCGATCGTCGAGCGCGCGGGATCCACGGGATCGGGCATCTGCTCTTCCCCTATCGTTCTCATGCTGATAATGTTCTCGCTACGAGATCATTCTACGAGCGACGGGGCCCGACATGGCGCACATCAGCATCGACGACCATCAGATTCTCCTCACCTTTCCCGGCTGGGAGTCGCTGATGACGCGACGCGGGACGATCACGATCCCCCGCGCGTCCGTCCGCAGCGTCCAGGTCCAGCCCGGCTGGAGCTCCGAAGTCCTTGGCGCCCGCTACGGCCTGGTCATCTCCGGATACCGCAAGGTGGGCACCTTCCGGCAGCCCTCGGGGTGCTGCCGGCTGGTCTCGATGAAGCGGGGCCTCCCCCTGCTGCGGCTTGGACTGGACCGCGCGGGGACCGGCTTCGACGAGATCCTGCTGAGCACACTCGAGGCGGAGGCCGTCGCCGACGCCCTCTGCACCCCCGCCCGATCATGAGCGCCCTCCCGATCGAGGTCACGGGGCTCGGCAAGCGATTCGGCGACGTCACGGCCGTGGACGAGGTGAGCTTCGCAGTGCACCGCGGCAGGATCACGGGATTCCTCGGGCCCAACGGGGCAGGGAAGTCGACGACCCTGAGGATCCTGCTGGGGCTCGTGCGCGCCGACCGCGGGCGCGCTCTCCTCGGAGGTCGACCCTTTCGCGAGCTCGCGGCGCCGAGCCGCACCGTCGGCGCCGTGCTCGACCTCGCCTCCGCGCACCCGGCGACCACCGCCCGCGACCACCTGCGCACCTACGCCGCCCTCGGAGGGCTACCGGCCACCCGGGTCCAGCAGGTCCTCGAGCAGGTCGACGCCCACGAGTTCGCCGACCGACGCAGCGGCACCTACTCCACCGGCATGCACCGGAGGCTCGCCCTCGCGACGGCCCTGCTCGGGGACCCCGAGGTGCTGGTGCTGGACGAGCCGACCAACGGCCTGGACCCGGCCGGCATCGCCTGGCTGCGCTCCTTCCTGGGCTCGTTCACCGATCGCGGCGGCACCGTGCTGCTCTCGAGCCATGTGCTCAGCGAGATGCAGCAGGCGATCGACGACGTGGTGCTCATCGACCGCGGCCGGATCGCCTGGTCCGGACCTCTGGCTGAGCTGCTCGGTGAGGAGGGCTCCCTCGAGTCCGCCTTCCTGTCGATCACCGGGACGGGGGCCCCGGCATGAACCTCCTGCGCGGCGAGGCCCTCCGCCTGCTCTCCACCCGGCTGCCTCGGTGGACCCTGCTCGCCGCGGTGCTCTGTGGCGCCGGACTCACCGCACTGCTCGCTCTGATCGGCCCCGAGAACGCGACCCCGCCGATGCCGGGGCTCGAGAACCCCGAGGGCGCCGGCATCGTGCTGGGGCTCGGCGGAATGCTGCTGGTCGTGCCCGCCCTGATCGGCACCACCTCGATCACGGGCGAGTACCGCCACCGCACCATCGGCACCACCTTCCTGGCGACCCCTCGGCGCGGCCGGGTGCTGTGCGCGAAGCTCGCGGTGTTCGCCCTGCTGGGCCTCGCCTACGGCCTCGTGGCCTCCCTCGGCTCCGGTCTCGCGCTGCTGGCGGCGACGACGCTGCACGGGCAGGAGCTCGGGATCGCGGCCGGTCCGCTGGTGGTCATGCTCGCCCAGCTCGCCGTCGCCGCCGCCGTGCACATGGTGCTGGGCGTCGCGATCGGGGCCCTCGCCCGTCACCAGCTGCTCGCCACCGGGATCGTGCTGGGGTGCTTCTACCTCCTGGACCCCCTGCTCATGGTGGTCCCAGGACTGAACCAGCTGCACCCGCTGCTACCCGGAGGCGCCACCGCCGCACTGACCCGCTTCAACTATCTCGGCGACGCGATCGCGGAGCAGACCGGGACCGTCGCGGCCACCGCTTCCCCCGCGCTCGGTGCGACCGTCCTGCTGGGCTGGGCACTGCTGGCCGCCGTGGTCGCAGTGCTCGTCCCGCTGCGCCGGGACCTGAGGTGAGACTCAGCCGGTGATGTCGAACCTCGCGAGCTTCCGACTGTCCCCGGAGCTCTGCAGGGCCAGCAGTTCGGCGTAGATGCCGCCGGAGGCCGCGAGCTCGGTCGGGGAGCCGATCTCGTCGATGTTCCCGTCGCGCAGGGTGATGATCCGGTCCACCTCGGCGATCGTCGAGAGACGGTGGGCGATGATCAGCGAGGTGCGACCGGCCATCAGCTCGTCCAGGCCCTTCTGCACCTGGATCTCGGCCTTGGTGTCCAGGGCGGAGGTGGCCTCGTCGAGCACCAGCACGGGGGCGTCCTTGAGCATCGCGCGGGCCACCGCGATCCGCTGACGCTGCCCACCGGAGAGCTTGAGCCCGCGCTCCCCGATCACCTGCTCGTAGCCGGCCGGGAAGCGGCGGATGAAGGCATCGGCGTTCGCGCGCCGGGCCGCGTCGACCACCTCCTCCTCACTCGCCTCGGGGCGGCCGTAGGCGATGTTCTCGCGGATGCTGCCGGAGAACAGCGAGGCGTCCTGGAAGACCACGCCGATGCGGGCGCGCAGCTGGTCCAGCGGCAGGTCCGCGCTCGGATGCCCCACCACCTCGACGCTGCCGCGGCGCGGCTCGTAGAGCCCCAGCAGCAGGTTCACGATCGTGGACTTGCCACCGCCGGACTCCCCCACCAGCGCGATCTTCTCGCCCCGCTCCACCGCGAAATCGATCCCGTGCAGGACGTCCTCGCCGTCCTCGTAGGCGAAGGAGACGTCCCGGAAGGCGACCACAGGGGCGCCCGGAACGGGGTCGACGGTCTCGGGAGCGTGTGCGGTCAGCACGGCGGTCGCGGGAGCGCCGTCGGCCGGGGCGCCGTCGACCGCATCGTCGGCGGCACCGTCGGCCGGCTCCCCCGCGGTGCCGCTCGCGTGCCCGGCGTCCCGGGCGTCCGTCGGCCGCGCGGCCATCACGGCGGCGGTGCGCGGATCCACGGGGGTCTCCATCACCCGGAAGTAGTCCTTGGAGCCGGCGATCGCGCGCTGCGCGGAGTCGATCACCCAGCTCATCGACTCCACCGGGGCCTTGGCCATGCTCATCAGCTGCACCAGCAGCACCATCTCGCCGAGGCTGAACTGCCCCTGGACGGTGCGCACGAAGATGATCACGTAGATGCCGAAGAAGATGAGGTTCAGGAACGCCCGTCGGATCACGTCCATGCGGTGCCAGTGCGTGGACTGCGCCCGGGTGGTCGCGTCGGTCGAGCGGAAGCGGCGGGAGAAGTCCGCGAGCTCCCCACGCTCACGCACGAAGGACTTCACCACGCGGATCTGTCCCACCACCTCGGCGAAGCGACCCGAGGCGATGTCGATCTGCTCGTTCTTCTCCCCCTCCAGGCGCTGCCACTTCACCGAGGTGAGCGAGGTCAGCCACACGTAGACGGGGAACACGATCAGCAGCAGCACCGTGAGCGGCCAGGCGTAGTAGGCGCTGATGGCGAGCACCGCGACGGTGGTGATGAGCATCGACGCGAAGGAGTTCGACATCATCTTGGTGAAGTTCGTGATCTCGGTGATCGAACGGTTCAGCCGCGCCACGATCGTGCCGGTGATCTCCCCGTCGAACCAGCGCTGGGGCAGATGCAGCAGCTTGTCGTAGTAGCGCACCGAGAGGATCGTGCGCATCCGGTTGCTCATCACGTCGCCGAACCAGCCGCCGATGTTCGAGATCACGGTGACGGCCAGCTCCGCGGCCAGCACCGCGGCGGCGATCAGCACCACGGTGCGCACCGCGGTGCCGGTGGCCGTGTCCCCGCCCACCGCGCCCGCGACGGTGTCTGTCGCGTGACCGATCAGGAACGGGACCGCGAGGCCTGCCGCCGCGGTGAGCACGGAGCAGGCGATGATCGCGGTGTACAGCGGGGCGAGGGCACGGGTGAAGCGGATGATGCGCAGCAGTGAGGACACCGCTCAAGCGTAGGTGCTCGCACACGGCCTGCGCCGCCCCGTGCGCCCCGAGCACGGCCACCCTCACGAACGTTGCGCAGTGGGCGCTCTCAGCCCTCAGAACGCCCACTGCGCAACGGTCGACGCGGGGAGTCACGGTCCACGCGGGGAGTCAGGGCCTCCCGGCTCAGTCCGACTTCGGGCCGACGACGCCGAGCAGCACCCCGAGCGAGATCCTCTCTCCCGCACGACGTCGCCGCAGCAGGCCGCTGATCAGCGCGTAGGGCACGAGCATCACGAAGCCGACGGCGCTGAGCAGCAGGATCGCGACCACGATCGAGCCGTCGTCGTCCGGGCCGGTGCCGGTGCGGGCCACCAGCAGGGCTGCGGCGATGTTGCGCTGGCTGGTGAGGATGGCGGGACCGTCGGGGACGGTGAGGGTGTCCCCGGCGAGGTCACCGGCGACGCGGCCGGTGACGAAGGCGAGCGCGACCAGGCCTGCCGCGACCAGCATCACCGGGGAGAGTAGCAGGTCCATCACCAGGCCGGAGTTCGCGCCGAAGCCGGAGAGGAACATCAGCACCGCGGAGACCGCGGCGACGCTGCCCGCGATCCGGGCGAACCTGTCCGCCTGCCCGGGCCACACCGCGGCGATCACGATGCCGGCGATCATCGGCGAGAGCATGGTGCCCAGCAGCAGCTGCGCGACCGCCCAGCCGTGGACGGTCACGTCCTGCAGCAGGAACGGGACCACCAGCGGCATGAACAGGATCGAGCCGAGCAGCAGCACGGCCATCGGACCGGCGGTCTCGGAGTAGGGGATGCGGGCCATCGCGCCGAGCTGCAGCACGAAGGGAGCGCCCGCGGCGCACAGAGCGATCACGAACCCCTCCCCCGTCTGGTGCGTGAGCAGGCCGTTCAGCAGCCAGATCAGCACAGTGCCCACCGCCGGGACCACCACGAAGTTCGCGCCGAGCACCGCGAAGACGGTGCGGCGGTCACGCAGCTGGTTGCGGAAGGCGCGCAGCGGGGTGCGCAGGCCCATCGAGAGCATGGACGCGATCGCGAACGTCGGCACGCTGATGGTGATCAGCATGCCGAGCAGGGATTCGAACGTGTGCACCACGGCAGGCTACGCGCCGGTGCTGAACCTGAGGCCCCGGGAGGAGCTCAGATCCAGCCGTTCTCCGCGGCGGTCCTCACGGCCTCGGCCCGGTGGGTGACCCCGAGCTTCCCGATCACGGCGGAGAGATGGTTGCGCACCGTGCCCTCGGAGAGGAACAGCGCCTTCGCGATCGAGGCGGTGGTGCCGCCGTCCGCGGCGGCCTGCAGCACCTCCGTCTCCTTGGCGGTCAGCGGGCTCGGGCCGACGGCGAGCGACTGGGCCGCGAGCTCGGGATCGACCACCTTCAGCCCCTGGTGGACGCGACGGATCGCGTCGACCAGCCGCTCGACGGGGGTGTCCTTGACCATGAAGCCGTGGGCGCCGGCCTCCATGGTGCGCCGCAGGTAACCGGCGCGCCCGAAGGTGGTCAGCACGATGATCCGAGGGGCGTCCCGGCTCCCCTGCAGCGCCTCGGCCACCTCGATCCCATCGGACGGCCCCGCTGCTCCCTCCCGCGTGGTGCCCGCGGGCATCTGCACGTCCAGCAGCAGCACGTCGGGGCGATGCTCCGCGACGGCCGCGAGGGTGCCGGCCCCGTCGGCCGCCTCCCCCACCACTTCGACGTCGCCCTCCATGCCGAGCAGCGCCACCAGGCCCGAGCGCAGGATCGCCTGGTCGTCGGCGACCACCAGGCGGATCATCGCGCACCGCCCATCTGGGCCTCGAGCCGGGTGCCGGTCTCGCTCGAGACCACCTCGAGCCGGCCGCCGGCAAGCGCGACCCGGGCCTCGAGCCCGCGCAGTCCGGAGCGGCCCGCTCCCTGGGGGATGCCGATGCCGTCGTCCTCGACGCTCACGGAATCCTCGTCGACGCTGATCTCGGCGCGGGTGGCGCGGGAGTGGCGCACGATGTTGGTGACTCCTTCGCGGATGACGTAGCCGAACAGCTCGGCGAGGTCGTCGTGCAGCGGGGGCAGGGCGGTGGGGACCTTTGCCTGGATGCCGACGGTGGCCAGGATGGTGCGGGCGGAGGCGATCTCGGTGGCGGCGCGCACGTGCTGCATGCCGGAGGCGGTGGCTCGGACATCGGCGAGGGCCTGGCGCACCGTGGCCTCGATGTGCTCGAGCTGGGCACGGGTCGCCTCGGGGTCGGTGTCGAGCAGCCGCCGCGCGAGCTGGGTGGAGATGGTGAGCGAGGTGAGGGAGTGCCCCACCAGGTCGTGCAGGTCCCGGCCGATCCGCTCCCGCTCCGCGGCGACGGCGAGCACGGCGTTGCGCTGCTGGGCGGCCTCGAGCTGCTCCTGAAGGATCTGCTGGCGCACGCCGTGACCGATCCCCCAGGACATCACCGCGCCCATCACCGCCAGACCGGCGGCGATCGGCACCTCGAGGACGACGGCGAGCACCATCACGGCGAGGCTCATCAGCAGCATGCTCGGCACCGCCCACCGCCAGGGCAGCAGCAGCACATGCGTCATCGCCTGGAACATCACCATGAACAGCAGGTTCGCCCCGAGCAGGGGGATCAGGGCCAGCAGCAGTCCGGTGCACAGCGCGAACCACACCAGCCGCACCCGCAGGGGGTAGAGGCCGATGCCGGTGGTGGCGACGAACAGCACCGCGTAGAGCGTCAGCATCACGGTGATGAGCAGCGCCCCGGGGCCTGGGGCCGCGATCCAGGCGAAGACGATCGGGATCAGGATGAACAGCGTCGGAGGGAAGGAGAACGCGAGCCCGCCGGAGTCCTTGGCCGCCCGGAGGATCCCGCGCGAGGTGAGGGGCCGGCTCGAGGACTCCGCCTCGGAGCCGTGCACCCAGGTCTCCCGGTCCCGCTCCTCGCGCGTCTGCATGGAGGTCATTGTGTCAGCGCCGGGTGAGGCCCACGGCGCGGCGCAGGCTGATCGCGCAGAGCACCCCGAGCACCAGGGTCCACGCCCCGATCACGACCAGCCCGGTCACCGGCAGCTCCCCGCCGTCCATCGACCACAGCCCCAGCTGGGAGATCCAGTAGGTCGGGATGGCCTGGCCGATGCTCTGCATCCAGGCCGGGAACATCTCCAGCGGCATCCACAGCCCGCCGAAGATCGCCATCGCCATCATGGTGATCACGCCTCCGGCCATGGCGGTGCCGCCTTTGAGCACCATGCCGAGCACGATGCCGATGAGGATCGTGGGCAGCAGCCCGAGCCAGAGCACCACCAGGGTCGCCAGGAACGGCACCGCACCCACCTCGACGCCGGTGAGCACTCCGATCAGTCCGACGGCCGCGAGCGCCGGGATGATGACGGCGCTGGCGGCCATCACGGAGCCGACCAGGAAGGAGCGCGGGGAGAGGCCGGCGACGATCAGCTGGCGCAGGAAGCCGTTGCGCTGGTCCTCCTGGATCTGGGTGCCGGCGGTGACGGCGGCGCCGAGCCCGCCGTAGGCGGCCATGTTCACCATGATCATGCCGCGGGCCTGGCCGTCGCCCTGCTCCCCGAACAGCATCCCGAACAGCAGGTACATCCCCACGGGCATGGCGATGGTGAAGGCCATGAACATGACGTTGGTGACGGTCATTCGCGTGGTGTGCAGCGCGTAGCGCACGGTGCGGGTCGCGGCCGACGGGGCGGCGGCGGTGCGGGGCGCGGGCGCGGCGGTCGACGCGGAGGTGAGGGTGGCGGAGTCGGCCGGGACGGTCATGGGGCTGCTCCTCGGCAGGGACGGGCGAGGGTCGGTCTCGGTGCTCATCGGTGCGTTCCTTCCGGGGCGGTCTGCTCGTCGTGTTCGGTGATGCGCAGGAAGGCCTCCTCGAGGCCGGGTGCGGAGACCAGGACCTCGTGCACGTCAGCGGCGAGGGGCCCGGTGAACAGCGCGGCGAGCGCGGCATCGGAGTCGGTGCAGACCGCGCGCACGCGGTGCGGATCCGACGTGTCGGCCTCCGCGCTCTCGACCCCGGGGAGCTCGGCGATCTGCGCCGCGTCCGCTCCGCGCAGGGTGAGCACGCGGCCGGCGACGACGGCGCTGATCTCGGTGCCCGTGCCGTCGGCGACCACGCGTCCGCGGTCCATGACGACCACGCGCGCGGCCTCGCGCTCCGCCTCCTCGAGGTGATGGGTGGCGAAGACGACGGTGCGGCCGGTCGAGGCGACGGACCGCATCTGGTCCCAGAAGGCGCGGCGGGCGCCGACGTCCATGCCGACGGTGGGCTCGTCCAGCAGCAGCACCTGGGGGTCGCCCAGCAGTGCGATCGCGAAGCGGACCCGCTGCGCCTGACCACCGGAGAGGGCGCCCATCTTCCGCCGCACGAGGTCCGCGATGTCGGCCTGGACGATCACCTCGGGCAGCGGCATGGGATGGGCCTGCAGGGCGTGGAGCATCCGCAGCATCGAGCGGACGCTCTGATCGGGCAGCAGGGCCCCGGCCTGGAGCATGGTGCCGATCAGTCCGGTGCGGGTGGCGGTCGCGGGGTCGGTGCCGAGGATGCTCACCTCGCCGGCGTCGGGCGTGGCCAGGCCCACCATCATCTCCATGGCGGTGGACTTGCCGGCACCGTTGGGTCCCAGCAGGGCGACGATCTCGCCGGGTCGGATCTCCAGGTCGAGGCCGTCGAGGGCGTGGACGGCGCCGTAGCTCCTGCGGACGCCGCGCAGGCTGATCGCAGTGGTGGCGGGGGCGGTCGTGGTGGTCATGCCTCCAGAGTTCCGTGGGCGCGGGGCGCGCCCCAGTCCCCTGGATCACGCCGGGCCCATGACAGCCGTCATGACTCCTGCGGCGCGGGCTACTCTGGATCAGTGCTGATCAGACAGGTGCGGCCCTTCGACGCCGCGACGGGCGAGTCCCCTGACGCGCCCGTGGACGTGCGGATCCGCGACGGCGTGATCGCCGAGATCGGCGCGGGGCTCCCCCGTGCCTCCGACGAGCAGGCCGTCGACGGCGGCGGCGCGCTCGCGATCCCGGGGCTGTGGGATCGGCACGTCCACTCCGGTCAGCTGGCCCAGGCCCATGCCCGGCTCGACACGGGCGGCGCGGGCAGCGTGGGCGTGATCCTCGAGCTGGTGCGCACCGAGCTCGCCGCCCGCCGCGATGCGGGCATGACGGATCAGGCGCTGATCGGCTTCGGGCATCGCCTGGTCGACTTCGCCGTGCAGCCCACGGTCCCCTCCCTCGACGAGGCGACCGGTGCGGTGCCGACGGTGCTGATCGGCGGCGACGCGCACCACGCCTGGCTGAATTCGGCGGCGCTGCGGCTGCTCGATCTGCCCCCGCGGGACGGGATCGTGGCCGAGGAGGAGTGGTTCACGGTGGTCCCCCGCCTTCCCGAGCTGCCCGGGGTGGCCGATGCGGTCGCGACCGGGGCGGCGATGATGCAGCGCCAGGCCCTGCAGCGCGGGGTGGTGGGCCTGGTGGACATGGAGTGGGGGCGGCCCTGGGAGACCTGGCCGCTGCGGGCGCCGCGGATGCGGATCCGCACCGCCGTCTATCCCGAGCAGCTCGCCGCCGCCCCCGGCCCGACGGGCACGGTGCTCGACGCCAGGGGCCTGGTGACGATGGGGCCGCTGAAGGTGATCGTCGACGGCGCCCTCGGCTCGCACTCGGCGTACACCCGCGACGCCTACACCGACGGCCACGGCTATGCCGGGCGCGGCGTGCTCAGCGTGGGACCGGAGGCGCTGCGCGAGGCGCTCCTGCGGGCGAAGGAGCAGAGCCTGACCGCCGCGGTGCATGCGATCGGCGACGCCGCGGCGCAGGTCGCACTCGAGGCGATCCGCGAGGTGGGGATCACGGCGAGCATCGAGCACGCGCAGATGCTCACCGATGACGACATCGACGCCATGGCCGGGCTCGGCGTGACCGCCTCCGTGCAGCCTGCGCACCTGCTCGATGACCGCGACGCCACCGAGGCCATCTGGCCCGGCCACGGCACCCAGGCGTTCCGGCTGCGGGATCTGCAGCAGGCCGGGGTGCCGCTCGCTCTCGGCTCCGACGCCCCGGTCGCGCCGCTGGATCCGTGGCTCGCGATGGCCGCGGCCGTGCACCGCAGCGCGGACGAGCGCCCGGGCTGGCATCCCGAGCAGCAGCTGCAGCCCCGCGAGGCCCTCGCCGCCTCGACCGACGGCATCACCTCCGTGCAGGTGGGCGGAGTCGGCGATGTGGTGCTGCTGGAGCAGTCCCCCTTCGCGGACGTCCCGCTCGGACCGGGCGGGGTGATGGTCGAGGCCGCGGCACGGGAGGCGGCGGAGCGGCTGCGGGAGTCCGCTGTGCTCGAGACCTTCGTGGCCGGGAGGCCGTCGATCGGGGGCTGAGCGCCCGGGATCAGAGCCCCCGGGCGCCCGCGACCTGGTTGATGACCACGACGGCGACGGGCATCAGCAGGCAGAGCGCCAGGCCGTCGAACCCGATGCCGGCGAGGATCAGTCCGGCGAGTGCGCCGCCCGTCGCACCGGCGAGGTTCATCAGCAGGTCCGAGGTGCCCTGGAGGGCGGGACGCTGCGCGGTGGGCACGGCACCGCTGAGCATCGTGGAGCCGGCGACGTTCGCGGCGGACCAGCCCAGCCCCAGCAACACGAGGGCCAGGGTGACCACCGCGTTGCTCTGGGCACCGAGCGCTGCGAGGAGCAGTGCCGCGACGAGCATCACCTGACCGCCCAGCACCACCGCCCTGCCGCCGATCCGGTCCGTGAGCAGCCCGAACACGGGGGAGAGCCCGAACATCCCGGCCACGTGGAGGCTGATCGTGATCCCTACGATCCTCAGATCGGCGCCGTGGCCCATCAGGTGGATGGGTGTCATCCCCATCAGCGCCACCATCACGGCATGGCTCAGGCCCACGGCCAGCACCGCACTGCGCGCGGCACGATTCCCGCGCAGGATCGTCAGGCCTCCGGCCGCCCGACGGCCCGGCCCGGCGGCGACCACCCGGTGCGGCCCCAGCGCCAGCAGCAGCGGGTCGGGGCGCAGCGCGATCGCGTAGAGCAGCGCACCCAGCAGCTGGGCGGCCGCGGCGATCACGAAGCCGCCGCTGAGCTCCGGCAGCCCGAGAGCGAGGCCCAGCGCCTCGCTGGGCTCGGCGAGGTTCGGGCCGATGACGGCGCCGATCGTCGTGGACCAGACCACCAGCGACAGGTCCCGGCCCCGGGTCGCGTCGGTCGCGAGATCCGTCGCGGCGAACCGCGCCTGGAAGGTCAGGGCGGAGCCGATGCCCATCACGGCCATGCTGACAAGGAGCAGGAACGAGCTGCCCACGACGGCGGAGGCGGTGATCGCGAGCGCGCCGAGCGCGGCGATCAGGGCACCGGTGGTCAGGGAGATCCGTCGGCCACGGCGGCGGGCCAGCAGGGCGAGCGGGATCGCGAAGACGGCGGCGCCGAGGGTGTTCATCGTCGCGGCCATTCCGGACCATGCCTCGCTGCCGGTCACCGCGGCGACGAGCAGCGCGCCCATGCTCACCGCCGCTCCGACCCCGAGACCGGAGACGATCTGGCCCGCGATCAGCACCGAGACGGTGCGCCGCTGGACCCGGAGGCGTTCGAGGTCGTCGACGGTGCTCGTCGTGGGGCCGGTCACCGCGCCACGTGCCGCGCCTGGGCGATGAGCACGGCCTGCAGGGGCAGGCGACTCAGCGCGATCGCCCGCTTCCGGGGCCGGGCACGGCGCCAGTCGTACGCCATCTGCAGGTTCGCGGGGAACACGGCGACGAACAGGGCGGTGGCGGCGTGTCCGCCGACGCGACGCGTGCGGGGGTGGGCGAGCAGCCCGGCGATCGCCAGCTCGGCCGCTCCGGAGGCGAGGGTGTAGGTCCGCGCCGGCCCGGGCAGGACCGGCGGGACGATGCTGTCGAAGGGCTCCGGCCGCACGAGGTGCATGACTCCCGCGCCGCCCAGCAGCACCGTGAGGAACGCGGCGGTGCGCCGCCCGCCGCTCACGGCGCGGCCGCCGGCGCCGGCAGCACGCAGAAGTCGTTGCCGGAGGGGTCCTGGAACACGCGCCAGGGCAGGATCCCCCAGTCCGGGTGCATCTCACGGCCGCCCCGGCGTGCGATCCCCGCCGCGATCTCATCGGCGTCGTCCCCTGCCTCGAGCCGCACGTCGAGGTGGATCGGGTTCTTCGCCTCTGCCCGCTTGGGCGCCGGCTCTCGGCACAGCTCGAGCAGCGGCCCTCGCAGCGAGGGGTGGCGCAGCGTGCGCGGGGCGACACCGGGAGCCTCCACCCATCCGCTCAGCCACCCCCAGAACTCCGCATCCCGCTCCGGCTCCGCAGAATCCAGCGGGAGTGCGGCGAGCGGTCCCGTGCCGGCATACGCCTCGCGCTCCTCCATCACGCAGAACGCTCCGCCCTCGACGTCCGCGAGCACGGTCCAGGGCACCGCCCCCTGACCGATGTCGAGGTCGTCTGCGCCGAGGCCTCGCAGGCGCTGGGCGATCTCGGCCTGCTCCGCCCCGCCGCGCAGGTCCAGGTGGAGCCGCTGCGGTGCCTCGTTCCGCTCGGGCACCCGCGCGAAGCACAGGTCGAGATACGCCTCGCCCGCGATCTGCAGCCGGGTCTCGAGGATGTCGGGCTCCGCGGTGAGCGTCGTGGTGCCCAGCGCCGCCTCCCAGAAGCGGCCGACGCGGAGCGGGTCGAGGGCATCGATGCCGAGGTTCTCCAAGAACATCAGGCCAGTGTGCCGTCCCCGCGCACGGCGGTCCACCCACCCTTCTGCTCGACCGCTGCGAGGAGCTCGTGCTCCGGCCTCCGGAGGGCGGGCCGCCGTGCCATCGGATATTCCCTCGCCCCGGCCGCCGCCTCGTCGTACGGTGTCCCCGGTTCCGGATGGAGCCCTGAGGGAAGGAGGAGCTGATGGTCGTCGCCGTGCTGACCCCTGCTGTCCTCCCCACCCCCGCGCCCTGCTGAGAGCAGGCGCCCTCCCTCAGGAGACCCCATGACCACGTCCTTCGATCGGGACGCCTTCTTCGCGAGATCCATGTACGCCCTCACCGTCGCCGAGCTCGACGAGGACCAGCGCTGGTCCACCTGGCCCGAGACCGCCCACGTCCTGGATCGCGGCCCGCAGCCCTTCCCCGACTGGGTCGTCCAGCACGACGGCGCGATCGACACCGAGCTCGGGATCCTCAAGACGGGCAAGGAGGCCGATGCCTTCCTGCTCGAGCGGGCCCTGCCCGAGGAGCTCCTCACCGGCGCCGCGGGCGAGGCGGTCCTGCTGGTCGCCAAGCGCTACCGCTCCCCCGAACACTCGACCTTCCACCGCTCCCACGCCTACACGGAGGGCCGGCGCACCAAGGACTCGCGCGAGGGCCGCGCGATCGCCAAGGGCTCCGCCTTCGGCAAGCAGGTCGCCGCCGGGCAGTGGGCGCGCACCGAGTTCGACGTGCTGAGCCGGTTGTGGAGCGCGGGCCTGCCGGTCCCCTATCCGGTGCAGATCCTCGGCACCGAGCTGCTGATGGAGTTCGTGGGCACCGATGACGAGCGCGGCGCGATCGCGGCCCCGCGCCTGCAGGAGACGACGCCCGATGCCGCGACGGTCGCGCGCTGGGCTGAGCTGCTGCGCGGCGCCGTCATCGACCTCGCCCAGCTGGGCCTGGTCCACGGCGACCTCTCCCCGTACAACATCCTCGCCGACTCCCGGCGGGCGGAGCCCGACCCGGTGATCATCGATGTCCCGCAGGTGATCGATCTGATCGCCAATCCGCACGGCACCGAGTTCCTGCGCCGTGACTGCGTGAACGTGTGCACCTGGCTGGGCGCGCAGGGCGCCCCGCCGTCGGCCGTGGACCCCGAGGAGTGGGTGGCCGCGGCGTGGCGGGGCTGGGAGGTGCGCTGAGAGGGCGCCTCGCCGGCAGGCGCTCAGCCCCGTCGGCCGAGCCTCCACCAGCGCCGACGGGGCCCGGGCTGTTCCTTCGCGGCCGGCGCGTTCGTCGGCGGCTCCTCCACCTCGCCCGCCGGCGCCGCATCCCGCAGCTCCCGCCACCGTCGGGCCGCGTCGTCGGCCGCCCACGCCGGGGCGAGCATCGTCTGGAAGGGGTTCGCGCGCCGGTCCTGATGGACCCGCTCGGAGAAGTCCTCGGCGTACTCGCGAGCGGCCCGCTCATGGGGCAGTGCCACGAGTGTCTCGTCCCGCCGCTCGTACTCCTTGCGCAGCAGCACCACGACGGGCAGCAGCGCCTGACGGTCGACCTCGCCGCTGGCGATGCGCTGGTTGATCCACCAGTCCGGATCGTGGGAGGCGGGCAGGTCCAGCGGCTTCCCGGCACCTGGCAGATCGTCGAAATCGCCGCGGCGCACCGCAGCCTCGATCGCGGATTCGACCCGGGCCACGTCCGGATCCATCATCGGCCCGAGGGTCCTCGGGTCGACGGGCTCCGGCTCCTCCGGCGGGTTCAGGAGTCCCCGCCCTTCTCGGCGAGAGCGGCCAGCCGGTCGATCGAGGCCATCAGCTTCTCGGGCGTCATCAGCCGGGCCTTGGCGAGGCGCTTCTCCTGCTCGGCGGGCAGCGCGGAGAAGTCGTAGACGTGGGTGACGAGGGTGGTCCCGTCCGCGAGAGGCTCGAGCTCCCAGCCCCACTGATGGCCGGCCGGCTGCTCGCCGTGCGGCGCGGGGCGCCAGGCGATCTCGCGCCCCTCCCGGAAGGCGACGATGTGGTTGTCCCGCACGCCGCCGTTCTGATTCGTCATCACGAAGACGTCGCCTCGGGCGCGGACCCGCTGGCCGGGGGCGGCCTCGGCGAGGTTGTCGTTGCCGTCCCAGCGCGGCTGCTGGGCAGGGTCGGCGATGAGCTCGAAGATCGTCTCCGCCGGGGCGGCGATCTCACGGGAGGCGGTGACGAGGCGGATGTCCTGGGAGTGCTGGCTCATGGCCCCATCCTGCCCCTCATGGCTCCACTGTGCCACTGGCGTCGTCGTCGAAGACGTCGATCGAGCCGCCGTAGTTCGCGACCCAGACCCGGCGCTGGGTGGGCTCGTAGGTGATGCCGATCGGGTTCGAGCCCACCTCGACCGTCTGGATCTCCTCGAGGGTCTCGGCGTCGAACTTGGAGACGGAGTTCGCGTAGTAGTTCACCACGTACAGGGCGAGGCCGTCCGGGGAGATCGCCATGGTGCGCGGCTCCCGGCCGGTCCCGACAGTGCGCAGCACCTCGCCGGTGGCGGCGTCCAGCTCGAGCAGCTGATCGCTCCCGGAGACGGTGAGGTACAGGCGGGTCGCATCCGGCGAGAGCACCAGGTGGCGGGGCTTGTCGCCGGTCTCGAGCACCAGCTCGCTCTCGCCCGTGACCAGGTCCACCCGGTACAGCTCGTCGGCGTACATCGCGGTGACGTAGGCGGTGCGGTTGTCGGGCATGATCACGCTGCCGCGCGGGGCGGCGTCCACCGGGATCTGCGCGGTCTCCTCGCCGGCGGCGAGATCGAGCACGGAGACCGTCTCATCGCACCAGTTCGAGACCAGTGCGGTGCTGCCGTCGGCGGAGAGCGAGATGAACTTCGGCACCCGGCCCACCTCGATGACCTGGTCCCACTGCCCGGAGGCCACGTCCAGGCGGAACACGGCAGAGGGGCCGACCAGCTCGCCGTTGCGGCAGTCGTCGTGCGCGACCTCGCCGGCGCCGGGGCCCTGCAGCCGGTACTGGGAGACGTAGGCGTGCTTCCCGTCCGGCGAGAACGCCGCCTCGACGGGCGCGCCCTCGGTCGCCCCGGCGCGGTCCGGGAACCCGAACTCGGAGAGGTCGACGGTGTCGGCGACGGTGCCGGTGAGCGCGAGCGACTCGGCGTCGTAGAGGGTCGAGGTGTGGCTGTACATCATGTTGTTCGCGATCACGGTGCCGGTGGGGCTCGCGACGATGGACTTCGGGGTGATGTCCCCGGTGATGCGGCCCGCGTGGGTGAGGCGGGTGGTGTTCGAGGGCTCGCCGGGGGCGCTCTCGGCGCCCGCCGCGGACTCCCCGCCGTCGGGCGTGATCACCGTGGTGACCAGCCCTGCGACCATGCCACCGGCCATCACCAGCGACAGGATCGCCATCGCGATCGTGAACTGCTCATGTGGTCGTGCCCGCCGCGTCCTGCGGCGGTGTTTCGCCTGCACGGTCATCGGCCACCCCTTCCCGTGCGGCCGAACCTAGCCCGGTCGGCGGCAGGGAGCGGGAGGCGGTGCGGCGTGTCGGGCGATTCAGAGCTGCGGGCGGCCCTGCAGCACCAGCTCCCGGTGCACGATCCGGTAGCCGAGCTTCTCGTTGATGCCGATCATCCAGGGGTTCACGTGCGAGTTCCAGGTGACCACGGAGCGCACCTGCGGGGCGCGCTCGCGCAGCTGCCGATGGGTCGCGACCTTCAGAGCGAGACCCAACCGGTGGCCGCGGTGGTCGGGCATCACCAGGGTGTTCTCCTGCCAGCCCAGCGTGCTCTCCGGGGCGGCGTGGACGTGGACCTCGGAGTTGCCGACGAAGCTGCCGTCGGGTGCGACGGCGACCGCGGTGATCCGCACCGTGCCCGCCTCGCGCATCCGCCGCTCGCTCTCCCGGATCCGCTCGGGCGTGTAGTCGGGGGCCTCGTGCTCGACGTCCTCATCGGGCTCGTCGAGCTCGAGCTGCCGCATCAGCAGGCCGTACGCCTCGAGATGCTCCTCGGGGATCTCCCCGTCCCACAGCTCGATCCGGTACCCGCCCTGCCTCTCCTCGGCCTCGGCCTGCAGCGACTCCAGCAGCGAGCCCTCGAGGGGCAGCGGCAGCGCACGGCAGACGGCGAGGTTCTTCCGGGTGATCCCGAGCCTGCTGGCCAGGCGCAGCACCGGCAGCTGCGGATCATCGGGGTCCTCGCCTGCCGGCACGTCGCCGTAGGCCTCGACCAGGGTGCGCCCGGATTCGCGGATCGCGGGGATCAGCGCCTCCTCCACCAGGGCGCTCGCGACCCCCTGCCCGCGGAACGCCGGATGCACGGCGACTCCGACGGAGAGGGTCTCGAGGTTCTCCTGCAGCGGCATGAACGCAGAGGCACGACCGACGAGGCTCTCACCGCCCTCGATCGTCTCGGCGATCGCGACCCAGCGCCGCACCGTCCAGTACGGGGAGTCGGTGAGCTGGGCACGCAGCTGCTCGCGGGTGAGGGCCTGGCTCCCGCCGAAGGCGTGGTCGTCCAGGGCGCGCTCGAGGGCGCCGTACTGGTCGAGCTCGAGGTCGGAGGTGGGGTCCAGGGGGCGGATGCTCACGTGCATGGCGTCAGTGGACCATGGCCGATCCTCGCCGGTCGACGGAATAATGGTGGCCCTGCTTGACTCTTCCCCCGGGACAATCCGGACCGTGGTCCTCGCCGGGACGGACCCGGTGCCCGGGAGACCGGGCGAGGTGTGACGGAGGATCGCATGGACGAGACGCTGCTGAGCATCGGGGAGCTGGCCGCCGCGAGCGGCCTGAGCCCGAAGGCGCTGCGCCTCTACGCCTCCTCGGGGCTGCTGGTGCCCCGTCGGGTCGACCCCTTCACCGGCTACCGCTCCTACGGCGGGGACCAGGTCGAGCGGGCGCGGCTGATCGCCGCCCTGCGGGGCCTGGGGATGGGTCTCGCCCGCATCGGCGTGCTGTGCGACCTGGAGCCCGACGCCGCTGCCGCGGAGCTGCGCTCCTGGTGGCGGCAGGAGGAGGCCGACGCCCTCTCCCGCTCCGCCGCCGTCCATGACCTCGCCCGCGACCTCGGGGAACTCCCATCGGAGGACGCCATGACCACTTCCACCACCACTCCCCGCACCACCTCGGCACTGCACATCGGCCACGTGCGCACGGCCCAGCAGGACGCCGTGCTGGTCCGCTCCCTGCCCGGCGATCGCACCCTGCTCGCCGTCGCCGACGGCTTCGGCAGCGCCGACGACCTCGCCCCACGGATCCTGTCGGCGGTGGCGACGGCGCTCGAGCGCGAGCTCGGGAGCGCCCCGTCGGCCGCCCCGCTCGCAGCGCTCGAGACCGCCTGGGCCGCCGCCGAAGCCCTGGTGCCTGCAGGCGGCGAGGCCGGCTCCACCCTCACCGCCGCGGTGGTCGACGGGGATCGCCTGCACATC
Source organism: Brachybacterium sp. (assembly GCF_036379615.1). Taxonomy (GTDB): domain Bacteria; phylum Actinomycetota; class Actinomycetes; order Actinomycetales; family Dermabacteraceae; genus Brachybacterium. The sequence continues at coordinate 104,333 of NZ_DASVGJ010000067.1, forward strand.
GCGCACCTCGGGGACACCCGGGTGGTGCTGGTGCGCGGCGAGCAGATCGAGCACGTCACCCAGGACCACACGCTCCTGCGCTCCCTGGTCGAGGCGGGCCGCCTCTCCCCCGAGGAGGCCGCCGCGCATCCGGACCGCGCGGTGCTGAACCGGGCCCTCGCCGCGGGCGCCCCCACCGCCCCGGACCTGCTGGTGCGCCGTCTGGCACCGGGCGATCTGGTGCTGGTGGCGAGCGACGGGCTGCATGCCGTCGTGGACCCGGCTGAGCTCGCCGAGGCACTGCTGGGCGAGCCCGAGGATCTCGACGCCCTCGCCGGCTCGCTCGTGGAGCGGGCCCTCGCCGCCGGCGGGCCGGACAACATCGGCGTCGTGCTCGCGCGCGTCTGAGAGCGAGGGGGTGGGGCGCTGGGGCGCCTGCCAGCGCCTACGATCGATCGCCGCGCCGCGCCCGGTGGGAGCGGCGCACCCCGCGGTCGGGCTCGACGTCGGCCCCCACTCCCTCCCGCGCCTCGTGCCGCAGCGCCTCGCCGAGGTAGGGCAGCGCGAACTCGACGAAGCCGCGTCCGGCCGGGCGGATCAGCTCCTCCTCGAGAAGCCGCTCGCGGTAGGTGGACTGGTTGCGCGGGTCGATGCCCATCCGCCGCGCGATGTCGCCCACGGCCGACGGCCCCTCGTCCTCGAGCATCGCGTGGAGGTACTCGCGCTTGCGGGCGCTCAGCCCCCGCAGCGCCGGTCCGTGGACGTTCTTGATCATCGCCGCGATCACGGTGTCGCGAGCCCTTCGGACGTCCTCGATCTCGATCGTGTCGGCGTCGCCGCTGTTCTGCCAGGCCTTCGAGCCGATGAGCTGGATCAGATAGGGGTAGCCGCGGGAGATCTCCCCGGCCAGCACAGCGGCGTCAGGGGTGACCGACTTGGCGGTGTCGGCGATGGTCATGCGGATCGCCTCCGCCGCGGTGCCCACATCCACGCTGCCCACCTCGATCCGGTGGGCGCGGCGCAGGAAGGTGGTGCGCTCGTGGTCCAGCAGCGCATCGACCCCGGGCCGCACCCCGGCGGCGAGGAACGCGACCGCGTGACCGGAGCCGATGAGGTCCTGCACGTGCTGGGTGAGCGCGTGCAGCTGGTCCCGCTCGACCGACTGCAGCTCATCGAGGGTGATCAGCAGCCCGCCACCGTCCTCGTCGGCGAGCTGGGCGAGGCGGTCGAGCACCGTGGCGAGCACCTCCCCCTCCCCCTCGTAGCGCTGGACGATGTCGCGCGAGGCGCTGACGTTGAAGGCACGGGCGGAGGTGAGCCGCGATGTCTCGGCCTCCGGGTCCATCTCCCGCAGGCGGGCGATCGCCTGACTGCGCAGCTCCTCGGTGAGGGAGGTCGAGGAGGTGTGCAGCCGCAGGTCCGTCCATCCGGCGTCGAGGGCGAGCTCCCGGAACTCGGTGAGCAGCACCGTCTTGCCGGAGCCGCGGGCGCCGGAGATGAGGATCGCGCGCGCCTCGGGGACGTTGCCGGCCAGCGCCGCGGTGAACTCGTCGATCGCCACGTCACGACCGGCGAGCACCATCGGGGTGAGCCCGAAGCCAGGGGTGAAGGGATTGGCCGCGGAGGGGGTCGGGGAGGTTGCCATGGGCCCATGGTGGGTCGTGGGTCGGTGTATGTACAGCAGGGGTGGGTCGGGCGAGGGGACTGGCGACGTGGCCCGGGGGCTGGGGCTGGGGCGTGGACCGGGGACGATCCACCCCCGAGCACCTTTCCTCCACAGCGCACGGTTATCCACATTTCTCGATGGCTGATTGACATTCATCGGCACATCACTTTCGCACTTCATGGCGCGCATTCATGCAGCATTCTCTCCCCTCTGCCGCACCATCGGTGCAGACGGCGCCAAGCACTCCATTCTTGCGCCAACGCCACGCTCGACCTGCACGAACCCCCTCACTCCCTCTCTGAGACACCCCTGCCTGCATTGCCCCCTCACCGCCACCGCCCCCGTGCACACGCCACTATTCCTCCACACCGAGGAGTTATCCACAGATTTCTCCACAATCACTCCGAGGGCTTCCTTCTGTCGGGCTGTGCGAATATTCTTGAGGGATATCGCAGACGACGATCCGGTGGTTCTGATGCCGGGAAGGGGGTGGTGGTCATGGGCGAGCTCGACGAGGGCGAGTTCCTGATCGACGCTGAGCACGATCACGCAGAGCAGCCTGAACACGCCGCCCCGGAGCCGCAGCGCTGGCGGGTGCGCGCACGGAAGCCGCTGACGCCGGAGGCGGTGGCCGCGGAGTGCGAGCCCGGGAGCGTCGACGCGGCCCGCGTGCTGGACCTGCACGAGTCGATGAAGCAGCGCGCCCGCCTCTACGCGGCCCATCTCGAGAGGCTCGCGACCTTCTTCCGCGAGGACCCCGACGTCCAGGGCGTCATCGATGAGGCGGACATCATCGCGGCGAAGATCGCGACCGGCCTGCGGTGCACCTGCCGGCAGGCGCAGTCGCAGGTCCTCGATGCGCACCGAGCCGTGGAGTGGATGCCGCGAACCTTCGAGAACCTCCGCACCGGCGACCTTCCCGAGGCGTGGCACCAGCACCTCCTCCGCCAGATCCGTCGGCTGGAGGAGCACCAGGTCCGGAGCCTCGATGCCCACCTGGCCGGGGTGGAGCTGGCGTCGGTCTCCAAGACGACCTTCGAGAGGCAGCTGAAGTACGGGATCGCCCTCGCGACCGCCGGGACGCTCCCGACGCCGCCGTCGGAGTCCCGGAACGTGGAGATCGTGGACGTGAACACCGAGACGGGTGTCGCCTCGCTCTTCGTGAGCGGTCCGATCCCGGAGATCACCGCCCTCGCGCACCGGCTCGACGTCGCCGCACGGACCGTGCAGAAGGCTCAGCGCGCGGCGCTCGAGAGCGACGCCGAGGGACCGCTGCCCTTCGACATCGATGAGGACCTCGCCGCGCGCGGCCGCGCCCACTCCCTCGCGACGCTGCGCTACGCGATCCTGACGCACTCGCTGCTCGACCTCGATCCGGTCGAGGAGACGCGCAAGCCCTACAAGCTCCTGGTCACCGTCCCGGTGACGACGATGCTGGGCCTGGACGATGCTCCCGCGATGCTCGAGGGGATGACCCCGATCCCGGCGCAGCAGGCTCGCGAGCTGGCGGCGGGCGAGAGGACGTGGACGCGGATCCTCACCGACCCGATCACCGGCGCGCACCTCCCCGTCACGGCGGAGTCGTACTCCCCACCGCAGCAGATGCGGCTCCAGCTGCGGCTGAGACACCCCGTCTGCGCCGTGCCCGGCTGTGATCGCAGAACGGCGATCGCCGCCGAGGACGACCACCTCATCGAATACGACCACGACCATCCCGACCAGGGAGGGCAGACGTCGCTGTGGAACCTGCATCGACTGTGCTGGGCCCACCACGCGCAGAAGACCGCCGGACTCATCGACCCCTCCCGCGACCCCCGCGACGACCCCGCCCGCGGTGACGGCACCACCCCCGCCGGCCCGTGGGAGACGACCTGGGACCTCGGCGACTCCGTCCTGACCCGATCCCACGAGCACACCGATCTGGCGACCCCGCACATGGTCGAGGCGCTGCAGCGGGCATGGCGCACCTCCCAGCGCCACCACGAGGACGCGGTGCGGCTCCACGAGCAGGAGAAGGCCCGCCCCGTCGAGGAGCGGGTCGCGGAGGACCGCGCCCTCGCCACCCGGAAGGCCTACCCCGGACGGAGCGGCAGCAGGGATGCGCGACGGATCATCCCGCCCGGAGCCTCCCAGGAAGAGGTCGCCCCACCGTTCTGAGCCGGGTGCGGAGCCCTGCCCGGAGCGCCCTCGCGGTTCCGTCGGCCGATGCTGGCAGAATCGCCCGCATGTCAGTGCCGCTCCCCCACCCGACCGCGCCCCGCGACTTCCGCCACCTGCTCTCCCCGCTGGACCTGGGACGGTTCGAGGTGCGCAACCGGATCGTGATGGGCTCGATGCACGTGGGGCTCGAGGACAGGCCCGCCGACGCGAAGAAGCTCGCCGCCTATCTCGGCGAGCGCGCCCGCGGCGGCGCCGGGCTGATCGTCACCGGCGGCTTCTCCCCCGACCGGAGCGGCCGCCTCACCCCCGGCGGCGCCCAGGCCGATGCCCGTACCCTGCGCGGCCACCGGATGATCACGCGTGAGGTCCACGAGGCCGACGGCCGGATCATCCTGCAGCTGCTGCACGCGGGCCGCTACGCCTTCCACCCGCTCGCCGCCTCCTCCGCCGCGGGGAAGTCACCGCTCTCCCCGTTCCGGGCGCGCCGCATGACCCGGCGCGGCGTGGCCCGCACCGTCGAGCACTTCGCCGCGGCCGCACGGCGGGCGGTCGAGGTCGGGTACGACGGCGTCGAGATCATGGGCTCCGAGGGATACCTGCTGAACCAGTTCCTCGCGCCGGCCACCAACCGGCGCCGGGACCGCTGGGGGCGCGGCGCCGAGGGCCGGCGGGCCCTGCCGCTCGCGGTCGCCGCGGCCGTGCGCGAGGCGATCGGCGACGAGGCCCTGCTCAGCTACCGCCTCTCGCTGCTGGACCTGGTGCCGGGAGGCCAGACCTGGGAGGAGACCACCGCACTCGCGCAGGGCCTGGCCGAGCGCGGCGCGGACGTGCTCTCCTCCGGGATCGGCTGGCACGAGGCACGGGTCCCCACCATCGTCACCTCGGTGCCGCGTGCGGCGTTCGCCGAGAACACCGCGGCACTGCGGGAGCTGGTCGACGTCCCGGTGATCGCCTCGAACCGGATCCACGACCCGGCCGTCGCCGAGGACGTGCTCGCGACCGGTCAGGCGGATCTGATCTCCATGGCCCGCCCGCTGCTGGCCGATCCGCAGCTGCCCCACAAGCTCGCGGACGGTCGCGCCGCCCAGGTGGTCGCCTGCATCTCCTGCAACCAGGCCTGCCTGGACAAGGTGTTCGACGGCAAGCGCGCCTCCTGCCTGGTCAACCCCCGAGCCGGGCACGAGACGGAACTGGTGCTGACGCCGGTGATCGAGCGGCGCGCCCGCAAGGTGGCCGTCGTCGGCGCGGGGCCCGCCGGGCTCGAGGCGGCCCTCGCCGCCGCCGAGCGCGGCCACATCGTCACCCTCTACGAGGCGACCGGGGAGATCGGCGGACAGCTGCGACTCGCCTCCCGCATCCCCGGCAAGGAGGACTACGCGCAGGCCCTGCAGTCCTGGCGGATGCGGCTGGCGGCGGCGGGCGTCGGGATCCGCCTGGAGACCCGGCCGACGGGCCGGGACCTCGCCGGCTTCCACGACGTCATCGTCGCGACCGGTGTGGCGCCCCGCGAGATCGACCTGCCCGCGAGCGGCGGGCCGCAGGTGATCAGCTACGCCGACCTGCTCGAGGGGCGCGCGGAGGCCGGCGACCGGGTCGCGATCATCGGCGCGGGCGGGATCGGAGTGGATGTCGCGGAGTTCCTCAGCGCCCCGCGACCCTCGCCGACCCTCGACGTCACCGCGTGGAAGCAGCACTGGGGCGTGGTCGCGGCGGACGAGGAGCATCGGGGCGGGGTCACCACTCGGCCGGCTCACGAGGCGACGCGCGAGGTGCACCTGCTGCAGCGCAAGGAGACCCGGATCGGCGCGGGACTGGGCCGCACCACCGGCTGGGTGCACCGCGCCGAGCTGCGCCACGCCGGGGTGATCCAGCATCGCGGCGTCACCTACCGCCATGTCGACGACCAGGGCCTGCACCTCACCGAGAACGGCGAGGAGACGGTGCTGGAGGTGGACACCGTCGTGATCTGCGCGGGACAGGTGAGCGTGGACGGCCTGGCCGCCGAGGTCGTCGCCGCACGGAAGGGCCGCGCGCCGCGGGTGCACGTGGTCGGCGGGGCGGATGTCGCCGCGGAGCTCGATGCCGAGCGCGCGATCCGCCAGTCGGTCGAGGTGGTGGCGGCGCTCTGAGAGCCCCCGCCCCCTCGACAGGACGCCGCCGAGGGGGAAGCATCAGCAGGTATGAGCTCCCCTGACGAGTCAGCGCCCCTGCACCGCGCCGTCGAGCTGGCCACCGCCAACGTCGCCGCCGGAGGCGGCCCCTTCGGCGCCGTGGTCGTCACGGCCGACGGCCGACAGCATGAAGGTGCCAATCGGGTCACCGCCCTCCAGGATCCGACCGCCCATGCCGAGGTGCAGGCGATCCGTGCGGCATGCCGCCGGGCCGGCACCCATGAGCTGCGCGGCGCGATCCTCTACGCGAGCTGCGAGCCGTGCCCGATGTGCCTGGCCTCCGCGCTGTGGGCACGCATCGAGCGGATCGTGTTCGCCGCCGGGCGGGACGACGCCGCCCGCGCCGGCTTCGACGACGCGGCGTTCTACGAGTACTTCGAGTCCCCGGCCCACCGCGGGATGCTGCCCACGGTGCAGCACCGGGGCGCGGACGCGATCGCGCCGTTCGAGGCCTGGCGCGTGCACGAGGCGCGCACCGAGTACTGACTCAGGCGCCCTCGAGCACCTCGCGCGCGATCGGCCCGGCGGTGACCGAGCCGTAGCTGCCGTCCTCGACGAAGACCGCGACCACCAGGTCGCCCTGGGCCACGATCACCCAGGAGTGGAGCGCCAGCTCGCCGTTCTCGTCCGTCCACTCCGCGGTGCCGGTCTTGCCGATCACCGGCTCGCCGGGCAGGTCCGCGAAGTCGTCGAGGCTGCCCTCGGTGACCACGCCGCGCAGCAACCCCTGCATCTGCGCGGTCTCCTCCGCGGTGAGCGGGGTGGGCACCTCCGGGGTGACGGGCTCCTGATCGGCGAGGATCCGCGGGGCGACGGTCGCGCCCTGCTGGACGCTCGCGAGCACGGTCGCCATCGCGAGCGGGGAGGTGAGCACCCGGCCCTGCCCCATCATCGCCGCCGCGTGCTCGGTGCCGGTGTCCTCGGGATCGACCGAGCCCATGAAGGCATCGAGCCCCGTCGGCGCCTCCTGCCCGATGCCCAGCGTGGTCGCGGCATCGGCGAGCGCCGGCTGATCCACGGTCTCGTGCTGCAGCAGCAGAGCGGTGTTGCAGGAGTGGGCGATCACGGAGCGCAGCGGCATCGTCCCGAACAGGGAGGGATCCATCGAGTCCGCGTTCTTGAAGCTGCGGCCCGCGACGGAGGCGGTCTCGGGGCACTCGAGCTCGGTGTCCGGGGTGACCCCGGCGCGCAGCAGCGAGAGCGCGGTGACCGCCTTGAAGGTCGATCCCGGGGCGTACCGGCCGACGAGACCCACGGGGTAGGACTGGCCCGTCGGCCCGAGGGCGGCGGCGAGCACGTCCCCGGTCGAGGGCTGCAGCGCGATCACGGCCGACGGGGAGTCCTCCTCGGCGATCGCGGCGGTGGCGAGGTCCTGCAGCGAGCGGTCGAGCGTGATGGGCACCGCGGTGCCGTTCGTCGGCTCGACGCGATGCAGGGAGCGGTGCTCCTCGGTCTCCTCGTCGGCGGCGCGGACCTCGACACCCGCCGCGCCGAGGATCTCCGCTTCCGCCGCCGCGATCACGCCGCCGGTGGCGACGAGGTCCCCGGCCTCGAGCTCGCCGTCGGACTCCTCGATGTCCTCGGCGCTGGCCTCCTGCAGGGAGCCGAGGATCCCGGGAGCATAGTCCCGCTGGGCGGCGAGGGGGCGGGTGCCGTCCACGGCGAGGTAGCCGGTGATCTGCTCCGCCTCCCCGAGCGGGTAGCCGCCGGTCGCCTCCTCGCGCAGGGTCAGCGCCGCGACGAAGGCCTCCGGCCCGGCCTCGGCGACGCGCTGGGCGTAGCGGTCGGCATCGATGCCGAGCAGCCCCGCGAGCTCCCGCGCGGCGGCGTCCAGCTCGTCCTCCTCCAGCTGCGTCCGATCCAGGCCGATCGTGGTCACCGGCAGGTCGCTGAAGAGCACGTCCCCGTCGCGATCCGTGATGCTGCCGATCTCCGGCTCGAGCGGTGCGAGCTCAAGGTGCTCGGTCGCGGTGAGGTCCGGGGCGTAGGCGGCGGGATCGAGCTGGGCAACCCAGCCGTCCTCCCCGCGGTGCAGGCTCGCCTCGGTGGTGTACTCCCAGGTCCCGGCATCCTCCGGGAGGGTCCAACTCCAGGCGAGGTCGACGGTGCGGGCGCCGTCCTCCGCGCTGCCGGGATCGGTGAGCTCCACGCTCGGTGCGGCCCCGGCCTCGAGCAGCGGGCCGAGGATCCGTTCATGCATCTCCGCGTCGGCCCCGGCGGGGACCTCCCCGGCGCTCAGCGCGGCGGCCAGCTCCTCCGCCTCCTGCTCCCCGGAGCCGAAACGGTCCCGCCACAGCAGACCCCCGGCCACCAGGGCGGCGATCGCGAGCGCGGCGACGAGGGCGAGGAGCGGGCCGCGACGACGCGGGGCGGCTGGGGCGTGGGCCATGGCGCCATCCTGCCACCTAGACTCGGGCACATGCCCAGAGTGCTCCACACCGCCCAGGCGCTCGTCGACGTGATCCTGGAGATCGACGCCCTGCCGCAGCGCGGCGGGAACACCAATGTGCGCCGCGAGCAGAAGTACGCCGGCGGCGCCGTGACCACGCTGATCGCAGCCGCCCGCACCGGGGCGGAGGCCGTGCACGGCGGGGCGCACGGCACCGGACCGTACGGCGACCTGCTTCGGGCGGCGCTCGTGCGGGACGGCGTGGCCCTCTCCGACGCACCGCGGCCGGACACCGACTCCGGGTACTGCGCGGTGCTGCTGGAGCCGTCGGCCGAACGGACGTTCCTCACCGTGTACGGGGCCGAACGGGAGATCACGGCAGAGTCCCTCGCGACCCTCGACCCTGTGGCCGGCGACCTCGTGTGCGTCTCCGGGTACAGCCTGTTCGAGCCGACGCGGGCGCCGCTGCTGGAGTTCCTCGAGTCGCTGCCGGCAGGGGTGGACGTGGTGCTGGATCCGGGCGATCCCTTCGCGGACTTCCCGCCCGAGGTGCAGCAGCGGGTGCTCGCGCGCACCACCGTGTGGACCTCGAACGCGGACGAGGCACGGGCGCTGACAGATCTCGACGCCCTCGAGGACACCCCGGAGGCGATCCGTCGACGGCTCGCCCCCGGCGCCGTGGTCATCGTGCGCGACGGCGACCGCGGCTGCCTGGTCTTCCACCACGGCCGCGGCACCGAGATCCCCTCCTTCCCGCAGACCCCGGTGGACACCAACGGCGCCGGCGACACCCACACCGGGGTGCTGCTGGCCGAGCGGGCCCTCGGCGCCGACTGGGAATCCGCCGCGACCCGTGCGAACGCCGCCGCCGCGATCGCCGTGACCCGCCGCGGCACCGAGAGCGCCCCCACCCGCGACGAGGTGGACGCGTTCCTCTCCTGAGACCGGAGGTCCCGGCCTACGGTCAGCGAGCGGACCTACGATGGAGGCGCACGTCACCCTCGACCCGAGTCAGGAGACCATGGCCGACTCGACCTTCCACGACTTCTCCGCGCTCACCATCGACGGCGAGCGGCGCGAGATGGGCGACTACCGCGGGCGTCTGGTCCTCGTCGTCAACACCGCCACCCAGTGCGCCTTCACCCCCCAGCTGACCGCCCTGCAGGAGCTGCACGACAGCTATGCCGAGCACGGCTTCACGGTGCTCGGATTCCCCTCGGACCAGTTCCGCCAGGACCCCGGCACCGATGCGGAGACCAAGGAGACCTGCACCTCCACCTACGACGTGCGCTTCCCGCTGTTCTCCAAGATCGACGTCAACGGGCCCACCGCCCATCCGCTGTGGAAGTGGATGTGCACGCAGAAGGCGGGCGTGATCGGCGGGCGCATCGCCTGGAACTTCACGAAGTTCCTCATCGACGGCGAGGGGAAGGTGCTGCGCCGCTACGCCCCGCCCGTGCCGCCGGTGCGGATCGCCCGCCGGATCGAGAGCGAGCTGGGACTGCGGCCCTGAGGGGTTGGTAGCGTAGGTCACAGACTTCTCACCGCATAGAAAGGGGGATCCCATGGAAGGCGTCATCCTCGTCCTCGTCCTGGGTCTCGGCCTGCTCATCTTCCTCGTGATCGTCGCAGCGCTGCTGTTCGGCGGCCTGCGCACCTCGCTGATGTTCACGGTGCACACCCAGGAAGCCGTCATCGTGGAGCGATTCGGCAAGTTCCGCCGGGTCGCGCAGGCCGGGCTGAACTTCAAGACCCCGTTCATCGACAACACCACCAAGCCGGTCTCGCTGCGCGTGCAGCAGCTCGAGGTGAACATCGAGTCCAAGACCAAGGACAACGTGTTCGTCACGGTCCCCGTCGCGGTCCAGTACCGGATCCGCGAGGAGCAGGTCGTCGATGCGTACTACAAGCTGTCCAACCCCGAGGCGCAGATCCGCTCCTATGTGTTCGACACCGTCCGTTCCGCGCTGTCCGGCCTCGAGCTGGACCAGGCCTTCGAGTCCAAGGACGACATCGCCCGCAGCGTCGAGAACACGCTCTCGGAGCGCATGCGCGAGTTCGGCTTCAACATCATCAACACCCTGGTCCAGGACATCTCCCCCGACCAGCGGGTGCGCGATTCGATGAACTCCATCAACGCCGCCCAGCGCGACCGGGTCGCGGCCCAGTCCCTCGCCGAGGCGGACAAGATCAAGCGCGTCACCCAGGCGGAGGCCGAGGCCGAGTCCAAGCGCCTCCAGGGCGAGGGCGTCGCCGCGCAGCGGAAGGCGATCGCTCTCGGCATCGCCGAGCAGTACGAGATGCTGCGCAAGGTGGGCATCGAGAACTCCGCCGAGCAGCTGCTGCTGATGACGCAGTACTTCGACACCATGCAGGACGTGGCCCGGAACTCCCGCTCCAACGTGCTGTACCTGCCCAGCAACCCCGGCGCCGTCGGCTCCATGGGCGACGAGATCCGCACCGCGATGCTGCAGTCGCAGGCCGCACAGGAGGCCAGCAGGGACGCCGATGCGGATGATGTCGAGAACCGTCGGCGCGCGACCGACGACCAGCGCCGGCAGCAGGAGCAGGCACGGGCCGCACGAGCCCGCGAGCAGGCGGGCGATCGTGCGCGGGAGGCGCAGCGCCAGGCCCAGCAGGCACCGGAGGGCTACCCGGGCGGGAACGTCCCGCCGTGGACGCACCCGGGCAGCGCGAACCAGGGCTGAGCGGTGATCGACCGCCCCCATGTCGTCCTCGTCTGCGTGGACGAGATGCGGGCCGACGCGATGGGCGTCGCCGGCAACGAGGCGATCGACACCCCGAACCTCGACGACCTCGCGCGGGGCGGGTACCACTTCACCCGCGCCTACTCGGCGACGCCCACCTGCGTGCCCGCACGGGTCGCGATGTTTACCGGGCAGTCCCCGGAGCGGCACGGGCGATACGGGTACCGCGAGGGGATCTCCTTCCCGGACGCCTACCCCGTGACCCTGCAGTCCACCCTCGGCGCCGCCGGGTACCAGACCTTCGGCGTCGGCAAGATGCACGTGTTCCCGGACCGGGCGCGCTGCGGCTTCGACGAGGTGCTGCTGCACGACGGCTTCCTGCACACCTCGCGCCGGCTCAGCCGGGGCCCGTCAGCACAGATCGACGACTACGTGGAGTTCCTGCGTCGCGAGACCGGCGACCCGCGTGCCGACTACCAGGAGACCGGGATCGGCTGCAACGCCATGACGGCGCGGCCCTGGGAGCGGGAGGAACGGCTGCACCCCACCCGCTGGGTGGCCGACGAATCCTTCCGGTTCCTCGAACGCCGCGATCCGACCAGGCCCTTCTTCCTGTACATGTCCTTCCATCGGCCGCACGCGCCGTTCGATCCGCCCCAGTGGCTGTGGGACAAGTACCGCGAGCGGGAGTTCGGGGAGCGGGCGATGGGCGACTGGGTGGCGCGCTTCGACGAGCACCGTCGGGACTTCGAGTCCGAGTCCGAGTTCGGGGCGCAGAAGGAGTCCACCCACCAGCAGGTCCGGGCCGGGTACTACGGCTCGATCGAGTTCATCGACCTGCAGCTGAACCGGCTGAAGGAGACGCTCTCGGACCAGGGCCTGCTGGAGGACACGGTGATCGTGTTCGTCTCCGATCACGGCGACATGATGGGCGACCACGACATGTACCGGAAGTCCGTGGGCTACGAAGGCTCCGCGCGGGTGCCGCTGGCGGTGCACGTGCCGCCGCGCTGGCGCGAGGGCTGGGGCGAGCCCGGCGAGGTCGATTCCCTCGCGGAGCTGCGGGATCTGATGCCGACGGTGCTGGGGCTCGCCGTAGTGCCGGTGCCGGAGGGCGTGGACGGCATCAGCCTGAGGCCCGGCGGTCCGGTGAGGGAGCACCTGCATGGCGAGCACCTGATCAGCTCGCTCGGCCGGCACTCGATGCAGTGGATCCGCTCGGAGCGCTTCAAGTACCTGTGGTTCTCCGGTGACGGGCACGAGCAGCTGTTCGATCTCGACGCGGATCCGCACGAGGAGCATGACCTCTCGGGCACCCCCGAGGTCGCCGACGAGCTCGCGCGGCACCGCGCGCTGCTGGTGGAGGCTCTGACCGGCCGTGAGGAGGGCTTCGTCCGGGACGGCGCACTCGTCCCGGGCCGGGAGGTGCGGTCCGAGGCGTCGTGGGTGCGGGAGTTCGCGCGGCTGTGATCTCCACCGAAAGTCGCACCGGGCCGATCCGGCGGGCTGATCCCGCAGGGTCGGCCTGTGCGCTGGAGTGGAGGCATGACCGCACCGTCCCCCGCCGCACCGTCCCCCACCGCACAGCCTGACGACTACGCCACCGAGAAGCGGCTCGCCCGCACCGCCGCCGTGACCCTGGGCTGGTGGGCGCACGGCGCCGTGCGCCTGCTGCTCGCGGTCGCGATGCTCTACTACGGCGTCGCGAAGCTGGTGCTGGGGCAGTTCGGGGTGACGGACATGGGCGATGCGCTGATCACCCACGGCGAGATGAGCCCGATGGGGACGCTGTGGCGGCTGATGGCCTTCTCCCCGCTGTTCCAGTTCCTGGCCGGCCTCGCCGAGTTCGGTGCCGGTCTGGCGCTGCTGTGGCGGCGCTCGGTGGCCCTGGGCGCCACCATCGCGGCCGGCTCGATGTCGCTGGTCCTGGTGCTGAACATCGGCTACGACGTGCCGGTCAAGCAGATCGCGACCGCCCTGCTGGTGATGTCGCTGCTGGTGCTGATCCCGTGGCTGCCGCGCCTGACGGCGGCGTTCCTCGGCCGTGGCCCGATCGGCCGCGGTCCGCTGCCCACCCTGGTGCCCTGGCGACCGCTGGCACGGATCACGCAGATCGCCGGCCCGCTCGCCGCGCTGGTCCTGGTGGGACTCGTGGGCTGGGGCGTGAGCTCCCTGTATCCCGAGCGGAGCGTCGACGAGACCGCACCGGCCGGGGTATGGACCGTGCAGGAGGACGCCGCCGCACCGGCGGAACAGCTCAGCGAGGACACCCGCTGGAGCGCGCTCGCCTTCGGCGAGGTCGAGTACGACGGACGCGCCGCGGTCCAGCTGCGCCGGGCCGACGGACAGCTGCTGACCGGGACCTATGTGCGCACCGACGAGGGCACGATCGAGCTGTCGCTGAAGCCGCCGCGCGAGCAGGGGCAGACGCTCCAGGAGCACTCCGCCCTCGAGCCCGCCGAGCTCACGCTGCGGATCCAGGAGCAGGCGGACGGCACGCTCCACCTCACCGGCGAGGGACAGGACCTGGTGCTCGCTCCCGACGAGTCCGCGATGGTGCTCTACGAGCGCGGGTTCAGCTGGGGCGTGCGGCCGGACGACCCCTTCAACCGCTGACCGGACGTCAGCCCGCTCCCCTACAGTGGGGTCGCGGCCCCACCGGGCCCGCCACCTGCGACGGAGGAGCGACGGCATGCGGATCGAGTTCGGCTGGTCCCTCGACGGCGCCTCCTGGGCCGATGCCGCCTCGGGCGGGGCGTCCGGGCAGGTGCGGAGCGGCCCGCGGGGCCTGGTGCAGCTGCTGCAGACCCGCCTCGCGCTCACCCGGCCGGGCGTGGCACCAGCGGTGAGGATCGCCCAGTACGCCCAGGCGATCGCCGCCGCGGACCATGCCTGGGTGCGTGACTCGTTCACCGTGGATCCCTGGGCGACCGCGACCACGATGCTGGCCTGGCGCGATGCGGCAGTGACGGCGGGTGCGCGACTGGAGGGCATGACGGGGCTGCCCGATCGCGTGGACGCGCTGTGCGCGATCGAGGCCGCGGCGGAGCTGTCCCCGGGCCCTGGGGAGGACCTGCAGGAGATCGTGGATCTGCTCGCGACCACCTCATGGCCGCTCGGGATCGCTGAGATCCGATGCCAGGAGGAGCCGACGCATCTGCCGGGACTGTGGCCACGGCTGTTCGCTCTGCTCGCCGAATCGGGCGTCGCGGTGACCGCTGCGGAGGACCAGGAGGGACGGCCCGAGCTCATGCTGCTCGAGGCCGAGGACGAGTGGACCGCGGCCGAGACCGCCGCACGACTGCTCGCCGGACGCGAGGGCCTGCATGTCCTGGCGACCGAGGACACGGTGCTGCTCGACCAGGAGCTCCACCGCCGCGGACGCGCCGCGCTCGGTGTGGCCGGGGCCTCCGCCGACCGTACGAGCCTGCAGATCCTGCCCCTGTTCCTCTCGATCGCGATCGCCCCGGTGGACGTCCAGCAGCTCGGCGCCTTCCTCGACCTGCGCGTGCTCGACGCACCGGAGGCGGACCGCGAACCGATCGGCCTGGTGCCCGTGCGGGTGCGTCGACGGCTCCTGGACGCGCTCGCGGCCGAGCCCGGCACCGGAGGCGCCGCCTGGCAGTCGACGATCGCCGAGCTCTCCGCCGACCCCGAGTCACAGGAGATCGCCCGGGAGATCTCCGCACTGGTCAGCGACCCGATCGCGCCGAGTCAGGTCACTCCGGCACGGCTTCGGGCCGCCACGGAGTGGCTCGGCGATCGACTGCGCCGGCTCGGGCAGGACGATCAGGGCCTGCTGCGGGCGAGCGCGCATCTGGCGACCTTCCTCGCGGTGCTCGAGACCCTCGGGGAGGATGCTCTGCTCAGCGCGCGCGAGCTCTCCCAGATCGTCGAGGCCGCCGGCAGCCGCGCCGCCTCCCCCTTCGCGCGCCCCGAGGCGACCGGTGCCTGGACCCTGTGCACCCGGCCCGCGCAGCTGCGCGCCGACGGCGGGGACGTGCTGTGGTGGGGCGCCGATCGGAAGGACGCCGCAACCGGCGTGACCTGGGACGCCGTCGAGGTCGCGGCGCTCGAACAGCTCGGCGGGCAGCTGCTCGATCCTGCCGCGCTGGCTTCGCTCGAGACCGAGGCGGGACTGCGCGCGCTGCGCGGGGCCGGGCGCCTGATCGTGGTCCGAACGCGCAGCCGCGCCGAGAAGGCGACCGCACCGCACTCCCTGCTCGCGCACCTCGCCGCGGAGCGCGCCGCTGACGGCGAGAGCGTCGCCCGCGTCCTCGCACGGTTCCGACGGGATCCGCGGGAGGCGATCGACGGGACGCAGTGGCAGCTCGCGGGGGCACAGCGGGCGGTGGCGGTGCCGGAGGCGGAGGAGATCCCGCCGCTGCCGGAGGACCTGACCAGGACCTCAGCGCCGGCACCGCATCTGCTGCCCACCAGGCTCAGCTACTCGCAGGCGGAGAACCTGCTGGGCTGCCGGCAGAAGTGGACCTATCGCACCGGGCTCGGGATCCGACCGGCATCGGTCGCCTCGGTGCCGAGCGGCAACCAGATGATCGGCACGCTCGTCCATGCGGTGGTCGAGCAGCTGGTGACCGCACGCGAGGAGCGCGCAGGCGCGCCGTCGGCCGACGAGATCGAGCAGATGCTCGACGCGCTGGTCCCACAGCTCGCCTCCGAGCTGCTGCTCCCGGGGCGCGAGGTCGAGCTGACCACCATGCGCGAGACCGCCGTGCGCTCGCTCCTGGAGTTCTTCGACCGGCTCGGCGCTGCCGGGCTCGTGGTCACCGCGGTCGAGTCCCGCTTCGAGGAGCCGCTGACCCTGCACCTGGAGCGAGGGGACGTGGAGATCCCCTTCATGGGGTTCCGCGACGTGCTCGCCGAGGACGCCGCCGGGGCACCCACCGTGATCGACCTGAAGTGGACCGCCGCGGCGAAGAAGCACCCCGAGCTGTTCGACTCCGGGGAGGCGCTGCAGCTGGCCTCCTATGCCTGGTCGCTGCACGATCCGCGCACTGACGTCGGCTACTTCCTGCTCAAGCAGGGCGAGTTCGTCTCCGCGAACCCGATGCTCGATCCCCATGGCCGGCCCGCGCTGGATGTCGAGGCGGCGTGGGAGACCACGGTCTCCGGCGTCACCGCGGCGCTGGAGGCGATCGGCGAGGGCACCGTCTCCGCGGAGTCGGGACAGATCCTGGTGGACGCCGGCCAGGGCCTCGGCACCCCTCGCGAGGCGGCGAAGAAGACCTATTCCGCGGCGCAGGAGACGGCGCGGGCGAGCGGCGGGATCGTGGTCGATGCCCGCTGCGACTACTGCGAGTTCTCCCTCCTGTGCGGACTGCGAGGCGATGCATCATGAGCTTCACCCTGATCAACGCGTCGGCCGGCTCCGGCAAGACGCACACCCTGACCACCCTGCTCGCCGAGCGCCTCGGTGCGGGGATCGACCCCTCACAGGTCATCGCCACCACCTTCACGGTCAAGGCTGCGGACGAGCTCTCCCAGCGGGTGCGCTCCACGCTGCTGGACCGTCGGCAGGTCGAGGCGGCACGCGGCATCGACAGCGCCCTGATCAGCACCGTGAACTCGGTCGCGGGGCGCCTGGTGACCGAGTACGCCCTCGATGCCGGCATCTCCCCGCAGGTGCGGGTGCTGGACGAAGCCACCCAGAAGACCGCCTTCGCTGCGGCGATCGACCGCACCGCCGCCGCGGCCGGGGTGCGCTGGGCAGGGATGCTCTCCCGCATGGAGCACGACGGCGACGAGAACGACACCGGCTACGCCCAGAAGCAGGCCTGGCGGGGCAGGGTCCGTGCCGTCGCGGACGCCGCGCGCACCAACCAGCTCGACGCCTCAGCGCTGCGTGCGGCGGCGCCCGTGTCCTGGGAGGAGCTGCGGGACTCCGCACAGCTCCCCGAGCCCGGCGAGGACCTGCGCGGGCGCTGGCTGCATGAGCTGGGGCGCCTGCTCGACGGCTTCGCGGAGGACATCGGGGCCTCCGTCGACGCCTCCGGTGAGGGGATCTCCGGCGGACCGATCGCGAAGGGCAGCGTCGGCAAGGCGCAGCGCGACCTCGTCGCATTGCGACGGCTCGAGAGGAGCCTCGCAGAACGGGAGCGGGTCCCCTGGTCGAGCTGGCTGCGGATCGCACGCGGCGCCTGGGGCGCTCCGGCGAAGAAGGTGCTCGCGCCGCTCGCCGAGGGGGTCGAGGACGACGTCGCCCGGAACCCCGCCTGGCAGCAGGACCTGCGCGACCTCATCACCCTGGTGCTCGACGTGGCGGCCGGCTCCCTCGACGCCTACGAGACCTACAAGCGCGAGCTCGGACTGATCGACTTCATCGACCAGGAGGTGCGGGCGCTGAGACTGCTGCAGAGCTCCGAACGGGTGCGCGCCTCCATCGCCTCGAGGTTCCGCCTGCTCGCGGTCGACGAGTTCCAGGACACCTCCCCCGTGCAGCTCGCCCTCTTCCTCGAGCTCTCCCAGCTCATCGAGGAGAAGATCTGGGTGGGCGACCCCAAGCAGGCGATCTACGGGTTCCGCGACGCGGACCCCTCGCTGATGAAGAACATCATCGCTGCGCTCGAGGCCGGAGGCACCGTCTTCGGCACCGGTGAGGTCATGAACCTCTCCCATTCCTGGCGCTCGCAGGAACGGCTCGTGGAGTTCTCCAACGCTGTGTTCGCCCCCGTCTTCGCGCCCGACGGGACGGAGCTCGACCGCGTGCGGCTCGCGATCCCGGAGCAGCGCCGCGATATCGCCGCAGGGGGCGTGCTCGAGGTGTGGGAGGCGACGAAGAACGATCGGCGCGCTGTCTCCGCCCAGAAGCACGCCATGATGATCGCCGAGCAGATCCGGACCCGGATCGCCGAGGGGGTCCTCACCCCCGGCTCGACAGCGGTGCTCGTGCGCAGCAACGTCCAGCGCGCCGCCGTGGTCGCCGCCCTCCAGGAGCGCGGGGTGCCCACGGCGGGCGCCGCCCATCCGCTGCTCGCCACCCGCGAGGCGCAGATGGTGCGCGCCGCCCTCGCGGTGACCCTCGACAGCTCGGACACCCTCGCGCTGACCGAGCTGGTGACGCTGCTGAGCGACCACGGGGCGCACGGGACGTGGTTCTCCCAGCTGATGGCCGCGCCGGACCGCGAGGGGCGCCGGGCCGTGTTCGCCGACTGGTGGGAGGACGAGGCGCTCAGCGGGCTGCGGGTGGTGCGCCGCACCTGCATCGGCTTCACCCCGGAGGAGATGATCAGCGCCCTGATCGATGCCCTGGACCTCCCGCAGAGGATCAAGCGCTGGAGCGAGCAGGGTTCCCGTCGCCGCTCCCTGGACGCGCTGCGGGCGATGGCGCGGGAGACCACCGAGCGGCGCCGCGCGGAGGGCTCCCCCGTCACCCTCACCGGCCTGCGGGCCGAGCTCGATGCCTGGACCGAGGGACCGGACCTGTCCGCCCTGCCCGAGGCGGTGTGGGTGGGCACGGTCCACGGCGCGAAGGGTCTGGAATGGGATCACGTGATCTCCTACCTCGGCGCACCGCCCAAGGAGCGCGACCATTCCAGCGGCGTGCTCGTCATCTCGCCCGAGGAGCTCGACGTCACCGCCCCGCTCGCCGGACGGAGCCTGCGCTTCTGGCCGAAGATCGCCGCCCCTGCGCAGGTCGCCGAGCGCCTCGCCGCCTCGAGCTTCGCGACCCGTCGACGCGACGCCGAGGCCGAGGAGTCCGGGCGCCTGCACTACGTCGCCCTCACGCGGGCTGCCCGCACCTCGGTGCTCGCCGTGCCCGGCGCCGCGACCGTGCTCGACACCCTCGTCCCGACGCCTCCGCTGGTGCGCTGGCGTGACGAGGAACTGCTCGTGCACGGCACCGAGCAGCCGCTGCCGGCACGCGTGACCAGGGTGAACGTGGACGACCTGGCCGAGCAGATGCCGGTGCGGCTGACTGCGACGACCGATCCGCTCGCGGTCAGCGATGTGCCGCTGCATGCACCCTCGCGCGGCGCGACGGGCGCCTCGGCCCGGTTCCAGGCCTCCGCGGTCGGATCCTCCGAAGGGCTCGGCACGGTCCACCAGCCGCGGAGCATCGGGCCGATGCTCGTGACCGGCGGCGGCCCGCAATGGGAGCGCGTCGGCGAGGCGGTGCACGCCTACCTGGCGCTGCCGCTGGCGCAGCTCACGGAGGTGCAGCGGGCCGCGGCGGCGCAGCGGCTGCTGGAGCGCTGGACCGTGACCCGCACCGTCGACGCACAGGTGCTGCTCGGCGCCGGCGACGCCTGGGCCCGTTTCCTCGCCGAGGAGTTCCCCGGCGCCGAGGAGCTCACCGAACAGCCGATCACCTGGTGGAACGAGGACGATCAGGTGATGGAGGGCTGGATCGACACCCTGCTGCGTCTCCCCTCCGGCGAGATCGTGCTGGTGGACCACAAGTCCTATCCCGGGCAGGAGCCGGTGGACCATGTGCGCCGGAAGTATCTGGGGCAGATGGCGACCTACTCCCGCGCGCTGGCCGCCGCGGGGCGGGCACCGGACCGGATCCTGATGCACCTGCCGCTGCGCGGCGAGGTCATCGAGGTGACGCTGCATGAGCATGCACTCTGAGCACGCCGTCGACGCCGCCCGGGCGCTGCTGGATGAGGCGCTGCGCTCCGGCTCGCGGCGTCTGCTGGGGATCGCGGGGGCGCCCGGGGCGGGGAAGTCGACGCTCACGGCGCTGCTCGCCGAGCAGCTGCCGGCGGGATCCTGCGCCGTGGTGCCGATGGACGGCTTCCATCTGGCGGATGTCGCGCTGGAGCGGCTGGGACGGGCGGAGCGCAAGGGCGCACCGGACACCTTCGACGCCGCGGGGTATGTCGCGCTGCTGCAGCGGCTGCGGACCGCCCGGCCGACGGATCCGCCCGTGTGGGCGCCGATGTTCGCACGGGACCTCGAGCAGGGGCTCGCGGGCGCGATCGAGGTGGGCGCCGAGGTGCCGCTCGTGCTCACCGAGGGGAACTACCTGCTGTGCGAGGAGGGACCGTGGGCGCAGGTGGGTGCGCTGCTCGATGCGCGCTGGTTCGTCGAGGTCCCCGAGGAGCTGCGCCACCAGCGGCTGATCGCGCGGCACGAGCGCTTCGGGAAGTCACCGCGAGCGGCCCGGGACTGGGCGCTGGGACCGGACGAGGACAATGCTCGCCGGGTCGCCGCCACCCGATCCCGGGCCGATGCGGTCGTCACCCTGCCGTGACGGTCAGCCTGCTCTGACCGCGCGGACGAAGCGCGAGGAGCGCTCCTGCAGGCCGGCGATCTTCTGCTCCTGGTGGTACGCGAGCAGGGCGGGGTCCTCGGAGCGCAGCTCGTAGGAGGACGGCGCCCGGCGCACATTGCGCGAGCAGCGCAGATCGGCGCAGATCGAGGTGCCGATGGTGTTGCCTCGTCTGCCGGAGTCACCGCCGAGCGGCGCGACGAAGAGCGCGGCGTGATTGCCGTCGACGATGTCCTCGCACCAGGAGCACAGCAGCTTCTTCGCCGGCGGCCGCTCCGCGCCGCGCAGCATGACGGTCGCGACCTCGCCGTCGAGCTCGAGGCTCACGTAGTGCAGCTTGGGACGCTTGGCGTCCTGCCAGCCCAGCAGGTCCAGGCGGTCCCAGTCGACGGCGTCGAGGTCGGGCAGCTGGGCCCGCTTGGCGTCGCCCTTGCTGGCGTTGACGAAGGAGCTGCGGATCAGGGAATCGGTCAGGGGGATCATGGGGTCCTCACGGAAGGCGCGTCGCGGCGCCCCGTCCGGAACGGGCTCGCTGCGCGCAGGGGAGATGGTGGATGCGGGTGTGACGAGGTCACGCCGAGCAGGCCCCGTGGGCCGCCCCGCTTCCTGCAGGCGTGATGCGCATGCTGTCTCCCTGTGCCGTCGTGGACCCGGCCACGCTACGCCTCCGCGCCCGGATCCGCCACGGGATTCCCCTCACTCTCAGGCGAGGATCCGGTCCAGCTCCTCGCGCTCCTCCGCCGTGAGCTCGAGGTCCAGCGCGCCGGCGGAGTCGGTGATCGACTCGGGGCGGCTCGCGCCCGGGATCGGGATGACGTGCTCGCCCAGCGCCATCTCCCAGGCGAGGACGACCTGCTGGGGGCTCACGCCATGGGCCTCGGCGATCCGCTGGATCTGCCCGAACCGCTCCCCCACCGCGGCCGCGCCGCCGCCGGTCCCGCCGAGCGGTGACCAGGGGACGAAGGCGATGCCGTGCTCGCCGCAGTGCCGCAGCTCGTTCCGGCTGGTGTGGAAGAAGGTCGGCGAGAACTCGTTCTGGACCGCCGCGAGCCCGCCCTCGCCGAGCACGTCGCGGGCCACGTCGATCTCCTCGACGTTCGCGTTCGAGATGCCGATCTCCCGGATCAGGCCCTCCTGCTGGAAGGTGGCGAGCGCCTCGACCCCCTCGGCGTAGCGGATGCTGCGGTCGGGACGGTGCCAGTAGTAGAGATCCACCGAGTCCTGGCCGAGGGCGGTCAGGGACTTCTCGAGCGCGGAGCGGAGGTAGGCGGCGGAGCCGTCGCGGCCACCGCCCTCGGCCGAGCGGGTGATGCCGCCCTTGGTGGCGACGACGGCCTGTGAGCGGTCACCCTCCCAGCTGCGCAGCGCCTCGCCCACGAACTTCTCGTTGTGGCCCATGGTGTCCCAGCTCGGGGCGTAGATGTCGGCCGTGTCCAGGAGGGTGACGCCGGCGTCGAGGGCGGCGTGGATCGTGGCCATGGCGCGGTCGTGAGGGGCGGGCTCGCCGCGTCCCATCGACAGGGGCATGGCGCCCAGGCCCAGGGCGGAGACGGTCAGGGAGCCGATGCGGCGGGTGGGTGCAGTCATGCTGGTAAGCGTATGCCGCGAGCGGCGGTCCTGCCAGGGGGTCAGCCGGCCGTACGACCGAGGGCCTGGTTCGTCATGAGCGCGACGATGTCGTACACGACGGTCGCCGCGGCGACGGTGGTGACCTCGGCGTGGTCATAGGCCGGCGCCACCTCCACCACGTCCGCGCCGACCAGGTTCAGCCCGTCCAGGCGCCGCAGCAGCGCGAGCAGCTCGCGGCTGGAGAGGCCGCCCGCCTCCGGGGTCCCCGTGCCCGGCGCGAAGGCGGGATCGAGCACGTCGATGTCGAGGGAGAGGTAGACGGGAGTGTCTCCGACGCGCTCCTTCACCTGGGCGACGGCCGCGTCGATCCCCATCCGGTCGAGGTCGCTGCAGCGGATGGCCTTGAACCCGAAGTCCCGATCCTGCCGGAGGTCGATCCGGTCGTAGATGGGGCCGCGGATGCCCAGGTGGATCGATTTGTCCTCCGCGAGCAGGCCCTCCTCGAAGCAGCGGCGGAACACCGTGCCGTGGGTCAGCGGGGTCGAGAAGTAGGTGTCCCAGGTGTCGAGGTGGGCGTCGAAGTGCACGAGGGCCACCGGGCCGTGCTTCGCGACCGCGCTCCGTATCAGCGGATAGGCGATGGTGTGATCGCCGCCGATGCCGATGAGGCGCCGCTCCGGGGCATCGCCGCGCACGTCCAGCGCCACCTTCTCCACCTGGGCCATCGCGTCCGTGATGCTGAACGGGGTGCAGGCCACGTCCCCGGCGTCGACCACCTGGAGCTCGCCGAAGGGGGCCACGTCCAGCTCGACGTGGAAGGCGGGGCGGAGGTGGCGGGAGGAGGTGCGCACCTGCAGCGGGCCGAAGCGGGCGCCGGGTCGGTACGAGGTGCCGCCGTCGAAGGGGACGCCCAGGACGGCGATGTCGTAGTCGGCGACCTGGTCGATGCGCGGGATCCTGGCGAAGGTCGATTCGCCGGCGAAGCGGGGGACGATCGTGCCGTCGACGGGGCCGACGGGGTCGGGGACTCGGATGCTCATGGGAGGCGCTCCTTCTCAGAGGGTGGGTTCGGTGGAGGCGAGACGAGGACGGCCGGAGGCCGTCGCAGGCGCTGATGACTCGGCGCCGTCGCTCGTCTCGTGGAGGGCGCGACCGGCCGTCTCCTCGCCCCAGACCAGGGTCACGACGAGGCCGACGACGCTCACCGCCGCACCGGCCAGGAGCACGTACGCGATGCCATGGGCGAGCAGGAGCGGCATGAGGTAGACGGCGATCGCGGCGCCGATGCGGCTCGCGGCGGTGCCGATGCCGACGGCCGTGGCCCGGACCTGGGTGGGGAAGAGCTCGTTGGGCACCACGACCTCGAGGAAGTTCGAGGAGCCCGACAGGAAGGCGAACAGACAGATCGCCACGAAGATCGCCATCATCGGCAGTCCCGGCACCAGCCCGGCCATCCCCCAGATCACGGCGATGCCGGCGAAGGAATAGATCAGGAGTGCCTTTCGCCCGATCCGGTCGACGAGCAGCAGCCCGGGGATGCCTCCGAGGACGAACAGCGCGGCCAGGAACACCTCGGCGCCGTTGCCCTCGAGGCCCACGGTCGCGAGCACGTCGAAGGAGAACGAGTAGATCGAGAGCATCGGGATGACCTGGCACATCCAGAACAGGCAGACGAAGATCAGCCGGCCCCGGTACGGGGCACGGAACAGGGTTCCCAGCGAGACGCGGCCCGCGCTCTCCTCGTGGCCGAGGTCGGCGCTCGAGTATCCCGACCCGTAGACCTTCCGGATCGCGGCGTCGGCCTCCTGGACCCTTCCCTTGCTGAGCAGCCAGCGCGGGGACTCTGGAGTGCCGAGGCGGAAGAGGAGGGTGACGATCGCGAAGACCGCGGTGCTCGCGAGCATCCATCGCCAGGCCTCGTCCCCGAAGGCCGCCGTGCAGGCGATCGCGACGATCGGCGCCAGCGTCGCGCCGACGGCCCAGACCACGAAGGTCGCGCCGAGCATCTTGCCGCGATGCCTGCGGGGCAGGTACTCCGCGAGGAGGGAGGTGGCGATCGGATAATCCGCCCCGATGGCGACGCCGATCGCGAAGCGGAGCAGGACGATCTGCCACACGTCGCCGGCCCAGAAGGTGAGGACCGAGAAGAGGGCGAGGGCGAGGAGGTCGATGATGTACATGGCGTGGCGGCCCACCTTGTCGGTGACCCAGCCGAACAGCGCACCGCCCACGAAGATGCCCACCAGGGCGGCGGCGGCGATGAGCCCCTTGTCCGCGGCGCTCACCTCGAATGCGGTCCCCATGCTGGCGTAGGTGAACCCGATCATCGCGATCGCGTAGCCGTCGATCAGCGGGCCGCCCGAGGAGTAGGCGGTGAGCTTCTTGTGGAACGAGGTGAGCGGCGCATCGTCGATCACGCCTGATGAGCTGGTCATCGGAGCCTCCTGGGGACGAGCCGGGTGAGAGGGGGCACTCGGCTGGATGCATCGATCATGCGCCTCCGACCGCGCGCAGCGCGCCGTGCATCCGTATGAGGCAGCTGCACCGATATCGTGCGAATGCACGAACGGGCCCGGAGCGGGCGGACGAGAGGCGGCGGACGATGGTCATGTCGGTGCGCGAGCTGATGGAGATCCCCCACCTGACCCTGAGGCTCCACGCGGGTGCGCCCGGGCTGGACCGCGCGATCACCTGGACCCACACCACGGATCTCCCCCAGCCCTGGCGCTGGCTCTCCCACGGCGAGCTGATGATGACCAACGGGATGAGCTTCCCCGCCGGGGCCGCGGAGCAGGTTGAGCTGCTCGACCGTCTGTCCGACGTGGGCGTCGGCGCGCTCGCGATCGGCGAGGAGATGTACTGTCCCCCGCTCACCCGCGCCTTCGACGACGCCGCGGACCGCCTCGGCATCCCGGTGCTGTGGATCCGCTACCCGATGCCCTTCGCCGCGATCTCGCGCACCGTCGCGGAGTCGGTACAGCCCGAGCAGTCCCTGCGGATCAGCCGCACCGCCCGGCTCTACGAGGCGATCCGTCGCACCCCCGGCACGGACATCGACCGCTCCCACACCCGGCGCACCCTGATCTCCGTCCTGGGCAGCGATGTGGACGTCTGCGACGTCCATTCCGGTCGCGCCTACTTCCCCCACGACGACCAGCCGCCGGAGGAGGTGACCCGCGCGATCCGCGGCCCAGTCGGGCTGCTCTCCTCCGGCAACCGGCTCGCACCCCTGTCCGGCGGAAGGGTCCTGCACATCGTCCCCGTCCCCACCCAGTCCGCCGCCGTGCTCGCCGTGATCAGCCGCTCCGAGACGCCCCCGGACACGCTGCTGCTGCAGCACGCCGCGACGGTGGCGGCCCTCGAGCTCTCCCAGGCGCATCTCGAGCTCGGCAACCGTCAGCGCATCCACGGCGAGCTCGCCGCCGCGGTCCTGGACGCGGGCGTCCGCCGCCAGGGCGCCGCCCGGGAGCTCGGAGAGCTCGGGCTGGATCCCGCGCGCTCCCTGGTCGCCGCAGTCGCCTGCGAGGACGAGGAGCGGCTGCGCACGCTCCCCGTGAGCCTGTGGCGGGCGCGGATCCCCTACGCGATGACCCTGCGCGCCGGCTCGCCCGTCCTCATCCTCCCGCAGCGGCCTCATGCGCTCCGGGTGCTCACCGATGCGCTGGGCCGGGCCGGTCGGACCGGTCTCAGCCGCCCGGTGCGGCGCGGCTCCCGGTACGCCGAGAGCGCCCAGGAGGCGGCCTGGGCGCTGGGCATGGCTCGGCGCAGCGGGTCCACGAGCGTCCGCTACGGCTCGATGAGCCCGGATCTCGGGCCGACGGACCGGGCGGACGCCCGGGCGCTCGTGGAGCATCGGCTCGGGCCGGTGCTCCGGCACGATGCGGAGCAGGACGGATCGCTCATGGAGACCCTCGAGGCGTTCCTCGAGCACCGTCGTTCCTGGCAGAGGACGGCGGAGGCGCTGCAGCTCCACCGCCAGACCGTGCACTACCGGATCCGCCGCATCGAGGGTCTGCTCGACGTCGACCTCCACGAGAGCGGCGACCTGGCCCAGGTGTGGCTCGCGCTCCAGGCGAGGCGCTCGCTCGACGGTATGCCCTGACCGCTGCGGCGTGGGCTACGAGGGGACGGCGTCATCGGCCCACTCCTCCATCAGCTCCCCGACGCCGGTGCCGTGGGTGCTCGCGCCGAGGGCTCGGCCCAGGGCGCCGGGGGCCTCGAGGTGGAGCACGCGCGGACCGGTGCTCTCCGGAGGGCGACGGCCGAGCAGCACTGCGGAGTCCAGCACCCGGTGGGCGCCGAGCACGCCGTGGCGCGGCGCGGCGCCATCGAGGTCCAGGTGCTCGAGCAAGAGCGGGGCGCCGTCCGCGCCGCGCGCATCGAGGGCGCTGACGAGGTGGCCGCCTCGCTCCCCTGTGCGTCCCAGCACGAGGGTCTCGCGCAGGAGCAGGTCGGCTCCGTGGCCGAGGGTGATCGTGGTCCGTCGGCGCACGTCGGCCCCGTCGGTCACCACGAAGGGGTGGGCCCGCCACACCAGGCGGGCCCCCTCCTCCAGGCGGATCGAGACGTCGAACCGGCTGGGCGCACCGGTGCTCTCGTAGGCGACCGTGCCGCCGACGTCCTCGATCTCGAGCGTGCAGCCGGCGCCCACGTGCACGTCGACGGAGACCTCGTCGCCGCCCAGCAGCGTGGCCCCGGCGGCGACGAGCGCCACCCGGGCACCGGTCCGGGTCCGGGAGATGAGCCGCGGCTGGAGCAGGCCGGGGACGAGGCGCAGGCGCACCGGTCCGTCGGCCCGCTCGAGCGCGATCCGTGTCATCCGGCGTGGGCGTGCTCGTGCGGGTGCTCGTGGTCGTGCTCGTCCTCGGCGTGGACGTGCGGCGCCATCGGCCCGGGGTCCTGCGGGGCGTGGGTGCCCGCGGTGTGGGCGGCGAGAAGCTCCAGCACCCAGGCGCGCAGCTCCGCGACGGTGTCCTCCTGGTGACGGGAGACCCCGAGCACCGGCCCGCCCTCGCGGGCCGCGGTCGCATCGGCGAGCATCCGTTCCACATCGACCCCCACGTGCGGGGCGAGGTCGACCTTGTTCACCACCAGCAGGTCGGCGCGGCCGATCCCCGGGCCGCCCTTGCGGGCCACGTCCCCGCCGCCGGCGACGTCGAGCACGAAGATCTGCGCGTCGACCAGCGCCGGGGAGAAGGTCGCGGTGAGGTTGTCGCCGCCGGACTCGACGAGCACCAGGTCCAGCGGGTCGAAGTCCGCCTCGAGGTCCTCGACGGCGGCGAGGTTCGCGGTGACGTCGTCGCGGATCGCGGTGTGGGGGCAGGCCCCGGTCTCGACGGCGCGGATGCGCTCGGGCTCGAGCACCCCGGCGGAGCGCAGGAAGCGGGCGTCCTCGTCGGTGTAGATGTCGTTGGTGATCACACCGATGCGGATCTCGCCGGCCAGGGCGCGGCAGATCGTCGCGATGAGCGAGCTCTTGCCGGTGCCGACGGGGCCGGCGACCCCCAGCCGGAGCGAGCGGTTCGGGGATCGATGGGTGTTCTCAGGCACGGAAGAGCCTCCTCGGCAGTTCGGACTGGGCCTCGGACCAGCCCTCGGTCAGGGGTGCCCCCGCGCACGGGATGTGCGTGGGGTCCGTCAGCGCGGCGAGCTCCGCCACGCGGGGTTCCAGGAGCGCGCAGGCCTCGAGCACGAGGGCGGCCGCGGCGCGGGGGTCGCCCGGCTCGAGCTTAAGCAGGGCGGAGGCGATGGTCTGCGCGTCGTCGTAGGCGATCAGGCGCACCAGGTCCTCGGCCTCGAGGCCGGCGGCCGCGGCGACGAGGCCCAGCACGATCGGCCGGGGCCAGGGGCCGTCCCGCCGGGCGGGGACGGGGACCGCGCCGGGCCACAGGACGTCGGCCGCGCGGCGCAGCCCGTCCCCGAGGGCTCCGGCGACCTCGCGCTGGGCGCGGCTCGGGGTGCGGGCCGCCCATTCGGCGCGCAGGCGGTCCAGGTCCGAGGCGGGCCCGAGCGCTCGGGCGACGACCGCGGTCCCGGCCTCCACCAGGACCACCGTGCGGATCCGGGAGGCGACGTACCCGGCCACGTCCGCCGGGGCCAGCCCGTCGCGCAGCGCCGCCTCGAGGGCGTTGGAGGAGACGTGCGCGCCGGCGGGCAGGCGGGAGTCCGCGAGCAGCAGGGCGACCGACAGCGAAGCGGGCACAGTCATCGGGGTCAGAACATCTGGTAGAGCTGGGCCAGCGGCAGCATGCTGGCGGGTGCCGGTTCGACCAGCTCCCCGTCGATCCGGATCTCGAAGGTGTCCGGGCGGATGTCGATCCGGGGCAGCGCGTCGTTGAGACGGAGGTCCGCCTTGGTGACGTCGCGGGTCGGAGCCACCGGCAGCAGCTCCCGGGACAGGCCCAGGCGATCGCGCAGACCGTCCTCGACCGCGGAGGGCGCCACGAAGGAGACCGAGAGCGCGTCCCCGATCGCGTCCCCGAAGGCGGGTCGCATCAGCACCGGCTGCGGGGTGGGGATCGAGGCGTTCGGGTCCCCGAGCGCCGCCCACGCGATCGCACCGCCCTTGAGCACCAGCGCGGGCCGCACCCCGAAGAAGCGCGGATCCCAGAGCACCAGGTCCGCGAGCTTGCCCTCCTCCACGGAGCCGATGTGGGCGTCGACGCCGTGGGCGATCGCGGGGTTGATCGTGTACTTGGCGACGTAGCGGCGGGCTCGTTCGTTGTCCGCCGGCATCGTGTCGCCGAGGGACCCGACACGGTCCTTCATCACGTGGGCGACCTGCCAGGTGCGGGTGATGACCTCGCCG
Source organism: Brachybacterium sp. (assembly GCF_036379615.1). Classification (GTDB taxonomy): domain Bacteria; phylum Actinomycetota; class Actinomycetes; order Actinomycetales; family Dermabacteraceae; genus Brachybacterium. The sequence continues at coordinate 133,018 of NZ_DASVGJ010000067.1, forward strand.
ATCCTGCCCATCGCCTGCGCGTCGGAGGACGTGATCGACAGGGCGCCCATGTCGTGCAGGAGGTCCTCGGCGGCGATGGTCGAGGCGCGGATGCGGGACTCGGCGAAGGCGAGGTCCTCGGGGACGGAGGGCTTGAGGTGGTGGCAGACCATCAGCATGTCGAGGTGCTCGGCCACGGTGTTGACGGTGTGCGGGAGGGTCGGGTTGGTCGACCCGGGCAGCACGTGGGGCAGGGAGGCGATCTCGAGGATGTCGGGGGCGTGCCCGCCGCCCGCGCCCTCGATGTGGAAGGCGTGGAGGGTGCGGCTGTCGATCGCGGCGATCGTGGACTGCACGAAGCCGGACTCGTTCAGCGAATCCGAGTGCAGGGCCACCTGCAGGCCGTGCTCCCCGGCGGCACGCAGCGAGGCGTCGATCGTGGCGGGGGTCGCGCCCCAGTCCTCGTGGACCTTGTACCCGGCGGCGCCGGCGAGGGCCTGCTCGGCCAGCGCCTCGGCGGAGACGGTGTTGCCCTTGCCCAGGAGCAGCACGTTCACGGGCAGGCGGTCCAGCGCCTGATGCATCCGGCCCAGGTGCCAGGCGCCGGGGGTGACGGTGGTGGCGCGGCTGCCCTCCGACGGGCCGGTCCCGCCGCCGCCGATCGTGGTGATGCCGGTGGCCAGCGCCTCGTGGATCTGCGAGGGAGAGAGCAGGTGGACATGGGTGTCGAAGGCGCCCGCGGTGAGGATCTTCCCCTCCCCGGAGATCACGTCCGTGGAGGGCCCGATGCGCAGCGCGGGGTGGATGCCGTCGGAGATGTCGGGGTTCCCGGACCTGCCGAGCGCGACGATCCTGCCGTCGCGCAGCCCGACGTCGGCCCGGACCACACCCCACCAGTCCAGGATGATCGCGTTGGTGATCACGGTGTCCGGGGCGCCCTCGGCGCGGGTGGTGGTGCCCTGGCCCATGGACTCGCGGATCGACTTGCCCCCGCCGAACACGGACTCCTCGCCGCCGACGGTGCGATCCTCCTCGACCTCGATCCAGAGGTCGGTGTCGCCCAGGCGCAGCTGGTCGCCGGTGGTGGGTCCGTAGAGCGCGGCGTAGCGCTCGGCGCTGATGCGCACCATCAGCGCACTCCCCCGTCGTCGGCCGTGGACCGGATCTGCAGCCCCGGCACCCGCCCGGCCCCGCCCAGGCGCACCACCGCGACGCGGCGCGAGGCGCCCGGCTCGAACCGCAGCGAGGTGCCCGCGGGGATGTCGAGGCGGAAGCCGCGGGCGGCCTCCCGATCCATGGCCAGGGCCGTGTTCGCATCCGGAAGGTGCAGGTGCGAGCCGATCTGGATCGGGCGGTCGCCGGTGTTCTCGAGGACCAGCTCGGCGGAGTCCTCGGCGCGCTCGCGACGGTTCAGCTCGCGCATCCCGGGGCGCACGCGGAGCGCGCCGGGGCCCGGTCGGTCGGTGATGGGGTCCATGCGCAGTGTCCTCAGTCGATCGGGTGGTGGAGGGTGACGAGCTTGCGACCGTCGGGGAAGGTGGCCTCGACCTGCACGTCGGTGAGCATCTCCGCCACGCCCTCCATCACCTGGGTCCGGGCGAGCACCTCACGGCCGGCGACCATGAGCTCCTCGACGCCGCGGCCGTCCCGCGCCCGCTCGATCACCCAGGTGCTCAGCAGGGCCACGGCCTCGGGATGGTTCAGCAGCACACCGCGGTCCAGGCGGTCACGGGCCACCATCCCCGCGACCGACAGCATGAGCTTCTCGGTGTCCGCCGGGGTGAAGCGCATGGCGGCTACTCCTTGGGCAGCACGTGCTGCCCGGTGCGGTCGGTGGTCAGAGCCAGGGAGCTGAGGTAGATCCGCTCCCCGTCGGGGCCGGGGACCGCGGAGGCGATCATGTCCGGCCGCTCGAACTCCATCCCGGTGACGGCGCACTCGAGGGTCTCGCCCGAGGGGTTGCCGTGCTCGTCGAGCATCGGCAGCTCGATGCCGTCGTCGGTGCGGCGCAGGTAGTAGCGGCCCTGGGTGAGGACAGCCATCAGCGGGGTGGCGAGCACGGCGATGCCGACGGCGAACAGCGGCGAGAAGGGCTGGACCGCGGCCCCGAAGGCGCCGAAGAAGATCGCGATCGAGAAGCCGCCGGCCAGGGCCAGGGACACGATGCCGACGGGGTTCCAGTCGTACAGCATGCCGCGGCGGAACTCGGGTCGCACCGGAGACAGCTTCAGCACGTGCTTGTTGATCACGATGTCGGTGGCGACCACGCAGATCCAGGACATCGCGAGGTTCGCATAGAAGCTGAGGATGCCGTTGAGGAAGTCGAACATGTTCGCCTCCATGAGCACCAGGGCGATGCCCAGGTTCACGGCGAGGAACACCAGGCGGCCGGGGTAGCGGCGGGTGACGCGGGTGTACGAGTTCGTCCAGGCCAGCGACCCGGAGTAGGCGTTGGTGACGTTGATCTTGACCTGGGAGATGACCACCAGGACCACGGCGAGGATCAGCGCGAGCCAGCCCGGCATCAGCTGCTCGTAGGTGACCAGGAACTGCTGCACCGGCTCGTTGGCGAAATCGCGGGCGCCGGGGACGTTGGCCACCAGGTACACGGCCAGGAACATGCCGAGGATCTGCTTGATCGCGCCGAAGATGACCCAGCCCGGGCCGCCCAGGATCGTGGCGGCCCACCAGGAGCGGCGGTTCGCGTCGGTGCGGGGCGGCATGAACCGCAGGTAGTCGATCTGCTCGGCGATCTGGGCGATGAGCGAGAGGCAGACGCCGGCCGCGAGCATCGCGGAGGCCAGGTTCACCCCGGCGCCGCTGTCCCCGGTGTGGGAGAGGAAGGTCTGCACCGAGTCGGGGTGGGAGATGACGAGATAGGCCACGGGGATGACCATGAGGATCAGCCACACCGGGGTGGTGGCGACCTGCAGCTTCGCCAGCGTCTTCATGCCGTAGATGACCAGCGGGAAGATCATCAGTGTGGAGACGAGGTAACCGATCCAGCGCGGGATCCCCAGGCCCAGGTAGAGGCCCTGGGCCATGATCGAGCCCTCGAGGGCGAAGAAGATGAAGGTGAACGACGCGAAGATGACGTTGGTGATCACCGAGCCGTAGTAGCCGAAGCCGGAGCCGCGCGTGATGAGGTCGAGGTCGAGGTTGTAGCGGGCGGCGTAGTACGCCAGGGGGAAGCCCGAGAGGAAGATGATCGTCGCCGCGACCAGGATCCCGATGATCCCGTTGAGGGTGCCGTGGGTGAGCGCGATGTTCGCGCCGATCGAGAAGTCCGCGAGGTAGGCGATGCCGCCGAGGGCGCTCGTCGCCACGACCGCCGGGGTCCACCGACGGTAGGACCGCGGGGCGAAGCGGAGGGTGTAGTCCTCGAGGCTCTCGCGGGTCGCGGTCTGGGCGTCGGCGGAGGGCCCGGCGCCGTCCGGGGCAGGTCTGGTCTCTACGCTCATCACAGCTCCGATCGCGGGAGGGCAGTGTGAGGAGGATCTGCCCGGGAACAGCCGCACCGTAGGCGGCGGATTCCGGGCGGCGCGCGGCCAGGAGGGGCCGTGACCTGTTCGTGACCGGGTGTCTCAGCGGGTGCGGGTCAGGCCCGGGCGGTGCGCTCCCAGCGCCGACGCACCAGCGTCAGGAGCGCGTCGCGCCGACGCCGACGGTGCTCGCCGAGCAGCGGCATCGACGGGACGTGCGGGTGCCGGGCCGCGTCGGCGAAGAAGGCGAGGATGCCGGCGAGCACGTCCGTGCCCTCGCCGAGCGGCCTTCCGTGGCGAACCAGGAGCTCGTCCACGTGCCGGTCCACCTCGAGCGCTCCGTCGGGGTCCTCGATCGAGGAGAGCAGCTGCAGGGCGTCGGCGGTGCGGCTGCCGCGGGAGGCCCATGCCCAGTCGACGAGGCTGACCGTGCCGTCGTCGGCGAGGAGGATGTTGTCCGCGCGCAGGTCGGAGTGGCACAGGGTGTCGCCGTCGAGCACGTCGATGCCCCGCCGGGCGGCGGCCCGCAGCGCGTCGAGATGCGCCGAGATCCACGGGTCGAGGTCCTGCGGAGGATCGGCGGCGATGCGGTCGAAGCCCAGCATGTCCTCGCCGAGGGTGTCCGTCACGCTTTGCAGATCGGGCACCGGGCACGGCGTGGCGGAGGCCTGGAGCTCGTCGAGCGCGGTGAGCACCGCCGAGAGGTCGCCCGCGGTCCACGGCTCCTCCGGCATCGCGCCCCGGCCCACCTCGGTGACCAGCACGAACCAGTCCTCGTGCGGAAAGGCGTCGACGAGGGCGGGCACCGGGGCGGCCGACGGGATGCGCGCGAGCGCCGCGGCCTCGGACCGGTTCAGCTGCATCGCCCCGGGGTTGTCCTGCTCCCGCACCGCCTTGACGAAGAGGGGGCGGCCCGAGTCGGCCTCGACGATCTCCGCGGAGCTGCGGGAGAAGCCGCCGCGGCACGAGCGGAGACGCGTCACCGGACCGCCGAGCAGCAGCTCGAGACGCCTGTGCAGCGAGACGGGCAGATCGGCCCAGGTCAGACGGTGCGTCATCGGCTCAGACCTTCAGGATCCCCGCCGTGCTGCGCTGGAACAGGCCCTCGGTCATGTAGAACGCGCCGAGGTCGATCTCGAAGTCGACGTGAAGCCATTCGACCTGGCTCCTGCGGCACTCCTCGATGGCGCGGTGCACCATGGTGCGGCCGATCCCCGTGCCCTGGTGATCGGGGTGCACGGAGGTGTCCAGGAGGAAGGCGTGGCGGCCGCCGTCAGTGATGACGTTGCAGAACCCGCGCAGCTCGCCGTCGCAGCGGGCCGTGACCCAGCCGAGCGAGTACCGCTCGAGGCGATCGGACCACGGCTCGAGCTCGACGGCGTGGCCGAACGCAGCGGCGTGGAGCGCGGAGAGCTCCTCGTCGGTGGCGTCGTCGCGCCAGGCGATCTCGGGCTGCTCCCTCGGACTCATCGCCTCAGTGTGCCAGGCGCACGAGGCCGAATCCGGGCTTTCCCGGCAGCACGAGCTTCCCGTCCTCCAGCAGGTATGCGGAGGCGTCGACACCGTCGGTCGCGCCGGGCACCCCCTCGACCACGGGGACCCCGCCCAGGCCGGCAGCGAGCTGGGCGGCGTAGAGGGTCTTCAGCGGATGGCCCCAGGCGTGCGGGGAGGCGAGCACCCCGAGCTCGCGCACCCGGGGCATCAGCTGCCGCCAGGCGGTGAACCCGAAGGAGAGCACGTCCATGAGCAGCACGTCGAGCAGGCCCTCGCCGGCCAGCTCGAGCACCGCGTCCACGTCGGGGTCGAACTCCCCGTCGGCCACCAGCACCCCGGAGCCCGCGGCCACCAGGTGCTCGTGCACGCGACGCAGCCCGTCGGCCTCCTCGGCGAACGGCTCCTCGATCCAGAACAGCTCGCAATCGGCGGTCTCCTCGAGGAACCGCACCGTCTGCTCCGGGGTGTAGCCGTCGTTCATGTCGACCAGGAGGCGCAGCTCGGGATGCGCCTGCCGCACGGCGCGGACCACCTCGAGATCGCGGGCGTACCCGATCTCGGGAGCCATCCAGCGGTTGCCGCGGCCGATCTTGAGCTTCAGGCCGCGATATCCGGCGCGATGGTCGGCCTCGCACGCGGCGAGCACACCATCGATCCCGCGCGGCGCCTCCTCCGGGTCGAGGTCGTCGAAGTAGATCGCGCCGGAGTAGCAGGGCACCTCGGCGGGCCCGCCGTCGCCGAGCATCTGATGGACGGGCTGGTCCAGGAGGTTCCCGGCGAGGTCGTGCAGTGCGATGTCGAGCGGCAGCGCGGCGGGGTCGAGCACTCCGGACCTGGCGTCGAAGATCTCCTCGAGCGGTCGGCCGACGCAAACCTGCAGGTCGGGCTCGGGTCCCTCGTACATGCCCCAGCCCGTCGCCCCGGAGTCGGTGCGGAGGCTGACCGCGAGCGCGGTGGGACCGTCCCCGTGGGCGCCGAGGCGGGCGTTGCGGCCGATGGTGCGCGGGTAGCGGCTGCGCAGCGGGGCGGAGGTCACCTCGGCCAGACGATGTCCGGAGAGGTCGGCGGGACGGTGGGTGTCGGTCACGACCCCAGCTTTGTCGCTCAGACCGCCCGTGTCGAGGGGGCGGTGGACCGCGTCAGCAGCGCGACGGAGAAGAACACCGCCGCCTGACCCTCCCGCGCGCGGTAGCGGTAGGTGCCGGCGGTGACCGTGCGGCCGGAGCCGCCGGCCTCGATGACCTGCACGTCCGCGTCGGTGACGATCTCCAGAGCACCCTCGGTGACGTGCAGCATGATCGCGGGGATCGGCACGCCGGCGCCCCCCTCATAGACGTCCTCGCCCAGCAGCTTCCACTTCCAGGTCTCGACGGAGAGCGCGGCGGTGTCCACGGCGTCCAGCAGCACCGCCCAGCTGCCGGCCGCGGTGGACCAGACCTCCACCCCGTCCGGGGCGTCGTCGGCCCCCACGCCCATCAACGCGGCGAAGGTGGTCCCCAGGCCCGCGGCGATGCGGTCGAGGATCGCGACCGACGGGTTCGCCTGACCGAGCTCGATCTGGGTGAGCATGCGGCGGCTGACGTCGCTGAGGTCGGCGAGCGCGGCGACGCTGAGATCCGCCTCCTGCCGCGCGGCGCGGATGCGGGCGCCGAGCTGCTCGACCACTGCGGGACGCATCCCACCGCTCATCGCCGCACCCCTCCCCTTGCCATGCCAGAAGCCTAACGGAGTGACGGGAACTATATTGCGCACCCGGCCGGGTGCGCACTATGTTGCGCAGTGGCGACACCGCCCCTGCTCACGCATCCCGAAGGAGGTCCCCATGGCCGGACACACCGCTCTCGCCCCCGCTCGGCGCACCCCGGTGCGTCGTCCCGACGGCGCCCTGCTGCGCTGGTTCACCTCCTACGGCTCCTTCGCGGTGCCGCAGGCCGCGGCACCGATCGCCTTCTCCCTGATCGCGCTGCCGCTGACGGGGGACGCCGCCAGCGGCGCCGCGATGATGCTCGCGATGACGATCGCGCAGGTGCTCGGCGCCGTGCCGATCACGCGCCTGGGTCGGCGCTTCTCCCCGGTGCCCTTCCTGCGGATCCTGATCGGGCTGCGCACGCTCGCCCTGGTGGGGATCGCCGTGCTCGCGGGGCTCGGCGCCCCCTTCGCACTCGTCGTGGCCGGGGCCGCGCTCGCAGGGCTGGTCAACGGTGCCGCCTACGGGAACCTGCGCGCGGTGCTGAACCACCTCGTCCCGGCCGGTCGGCTGCCGCGCGCGCTCGGGGTCGCGGCCACGCTGAACGAGGTCACCTTCGTGGCCTCCCCGGTGCTCGCCGCGGCGCTGGGCAGCTACTCCCCGCAGGCGGCGGCCTGGGCGATGGTGGTGCTCGGGATGGGACCGATGCTCCTGCTGCCGCGGATCCCGACCGCCACCGCGCCGGGCCCGGAGCAGCGCCGCAGCCGCCTGCACCTGACCCCGACGATCCTGCTGTGGCTGGTGTGCGGCGGAGCCAGCGCCGCCTCGATCGCGGCGATCGAGATCGGTGCCGTCTCGATGGCGGTCTCCTTCGGCCTGCCAGCGGCCTGGGGCGTGCTCTTCCCGGTCGCGATCTGCGTGACCTCGATCCTCGGCGGGATCTGGGTGAGCGTCCACAACCGGATGCCGCGCCGCCGCACCGTGCTGGCCTGGCTCGCGGTGACCGCGCTCGGTGTGGCCGCCGTGGGCTTCGGGCACTCGGTGACCGCCACGGTCATCGGGGCGCTCCTGGTGGGTGCGGTCCTCGCACCGCTGGCGACCTACTACTCGCTCGTGCTGGACCATCTCGTCGCGCCCGAGCACCGTGCCGAGGTGTTCGCCCAGCTGCGCACCGCGAACGCGCTGGGCATCATCACCTCGAGCGCGCTGCTGTCGCTGGCGAGCCTCGAGGTCACCTTCATGGTCGTGATCACGGTCATGGCGGTCGTGCTGGTGGTGACCGGGACCGTGTTCACGGCGGGCTGGGTGCGGACTCGGCGCCGTCACCTCGTGCGGGAGGCGGCCGAGCGCCGGGCGCGAGAGGAGACGACCCCCGAAAACGCGACGCTCGGCTGACGGACACCGCTCAGCGCAGCCCGTGCCCGAGCGGGTACGCCTCCCCCGTGCCGTCGGCCGTGGGGATCGGGACCGGGAGCTTCCCGCGGGTGCGCACCGTGCCCGCGAGCACCCCGGCGATCGCCCGGAGCGAGGCATCGGCATTGCCGTAGGCGGCCAGCGACGCCGCGACCTCCCCGACGTGCACCACGTCGTAGGGATTGCGCAGCGAGGCGTGGATGACGGGCGTGCCGGTCGCGGCGAGCGCCGCCACCATCGCGACCTGGGCGGCGGGGGTGGTGAACCCCGACGAGGAGGTGAACACCAGCACCACATCGATCCCGTCGTCCGTCGCCGCGGCCGCCTCCTCCGGGCTCGCACCGGCCAGCGCGGTCGCCGTCAGTCCGTGCTCCTGGAGCGCCGCGGCGGCGACCTCCAGCTTCGCCGCGGTGCCCGCGCCGGTGACCAGAACTTTCGCCCCCTCGGCGAGCGGGAGGGCGCTCCCGTCGTCGGTGATCAGGGTGATCGAGTCCTCGGCCATGCGCTGTGCGGTGCTCACGGCGCGTCGGGCACCGATCGTGCCGGCCGCCGTCGCGGGGTCCACATGGACCTCGTCGAACAGGCCCCGGCGCAGCTTCTGGGCGAGGATGCGGCGCACCGACTGATCCACCCGCTCCTCGGTGATCTCGCCGGCCGCCACCGCGTCGCGCACGCCGCCGATCGCGACCGCGAGGTCCGGGGGCATGAGCATCTGGTCGGCGCCGGCGAGGATCGCCTCGACCGGGACCCGGTCGTCGCCGAACAGGGTGCGCACGCCCTCCATCGCGAGGGAGTCGGTGACGATGACGCCCTCGTAGCCGAGCTCCTCGCGGAGCAGGCCGGTGAGGATCGGGCGCGAGAGGGTCGCCGGGACGCCGGAGTCATCGAGCGTCGGGACCACGATGTGCGCGGTCATGATCGCGTCCACGCCCTCCTCGATCGCCGCGACGAAGGGCGGCAGGTCGATCGTCTCGAGCTCCTCGCGGGTGTGGTCGATGACCGGCAGCCCGATATGGGAGTCGGTCGCGGTGTCGCCGTGGCCGGGGAAGTGCTTGGCCGCCGCCGAGCAGTCCGCGCCCTGCATCCCCCTGATCTGGGCCGCGGCGAGGCGGGCGACCGCCGCGGAGTCCGCGCCGAGCGAGCGCACCCCGATCACCGGATTCTGCGCCTCGACGTTGACGTCGACCACCGGGGAGAACGCCTGGTGGAGGCCTGCGGCCCGCATCTCGGCGCCGACGATGTCCCCGGCCTTCCGTGCGTGGGCGCGGGAGCCGGTGGCCCCGAGCGCCATCTGCCCCGGCAGCGGGGTGGCCGGGGCCGGGAGGCGATGGACCACGCCCCGCTCCTCGTCGGCACTGATGATCAGGGGGATCCCGCCGGAGTCCAGGGCGGCGTCCTGAGCATCGTTCGAGAGCGTGGCGATCTGCTCGATGTCCTGGAGGTTGTCGCTCCAGACGAAGTAGATCAGCCCGCCCACGTGGTGGGTGCGCACGATCTCGGCGATCGTGTCCACCCCCGTGGTCGAGGTGTTCGAGGCGTGCGGCTCATGGGCGCTCGCGCCGTAGCCGACGGCCACGAACAGCTGGCCGATCTTCTGCTCGAGGCTCATGGCGGCCAGGAGCTCGTCGATCCGGGCAGCGTGCCGGCCGTCCCCGGGGGCGGCATGGGCCGCGGTGGGCAGGGCGACGGCGGTGCCGACCCCCGCGAGGGCGGCCGCGGTGACGGCGCGGCGGCTGACGGCGCGGCTGTCGGGGCGGGAGGTGCGGGGAGCGCGAGAAGCGTCGGCGGGGTGGAGGGAGGTCATGATCGTCTCCTGTTCAGTAGCGGCGATAGCGCTGGGTGATGGCCTCGAAGCGTCGGGACTCGCGCCGCCAGGCGGCGACGATCGCCTGCGGGCTCTCCCCGTCCTCGAGCATCATGCGGGTGCGCTTGGTGCCGGAGAGCCTGTCGATCCAGCACACGTCCGCCTCGGTGCGGCAGTCCTCGCCCTCGCGCCAGTCGACCTCCTCGACGTTGCGCAGCAGGGCGGCGAGCACATGGATGCCGGTGCGCACCGGCTCGTAGGCCAGCGGATCGGTGACGTGCAGCTGCAGGCCGCCGCAGAACTCACCGGCGTGCTTGGAGGTGGTGGGGGTGGCGAACATGGGGCGGCAGAGCACGCCCGGCAGCTCTGCGGCGCGGAGGTCCTCGATGATCGCGTCGATCTGCTGCTCGCCGAGGAAGGGGGCACCGAACCAGAGGAACGGCGTGGTGGTGCCGCGCCCCTCGGAGACGTTCAGCGACTCGATCAGGCCCGTGCCGGCGTAGACCACGGCGGTGTCGGGGGTGGGGATGTTCGGTGAGGGCAGCACCCACGGGAGATCGGTGGCCGACGGGTCCTCGGGGTCATAGCCGCTCATCTCGATCACCTCGAGATCCACGGCCTTGGCCAGGAACTCGCCGTTGAACAGGGAGGCGAGCTCGCCGACGGTGAGGCCGTGGGTCTGCGGGATCTCGCGCAGCCCCACGAAGGAGGACAGCTCCGGCTCGAGCACGAAGCCCTCGATGTCCGCACCCAGCGGGTTCGGACGGTCCAGCACCACGAACCGCTTGTCGTTCTCGCCGGCGGCCTCCATCGCGTAGTAGAGGGTCCAGATGTAGGTGTAGAAGCGGGTGCCGATGTCCTGGATGTCGAAGACCAGCACGTCGACATCGGCGAGCATCTCCGCAGTGGGCTTCTGGGTCGCGCCGTACAGCGAGCGCACCGGCAGTCCGGTCTTCTCGTCGATGTAGTCCCCGACGGCGCCGCCTGCCGGTTCCGCGCCGCGCACCCCGTGCTCGGGGCCGAACAGGGCGGCCATCGTGAAGCCGCCCTCCTCCTGCGCCGCGACCAGCAGATCGATGGTGGAGCGCAGCGCGCTGTCGGTGCCGGTGGGATTGGTGATCAGGCCGACGCGCGCATCGCGCAGAGTCGCCAGGGCCTCCGGCTCCAGCAGGTTCTCGATGCCGAGGCGGAGGTCGCTCGCGGTCCCCGTCCCGTTCCCCGTGCCTCTGCCCCGGCCGTTGTCTGCGGGGGCGGCGTGCGCGGCACCGGCGGCGAGGGCCGCTCCGGCCGGAAGGGTGCCCAGCGCGGCGAGGACTCGGCGCCGGCCGTGTCGGCCACCTCCGCCGTCGGTCGGCTCCATCTGCTTCAGTGCTGCATGGTTCACGAGGGGACCTCCGTCGTCGTCGGATCGTGAGCGCGCAGGGTCATCTGGCGGGCACACGGTGCAAAACGTTACAGCGTGGTGTCGTGGGTCACAACCGGTTCCGCGAGACCCCGCTGCGCACCAGCCTTCTGCGCGGGCCGACCCGCGAGGCCGCCGTCCGGACGGGCTACCGTGAAGCTGCGCGGCGCCGCAGACCGCGCCCGTCACGAGGGAAGAGGGTCGATGTCCGGGACAGGCAGCTGCTGCGCGGCCGGAAGGGCCGCCATGGAGGAGAACCCCGAGCGGGAGGCCGTGCCGCCCGACCCGTCGGCCGCGACGCCCGCCGTCGCCGCCAGCGCTGCCGACGCTGCTGCCCCTGTCACCGCCGTCGCCTCTGTCGCCGCTGAGGTTCGTGATCGCGCGCGGCATGCGGTGCTCATCGAGGCCGGACCCTTCCGGATGGGCAGCGAGGACGCCGACCGGAACCCCGGGGACGGCGAGTCCCCCGTGCGCAGCGTGGAGGTGCCCGCCTTCCGGATCGATCCCGCCTGCGTGACCAATGCCGAGTTCGCCGCGTTCGTGCAGGAGACCGGATACGTCACCGAGGCGGAGGAGTTCGGCTGGTCCTTCGTGTTCGGCGGTCTGCTCGAGCCGGAGCTGCGCCGGGCGAGCCGCAAGCCGCCGGGCACGCCCTGGTGGCGGGCGGTCGAGCAGGCGTGCTGGTCCGCGCCGGAGGGCCCGGGATCGAGCGTGAGGGAACGCGGGGAGCATCCGGTGGTGCACGTGTCCCTGCGGGATGCCGAGGCCTTCGCGGCCTGGTGCGGGATGCGCCTGCCGCGGGAGGCGGAGTGGGAGAAGGCCGCCCGCGGGGGCCTGGACCAGGCCCGCTACGCCTGGGGGGAGGAGCTCGCACCGGGCGGCGAGCACCTCTGCAACATCTGGCAGGGAGCCTTCCCTCTGCGCAACACCCTCGAGGACGGCTTCCTGGGCACGGCCCCGGTGCGGTCCTTCCCGCCCAACGGATTCGGGCTGTACGAGGTCGCCGGGAACGTGTGGGAGTGGTGCAGCGACCCATGGGAGACGGGCGGCGCAACCTCGCTGACGGGCGATGTGCGGGTGATGCGCGGCGGCTCGTACCTGTGCCACGACAGCTACTGCAACCGGTACCGGGTCGCGGCCCGCTCCTCGACCGCCGCCGAGGACTCCAGCGGGAACAAGGGCTTCCGCCTCGCCATGGACGCGTGAGCGGTCAGGCGGGGTCGGTGCCCCAGGCTCGCTTCAGGTCCTCGACATGCTCCGCGAGCGCCGCGGCCATGTCGACCTCGGGATCCAGCAGCCACTGCAGCTGCAGGCCGTCCATGAGCGCGATCATCGAGCGGGCGATCCGTTCGACGGGGGCGTCCGCCCGGACGTGCCCGGTGCGCTGATCTGCCCGCAGCCCGCCGATGAGCGACTCGGCGGTGACCGCGTAGTGGCTCAGCATCCACTCATGCGCCGGATGGTCCTCCGTGACCGCCTCGCCCACCATCGACGCGTACAGCAGCACCAGTTCGGCGCGCTCCATGTTCTGGCGGGCGAGGCCGACGAGGGCATCGAACAGCCGCCAGGGGGCGTCCCCCTCCGCCGCCGGCGGCATGTGGTCCAAGCGGTCCCGGTGCTCCAGGACCGCGCCGAGCAGCGCGGGCTTCGAGGGGAAGTGATGGGCCAGGCCCGAGGGAGAGATCCCGGCGGCGGCGGCGACCTGCGCCATCGAGGTGGCGGCGTAGCCCTGATGGGCGATGAGATCGATCGCGGCATGCAGCGAGCGCTCGCGCACGACGGCCGAGTCCTGGCCGCGGGGGCGACCGCGGCCCCGGCGTGCGGGGCGGGCGTCCTGGGCGGCGGTGCTCATCGGTCCCTCTCCTTCATCGGTGGTCCGCCGATGCAGGACGACCGGGACGGATCGCCCCGTCCCGGCCGTCGGAGTCAGCGCTCCACTATGACATGCCGCGCTACTTCACGCCGCGGATGAACATCGTCAGGATCGCGCCGATCAGGGCGATCACCCCGGCGGTGATGAGCAGGGGTGCGAAGTTCGTGCCTCCGCCCAGGTTCGCGAGCAGGAACCCGCCGAAGGCCGGCGCCAGGGACTGCGGCAGCGCATTGGCGATGTTGAAGACGCCGAGGTCCTTGCCCGCCTCCTCGCGGTTCGGGAGCACCTCGAAGACCAGGGCGAGGTCCACCGCGATGTAGGCGCCATAGGCGATGCCCATGATCGCCTCGACCACATAGAAGGCGGCGACGGAGTCGGCGTGCAGCAGGAGATAGGTGGCGAGCCCGAAGATCAGGATCGCCGCGGCGACCAGCGCCTTGCGGCGGCCGAGCTTGTCCGAGAGCCAGCCTCCGGCCAGGCTCGCGACCATCGAGGTCACGGTGTAGATGGTGACGCCGATGGCGACGGCGCCGGTGGCGGAGGCCGCGTCGAGCTCCAGGTGGTTGGTCATGTAGAGCAGCCGGAAGGTGACGAACATGTACGAGGCCAGGATGATCGTGAACCGGCCGGCCCAGGCCAGGGCGAAGTCCGGGTACTTCAGCGGGTTCCGCCAGAAGGTGGACAGCAGCTCCACCAGGTTGAACGGGTGACGGTTCTCCTTCAGCACCGGCTCGGGGATCATCAGCGCGTAGAGGATCGCCATCAGCGCACCGAGGACCGCGGGCACCATGAACAGCAGGAGCATGTTGCCGCCGAGCACGGTGGAGAGCCAGGTCGCGACCATCACGGCCAGGTTGCCGGCGATGCCGACGAGGCCCGAGACCTTGCCGTACTGGGTGCGGGAGAGCTGATCGGCCAGGGACGCGGTGAAGGCGGCGAAGGCCATGTTGGCGGTGGCCTGCGTGAAGAACCAGCCCACGGCCATGAGTCCGGCACCGGGCGCGATCGCGATGAGGAACAGGCCCACCAGCATCGCCACGGCGCCGCCGATGATCCACGGTCGGCGCCGGCCGAAGCGGCCCGTCGTGCGGTCGGAGATGCGGCCGCCCAGGGCGTTGAACAGGACCGCCGCGAGCGCGCCGGGGGCGACGGCCAGGCCGACGATCGCGGCCTGCTGCGCCGGATCCGCGGAGAGCGTGGTCGCCTTGAGCTGGATCGAGACCGTCGCGGGCCCCATCAGGCCCAGGAAGATGCCGAGCTGACCCAGGACCACGCCTGCCACGAACCACCACGGCTTGACGGTGTCCGGCTGGATGCCGATGTGCGGGACCGGGAGCTTGGGCCCGACCAGGTTCGGACTGCCGTCGAGGTCGATGGTCGGATCGGGCGGGAAGCCGGTGCTTCGGGTGGGGGTGGCCACGCGGGGACTCCTTCGTCTGTGTGCTGTGCGGCCACTGCCTCCTGCCGCGACTGCGCGGGCTCGAGCGTGCGGCCGTGGCGCACATTATTAGTCGGTGCCACCTAATAAGTCGAGCCATTGCTGTCCACTGGTCAGTTTCTGACAGCGACATGGCATGACCTGCGACGATGCGACCACCGAGACATGGCGCGCGTCACATCCGCGGGTGGCGGGGCGCCCACAGAGGGGCGGGCGCGCCCGCGACCCAGGGAGACTCTGCGGCGCACGCAGTGCCCGCGACGCCCGGAGAGCGTGCGGTGCGTGGGAGACCTGCGGCGCGGGCCCGACTCAGGCGGTGCGGCGGCCGGCGGCGAGGTCGAGCAGATGGTCCAGCACGGTCTCCCCGCTCGCGCGCAGTCCGTTGTGCTCGTACTCGCTGGTGACCCAGGGGCGCAGCCGCGACAGCAGCGACGCCGTGTCCATCGAGAACTCGCGGGGCACATAGGCGTCGTCGTAGTAGACGGCGGCGGCGCCGGGGACGTCCGCCGCGCGCAGTGCGGCGGGGTCGTACAGCGCAGGCCACTCGTGCTCGGCGAGCAGGTCGGCGGCCTCGGCCCAGACCTCCAGCTCCGGGTCCTCGGCGAAGAGGGAGCGGTGGATGTGCTCCCCCGCCAGCAGGGTGGGATCCGCGAGCACCTCGGTCGGCTGCGCACGATCGGCGGCCCAGCGGGTGGCGGTCCCGTCGGCCCAGCAGCTCTCGTGGATCACGGCGTACAGCGGGTTCCGGCCTCCGAACGGCAGGGCTGCGGCGAGGTCATGGGAGAAGGCTGCGGAGGCGGGATCCATCTCCAGCAGGTAATGGAGGCGCGCGGCCCCCTGGGAGGCGCCGAGGAGGTGACCGAGTCGGCGCAGTCGCTCCACGCCCACGCGCTGACCGTCGGGGAGCCGCAGCCGGCCGGCGTCCGCGGCGTCGGCGAGGCGGCGGAAGCGGTCGCGGTCGCCCGGGAAGCGGTCCCAGTGCCGTTCGCTGCGGCCGATCATGCCGTGCCAGGTGGCGGCGTAGACGGCGTCCATATCGGGGCCGATGTTCGGCAGTCCACCGGTGAACAGGGCCGTCGCCACGCTGCCGGCGGCGGCGCTGAGATAGCGCAGGGTGGTGAAGCCGCCGAAGGACTGACCCAGCAGCGACCAGGTCTCGACCCCGAGGTGCCCGCGCAGCAGCTCGGCGTCGGCCACGATCGCATCGGCGCGGAAATGCGTGAGATAGCGGGCCTGCTGGGAGGCGGTCGCCTCGCGCAGGGTCGCGGCGCCGGCGATCGCTCCTTCGGGAAGGGCGGCGTCCGGACCGACCGGGGTCGAGCGGCCCGTGCCGCGCTGGTCGAGCATCACCACCCGGTGCTCGCGCAGGGCGCGGGCCAGCCAGGCCGGCGACGCGGCATCGAGGGGACGGGGAGCCTCGGAGCCCGGGCCGCCCTGCAGGAAGACGAGGTAGGGCCGGTCCGCTCCGCCGTCGGCCGTGACCACCCGGGCGAACAGCTCGATCTGCGCCCCGGCGGGGGCGGCGTGGTCCAGCGGGACGGGCAGGGTGACGTCCTGCAGCTGCAGTCCGGGCAGGGTCCAGGTGCGGGAGGAGGGAGTGGTCATCATGCTCCGTCGGGGTCGCGAGTGGTGGTGCCGGGGAAGAACTCCCAGTCGAAGGTGTGCAGCTCACCGGGACGGTCGCGGCGGTCGGTCGCGCGGTCGATGAGGATCCGCGACAGCCGTGCGAAGACGTCGTCCACGCCGTAGTAGCTCAGCGGGCCGAAGTACTCCGTGGCCGCGGGGACGTCACCGATGGAGATGATCTCGAGGTCCTCCGGGATGGCGATCCCTGCCCGTTCGGCGGCGATCTGGAGGGCGACGGCCTGGTAACCGGTGAAGCAGATGACGGCCTCGGGACGGTCCGGCCCCGCGAGCCATGCGGCGGCGGCGACATAGGTCTCGTGGCTGCCCTCGGGGACCAGGTGCACGAGCGCCGCTCCTGGGCCGTCGCCATGCTCGCGGGCCGCGTCGAGGAACGCCTCGGCGCGCGGATGGGCGAAGGTGCCGCCGGGGCGGTGGGAGAAGTCGGGGGCGAGCAGCCGGACCTGCTCATGCCGGGCGCGCAGTCGTCGATAGGCGTGTGCGATGGCCCGGGTCGGCGTCGAGGAGACGACGTCGAAGCTCTCCGGCTCCATCTGCGCGGAGAAGGCGACCAGCCCCGAGTGGGTGGAGGCCGCAAGGCGACGGGTCAGGTCCGGTCCGTCCTCGACGAAGTCGATGCTGGTCAGCAGTGCGGCGTCGGCCGAGGCTCCCATCAGGTACTGGAACCAGCGCTCGTCGGCGAGCACCAGCGTGGAGAGGTCATGGACCAGGGCGTCCTCACGCACCTGGGTGGTCAGCTGCACCCCCCAGGGATCATCGAGGGCTCCCAGGGTGAGCACGATCCCGCCGCCCCGCCCGGTGCGCATGGCCTGCGCGTGACGGTTGGGGACGTAGCCCAGCTCGGCCGCGGCGGCGCGCACCTTCTCCTTGGTCGCCGCGGAGCCCGCGGAGCGGGAGCCGGCACGGCCGGAGAGCACGAAGGAGGCGGTGGCGAGCGAGACGCCGGCCGCGCGGGCGACATCGGCCAGGGTCACCGTGCCGCGCGGGGCGGCGAGGGGATCGCTGGTCATGACTGCGGGACCTCCTGGGAAGAGAGGGCTCGACCGCGCCCCCGGCGATCGAATCCTCGGAGTCTACCGGGCGGCCCCTCCCGGCGGCCGTCAGGAGCCTCCGCCGGTGAGCCAGGTCAGCGCGGGGCCGACGGTCTGCAGCGCGATGATCGCCCCGATGATGCCGACGGCCCAGGAGAAGGCGCCCGCCGTGTGCTTCACCGCCCAGTCGTGGGCGCGGTCCAGGAAGGAGTCGGCCCGCCCTCCGAGCGCCGCCCGCACCCCGCACAGCACCCCGGCGGGAAGGATCATCACCGCGCAGTAGCCCACCAGGATCAGGGAGCCCCGGGCGAGCCCGACCCCCATGTCCGCGAGGATGCCCATCGCGGCGAGGTACGGGATCATCGAGGCGGCCTCGAGGAGACCGGCGGTGAGGGCCAGCGCGATCAGGAGGGGCGGGCGGCCGGAGGCGCGGCGGGCGCGGTCCGTCCACCGGCGGGCGGAGGCCTCGGGATCCCCGCCGCGCTTGGCGACGGCCTTCGGATCGAGACGGAAGGACCAGACCACCAGGAGCACGCCGATGACAGCGAGCACCAGCATCACCTGCGGCGAGGCGAGCAGGTGCCCGAAGGCGTCGAGCAGGGGCAGCAGCCCGGCCAGCAGACCGATCCCCAGCAGCAGGTAGAACACCCCGATCACCGCCAGGTAGAGCAGGGTGCGCCCGGCCACGCGCAGCGCCCCGCCCTCCCCCACCACCAGCAGGATCACCGGGATCACGAGCGTGCCCAGCGAGGTGGAGTCGACCAGGGCCAGCAGCACCAGGCCCAGCGGGCCCGCGACGTCGAGAAGGGATTCCATGCCCTCCATGGTGGTTCCCGTCCGTCGGCGCGGGCCTCCTCCCTTGGGACGAAGTGCCGGCCCCGGGGGTCCGGGCATCGCATGCCCTCGTAGGCTTGGCGCATGTCCCGCACCCCGCTCCCGCAGCCGCTCCCGAGCCCGCGTCCCGGGCGTGGGGACCTGGCCGTGGCAGCGGCGTATGCGCTGCTGGTGGTGGTGCTCGCCGCCTCCGGCGCCGCGAACTCGGGGTTCCTCGCCGAGGGCCACGCCTGGCCCCGGGAGGTCTCGGTGGCATTGATGCTCGCGGCCTGCGTGAGCCTGCTCTGGCGGCGCCGTCTCCCCGTGGTCGCGCTCTCCGTCGCGGGTCCGCTGGGACTGGCCGAGATCATCGGCGGCGGGCAGATCTCCGCCTACTTCCTGCTGTTCGAGGCGCTGTTCGCCCCGGTCATGCACGGCAGCAGACGGCTGGCGCGCGCGACCACCGGCATCGCGATCGCCGTGGGAGTGCTCGCCGTGCTGGTCACGCTCGCCGTCGGCGCACCAGGACCCATGGTGTTCGTGGTCGTGCTGGTGGCCGCGCTGATGCTCTCCACCCCGCTGCTGTGGGGGTGGGAGGTGCGCCATCATCGCGACGCACGACAGGCCGCCGAACAACTGGCGACGCTCGAGCACGAGCTCGCCGCCACCCGCGCCGCCCATGCGGCGGAGACGGAACGTCGCACCCTCGCCCACGACCTGCACGATGTGATCGCCGGGCACCTCAGCGCCGTCTCCCTCCACACGTCCCTCGCCGCCTCGCTCGAGGACACCACCGCCCGCGACCGCTCCCTGCGCACCGCCCGGGATTCGGCCCACGACGCGCTGCGGGACCTGCGCTCGATGATCGGGGTGCTCTCGACCGAGGGCGCCGGATCCCAGCCTGCGGTGACGCTGGACTGGCCCTCGCTGCGCCGCCGGCTCCAGGGCCGCGATCCCGGCGCCGAGGTGCGCATCGATCCGGCCGCCACCGACCCGGCGAGGGTGGAGCCCGCCGTGCAGGCCGCCCTGCTGCGCATCGCCGCGGAGGCGAGCACCAACGCGATGCGCCACGGACTCGCGCCGCTGTCGCTGTCCGTGCTGGTGGAGGGCGAGGCCGTCACGTTCGAACTGCTGAACCGACGGGCGGGGACCGAGGTGATCGGCAGCGGCGTGGGGCGGGGCACGATCTCCCACCGGGCCACGGCGGTCGGCGGCAGGGCGAGCTCCGGCCCCGTCCCCGGCGAGGGCTCGAACGGCGGGACGTGGAGGGTGCACGCTCAGCTGCCGGCGCGTGCTCCGGTCCCGCCCACCGCCGCCTCCGTCCCGTCGTCGAACCAGGAGCCACGATCATGAGCGATGACACGACGATCCCGTCCCCGCAGGCTCCTCCCCTGCGCGTGGTGGTCGCCGATGATCACCCCGCCGTCCTCTCGGGGCTCGTCGCGCTGCTGGACTCCGCCCCGGACATCACCGTGGTCGCCGAGGCGGCCGATGGTGACGCCGCCCTCGCCGCCGCCCGTGAGCATCGCCCCGACGTGGTCCTCACCGACGTGCGCATGCCGGGCGCCACGGGTATCGAGATCACCCCGCAACTGCGCGAGACCGGTGCGAACGTGCTGGTGATCTCCGGTTTCGATCTCGACGACTTCGTGCTCGGCGCCCTCGCCGCAGGGGCCGACGGCTATCTGGTCAAGACCGAGGAGCCGCAGCGGATCCTCGCCGCCGTGCGTGACGTGCATCGCGGCGATGCGGTGCTCTCCGCCGCGGCGACCCGGGCCGTGGTCGCGGCACTGCGGGATCGCGGGCTCGACGAGACCGAACAGGCCGGGCCGCGCGCCGCCTCCGCGCCCGCGTCGGAGTCCGCGCCGGAGGCGCCCGTCGGCCCCGAGCCCGCCTTCACCCGTCGGGAGGAGGACGTGCTCGCGCTGGTCGCCCAGGGCCTGTCCAACCAGCAGATCGCCTCGACGCTCTTCGTCGAGGTCACCACGGTGAAGACGCATCTGTCCCACGCGCTGCTGAAGCTGCAGCTGGACTCCCGGGTCCAGGCCGCGCTGTGGTGGCAGCAGCACCGAGGGTGATCGACGTCATCAGAATCCCGGCCCCGTCGCACGGGAATGAGCGCCGACCACATCGCGTTACATATCACCGTGACGAGAAGACGTCCGCGTGAAAGGATCGGCGCGGTCGTGGATGGAGTCCGTCGGCCGCACCGAAGGGTGACCCAGCCGCCCCGCCGCCAGCGCGGGGCCGCGAGTCCCGGCCCTTCGGCCCCACCAGCAAGAAAGTCCCCTGCGCTCCCATGACCACGAGCACCCCCACCCCCACCGGAGAACTGCCCGCCCTCGAGATGTCCGGGGTCGTCGCCGGCGGCTCCGCCGCGGCGGAGGCCGAGCTGTCGACCCGCGACGGCGCCGACGACCCCCGCACCACCGTCGTGGACGGCCACGCCCCGAAGCAGATCGCCGTCACACCGATCATCGCTGTGCTGGTGGTCTCCGCCTTCGTGATGATCCTCAACGAGACCCTGCTGTCGGTCGCGCTGCCCTCGCTCATGGAGGACCTGTCGATCACGGCGGTCACCGCGCAGTGGCTCTCGACCGGCTTCCTGCTCACGATGGCCGTGGTCATCCCGACCACGGGCTTCCTCATGAAGCGGCTCTCGGTCCGCCAGGTGTTCACGATCGCGATGGGCCTGTTCCTGGTCGGCACGGCGGTCGCGATGGTCTCCCCCACCTTCCCGCTGCTGCTGGGCGCCCGCGTGGTGCAGGCCGCCGGCACCGCGATGGTGCTGCCGCTGCTGATGACCACGATCCTGGCGCTGGTCCCGATCCGCTCACGCGGCCTCGTGATGGGGCTGGTGGGAGTGGTCATCTCCGCCGCGCCCGCGATCGGCCCCTCCGCCTCGGGCTTCATCCTCCAGCACTGGACCTGGCACGCCCTGTTCCTCATGATGCTGCCGATCATCGTGGTCGCGCTGGTCATCGGCCTGCTCTTCATGCGCAACTACACCGAGCCGGAGAAGGTGCGCCTGGACGTCCTCTCCGTGGTGCTCTCCGCGATCGGCTTCGGCGGCCTCGTCTACGCCCTCGCCTCGATCAGCCAGATCGTCGAGGGCACGAACCGCGTGATCCCGCTGACGGTCGCGGTCGTGGGGCTGCTCGCGCTGACCGTCTTCACCAGGCGGCAGCTGCGCATGCAGGCCCGCGACGAGGAGCCGCTGCTGGACCTGCGCCCGCTGCGGGTGCGCACCTTCACCGTCTCCGTGATCGTGATCCTGATCGGCTTCGCGACCATGCTCGGCACCGTCGTGGCGCTGCCGCTGTACATGACCGGCTCGCTCGGCATGGACACCCTCACCATCGGGCTGACGATGCTGCCCGGCGCGGCCGCCTCGGGTCTGCTGGGCCCCGCGATCGGCGCGCTCTACGACCGCGTGGGCGCCCGCCCGATCGTGGTCCCGGGCATCGCGCTCATGGCCACGGTGAACTGGCTGTCGGTGTTCCTGCTGGACGAGCACGCCACCCAGGGGCTGATCATCGCGCTGAACATCCCGCTCGGCGTCGGCATGGCGATGGTGATGACCCCGCTGCTGACCCTGTCGCTGGGGTCGCTGCCCCGCTCGCTGTACGGGCACGGCTCGGCGATCCTCAACACCCTCCAACAGCTCGCCGGCGCTCTCGGCACCGCGGTGTTCATCGCGATGCTGAGCCTCGGCTCGGTGCTCGCCGCGGGTGCGGGCGTCTCCGCGCAGGCCGCGCAGGCCAGTGGCGCGAGCTGGGCCTTCGTGTTCGGTGGCGTCATCACCACGGCCGCCGTGGTGCTGGCCGCCACGCTGAAGCCGCTGCCTGCCGAGGCCTCGCCGCAGGGCTGAGGCACTCGCCGGCCCGCCGAACACTCCACCGCGCACTCCGCCGCAGCTCGACGACATTGTCGTCGCTGACGTGACCTCACGGGCTCTACGGGCCCGAGGTCACGCCAGCGACGACATCTTCGTCAGCGGGATGGGGGGCGGGCTGGGGGCGAGCCGCTACGCTCGCACGATGGGCAGAGTGATCTTCGTGTGCGGCCCGGCCGGATCCGGGAAGTCCACGCACGCGCGGCGCCTCGAGGCCGACGGGATGGTGCGTCTCTCCGTGGACGCCGAGGCCTGGGCGCGGGGCCATCGCACGATGCCGCTGCCGGAGTCCGTCAGGGCGGAGATCGTGGGCGCGCTGCAGGAACGGCTGCTCGCGCTCATCGCCGAGGGGCAGGACGTGGTGCTGGATCTGTCGTTCTGGTCGCGGGCGATGCGTGAGGAGTGGCGGGCGCTGCTCGCCCCGACGGGCGCGGCCGTGCAGATCGTGCACGTGGTCGCGGCGCGGGAGACGGCGCTCGCCCGGGTCGCGGCGCGCACGACCGGGCACGGCGATGACTTCCAGCTCGAGCCCGAGGTGGCGGCGCTGTACTACGACCACTTCGAGCCGCCAACGGCCGGCGAGGGGCCGATCACGGTGGTGCGGACGGGCTGATCCCGGGCCGACGGCGGGGCCTGACGCCTCGGCGACGACTTCTGCGGCGCTGGTGAGGGGCGACGGGCCAGGAGTCGTTCACCACACACCAGCGCCGACATCTTCGTGGCGCGGCACGGTCGCTCAGAGCTGCGTGGCGAAGCGGGCCAGGGCATCGGCGCCCACCACGTCCTCCGCGCCGAGGGGGACCTCCTGCAGCGGCACGCGCGGCAGGGCGGCGCGGAGGGTCGCGAGGTGCTCCTCCTCGAGCAGCCGTCGGCGCTCGAGGAACTCTCCGCGATCTGCCGGGGAGCGCTTGTTGACCACGAGAGCGCCCACGTCCACGCCGGTGCGGGTGAGCTCCTCGTGCAGCTCGATCGTCTCGAGCACGGGCAGGCGCTCGGCGGCCAGCACGATCACGAAGGAGCAGAGCGCGGGATCGGTGAGCACGCCGCGCAGGCCGGCCAGGCGGTCGCGGCGGCGCAGCAGGATCGAGCGGATCTCGTCGTCCCGCTCCTCGAGCGGATCGCGCGGGGCGGTGCTGCCCAGGAGCGTCCGCCCCCGGTCCGCGTCCCGCTCGAGCCCGCGCATCGCGGCGCCGAGCTTCGCGGACTTCTCGCGGCGGCTCAGCAGCCCATCGGTCCACGCGGTCATAAGCTCGGGCAGGGCCATCAGGCGGGCCGTATGGCCCGACGGGGCGGTGTCGAAGACGACCAGGTCGAACTCCTCCATCCCGGTCTCGACCAGCTCCGTCATCCGCTCGAGCACCGCGGCCTCATGGGTGCCCGGAGAGCGGCGGGAGAGCTCCATGTGCTTGTCGACCTCGCCGGCCAGGTTCTCCGGCATGAGGCGTTTGAGGGTGTGAGCGACGTCCTTCAGGTGGCGGTCGGTGGTCGCGTCGGGGTCGATCTCGATGCCCATGAGCCGATCCCGCAGCCCGTCGCCGAGCCGGACGGGTCGATCACCGATCGTCCGGTCCCACAGATGACCGAGGTTGTGGGCGGGGTCGGTGGAGACCACGAGCGCGCGTCGGCCCTCCCGCGCCGCGGCGAGAGCGACGGCGGAGGCGACGGTGGTCTTGCCGACGCCGCCCTTCCCGCCCAGGAACAGCACGCGGCGCTCGGCGGCGAGCCTCAGCAGCATCGGTAGTCCTCCAGCGGCGAGCGCTCCATCCCCATGCGCCGGTGCCAGTCGTGGAAGCCGTCGTAGAGCAGGGGCAGCAGTTCGGCGGTGTAGTAGGAAGCGGGGTTCGGGACCCCGAGCATCTCGCTCATCACGAGCATCCGAAACAGGTCGTCCTCGTCGCGCCGCGCCTTGGCGAAGGTGCGCCGGTACGGGGCGACGTAGAACTCGTGGAGGCCGTCGCTGAACGCCCGCCAGCGATCGGCGAGGGAGCGCGGGGACGGGGCGGGGGACGAGGTCACTCGCCGGTGCCGCCCGCGTCGACGGCCGCCCGGTCGTCCTCGTCCTCGAGGTCGGGCTCGGAGGTGCGGGCCCGGTTCAGCGCGACGGCGCTCTCGACGATCACCCACACGGCCGCGACCAGGATGATCACGTCGAGCACCAGCAGCAGCCAGTTCTCCTCGGCGAAGAAGTCGCCGAGCTGGATGATCAGCGCGTAGACGCTGACGAACAGCACGAACACCAGCGGGATCATGATCGGCAGCACCGGGCGGCGCTTGCGCATCAGCATCACCGCGAGGATCGCCAGGGTGAGGCCGGCGAGGATCTGGTTGGTGGTGCCGAACAGCGGCCAGATGACCATGCCGCCGGAACCGTCGGGCCCGGCGCTGAAGGTGAGGCCCAGGCACACCACCAGCACGATCGCGGTCGCGACCGCGGTGCCGAGCTTCACGCCGATCACGTCGCCGATCTCCTGGACCACGAAGCGCTGCAGGCGCACGCCGGTGTCCATCGTGGTGGCGGCGAAGAGCACCGCCATGGTGGCGAGGATCGTGGCCGAGAGCGAGGTCGGGATGCCCAGGCCCGAATTCAGGATCGCGCCGCCACCGTTGACGAAGGCGGTCACGCCGCCCTCGCCGAACGCCGAGTAGACCTCCTCCCAGTCCGCGATGGTGCGGAACCCGGCGGTGGTGGCGATGATCGCGCCGAGCGCCAGCAGGCCTTCGCCGACCGCGCCGAAGTAGCCCACGAAGCGGGCGTCGGTCTCCTTGTCCAGCTGCTTCGAGGAGGTGCCGGAGGAGACGATGCCGTGGAACCCGGAGATGGCGCCGCAGGCGATGGTCACGAACAGCAGCGGCATCAGGCCCGGGGTGCCCTCGGGGACGGTCGCGTTCATCGCAGGCGCGACGATCTCGGGGCGGAAGATCAGCACCGAGCCGTAGAGCAGGCCGAGGGCGATGAACAGCTGCAGGCCGTTGATGTAGTCGCGCGGCTGCAGCAGCACCCACACCGGGAGCACGGAGGCGATCGCGGCGTAGACGAACAGGACCACGATCCAGAACGCCTCGGCGGAGAGGCCCAGCACCGTCTCGGGCAGCACCACCGGCACTGCATCACCCAGCAGGATCAGGGCGTACAGCGCCACCACGCCCACCACGGACACGATCGGCAGACTCCATTTCAGGCGGTAGATCGCCTGGCCGATCAGCACGGCGACCACGAGCGCGCCCCAGGTGGGGATCACGGCTGTGGGGGTGGAGACCAGCAGGCCTGCGATGACCACGGCGAAGGCCGCGTTGACCATGAGCAGCAGCAGGAAGATGACCACCAGGAACAGTCGGCTCCCGCGGGCGCCGATGTACCGCGCGGAGAGGGTGCCGATGGATTGGCCGCGGTTGCGGACCGAGGCCCACAGCGCGCCGAGGTCGTGCATGCCGGCGAAGAAGACGGTGCCGAGGGTGACCCAGAGAAAGGCGGGCAGCCAGCCCCAGATCACCGCGACGGCGGGGCCGACGATGGGTGCGGCCCCGGCCACCGAGGTGAAGTGGTGGCCCCACAGGATGAACTTGTTGGTGGGGACGAAGTCGACGCCGTCCTGCAGCTCATGGGAGGGGGTGCGGAAGGAGGCGCTGAGCCTGAAGACGCGCCGGCCGAGGAATGTCGAGTAGAGCAGGTAGCCGGCGACCATCATGGCGACGCCGACGACCGCGAGGATCAGGGAGTTCACGGGGCTCTCCTGTCGGGGGCGGGGAAGGGACACCGCGGCAGGGGCGTGGAAGCGGCCGACGGGGCGGCCCGTCGAGCGCTCATCACGTCGTCATCGCTCGCGATACAGATCACAGTAGCCGACTCCGGAGCACGAGTTCCCGAGGCGCTCTCGAGCAGGGCGACGCGCCGAGGATTCCGCCCTGCGGGCCCGGCCGGGCAGGCCCCGGACCGAGGGACGGTGACGCCGACGGGTCGACAGCGCACATGTTAGTCACTAACGTCAGGGCATGCCCTCCACCGCCCGTTCGACGCCGGAGCACGTGCAGCGCACTGCGCTGGCCCTGTTCGCCGCCTCCGGGTACGACCAGGTGACGGTCGCCGCGATCGCCCGCGCCGCCGGGGTCTCCCACATGACCTTCTTCCGGCACTTCCCCACCAAGGAGTCCGTGGTCGTGGGCGATGTCTTCGACCCCCTCATCGCCCTGGCCGTCGCGCAGCAGCCGGAGCAGCACCCTCCGCTGCGGCGTGCCGTGGACGGACTGCTCGGCGCGATGGCGGATCCCGCCGCCCGCGAGCACCTCGGCTCCGAGGAGTTCCGTCTGAGGATCCGGCTCGCGGCATCGACGCCGTCGCTGCGCGCCGCAGTCCGTGCGGCCACGCAGGTCACCGAGGACGAGATCGCCCGGGCCCTCGGGGCGGGCGGCACCGCGCCTCGAACGGCGCGCGCCGCCGCCGGCGCCCTGATGGGGGCCGCGAGCGCGGTGCTGCTGGACTGGGCCGGCGGGGACGACGGCACGGAAGCGGCCTCAGCGCTCACCCGGGCACTGCAGGATCTCCTGCGCGGCGCACCATGACCCGCGCGCTCGCGGTCGTCGGCGCCTGGCGGCAGATCGGCGGGGTCCCCGTGCTGCGCGGGCTCACCCTGAACGTCGCCGCGGGCGAGTGCCGAGCGCTGGTCGGGATGAACGGGGCGGGGAAGACCACGGCGCTGAGAGCGATGCTCGGCATGCTGCGCCTGGACCGCGGCGAAGTGCGACTGCTGGGCCAGGACGTCCGCAGCGAACGGCGTGAGATCTGGCGGGAGATCGGCTGCCTCGTCGAGACGCCTCTGTGCTACCCGGAGCTGACCGCCCGCGAGAACCTCCGCGCCGCCGCCGACCTGCGCGGCGCCGACCGCGCCTCTGCCGCGTCCCGTTGTGCTCGCTTCGCCGAGGTGCTGGGGCTGTCCCCGTGGATGGATGTGCCGGCCCGGCGGCTGTCGCTGGGGTCGCGCCAGAAGGTCGGGATTCTCGCGGCGCTGGCGCACCGACCACGACTGGTGCTCCTCGACGAGCCGACCAACGCCCTGGATCCGCTGGCGGTCGTCGGTCTGCGGGAGATCCTCGGGGAACTCACCACCGAGGGCACGGCCGTGCTGGTCACGGGGCATCATCTCGATCAGATCGCTCGCCTGGGCGGGCAGGTGGACGTGCTCCATCGAGGACGGGTGGTCGAGACGATCTCCCCGGAGGGCACGGACCTCGAGCGCGCGTTCTTCGACGCCGTGCTCGCGGCGGAGCGCGCGCACGGCGAGGAGCGGCGGACATGAGCGCCACAGGCCGCACCCTGCTTCGCGTGGAGTGCCGGAAGCTCGCCCGGGCAGGGGTGGTGCGGGTGGCGACGCTCGCAGTGCTGCTGCTGACCGCGACCACCACCGTCGGCGGATTCCTCGCCGCCTCGCACGCACCCGGGACCGACATCGGGCAGAAGGCGGCGGGCATGATGGCGGCGCCCGGCTGGGCGGGGTACGTGGGTCTGGCCGGCACCGCGATCGGCATCTGCTCCCTGCTCGCCGCGGGCATCGTGATGGCGTGGAGCATGGGCCGGGAGTTCACCGACGGCACCGCGGTGGCCCTGCTGACCCTCCCCGCGCGGCCCGCCGCCGTGGCCTCCGCGAAGATGGCCGCCGCCCTGGTCTGGGTCCTGGTGCTGGCAGTCGCTGAAACGCTGCTGGTGACGCTCGGAGGATTGGCGCTAGGACTCCCTGCGACCGGGGCACCGCCCGCAGCCGCAGCAGTGCTCGTGGTCGGGGTGCTGCTCGGGGTGAGCGCCTTGCCGGTGATGTGGGTCGCCACCGTGGAGCGCGGTTACCTCGCGGGCATCGGAGCCACGCTGGGGATCGTGGTGATCACCAACCTCACGGCGGGGTTCGGCCTGGGCGCCGTCATCCCCTGGGCGGTCCCGGTGCTGTGGGCGGCGCCCGGTGAGGCCGTGCCCACGGCGCTGCTCGCCCTGCCGGCCGGGGTCAGCGTGGCCGGTGCACTGCTCACACGACGGGCCTGGACCCGCCTGGAGCTGGGCGACCGCTGACGTCGCTCGAGCGGATCGGGCAGGGGCCGGGGCTTCTCACGGGACGGACAGGGCACGGAGGTAGCGGCGGGTGACGAGCTCCTGGGCGAGCCGGGCGAGCGGGGCGCCGAGTCGGGCGTACCAGGTGGAAGGCCGGG
>NZ_DASVGJ010000068.1:0-135896 GCF_036379615.1 Brachybacterium sp.
CTCGGCCACGCGAGCGTGCCCGAGCCGACCCGCGCCGGGGACCCCCGCAGCGGTGCGCAGCTGTGGGTGGACCTCGCCCGCGAACGACCCGGCGAGCTGGTGGGTCTCGTGCTCGGCCCGCACACGAACCTCGCCCTCGCCCTCGAGATCGAGCCCGAGCTGCCCCGGCTGCTGAAGCGCCTGCACATCATGGGTGGGGCAATCAATCATCGCGGCAACACCGGCCCTACCAGCGAGTGGAACATCGCCGTGGATCCCGAGGCGGCCCTGCGGGTGCTCGCCGCCTTCACCGGGGCGCCGCAGCGGCCGGTGCTCGGCGCGCTCGAGGCGACCGAGGGGGTGCGCTTCACCGAGGACACCCTGGAGAGCTTCCGCGAGCTGGCCGCGACCACCCAGCACCCGGTCGCGCAGATCCTGGTCGATGCGCTGCGCTTCTACTTCGAGTTCCATCAGGCCGACGGATTCGGCTGGATGGCGCACGTCCATGATCCGCTGGTCGCCGCGCACGCGGTCACCGGCGACTTCGCACGCACCCGCCCGCTCGCGGTGGACGTGGAGCTGGTGGGCACCCTGACTCGCGGCCAGACCGTCGGCGACGAGCTGGGCCGCTGGGGCAGGGTCCCGAACGTCGAGGTGCTCACCGACGTGCGGCCGGAGAAGTTCGTGGAGCATCTGCTGCAGACCCTCCACGCCGGGCTGGCCCGCCCCTCCGGCCGCTGACCGTCATGCCTCCAGCGTCGTGACCTCCACGGTGAAGCATCGGTGAGGGCCCTTGTCGCCGCGTCCGGCGCGCCAGCCGGTGCAGGCCACAGCGCCGCCTGCCGCATCGTCCTGGTAGGAGACGAGGACCGTGCCCGGCAGTGTGACCGGGGCGTCGAAGGTGACGTCCCAGCGCAGCGGCCGGGAGAGGTCCACCCGGGACTCGGTGAATGCCCGCGAGGCGGTGTACATCCCGTGGGCGATCGCGCGCGGGAACCCGAAGGCCTTCGCCGAGACGGCGGAGAGATGGATCGGGTTCACGTCCCCCGAGACCGCCGCATAGCGTCGGCCGATGTCCGCTCCGAGCGACCAGCGCGCCGTGGGTCGCGGCGGCTCGAACTCCCGACGCTCCGAGGGTCCTCGGCCGCCCGAGCCTGCGGTCGGGTCTCCGGTCGGGTCACCGGCAGATGCACCGGCCGAGGGTGCGGTCCCCGAGGGCGCGGCCGGTGCGGGATCCGAACTCGTCCCGGATCCGCCGCGCACCAGGTAGGTGGACACATCGGTGGCGATGATCTCGCCGTCCTCGCCGAGGATCGTCGAGACGGCCTCGAAGGTGCGGCCCTTGCGGTGCGGGAGCAGATCCCGCACCCGGCATTCGACGTCGACCAGCTCGCCGACCTGCACCGGGCGGTGCTGGAGCACCTGGTTGCGCAGGTGCACGAGCCCCAGCAGCGCGAAGGGGAAGTCCCGACGCGCCATGAGCGCGAGGGAGAGCGGGAAGGCGAGCACGTGGAGCACCCCCGGGTGGACGAGATCCGTGGCCGGACCTCCCATCAGGTGGTCGAAGTCGCGGGCCCGCTCGGCGTCGATCCGCACCTTCCGCACGCGGTAGGCGATCGTGGGCAGCTGCGGGCCACCGCTCCTGCTCGCTCCCCGACCGGATCGCGGGTCGAGTGCCGCGGCGTAGATCGCGGGGAACGACGGGACATCGGCGAGGTCTCGGATCTCCTCTGCGACCTGGCCGGGCGCGCGCCGGGCGCTCACTTGCCCACCATGTTCTGGCCGCACACGCGCAGGGTCTCCCCGCGGATGCCGCCCGCCTCGGCGGAGCACAGGAAGGCGATCGCCTCGGCGACGTCGACCGGCAGTCCGCCCTGCTGGAGGGAGTTCACCCGACGGGCGACCTCGCGGGTCAGGGCCGGCATCTTGGCGGTCATCTCGGTCTCGATGAACCCGGGGGCGACCGCATTGGCCGTGCCGCCGAGCGCCTCGAGCCGCGCGGCGAGCGCGTCGACGAAGGCGATGACCCCTGCCTTGGAGGCGGCGTAGTTGGTCTGCCCGCGGTTGCCGGCGATGCCGCTGGTGGAGGCCAGCGACACAACGCGCGGCTGGGCGCCGAACACGTCACCGGCCTCGATCAGCGCCTCGGTGAGCGTGATCTGGCTGGTGATGTTCACCGCCAGCACCGGATCCCAGCGGTCCGGGGTCATGTTGGCCAGCAGCTTGTCCCGGGTGATGCCGGCGTTGAGCACCACCGCGTCCAGGGTCAGGCCCCGCTCGCGGAGGAAGGCGACCAGACGCTCCCCCGCCCCCTGCGAGGTGACGTCGAGCTGGATCGGGACCGCGCGCAGCTCGTTGGCGAGGCGGGACAGCTCGGTGCCGGCGCCGGGGACGTCCAGCACCACGAGCTTCGCGCCGTCGGCCGCGAGGGTGCGGGCGATCGCTGCGCCGATCCCGCGGGCCGCCCCGGTGACCAGGGCGGTGCGTCCCGCGAGCGGCAGCGAGGGGTTCTCGGTCTCGCTGCCGGCCGTCGAGGAGGCGGTGAGGAACTGCCCGGTGATGAAGGCGCTGCGGGCGGAGAGGAAGAAGCGCAGCGCTCCGAGCGCGGCCGGGGCGTCGAGGGCGACGCCGTCCTCGATCAGGATCCCGTTGGCGGTCGCTCCGCCGCGCATCTCGTGGGCGAGGGAGCGCAGGAATCCCTCGACCCCGCCCCGGGCGGCGGCACGGGCCGGGTCCGCCTCCCCCGCCGGGCGGGAGATCGTCACCACCCGCGCGCCGGGCGCGAGCGTGCGCATCGCCCCGGCCAGCGGCATCACGAGCGGGCTGAGGTCCGCGGGAGCGGTGATCTCGTCGAGCACGACGACCACCGAGCCGACGCGCCGCAGCTCCTCGAAGCGGCGACGCACGTCGGCCCCCTCCTCCAGGAGCAGGTGGGCGATCCGGTCGGCGCCGGCGGAGTCGCCGAGCACCACGACCGGCCCGAGCACCGGTGCGGGACGGTCCGCGCGGCGCAGGAGCTTCGAGGGTCGGGGCAGTCCCAGCTGCTTGGCCAGGGCCCCGCCGGGAGCGGAGCGGATGAAGCGGGTGTAGGTATCAGTCATGGGAACCTCCGGGTCAGGAGTGCGAAGTGCGGTCGAGGACGGCGCGGACGGGCCCGTACGGGCTCAGTCGGTGACGGACTCGAGCAGCACCACGGTGCCCTGCCCGGCGGCGGCGCAGACAGAGATCAGACCGCGCTGGACGATCCCGGTCTCCTTCGCCCGCTCGTGCAGGAGCTTGGCGAGGGTGGCGACCAGCCGGCCGCCGGTGGCGGCGAAGGGGTGGCCGGCGGCGAGGGAGGAGCCGGCGACGTTGAGCTTGGAGCGGTCGATGCTGCCCAGCGCCCCGCCGCGGCCCAGCCGCTCCCGGCAGAACTCGTCGGACTCCCAGGCCTTCAGGGTGGTCAGCACCGTGGAGGCGAAGGCCTCGTGGATCTCGTAGAAGTCGAGGTCCTGCAGGGCCAGGCCGTTGGCGTCCAGCAGCTCGGGCACCGCATAGGCCGGGGCCATCAGCAGGCCCTCCTCGCCGTGCACGAAGTCGACGGCCGCACTGCGGGTGTCGACCACGCGCGCCAACGGGGTGAGCCCGTGCTCGGCCGCCCACTCCTCGCTGCCCATCAGCACCGAGGAGGCGCCGTCGGAGAGCGGGGTGGAGTTGCCGGCGGTCATGCTCGGCTCGGTGACCTGCGGGGACTTCACGCCGAACACGGGCTTCAGAGAGCCGAGCTTCTCGAGCGTGGAGTCGGGGCGCAGGTTCTGGTCGCGGGAGAGTCCGCGGTAGCCGGTGACCAGGTCGTCGAAGAAGCCGGCATCGAACGCTGCGGCGAGCTTCTGGTGGGAGGCCAGCGCCAGCTCGTCCTGGGCCTCGCGGGTGATCCCCCACTGGGCGGTGGTCTGGGCCTGGTGCTCGCCCATCGACAGCCCGGTGCGGGGCTCCCCGTTGCGGGGCGGGACCGGCGCGAGATCCGCGGGACGGATCGCCGAGAGCGCCTTGACCCGCTGCATCGCGGTCTTCGCGGCGAAGGCGCGGTGGAGGATCCGACGCAGTCGCGGGGTGACCTCGATCGGGGAGTCCGAGGCGGAGTCCACGCCGCAGGCGATGCCGGAGTCGATCTGGCCCAGCTGGATCCGGTTGGACACGTGGACCACGGTCTCGAGGCTGGTGGCGCAGGCCTTGGACATGTCGATCGTGGGCGTGCACGGGTCCAGCGGGGTGCCGAGCGCGCTCTCGCGGGTGAGGTTGAGGTCCCCGGCGAGCTTCAGCACGGCACCACCGGCGATCTCGCCGAGCTTCTCCCCCTGCAGCCCGTAGCGGGCCACGAGGCCGTCGAGCGCGGCGGTGAGCATGTCCTGGTTGGAGATGCCGGCGTAGGGGCCGCCGGAGCGGGCGAAGGGGATCCGGTTGCCGCCGAGGATCAGGGCGTCGCGCGGGAAGTCGTTCTGGGTCACTGGGTGCACCTCTTCGTGGTCACTGGTCGCTGCGGACGATCGCGGGCCGGAGCGCTCCGGCGCGACTTCTCCGGAACACTTTACATAGGACCGACGGTACTTGATACCCTAGGTTCTGTGAACGCGACGACGCAAGCCCCCGTGGACGGCCGATCAGCCCGCTGGGCCCGCCACCGGGAAGAGAGACGTGCCGAGCTGCTCGACGTGGCCCGGCACCTCATCCACGAGCGAGGCCCCGACGTGACCATGGAGGACATCGCCGCGGCCTCCGGCACCTCCAAGTCCATCGTCTACCGCTACTTCGAGGACAAGGCGCAGCTGCAGCGCGCCCTGGGGCGCAGCATCCTGTCCACCATGCACGGCAAGCTGCTGGAGGAGATGCGCGCCCTCGAGTCCCGCGTGGGCCGCGAGCCCGAGCCCGACGAACGGATCCACGCGATGATCCGCGCCTACGTCGAGACCGCCCAACGCTCCCCCGGGGTGTATCGCTTCGTCACCCGTCCCAGCGACGGGCTGAACCACTTCCTCTCCTCGGTCTCCCGGCTGGTCACCACCTTCCTGCCCGCCGAGATCCCGGCGCCGCAGGTCTGGGCCCACGGCTCCGTCGGCTTCGTCGAGCGCGCCGTCGACGTCTGGATGACCGGCCATGAGGGCGCCGACGGCACAGCCGGCACCGGTCCCACAGCCGACACCGGCGACTCCGCCTCGTCAGCAATGCCCACCACCTCACTCACCTCCGATCAGCTCGTGACCCATCTGGTCACCTGGCTCATGAAGGGACTGCACGCATGACCACCGAATCCCGCACCGCCCACACCTCGACCGCCGCCACGGACACCTCGGACGCCACCGACGTGCCCACCACCGCGAATCCCACCGGTCCGATCCCGATCCCCCCGGGCGGCGACCCCCGTCTCGACGTCGCACAGGTCTCCGAAGCGCTGCTGGGGAAGTGGGCCGGCGCCCGTCGCGCCGCCCGAGAGCGCGCTGCCCGCCCGGAGCTGCACCGCCCGCTCGACGCCACCGTCGCCGAGCACCGCGAGCGGGTCTTCGCACAGCTCCAGCAGCTCGCCGCGGAGGACGTCTCCCGCCTGATGCTCCCCGAGCACCTCGGCGGCCCCAATGACAACGGCGGCAATGTCGCCAGCTTCGAGGAGCTGGTCGTCGCCGACCCCTCCCTGCAGATCAAGGCCGGGGTGCAGTGGGGTCTGTACACCTCCGCGATCATCCAGCTGGGCAACGAGGAGCAGCAGCGCGCCTGGGTGCCCGATGCGATGGACCTGACCACCCCCGGTGCCTTCGCCATGACCGAGATCGGTCACGGCTCCGATGTGCAGTCGCTCGCGACCACCGCCACCTATGACGCGGCCACGCAGGAGTGGGTCATCCACACCCCCTTCCGCGCCGCCTGGAAGGACTTCCTCGGCAACGCCGCGATCCACGCGAAGGCCGCGACCCTCTTCGCCCGCCTGATCACGAACGGCGTGGACCACGGAGTGCACTGCTTCTACGTGCCCGTGCGCGACGACGAGGGCCAGCTGCTGCCGGGCGTGGCGAGCGAGGACGACGGCGAGAAGGGTGGGCTCAACGGCATCGACAACGGCCGCCTCGCCTTCGATCACGTGCGCATCCCCCGCACCAACCTGCTGAACCGCTACGGCGACGTCGCCCCCGACGGCACCTACACCTCCCCCATCGAGTCCCCCGGACGGCGCTTCTTCACCATGCTCGGCACGCTCGTGCAGGGCCGCGTCTCGCTGGACGGCTCCGCGATCCGCGCCAGCCAGCTCGCCCTGCACATCGCGATCACCTACGCCACCCAGCGCCGGCAGTTCAGCGCCGCCGATCCCACCCAGGAGACGGTGCTGATGGACTACCAGGCGCATCTGCACCGCCTGCTGCCCAAGCTCGCCGCGACCTATGCCGGCGCCTTCGCGCACGAGCAGCTGCTGCTGGCCTTCGACGACGTCTTCTCCGGGCGGGAGGAGGATCCCGAGTCCCGCGAGGATCTCGAGACCCTCGCCGCGACCCTCAAGCCCACCTCCACCCGGTTGGCGATGGACACGATCCAGGAGTGCCGCGAGGCCTGTGGCGGCTCCGGGTTCATGGCGGAGAACCAGCTGGTGGGCCTGCACCAGGACCTCGACGTGTACACGACCTTCGAGGGCGACAACACCGTCCTGCTGCAGCTGGTCGCCAAGCGCCTGCTCTCGGACTACACCTCCGAGCTCAAGAACGTGGATCGCGCCGGGATCGGCCGCTTCATCGCCCAGCGGGCCGAGGTGCTCGCCAAGCGGCACACCCCGTGGGCGCGCCTCGGCCAGAGCGTGAGCGACCTCGGCAACTCCCGGCGCGCCTTCGACTCGATGCGCCAGTCGGAGTTCCAGGAGGAGATGCTCGCCGACCGTGCGCGGATCAAGGTCGAGGAGGTCGCGCTCGCCCTGCGCGGCGCCGCGAGGATGAGTCCGGCCGACGCCGCCGCCGAGGTCAACAAGCACCAGGTGGAGATGCTGGAGGCGGCTCGCGCCCATGCCGACCTGGTCCGCTGGCGAGCCTTCACGGCCGGCATCGAGGCGCTGACCGACGAGGGCTCTCGCGCCGTGCTCACCGACGTGCGCGACCTCTTCGGGCTCACCGCGATCAACGACGACCTGGCCTGGTTCCTGCTCAGCGGCATGATCTCCACCCAGCGCGGCCGACAGATCGAGAACGACCTGCGCCGGCTGCTGTGGCGGCTGCGCCCGCACGTGCTCGACCTGGTCGCGGCCTTCGACGTGCGCCCCGGCCACGTACGGGCTCCGATCGCCCTGGGCGGTGAGCAGGAGCGGCAGGACGAGGCGGCCGCCTACTTCCGTGCACAGCGGGCCAGCAACGACGCCCCGGTCAGCGAGAAGGTGCTGCGCGACCGTGAGAAGAAGGCCCGCCGCACGGCGGCGAGGAGCGCCGGGAAGCGCTGAACCGGAGTCCGACGCGGTCCGCCGGCGCGGAGCCGCGTCGGTCTCAACAGACGCACCGGCGCGCCCTGCCGTCCGTCGCGCTCGTAGACTGGGAGGACCGCGCCGGGCCCATCGGCCCCGCCGCTCCCCCAGCCCTCGTGACGAACGGACCCGAACCCGCGATGACCGCTGAGAACGCCCTCTCCACCCCGGACCGCCGGACCTCCCCGGCCGGGGACGTCGACACGGTCGAGCACGCCGTCTCCACCCCGGACCAGGCGCAGCCCTTCGCCGAGCTCGGGCTCAAGGAGGACGAGTACGAGAACATCCGCGAGCTCCTGGGCCGCCGCCCCACCACCGCGGAGCTGGCCATGTACTCGGTGATGTGGTCGGAGCACTGCTCCTACAAGTCCTCCAAGAAGCACCTGCGCACCTTCGGCACGCACACCACCGAGAGGATGCGCGAGAAGCTGCTGGTGGGCATGGGCGAGGACGCCGGCGTGGTCGACATCGGCGACGGCTGGGCGGTGACCTTCAAGGTCGAGTCCCACAACCACCCCTCCTACGTGGAGCCCTATCAGGGTGCGGCCACCGGCGTCGGCGGCATCGTGCGGGACATCATCTCCATGGGCGCCCGCCCCGTGGCCGTGATGGATCAGCTGCGCTTCGGCGCGATCGACCATCCCGACACCGCGCGCGTGGTCCACGGGGTGGTCTCCGGTGTGGGCGGGTATGGCAACTCCCTCGGCCTGCCGAACATCGGCGGCGAGACCGTCTTCGACTCCGCGTACCAGACCAACCCCCTGGTCAATGCCCTCGCCATGGGCGTGATGCGTCATGAGGACATCCGCCTCGGCGCGGCCACCGGCGCCGGCAACAAGGTGGTGCTGTTCGGTGCGCGCACCGGCGGCGACGGCATCGGCGGCGCCTCGATCCTCGCCTCGGAGACCTTCGAGGAGGACGGCCCCGTCAAGCGCCCGAGCGTCCAGGTGGGCGACCCCTTCATGGAGAAGGTGCTCATCGAGTGCTGCCTCGAGCTGTACGCCGCCGGCACCGTCGCCGGCATCCAGGACCTCGGTGCGGCCGGCATCTCCTGCGCCACCAGCGAGCTGGCCGCCAACGGCGGCTCCGGCATGCACATCCACCTCGAGGAGGTGCTGCTGCGCGACCCGAGCCTGAACGCCGGCGAGATCCTGATGAGCGAGTCCCAGGAGCGCATGATGGCCATCGTGAGCCCTGAGAAGCTCACGGAGTTCCAGGCGATCGCCGCGAAGTGGGACGTCGAGGCCGCGGTGATCGGCGAGGTCACCGGCGACGGCCGCCTCACCATCGACCATCACGGCCACCGCATCGTGGACGTTGATCCGGCGACGGTCGCGATCGACAGCCCGGTCTACGACCGCCCCTACGCACGCCCCGACTGGCAGGACGCCCTGCAGGCGGACGCCGCCGAGGCACTCCCCCGGCCCGGGACCGCCGAGGAGCTCGCCGCGACGCTCCGCACCCTGATCGCCTCCCCGAACCTGGCCTCCACGGGCTGGATCACCGACCAGTACGACCGCTACGTGGGCGGGAACACGGCGCTGGCGATGCCCGACGACGCCGGCGTGCTCCGGATCGACGAGACCACCGGACGCGGCGTCGCCCTGGCGACCGACGCGAACGGCCGGTACACCAAGCTCGATCCGCGCACCGGCGCCCAGCTGGCGCTGGCCGAGGCCTACCGCAACGTCGCCACCTCCGGTGCGGTGCCGCTGGCGATCACGGACTGCCTGAACTTCGGCTCGCCCGAGGATCCGGGACCCATGTGGCAGCTGGTCGAAGCGATCGGCGGGCTCGCCGAGGCCTGTGAGGCCCTCGAGGTCCCCGTCACCGGAGGCAACGTCTCCCTGTACAACTCCACCGGCGAGCCCGGTCTGATCGACTCCGCGATCCACCCCACCCCGGTGGTCGGCGTGCTCGGCGTGTTCGAGGACGTCGCTCGCCGGGTGCCCTCGGGCTGGCAGGCCGAGGGCGACTCGGTGCTGCTGCTGGGCACCACCCGTGAAGAGCTCTCGGGCTCCGCCTGGGCCGACGTCGCCCATCAGCACCTGGGCGGTCTGCCGCCGCAGGTCGACCTCGAGGCCGAGCGCTCGCTGGCGCGGGTGCTGATCGCCTCGGCCGAGCAGGGCCTGGGCTCGGCGGCCCACGACCTCTCCGAGGGCGGCCTCGCCCAGGCACTGGTCGAGTCGGTCACCCGCTTCGGGATCGGCGCACAGGTGGATCTCGCGAGAGTGCTCGAGCGGGACGGCGGGGACCTGTTCACCGCCCTGTTCTCCGAATCCCAGGCGCGTGCGCTGGTCTCCGTCCCGGCGGCGCAGGAGGAGCGGCTGACGGCACTGGCCGCCGAGCACGGCGTCCCCGTGCTGCGCCTGGGCACCACCGGCGGCCATGCCCTGGATGTCGAGGGCGTGGGCTCCTTCACCGTGGGCGAGCTGCGGGAGCTGCGCGAAGGCACCCTGCCGCGCTACTTCGGCTGATGTGCGGGCCGGGGCGGGTTCTCGCCCCGGCCGCAGCCCCTCAGCCCTTGCCGGG
Source organism: Brachybacterium sp. (assembly GCF_036379615.1). Taxonomy (GTDB): domain Bacteria; phylum Actinomycetota; class Actinomycetes; order Actinomycetales; family Dermabacteraceae; genus Brachybacterium. The sequence goes on from NZ_DASVGJ010000068.1 coordinate 9,977, forward strand.
ATACAGGGCGCGCGCCTCGGCCAGCTTCGCCGCGACGGGCCGACGGAAACGGCCAGGGGCCCGCTGGGACCGCAGCGTCCCGAGGGTGCGCTCCTCGGCGGCGGTGACCGTCCATCGTGACCCGAGCTCGGCGATCGAGCGGTGCTTGATGTCGTAGTACCCGGTGTCCCCCACCAGCGCCACACCCCGGGCGCCGTGCAACGAGGCGACCAGGTGATGGTGGAAGCGCGTGCTGATCCACAGCTGGTGAGGGCCCATCTCCAAGCCGTGGCGCCACATGCCGGCGAAGGGGACGAAGCCGTCCTCCGCCACCAGGTCGGCGAGGGCCGCGTAGCCCGGATGATCGGTCCCGGGGATCGCCTCCACATACCGCACCCGCTCCCGCGGGATGCCCAGGGTGCGCACGGCCTCCCGGGCGTAGGCGATGTTGCGATCGAAGGCGCCCTCGTCCTGGAGGTCGTCCTGGATGCACAGCACCACCTCCTCCACCTCTCCGGGGCGCGGACGAGGTCGCCTCGGGGGGATGCTGCCGGTGAGATAGGCATCGTCATAGCCGCGCGGGATCCCGAGCAGCTCCGCGCTCGGCGCATCCCGCACCGAGACGTGCCCGAAGCCCTCGAAGGACGCCGGGCCCGCCGGCATCAGTCCTTGGCCGGTGGCCAGCAGCCGCGCCCCGGAGACCTCTGCGACGGCTCGCAGGGCATCCAGCACCCACGAGTTCTCCGCCCAGCGGGCGTTCTGCCACCCGCCGCCCAGCACGTGCAGGGTGTCTGCCTGGTGGAGCTCCTCCAGCAGCAGGTCGAAGTGCGGGGACCCGAGCTCCCGCACCAGATCGCCGACGGGCCTGCTCTCGTGATGGAGCGCCGCATCCAGGGTGCGGAAGACGGCATCGGTCGCCACCAGGCCCGGATGCATGCCGCCGAACAGCGCCGAGGTCATCCCCGGGAAGCGGGTGTCGAGCCAGACCTCGGCATGGGGTCTGCGGCGGGCGAGGAACCGCAGCCAGCGAGCGGTGATCAGCTCGTCCCCGTAGTTGGGGAACCCTGCCCAGGAGACCAGGTGGATGCGTTCGCGGGAGCGCCCCCGGCGGCGTCGACGATCTGGCACGGTGAGCTCAGAGCCTCCCGGTCACGTCGAGCCAGCGCATGAAGAACGCAGCGATCTGCTCCCTGGTCACCGGGGCGGTCGGGCGGAAGGTGCCGTCCGCCCAGCCACGGGAGATCCCCGTCCGGGACATCCAGCGGATCGGCTCCGCGAAGACATGGCTCGTGGGCACGTCCGAGAACCCGGTGGACCCGCCCGGGACCGACGGGGACCCGGCGGCGCGGTAGAAGAAGGCGGCCACCTGATCACGGCGGGTGGTGTTCCCCGGACGGAAGGTGCCGTCCGGCCAGCCGTCGGTGTACCCCTCCTCCTCGGCCCAGGCGATCTCGGCGTAGAACGACGCGCTCGTGGCCACGTCGCGGAAGGGCGAGGTGCCCGGCGCGGTGTAGGCCGGCTCCCCCATGGCACGGTAGAGGAACGCGATCATCTCGTCGCGCCGGCAGTTCCGGAACGGACGGAAGGTGTTGTCGGGCCAGCCCGTGGTGATCCCGCGCTCGGCGAGCGCACCGATCTCCAGGAAGAACGCGTTCGTCGGCGGGACGTCACGGAACGACGGGGTGACGAAGCGGTTCCGGCCGTCCTCCCGGACCGCGACGCCCTTGTCGAAGGCCTGCACATATCGGTCGCCGTCCTGGCGGAAGTGGGCCCTGGGGCGGCCCCATGCGCTGGACCAGTTCGCCAGGAACGAGGCGGTCGTCGCCCGCCCCCGGGCATCCAGCCCGCTGCCGGAGACGACGATGCCGTCGGTGAGCCGGGTGACGGTGTGGGAGCCCTCGGTGCGCGCGGCGTGGGTGACGGTGCCGAGCCGGTCCGTGCCCCCGCCCGCGCGGAAGGCCTCGTAGTGGTTGCGCCACCCGCCATCGATGCGGGTGTTGATCCCCCAGCGGAGATCCGCCATCCGGGAGTAGAGGGAGTTGCCGGGGCAGCTGGTGTAGTTCACATCGCGATGTCCGAAGAACCGTCGCTGACGGGTCACGGTGCCGCGCGACCAGCGGGTGCCGTCGGTGCCCACCGTCCAGGAGTCGGTCTCGTCCGCATTCGTGCGGAAGGCCGACAGCAGCTTCCACGCCGCGACCTCCATCACCGCGGTCTGTGCTGCGGTGCTGGCCGCCGTGCTCTGGTGGTCTCCCATCACGGAGATGCCGAAGCTGCCCGTGTTGAAGCCGAGCGCATGGGCACCGATGATGTGGCGGTGCAGCCCGCCCTTACGACCTTCGAAGACCTGTCCGAAGCGGTCCACCAGCACGTTGTAGCCGATGTCCGCCCAGCCGAGGGTCTGCGTGTGGTACGCGAGGATCCCGCGCACCAGCTGCGGTGAGCTGGCCCGGCTGTAGCCGTTGCTCCCGGCGGTGTGGTGGAGCACGACGGACTTGAGCTCGTCCGCTCCCCGGGTGCTGCCGGTCCAGGACTCGTTCGCACCCCAGGAGGCACGGGAGATGACGGAGGGAGCACCGGGACCGAGGGCGAGGGTGCTGCTCGCACTGGTGCTGAAGCGCTGCACGCCCGTGTCGGTGCTCGTGTCCGCATCGGTCGGGGACGTGGTCAGCACATGCGCGGTGAGATGCTCGGAGACGTCCGTCCCATCGCTCACGGCGAGGACCTCGATCTCGTCCACGGCACCCAGCCAGACCGGCTCGGCGGAGGGGCGTCCCGCACCGGCCTCCTCGGCTCCGGACTGCGCATCGGTGCCTCCCGCCTCGGCGGCGACGAGCTCCTCCTCGACATCGAGGTCGTACCACTGGCCCCAGGTGCCGTCGCTCTGGGAGAGGCCGCGTGCCCGCAGCTGCTGGGGCGCTTCGCCTGTCCAGGTCGCCCCGACCATCGTCGCGGGGCCCGTGAGCACGCGCACCGTGCCGACGCCGTCGACGTCACGATCCGGTGCCTCCGCCAGGGGGAGGTCGACGATGCGCGTATCCCCATCGGTGACCGACGGGTCGGCGATCGCGGGTGCCGTGGCCACCGCGGTGACGGCCAAGGGGACGCCGAGTGCGGTGGTGGCGAACAGCGCGCGCCGGGAGAGCGAGGACGACTCGGCGTCACGACCGGGGCGGGCCGGGGGAAGGTGCCGCTGCGACATGGGAGAGCTCCGAACAGTGGGGGGTGCATCGACCGGGGACGGCGCCGGACCGATGGTTCGTACGGCCGTGAGCGCGCTCTCCCCGCGCCCACCTTACCCACCGCCCCTCCTGCAGAACGTTTCAGCATGGTCACGGATCAGAGGCGTCGATGACATCGCCGAGGGCGGGCCCCCGGAAGCGGACTTCCCGGGACCCGCCCTCGGCGGTGTCGTGAATGTTGAGGTCAGAGCGCGTGCGCGCCCGGACCTCCGCCGCGAGCATGCTCACGGCACAGTGCGGATCAGGCCTCGTCGGCCTCATCGGCGGCAGGCTTCGCGTTGACGAAGCCGGCAGCCTCCGCAGCCTCGGCGGTGCGGAACCAGACCTCGGCGACGGTGCGGTCGTACCAGGGCGACTCCGGGGTGTGGAACTTCATCGAGTCCTCGTTGCCCTTGATGTCGAAGCCCTCGGGCGGGGTCTCGCCCTTGTAGGAGTCCTCGCCGTAGGGCGCGGTGCTCTCCTCGGCAGCGGCGGCGTCATCGGCCGTGGACGCGTTCTTGGCGGCGCCCTCGGCCTCCTTCACCACGGCCTGCTTCGGGGAGTACTCCTCGGTGACCAGCTCGATGACGGCCATCGGGGCGTTGTCGCCGCGACGGGGTGCCACCTTGGTGATGCGGGTGTAGCCGCCGGGACGCTCCGAGAAGGTCGGGGCGATCTCCTCGAACAGCGTGTAGACGACGCCCTTGTCACGCACGGTCTGCATGACCCGGCGACGAGAGGCGAGATCACCCTTCTTCGCCTGCGTGATGAGGCGCTCGGCGTGGGGGCGCAGGCGCTTGGCCTTCGTCTCCGTGGTGGTGATGGCCTTGTGACGGAAGAGCTCGGTGGCGAGGCTGGCGAGGATCATCCGCTCATGCGCGGGGGATCCGCCGAGCCGCGCGCCCTTGGTGGGTGCAGGCATGGTCGTTCTCCTTGAAGAAAATAAAGGTCAGTACTGGTCGCCGAAGTCGTCGGAGTAGGAGTCCAGGGCCGACGGATCGAATCCGGCCGGGGAATCCTTCAGCGACAGCCCGAGGTCGGCGAGCTTCGCCTTGACCTCGTCGATGGACTTCTGGCCGAAGTTGCGGATGTCGAGCAGATCGGCCTCGGAACGGGCGGTCAGCTCGCCGACGGTGTGGACACCCTCGCGCATCAGGCAGTTGTACGACCGGACCGTGAGGTTGAGGTCGTTGATCGGCAGCGCCAGATCGGCGGCCAGCGCCTGATCCGTGGGCGAGGGGCCGATCTCGATGCCCTCCGCCTCCTGGTTCAGCTCATGGGCCAGCCCGAACAGCTCGACGAGCGTCTTGCCTGCCGAGGCCACCGCGTCACGGGGGCTGATGGCGGGCTTGGACTCGACGTCGACGATCAGCTTGTCGAAGTCGGTGCGCTGCTCGACACGGGTCGCCTCGACCTTGTAGGTCACCTTGAGCACGGGCGAGTAGATCGAGTCGACCGGGACCCGGCCGATCTCTCCGTCGACGCCCTTGTTCTGCGCGGCGGAGACGTAGCCGCGACCGCGCTCGACGATCAGCTCGATCTCCAGACGGCCCTTCTCGTTCAGGGTCGCGATGTGCAGGTCGGGGTTGTGGATCTCCACGCCGGCCGGCGGGGTGATGTCGGCGGCGGTGACGCGACCGGCTTCCTCACGACGCAGGTACATCACGACGGGCTCGTCGTTCTCCGAGGAGACGACGAGGTTCTTGACGTTGAGGATGACCTCGGTGATGTCCTCCTTGACGCCGGGGACGGTGCTGAACTCGTGCAGCACCCCGTCGATGCGGATCGACGTGACCGCGGCACCGGGGATGGAGGACAGCAGCGTGCGACGCAGGGAGTTGCCGAGGGTGTAGCCGAAGCCCGGCTCGAGCGGCTCGATGACGAACCGGGAGCGGTTCTCCGACACGACCTCTTCGGTCAGCGTGGGGCGCTGTGCAATGAGCACTGTGGATCCTTTCCGCGAGCGTCCGCCATATGACGCTCAGAAGGGGGCGGTGGGCCTAGAAGGTGGGTGGTGTCCAGGGTGCCGGGCGCGGGACTGCCGCACGGCACGCCTCGGTCGGGGCGGAGCACAGGGGCTCCGCCCCGACCGATGAGGTCAGACGCGGCGGCGCTTGGCCGGGCGGGTGCCGTTGTGCGGCTGCGGGGTGACGTCCTGGATCGAGCCGACCTCGAGGCCGGTCGCGGTGAGCGAGCGGATCGCGGTCTCGCGGCCGGAGCCCGGGCCCTTGACGAAGACGTCGACCTTCTTCATGCCGTGCTCCTGCGCCTGGCGGGCAGCGGCCTCGGCGGCCATCTGCGCGGCGTAGGGGGTCGACTTGCGCGAGCCCTTGAAGCCGACCTGGCCGGCGGAGGCCCAGGAGATGACGGCACCGGTCGGATCCGTGATGGACACGATCGTGTTGTTGAACGTGCTCTTGATGTGGGCCTGGCCGTTGACGATGTTCTTCTTGTCCTTGCGGCGCGGCTTGCGCGCGGCGGCCTGACGGGTCTTGGTTGCCATTCGGCAGAACTCCTCTGGTGGATGTGGGGTGCGCCGGATCCCTCAGCGGCGCGAAGTGACTGCGGGCTCCCTCGGGGACGGAGCCTGGCGGCCGATCAGCGGTGTGCGCTGATCAGCGAGCCTTCTTCTTGCCGGCGACCGTGCGCTTCGGACCCTTGCGGGTGCGCGCGTTGGTCTTGGTGCGCTGACCGTGCACGGGCAGACCGCGACGGTGGCGCAGGCCCTGGTAGCTGCCGATCTCGACCTTGCGACGGATGTCCGCGGCGACCTCGCGGCGCAGGTCACCCTCGATCATGTAGTTCTCTTCGATGTGATCGCGCATCTTGACCAGGTCCTCGTCGCTGACCTCGCGGACGCGCAGATCGCCCGAGACGCCGGTCGCGGCCAGGGTCTCCAGGGCGCGCGTGCGGCCCATGCCGAAGATGTACGTCAGGGCGACTTCGAGGCGCTTCTCGCGCGGAAGGTCCACTCCCACCAGACGTGCCATGTGCAGATTCTCCTACTGTCTCGGAGGCCTGAGACGATCCCTCGTCCACGGGTCTGTTCCCGGGACGCCGCAGCCTCCGGACTGCGGGTGACCGGCTGATGCCGGTGGAGTCGTCTCTTCTCTTGTGTGGTGCCCGCGGGGCGGGCGGTGCCCCAGAGGGGCGGTGCCGCATGATGCGGCGGTCACGGCAACGCGTGGCTGCGGGGCACAGGGCCCCGTGGATCAGCCCTGGCGCTGCTTGTGACGGGGGTTCGAGCAGATGACCATGACGCGCGAGTGGCGACGGATCACCTTGCAGTTGTCACAGATCGGCTTGACGCTCGGCTTGACCTTCATTGCTTTCCTTCTCCCGGGACGATCACTTGTAGCGGTACACGATGCGGCCCCGGTCGAGGTCGTAGGGGCTCAGCTCGACGACCACGCGGTCCTCGGGAAGGATGCGGATGTAGTGCTGGCGCATCTTCCCGGAGATGTGCGCGAGCACCATGTGCCCGTTGTCGAGCGTCACCCGGAACCGCGCGTTCGCGAGCGCCTCCGTGACCACGCCTTCGACCTCGATCACGCCGTCCTTCTTCGCCATGCCTCCCCAATCTCTCGCCTCCGGCTGCCCGGGGCCGAGTTCCGCATTCCTGATTGCTCAGGTCGTGCTCACCGACCGTCAGGTGACGGTGCGGTGGTCGACTCGGGTGATGCCTCGACGTCTCGTCGGCCTCGCTGGACGACTCGGCGGAGCCGGTCGACCTGTCGGCGCGACGGGACTGCACGACCTGCGAGGGGACGATGCGCACGGAGCACACCCGATGGACCAGCCTACACGCGCGACCCGGATCCGGCGAGAGCTGGGGACGATGACGCCGCTCACGTCACAGTCACGTCATGTCACAGTCACGTCATGTCGCGGTCACGGCGCCGTGACCGCGAGTCAGCCGTCGATGTCGGCCAGGGGATCCGGGGCGGCGGTGATCCCCCGCAGCGCGAGCTCGGCGGCCCCGCCGTCGCCGGCGGTGAGGACCAGCAGGCCGTGCTCGGTCACGGCGACCGAGTGCTCGGCATGGGCGGCACGGCCGCCCGCGGTGGCGCGCACCGTCCAGTCATCGTCCTCGAGCTCCCAGTTGCCCGGCCCATGGATCAGCATCGGCTCGATCGCCAGGCACATCCCGGGCCGCAGCTTGGGTCCACGGGCCCGGGTGCGGTAGTTCATGACGTCGGGCGCCTGGTGCATCGCGGAGCCGATGCCGTGCCCGCCGAAGCCCTCGAGGTGCGAGAGGGACTCCCCCGCCTCCTCGGCGACGTAGTCCTCGATCGCGGCCCCGATCTCCCCCACCCGCTCGGCGGAGGCGAGTGCGGCGATGCCGGCCCACAGCGCACCCTCGGTGATGCGGACCAGCTCGGCATCGGCGACGGAGCGGGGCTCGCCGACCACATGGGTGCGGGCGGCGTCCGAGTGCCAGCCATCGATGATCAGGCCGCCGTCGATGGAGACGATGTCCCCCTCGACCAGGGGGCGGTCGCCGGGGATCCCGTGGACCACGACGTCGTTGACGCTGATGCACAGGGTGGCGGGATACCCCTGGTAGCCCAGGAAGTTGGGCGTGGCGCCCTCGTCCCGGATCATGTCGTGCGCGAGCGTGTCCAGCTGGTCCGTGGTGACTCCGGGGCGGATGCTCTGCGCGAGCATGTCGTGGACGCGGTGCAGCAGCTTCCCGCTGCGCCGCATCACCAGGATCTGCTCGGGAGTCTTCAGCTCCACGCGCTCGGGCAGGATGCTCATCGGCCGGCGAGGGCCTCGCGCAGTGCGACCGTGACCTCGTCGATCGAGGCCATGCCGTCGACCCGGCGCACCAGGCCGCGCTTCTCGTAGACGTCGATCAGCGGAGCGGTCTGCTCCGCGTAGACGTCGAGACGGTGACGGATCGTCTCCTCGGTGTCATCGCTGCGGCCCTGCTCCTTGCCGCGCTCGACGAGTCGGTCCACGACCTCCTCGGTCTCGACCACGAGCAGGAGCACGGCGTCGAGTCCGGTGCCGAGCTCGGAGAGCATGCCGTCGAGCGCCTCGACCTGGTCGAGGGTCCGGGGGTAGCCATCCAGCAGGAAGCCGTCCTGGGCGTCGGCCTCGCCGAGCCGCGAGCGGACCATGTCATTGGTGACGGAGTCAGGGACGTACTCGCCCTTGTCCATGTAGGACTTCGCGAGAACTCCGAGCTCGGTCTCCCCGGCGACGTTCGCCCGGAAGATGTCACCGGTCGAGATCGCCGGGATGGACAGCTCCTCGGCGACGCGCTCGGCCTGGGTGCCCTTGCCCGCTCCGGGCGGGCCCACGATCAGCAGGCGGCGCGAGGAGCTGGTGCTGGCGGAGGTGTCGGTGGAGGGGGTGGTCACCGGAGGATCCCTTCGTAGTGGTGCTGCTGGAGCTTCGCATCGATCTGCTTCACGGTGTCGAGCCCGACGCCGATGATGATCAGCAGGGAGACGCCGCCGAGCGGGAAGTCCTGCGAGGTTCCGAGATAGACGAGTGCGATCAGCGGGATCAGGCAGATCACCGCGAGATACACCGCGCCGGCGGACTGGATCCGGTTGATCACGTAGCGCAGGTAGCGCTCGGTGGGCCGGCCGGCGCGGACGTTGGGGACGAAGCCGCCGTACTTCTTCATGTTGTCCGCGATCTCCTCCGCATTGAAGGTGATCGAGGTGTAGAAGAACGCGAAGAAGACGATCAGGGCCACGTAGACGACGGCGTAGATCCAGGAGAAGGAGATGCCCATCACCAGGTGCGCGTTCACCCACTGCACCCAGGGGGCCGTCGGGTCGCCGAAGGAGGTGGCCATCTGCGGCAGCGCCAGGATCGACGCGGCGAAGATGACGGGGATGACGCCAGCCTGGTTGACCTTCACCGGGATGTAGGTCGAGGTCCCGCCGTACATGCGGCGGCCCACCATGCGCTTGGCGTACTGGACGGGGATCCGTCGCTGTGCCTGCTCGACGAACACCATGCCCACCATGATCGCCAGGGCGAGCAGGATCACCAGGGAGAAGGTGAGCCATCCCTGCATCTCGAAGACCTGGCCGAAGGATGCGGGGAAGGCCGCGGCGATGGAGGCGAAGATCATCAGCGACATGCCGTTGCCGACACCACGCTCGGTGATCATCTCGCCCATGAACATGATCAGCACGGTGCCGACGGTCATGGTCATGACCATGGTCAGGAGCACCGGGATCGACTGGTCCGGGACCAGCTCGAGGTTGCACCCGACGAAGAAGTTGCCCGAGCGCACCAGCGTGATGATGGTGGTCGACTGCAGCACGCCCAGACCGATGGTGAGGTACCGGGTGTACTGGGTGAGCTTCGCGGTGCCGGAGGCTCCCTCCTTGTGGAGGGCCTCGAAGCGCGGGATCACCACGCGCAGCAGCTGCACGATGATCGAGGCGGTGATGTAGGGCATCACGCCGAGGGCGAAGATGGACAGCTGCAGCAGGGCACCGCCGGAGAACATGTTGACCATGCCCAGGACGTTGGATCCCCCGGCCGAGGCCGCTTGGTCCGCGCACATCATCACGTTCGTGGCGTCGAATCCCGGGGTGGGGATGAAGACGCCAAGGCGATAGACGGCGACCAGACCGAGCGTGAAGAAGATCTTCGCCCTCAGCTCGGGAGTGCGCAGCGCGCGCACGAACGAGTTCACCTGTTTCCCTCCTGAAGGTCCGGGGACGGGACCAGGGTGGCACGATATGTCCCGGTGCCGCGGGATGTGCGCGGCCATCGGACCGGCCCCGAGATGACGCCGGATATGGCGACAGGGCACCGCGGTGCAGAGTATTCTGCGCCACGGTGCCCCGTCAAAAGAAACTCACGCGGTGGTGACGGACCCGCCAGCCGCCGCGATCTTCTGCTCCGCCGAGGCGGAGAACTTCTGGGCGGTGATCTCGAGCTTGACGCTCACCTCGCCGGAACCGAGCACCTTGACGGGCTGGTTCTTGCGCACCGCACCCTTGGCGACGAGATCCTCGACCGTGACGGTGCCGCCCTCGGGGAACAGCTCCTGCAGGGTCGCCAGGTTCACGACCTGGTACTCGACGCGGAAGGGGTTCGTGAAGCCGCGGAGCTTCGGCAGCCGCATGTGCAGCGGCACCTGCCCGCCCTCGAACAGCGCCGGCACCTGGTACCGGGCCTTGGTGCCCTTGGTACCGCGACCGGCGGTCTTGCCCTTGGAGGCCTCACCACGACCGACGCGGGTGCGTGCGGTCTTGGAACCCGGCGCGGGGCGCAGGTCGTGAAGCTTCAACGGCGATGCTGTGTTCTGGTCTTCAGTGTTCATGGAGTCAGTCCACCTCTTCGAACGTCACCAGGTGGGTGACGGTGCGGATCATGCCGCGGATCTCAGGGCGGTCTTCCTTCACCACGGTGTCACCGATGCGCTTCAGGCCGAGGCCTCGCAGGGTGGCTCGCTGGCTCTGGTTGCCGCCGATCTCGGATCGGGTCTGGGTCACTTTGATCTGCATCAGGCACCCACCTTCTCCGCGCGGGCCGCGGCGCGACCCTCTGCCTGTGCCCGCAGGAGCGCCGCCGGGGCGACGTCCTCGACCGGAAGGCCACGACGTGCGGCCACGGCTTCCGGCTCCTCGAGCTGCTTGAGCGCATCGACGGTCGCCCGCACGATGTTGATCTGGTTGGTCGAGCCGAGCGACTTGGAGAGCACATCGTGCACTCCGGCGCACTCGAGCACGGCGCGGACCGGACCGCCGGCGATCACACCGGTGCCCGGGGCGGCCGGGCGCAGCAGGACGACGCCCGCCGCATCCTCGCCCTGGACGGGGTGCACGACGGTGCCCTGGATGCGCGGGACGCGGAAGAAGTTCTTCTTCGCCTCCTCGACACCCTTGGCGATCGCCGCGGGCACCTCCTTGGCCTTGCCGTAGCCGACGCCGACGGTGCCGTCGCCGTCACCCACCACCACGAGGGCGGTGAAGGAGAAGCGGCGGCCGCCCTTGACGACCTTCGACACGCGGTTGATGCTCACGACGCGCTCGAGGAATGCCGACTTCTCGGCCTCCTGACCGCGACCGCGACCACCCTGGCGACCACCGCGGTCGCCGCCCTGGCGTCCGCGATCGTTGCTGTTGTTGGTGGTGTTGTCGTCCCGCCGGCCGGAGGCCGCGGGACCGTTGCTTCGCTGCTGTGCAGCCATATTCAGATCCTCTTCTCGTCCTGTGTCCGGGCGGCGATCACAGCGCCAGGCCTGCCTCGCGGGCACCGTCTGCGACGGCGGCCACGCGACCGTGGTACTTGTTGCCGCCGCGGTCGAACACGACGGAGTCGATCCCGGCGGCCTTGGCACGCTCGGCGACCAGGGTGCCGACGGTGCGGGCCTTGTCCGCCTTGGAGCTCTCGCTGCCGCGCAGGTCCGCCTCCATGGTCGAGGCCGACGCGAGGGTCTTGCCCAGGGAGTCGTCGACGACCTGGACGAAGACGTGGCGCGCCGAGCGGGTGACCACCAGGCGGGGACGCTGGGCGGTGCCGATGACGCGACGACGGACCCGCAGGTGACGACGGCCGCGCGAACGCAGCTTGCTGCCGCGGATGCCCTTGGTGTGCTTGAGTGCGTAACCCATGGTCACTTACCAGCCTTTCCGGCCTTGCGGACCACGATCTCGTCGGCGTAGCGCACGCCCTTGCCCTTGTAGGGCTCCGGCTTGCGGATCTTGCGGATGTTCGCCGCGACCTCGCCCACCTGCTGCTTCGAGATGCCGCTGACCGAGAACTTGGTCGGGGACTCGACGGCGAAGGTGATGCCCTGGGGCGCCTTCACCACGACGGGGTGGGAGAAGCCGAGGGCGAACTCGAGGTCCGTGCCCTTCGCGGTGACGCGGTAACCCGTCCCCACGATCTCCAGCTTCTTGGTGAAGCCCTCGGTGACACCGAGGACGATGTTGTTGATGAGAGTGCGGGTCAGGCCGTGCAGGGCCTTGCTCTCGCGCTCCTCGTCGGGACGACGCACGATGATGGTGCCGTCCTCACCGCGCTCGACGGTGAGGGGAGCGGGCACCTCGTGCTTCAGCTCCCCCTTGGGGCCGGTCACCGTGACGGTGCGACCCTCGATGGTGACGTTCTGCACTGCTGCCGGTACTGCGACCGGTCGGAGTCCGATGCGGGACATAGCTGTTCTCCTCTCCCGCTCACCAGATGTAGGCGAGGACTTCCCCACCCACACCCTTCTTGGCAGCCTGCCGGTCGGTCAGGAGGCCGGAGGACGTGGACAGGATCGCCACGCCCAGGCCGCCGAGGACCTTGGGCAGGTTGGTGGACTTCGCGTACACACGCAGGCCCGGCTTCGAGATACGACGGATCCCGGAGATGGCGCGCTCACGGCTGTCCGAGTACTTGAGCTCGAGGACGAGATTCTTGCCCACCTCGGCCTCCTCCTCGGTCCAGCCGAGGATGTAGCCCTCAGCCTTCAGGATGTCCGCGATGCGAACCTTCAACTTCGAGTACGGCATGGACGCGGTCTCGTGGTACGCCCCTGAGGCGTTACGGATGCGCGTCAGCATGTCCGCGATCGGGTCGGTCATGGTCATGTCTGTTGCTTCTTCCTCACCTGGTTTCCCTCATGCGCGATGAGTGCGCCGAGGGACCTATGGCGGTAGTCCTTACCAGCTGCTCTTGGTCACGCCGGGCAGTTCTCCGCGGTGAGCCATCTCGCGAAGGCAGACACGGCAGAGACCGAACTTGCGGTACACCGAATGGGGGCGACCGCAGCGCTGGCACCGGGTATAGGCGCGGACCGCGAACTTGGGCTTGCGCTCCGACTTCTTGATCAGGGCTGTCTTGGCCATATCAGTTCTCCTTGAAGGGGAAGCCGAGCAGCTTGAGCAGCGCGCGCCCCTCGTCGTCGGTCTTCGCGGTGGTCACGACCGTGATGTCCATACCGCGGACGCGGTCGATCTTGTCCTGGTCGATCTCGTGGAACATGACCTGCTCCGTGAGACCGAAGGTGTAGTTCCCGTTGCCGTCGAAGTGCTTCGGGGACAGGCCGCGGAAGTCACGGATGCGGGGCAGCGCCGTGGACAGCAGACGGTCCAGGAACTCCCACATACGGGCGTTGCGCAGGGTGACGTGGGCACCGATCGGCATGCCCTCGCGCAGCTTGAACTGCGCGATGGACTTGCGAGCCTTGGTGACCTGGGGCTTCTGGCCGGTGATGGCCGCGAGATCCTTGATGGCGCCGTCGATGACCTTGGAGTCGCGAGCGGCGTCGCCGACGCCCATGTTCACGACGATCTTGGTCAGACCGGGCACCAGCATGACGTTCTCGTAACCGAACTGCTCGGTCAGCTGCGTCTTGATGGTCTCGTTGTACTTGCTCTTCAGACGCGGGGTGGGCGCCTGGGTGGCGGTCTCGCTCATCTCAGATGTCCTTCCCGGAGCGCTTGGCGAAGCGGACGCGCACCTGCTTGGTGCGGCCGTTCTCGAGCTCGAGGGTCTCGACGCGGTAGCCGACCTTGGTCGGCTTGTTGTCCTCCGGGTCGACCAGAGCGACGTTGGAGACGTGGATGGACGCCTCACGCTGCTCGATGCCGCCCGCTCCGCCGGCCTGGTTCGGCTTGACGTGGTGGGTACGGCGGTTGATGCCCTCGACCAGCACACGCTGGGTATCGGGGAACACCTGCAGGACGCGGCCCTGCTTGCCCTTGTCGCCGGACTCGAGGCCGCGCGCGGCGGCCTTGTCACCATCGCTGGTGCGACCGGTGATCACCTGGACGAGGTCGCCCTTCTTGATCTTCATCTTTGCCATGTCACACCACCTCCGGTGCCAGCGAGACGATCTTCATGAAGCGCTTGTCCCGCAGCTCGCGCCCGACCGGGCCGAAGATGCGGGTGCCGCGCGGCTCGCCGTCGGTCTTGAGGATGACCGCTGCGTTCTCGTCGAAGCGGATGTAGGAGCCGTCGATCCGACGGACCTCCTTGGACGTGCGGACGACGACCGCCTTGACGACGTCGCCCTTCTTGACGTTGCCACCGGGGATGGCGTCCTTGACGGTCGCCACGATGGTGTCGCCGATGCTGGCGTAACGGCGACCGGAGCCACCGAGAACACGGATGCAGAGAATCTCCTTGGCACCCGTGTTGTCGGCGACCTTCAGTCGCGACTCCTGCTGAATCACTCGTTCTCCTATCGTCTCACCGGTTCTCTTCCTGCTCGCGGGAGCGAGCGGGCCGAGCCTGGCGGAACGGAATCTGGACAATGCGTGCTGCACAGCGCCGCCCCAGGCCGCTTCTCGGACCGTGGACGCTGCCGGCGACAGCTCCCGGGCACGAAGAAACCCTCGGCCGGACTCAGGCACTGGCGTGGTGAACGCGGGGCGTTCGCCTCTGGTGCGAGGTCTCCGACGAGGACGGATCTGGTGGCCCGGATCCTGTCGCGGAAGTCCGACCCCGGCACCACGCAGGTGCGGGCACGGTCCTCCGGCAACCGTTCAAGACTACGCGCCCGCGCCTGCGCTGTCACCCCTTGGGGCGGGGCTCCCCCGTGTGTGCTTGCTCTCCCGCCTCGTCCTCGGGGTCGACGGGCTGCTCGAGGTCCCTCAGGGGCGGGAGCTCGACGGCGGCGACGAGCAGCGCACGGTCCGCGTCGGAGATCTCCGCGACGGGGATGTCGACCCTCGGCACCGCGGCGTGCTGAGCGCGAGCGACTCGTGGGACGGGCCGTACAGGCGTAGGTTCGGACCATGATCGACACCGACATCGCGCGCCGCCTCCAGGCGGCCGGCCTCCCATGGACTCCGACAGACGGCGATCTGTTCGTCATCGACAACGCCCAGCTGCGGGAGGAGCCTTTCATGCTCTCCTCGATGGTCGTCGAGACCGGCCGCAGTCGCAGCGGGCGTGCCGTGTTCCGCTTCAACGGCACCACCGAGTGGGCGCTGGACTCCGTGGAGCAGGACGAGGCCGTCTGGCTCCCCCGCGAGGACCAGCTGCGGCACGCGCTCGGCGAGGCCTTCCTCGCCCTGCACCGGCACGAGGACAGCACGTTCTCCGTGACGCTGCGCGCCGCGGACGGCACCTCGCGCGAGGTCCCGGCCCCGCACGCGGAGGACGCCCTGGCCGGCGCGCTGCTGATCCATCTCACCCGCTGAGTCACCCCGCTCCTGAGGCACCCCGCTCCTGACGCACCGTGGTCCTGAGGCACCGTGCTCTGAGGCACCGCGCTGCTCGGGCACCCCGCCGCCCGACCGAGCACGACGAGAAGGGCCGGTCATCCCCTGCGGGAGGACCGGCCCTTCTCAGGAACCGTCGGTGGTCACGAGGACCACCGCTGGATCACTTGGCGCGCTCGAGGATCTCCACCAGACGCCACCGCTTGGTCGCGGAGGTCGGGCGGGTCTCCATGACCAGGACACGGTCGCCGATACCGGCGGCGTTCTCCTCGTCGTGGGCCTTGAACTTGCTCGTCTTGGTCGTGACCTTGCCGTAGCGGGCGTGCTTCACACGCTCCTCGACCTCGATCACGATCGTCTTGTCCATCTTGTCGGAGACCACGAAGCCGCGAACGGTCTTGCGGTACGGGCGCTCGGACGAGGACGCGTGCGCGCCCTCCTTCTCGAGAGCCTCGATCTCCTCGACGGCCGGGGTCTCGGCCTTGGTGTTGTCAGTCATCTCTGTTCCTCGCTTCGCGGTCACTCGGCGGCGCCGGGCGCCTGACGGATGCCCAGCTCGCGCTCGCGCAGGATCGTGTAGATCCGTGCGATGTCCTTCTTGACGGACCGCAGACGGCCGGGGCTCTCGAGCTGACCGGTCGCGGACTGGAAACGAAGCTTGAACAGCTCGTCCTTCGCCTTCGCCAGCTCCTCGGCCAGCTTCGCGTCGTCCAGCTTGTCGAGTTCATCGGCGGTGAGCTTGGTCGCTGCCATCAGATGTCACCACTCTCTCGGCTCAGGATGCGGCTCTTCATGGGGAGCTTGTGCTGCGCCAGGCGAAGTGCCTCGCGAGCCACCTCCTCCTCGACGCCGGCGATCTCGAACATGACCCGTCCCGGCTTGATGTTGGCGATCCACCACTCGACCGAACCCTTACCGGAGCCCATGCGGACCTCGGCAGGCTTCTTGGTGAGCGGACGATCGGGGTAGATGTTGATGAACACCTTGCCGCCACGCTTCATGTAGCGGGTCATGGCGATACGTGCAGCCTCGATCTGGCGGTTGGTGACGTAGGCCGGCGCGAGCGCCTGGATGCCGTAGTCGCCGAATGCGAGATCGGTGCCGCCCTTGGCCATGCCGGTGCGGTGCGGTCGGTACTGCTTGCGGTGCTTGGTCCTGCGAGGGATCAGCATGTCGCTCAGGCCTCCGTTCCGGGCTGCTGTGCGGGAGCGGCGGCCTGCTCGGCGGGAGCCGCGGCCGGAGCAGCGGACTGCTCGGCGTTGTCCCCGCGACGCGCGGTGGCGTTGCGCTCGTTACGACGGCCGCGCGGACGCTCCGCACGCGGGCCGCGTCCGCCGGAGCGGGGACCCTGCGAGGCGGCCTGCTGAGCCGCGAGCTCCTTGGCGGTGACGTCGCCCTTGTAGATCCACACCTTCACGCCGATGCGGCCGAAGGCGGTGCGGGCCTCGTAGAAGCCGTAGTCGATGTTCGCGCGGAGGGTGTGCAGCGGCACGCGCCCCTCGCGGTAGAACTCGTTACGGCTCATCTCGGCGCCGCCGAGGCGGCCGGAGACGGCCACTCGGATGCCCTTGGCACCGGCGCGCTGCGCGGACTGCATGCCCTTGCGCATCGCACGGCGGAAGGAGACGCGGGCGGCGAGCTGCTCGGCGATGCCCTGAGCGACCAGCTGGGAATCGGCCTCGGGGTTCTTGACCTCGAGGATGTTCAGCTGGATCTGCTTGCCGGTGAGCTTCTCGAGCTCGCCGCGGAGGCGCTCGGCCTCCGCGCCACGACGCCCGATGACGATGCCCGGGCGGGCGGTGTGGAGATCCACGCGCACCCGGTCACGGGTCCGCTCGATCTCGATCTTGGAGATGCCGGCCCGCTCCATGCCCTTGGACATGAGGTTGCGGATCGCGACGTCTTCCTTCACGTAGTCGCGGTAGCGCTGACCCTCCTTGGAGGAATCGGCGAACCACCGGCTGCTGTGCTCCGTCGTGATCCCGAGACGGAACCCATTCGGATTGACCTTCTGGCCCATACGGGACTCCTTACTTCTTCACGGGAGCGACGACCACGGTGACGTGGCTGGTGCGCTTCTTGATCTGGAAGGCTCGACCCTGTGCACGCGGCTGGAACCGCTTCATGGTCGGGCCCTCGTCGACGAATGCGGCGGAGACGGCGAGTTCGCGCTCATCGAAGCGCTCCCCTGCCTGATCTGCCTTCACCCGCGCGTTGGCGATCGCGGACTCGACGAGCTTGAGGACGGGGTCGCTGGCGGACTGCGGGGCGAACCGCAGAATGTCCAGGGCCTCGGCCGTGCTCTTGCCACGAATCAGGTCCACAACGCGGCGAGCCTTCATGGGCGACATGCGGAGGTACCGCACCTGCGCCTTGGCTTCCATTGCTGTCCTGCTTTCTTCTGGATGTCGGGACGTGCTGCCGTACTGACTCGAGGTCAGCGACGGCGGCCCTTTCTGTCGTCCTTCTCGTGGCCCTTGAAAGTCCGCGTGGGAGCGAACTCGCCGAGCTTGTGGCCGACCATCGACTCGGTGACGAACACCGAGACGTGCTTGCGACCGTCGTGCACTGCGAAGGTGTGGCCGAGGAAGTCCGGGGTGATGACCGAACGACGCGACCAGGTCTTGATGAGGTTCTTGGTGCCCTTCTCGTTCTGGACATCCACCTTCTTCTGAAGGTGGTCGTCCACGAAGGGGCCCTTGGCGATACTGCGAGGCATAGTCTCTGATTCTCCCTATCAGCGCTTCTTGCCGGACCGACGACGGCGCACGATGAGCTTGTCGCTCTCCTTGCCCGGCCGACGGGTACGGCCCTCGGGCTGACCCCAGGGCGACACCGGATGGCGACCACCGGAGGTGCGGCCCTCGCCACCACCATGCGGGTGATCGTGCGGGTTCATGACCACGCCACGCACGTGAGGGCGCTTGCCCTTCCAGCGCATGCGGCCGGCCTTGCCCCAGTTGATGTTGGACTGCTCGGCGTTGCCGACCTCGCCGATGGTGGCGCGGCAACGAGCATCCACGTTGCGGATCTCGCCGGACGGCATGCGCAGCTGCGCATACGGCCCTTCCTTGGCGACCAGCTGCACGGAGGCGCCGGCGCTGCGGGCGATCTTGGCACCGCCACCGGGGCGCAGCTCGATCGCGTGGATCACGGTGCCCAGGGGGATGTTGCGCAGCGGCAGGTTGTTGCCGGGCTTGATGTCGGCCTCCGGACCGTTCTCGATCCAGTCGCCCTGACGCAGCTTGGCCGGCGCGAGGATGTAGCGCTTCTCGCCGTCCAGGTAGTGCAGCAGCGCGATGCGCGCGGTGCGGTTGGGGTCGTACTCGATGTGAGCGACCTTGGCGTTCACGCCGTCCTTGTCGTGACGGCGGAAGTCGATCACGCGGTAGGCCCGCTTGTGGCCACCGCCCCGGTGACGGGAGGTGATACGACCGTTGTTGTTACGACCGCCGGACTTGGACAGCGGGCGGACCAGCGACTTCTCCGGCGTCGATCGGGTGACCTCGACGAAGTCGGCGCCACTCGAGAAACGACGACCGGGCGTGGTCGGCTTGCTCTTACGAATTGCCATGTGGGATTCCCTCAGACTCTCTTCGGCTCCTCGGATATCGGCCGCCTCAGGCGACCGACCCTCCGAAGATGTCGATGGCTCCGTCAGTCAGGGTGACGATGGCGCGCTTGGTGTCCTTGCGCTTGCCGGTCCCGAAGCGCGTGCGGCGCGTCTTGCCCTGACGGTTGATCGTGTTGACCGAGGAGACCTTGACGTCGAAGACCTTCTCGACGGCGATCTTGATCTCGGTCTTGTTGGCGTCGGCAGCCACCAGGAAGGTGTACTTGCCCTCGTCCATCAGCCCGTAGCTCTTCTCGGAGACGACCGGGGCCAGCAGGATGTCGCGGGGGTCCTTGTTCAGCGCGCTCACTTGGCGGCCTCCTCATCCGACGAGGCGGACTCCTTGACCGCGTTCACGAAGCCGGCGGCCTTGGCGGCCTCCTCGCTCGCGAACCAGACCTCAGCCTTGGTGCGGCCGTACCACGGGGAGTCCGGGGTATGGAACTTCATCGAGTCCTGGTTGCCCTTGATGGTGAAGCCCTCAGGGGCGGAGCCATCGGCCTGAGCGGCCGCGGATCCCTCACCGAAGGGCGCCTCCTCGGCGGCAGCCGGAGCGGCCGGAGCGGCGGCGGGGGCCGCAGCAGCCTTCGCCGAGGCGAAGGTCGAGGTGGACAGGGCCAGGGTCGCCTGGGCCACGAAGTCCTCGAGCGCACCGGAGGTGAAGACCACGTCGTCGGAGAGCATGACGTCGTAGGTGTTCACCTGGTCCGCGTAGAGGACATGGGTGGAAGGCAGGTTGCGCGAGCTGAGCGCGCCCAGGTCGTCGTCGCGACGCACGACCACCAGCAGGTGGCGACGGTCCGAGACGTTGGCCAGGGTCTGGCGCACGGCCTTGGTCGAGGCGACCTCGCCCGCGAGGAGCGAGGAGACGACGTGGACGCGGCCGTTGCGGGCCCGATCCGAGAGGGCTCCGCGCAGGGCGGCGGCCTTCATCTTCTTCGGGGTGCGCTGGCTGTAGTCGCGCGGCACGGGGCCGTGGACGACGCCACCGCCGGCGAACTGCGGCGCACGCAGCGAGCCCTGGCGGGCACGACCGGTGCCCTTCTGCTTCCAGGGCTTCTTGCCGCCGCCGCGCACCTCGGCGCGGGTCTTGGTCTTGTGGGTGCCCTGGCGACCTGCCGCCTGCTGGGCGACGACCACCTGATGGATCAGGGGCACGTTGGTCTGCACGTCGAAGATCGACGCAGGCAGCTCGACGGAGCCGGACTTCTTACCGGCCGGATCGAGCACGTCGACAGTCAGATTCGCTGCCATCGGGCTCAGGCCTCCTTCGCGGGGGTCTTGACAGCCGAGCGGACGAGCACGAGGCCGCCCTTGGGGCCCGGGAGGGCACCCTTGACGAGCACGAGGCCCTTCTCGACGTCGACCGCGTGAACGGTCAGGTTCTGGACACTGGTGCGGTCGCCGCCCATGCGGCCAGCCATGCGCTGACCCTTGAACACGCGACCGGGGGTGGAGGCGCCGCCGATGGAACCGGGCTTGCGGTGGTTGCGGTGCGCACCGTGGGAGGCGCCGACACCGGCGAACCCGTGGCGCTTCATGACGCCCGCGGTGCCCTTGCCCTTGGAGGTGCCGACGACGTCGACCTTCTGGCCGGCCTCGAAGATCGAGGCGTCGATCTCCTGACCGAGGGTGTACTCCGCAGCGTTGACGGTGCGCAGCTCGACGAGGTGACGGCGCGGGGTCACGCCGGCCTTCTCGAAGTGGCCCTTCAGCGGTGCGGACACCTTGCGCGGGTCGATCTGCCCGTAGGCGATCTGCACCGCGTCGTAGCCGTCGGTCTCGACGGAGCGGACCTGGGTGACGACGTTCGCACCGGTCTGCACGACGGTGACCGGGACGAGCTTTCCGTTCTCGTCCCAGACCTGCGTCATGCCGAGCTTGGTGCCGAGCACGCCCGCGACGGGGGTGGCCTTCTGGCCGGTCAGTTCGTTGCTCATGTCCACCACCCTCAGAGCTTGATCTCGATGTTGACATCCGCCGGCAGGTCGAGACGCATGAGCGAGTCCACGGCCTTGGGCGTGGGATCGACGATGTCGATCAGTCGCTTGTGCGTGCGCATCTCGAAATGCTCACGGGAGTCCTTGTACTTGTGCGGCGACCGGATGACGACGAACACGTTCTTCTCGGTCGGCAGCGGCACCGGGCCCACAACAGTCGCGCCGGCACTGGTGACCGTGTCGACGATCTTGCGCGCCGAGCTGTCGATCACCTCGTGGTCGTACGACTTGAGCCGGATGCGGATCTTCTGTCCCGCCATGGCGTCCTGTCTCTCTTCTTCGTCTGGCATGGATGCAGCCGCTCTCCGGTACCCGAGGACGGGCGTGTCGGCCCCTGCGGGGCACATGAGCCCAGCACGAGGCCGCCGAGGATCGGCTGCTTCTGCGACTGATCCCTGTGACGATGCGCGATCCGAGCCAGGGGCAGGGTTCGCATCCTCGGGACGGGCCTCATCCGGTGATCATTCGCCGAGGGAGACCCTCGGAGAACGGAACCGGGCATGTCGGCCCGCGCAGACAACTTGAACAGTCTGCCAGAGACTCATGCGGTCCCACAAGAGAGAGGGGGGTGCACCGGGTCACATGCACCCCCGCCTGCTCACTTGTTCGTGCTCGGCCCGATCCCGCCCTGCAGCTGGCGCTGGAAGATCATGTAGACGATCAGCACCGGGAGGATCGTGATCGTCACGGAGGCGAACATCGCTCCCCAGTCGGAGTCGTATCCCTGCTGCGCCTGCATGTTCGCCAGGCCCTGGGCGAGCACGTACTTGTCACGATCCGTGTTCAGCACGATCGGGATGAGGAACTGGTTCCACAGTCCCAGGAAGTTGAAGATCGTCACGCTGGCCATGCCCGGGCCCGCCATCGGCAGCATCACCTGGAAGAAGGTCCGGAAGTCACCGGCGCCGTCGATCGCCGCCGCCTCTCCGATCTCCTCCGGCAGCTGCCGGAAGAAGGCGTAGAGGAAGAAGACGGTGAACGGCAGCGCGAAGCCCACGTACGCCAGGATCAGCCCGATGTACGTCCCGCGGATGTGCAGGGACTCCATGATGAAGAACAGCGGCACTACGGCGAGGAACAGCGGGAAGGTGAGCCCGGCGATCAGCGAGTAGTAGAGGATCCGTCGGCCCGGGAACTCGTAACGGGCCAGGACGTAGGCGCACATCGCCCCGAGCAGCATCACCAGGAACAGCGCACCGCCGACGACCAGGATCGTGTTGCCGAAGAACCGTCCGATCCCGGCTTCCGTCCAGGCGTTGGTGAAGTTCTCGACCTTCCACTTCTCGGGCATCGAGAACGGTGAGGAGAGGATCTCGCCGGAGGACTTGAACGAGCTGAACGCCGTCCAGAGCAGCGGGAGGATCACCACCAGAGCCCAGATCGTGAGGACCACCTGCGCGATGACGGTGAAGATCCGGTCGCCGGTGCTGGCGCGCCGACGGCGCGGGCTGGGGCGTGACTCGGCGGAGGGACGTCCGACGGCCGCGGGGTGCTGCAGATCGGCGCTCATCGGTCCTCCTTCTTCTGGCGCGTGCCGAAGAGGACCAGGACAGCCATCAGCATCGTCAGCAGGGCCATCACCACGCCCATGGCGGAGGCCAGACCGAACCGCGACTCGCTGAACGCGGTCTGGTACAGGTACCGCGAGACCACCTCGGTGCTCTTGCCGAGGCCTCCGTTGGGAGTCATGACGTTGATGTACACGAACATGTCCAGCGCCATGATCCCCATGTACACCGCGGCGGTGGAGACGTTCTCCCGCACCATCGGCAGGATCACCGCGACCGAGAGTCGGAACCGACCGGCCCCGTCGATGCGGGCCGCCTCGACCACCTCCGAGGGGATCGACTTGATCGCCGCGACGAAGAGCACCATGTAGAAGCCCACCAGCGACCACACCACCGCCGCCATGATCGCGGCGAGAGCGAAGCGTCGATCACCCAGCCACGCGATCTGGATGTCCAGTCCGACCAGGCCCAGCATCCCGTTGAGCAGGCCGCCGTTCGGGGAATAGATGAAGGCGAAGAGGATGCCGATGACGACGGCGGGGATGACGTAGGGGAAGAAGCTCACGACCCGGAAGATCGTCGCTCCCCGGATGCCGCGGATCGCTCCGCGGGTGTCCCCGCCGACGGTGACCAGGATCGCCAGCGCGAAGGCCAGGGTGATCGTCACCGTGGGCAGCACGACCAGCATGATCAGGTTGTTGCGGAGCGCCTTGCGGAAGACAGGGTCCTGGAAGAGCGTGACGTAGTTGTCCAGGCCGATGAACTGGGGTGCTCGCGCGAGCCCGCGCCAGTCGGTGAGCGAGTAGTAGAACGCCTGGAGGAACGGCGAGACCACGAAGACGACGTAGACCAGCATCGGCAGCCCCAGGAAGAGGGCGAAGAACAGGATGCGGGACGGTGTGAGGCGAGGCCGCCTCCCCCGGGAGCGCGGAGCGCTCTCCGGGAGAGCGGCCGTGGGGACTGCAGCCATCATTCGACGTCGAACTTCTCGATGCTGTCGTCCTCGCGGATCTTGTCCACCGCCTCCTGGGAGCGCTCACGGGCCTCATCGGCGGTGATGTCGCCGTTGAGGAACTCCGCCCACAGCGGCTTGAAGACCTCGCCCATCCCGTACCAGTCGGTGAAGTTGTAGGTGAAGACGTCCTCGCCGGCGGTCTCGATCATGGAGCTCACCGAGGACAGGGCGGTCGAGCCGAAGCCGTCCTCGGGGATGGTGTCCTTGACGATGGTCATCGATGAGGTGAGCTTCGAGAAGTTCTCGCACTGCTCCTTGGAGAGCATCACGCGCAGGAACTCCAGCCCGCCCGCGCCGTTGGCCGCCTCGCTCGGGACCATGAACGGCTCACCGGCCGCACCGTGGATCGCTGCGCCGCCCATCGCCGCCCCGTCGGAGAGCATCGGAGTCGCGACCCCGGTCATGGCGTAGTCCTCGGGGGTGGTGCTGCGCTGCTCGTTCTCGATCCAGGATCCCGAGGGGTACATGACCGCACTGCCGGTGACCCACTCCGTCTGCGCCTCGGTGTGCTTGATGCCGGCACCGCCGGAGAGGAAGTACCCCGCCTTGACGGCCTCCTCGATGGCGGCGAAGGCATCGACGACGGTGGACTGCTCGTACGCGGCCGCGTCGAGCGTGTCCAGGGCCGTGGCGACCTCGCGGCCGCCCTCCTTGATCGCCATCGACAGGGCGAGCTCGTGGTAGTAGTCCGCGGCGTTCTGCCCGCCCCAGGCGAACAGCGCGAGGTCCTCCCCCTTGGCGGCCTCACCGATGGTCATGACGTCATCCCAGGTGGCAGGCGCCTCCCATCCCTTGTCCTCGAACTGCTTGGCCGAGTACCACAGGGCGAACACCGTGTACATGTAGTTCAGCGCGTAGAGCTTGCCGGAGTACGTGCCCGGCACGAGGACTCCCGGCAGCAGAGAGTCGCCGATGGTGCCGCCGTCGAGCGAGGGTGCTTCGATCAGGGCGGCGAGCTCTGCGAGGCTGCCCTCGGAGATCAGGGCGCTCGCGTTCATGGACTGGGCGCCGGAGTTGTCGAACAGGTCCGGCGGATCACCGCCGATGAAGCGGGGCTGCAGGTCGGGCTGGATGTTCACCGTGGAGGAGACCTCCGCGGTCGCCTCGGGGTAGAGCTCCTCGAACTTCGTGCCGGCATCCTTGGCGTACTGGTCTCCGTAGCCGCCGTTGAAGATGACCACGTCGACGGTCGAGTCCGCCTCGATGCCGAAGGGGTTCTCGTCGCTGACCTCGCCTCCGCCCTCGGCGACGGCTCCGCCGCCGCCCGTGTTCTCCTCACCTCCGCCGCCGCCGGTGGCGCAGGCGCTGAGCGCCACGGCTCCGGTGCCGAGGGACGCGAGCGAGAGGAACCGGCGCCGGGAGGCGCCCAATCGGTCCAAGGGGGTCTCGAGCTGGGAATCGCGCTGTACGTCCATGATCGCCTCATTCGTGGATCGTCGTTGATTACGAGTGCTGGAAGGACCTTAGTACGCAGTGGACACCTGTCGCGTTGAATCCCCCGGACGCGCCCTCAATCGTTACCTGCGGCGTCCACCTCCCGTTCGGATCGTCTCCAGGTTCCTCCCCCACGACTGATCTACCGTAGGAGCATGACCCAGTCGCCGCAGTCCCCCCGCGCCACCTCCCCGCTGACCGCGCGCCTGTACCACCTCGAGTACCCGCGCTCCCTCGGGGTCTACAGCACGTACCAGGAGGTGCAGTCCGTGGTGGACACCCTGGCGGACAATCACTTCCCGGTGCAGAGCACGCTGATCGTGGGCACGGACCTGAAGCTCATGGAGCGGGTGACCGGACGGAAGACCTGGGGTCGCGTGGTCGGTCAGGGGGTGCTGTCCGGGCTGTGGATGGGGCTCTTCCTGGGCCTGCTGCTGCTCCTGATCACGCCCGGGGACCTCATGATCGTCGTCTCCAGCGTCGTCATGGGCATGGTGTTCTTCACCGTGTGGTCGGTGATCGGGTACGCGATGACCGGCGGCAAGCGGGACTTCACCTCGATGACCGCGACCATCCCGATGCAGTACGAGCTGCTGGTCGAGCACAAGCACGCCGAGCAGGCGCGGAGCATCCTCGCCGAGTCCGGCGCCGCCCCCGCCCCGATGCGCATGGCGGCCCCCTCCCCCGGACATGCCGCTGCTCCCGGGCAGGCCCCCGCCCCCGGGCAGTTCCCGGAGCGGCCCGCGGTCCCGCGGCCGGCCGAGTCTCCGCATCGGGGCACGCCGACGGGGTACGGCACGCCGGCCGGGCCGACGGGATACGGCGCACAGGCCGGGCCGGCGCCGGCGCCCGGCGCGGCCTCCCCGTCGTCCGCCGCGCCGCCCCGTCCCTCCTACGGCCGGCCCGCGGCGGAGACCACGGCACCGGAGTCCGCGCGCAGCGCCCGGCCCTCCTTCGGCCAGCCGGCCGGCACCCCCCTGCCCGAGAGCGCCTCCCCTGCCCCGTCCCGCGGTGGTGACTCCTTCGGCGTCTCACCGGGCCGCGGCGAGGGCTCCCCTGCCGCGCCGGAGGAGCAGGAGCAGGACGGCCCCGCTCGCTGAGTCCCGCTGAGCCGGAGCTCTCGAGCGCTCCTGCCCAGGCGGCCCCCTCTCCCCCACGCCGTGAGCGTCGGGTCGGGAGGGGGCCGTCCGTCGTCCGGGGCGTCCGCCCTCCGCGGCGACGTGCACCTCAGCGCATGCGAGAGGGCCCCGCACCGGTCTTCCCGGTGCGGGGCC
This sequence comes from Brachybacterium sp., assembly GCF_036379615.1. GTDB lineage: Bacteria > Actinomycetota > Actinomycetes > Actinomycetales > Dermabacteraceae > Brachybacterium. Next base: position 36,161 of record NZ_DASVGJ010000068.1, read on the forward strand.
CTCCTGTGCTGTTCAGCTCTCGCCGAGCGAGCGCCTCACGGCTGCGGGGTCTCCCCCGCGGTGATCACTTGGTGATCTTGGTGACGCGGCCGGAGCCCACGGTGCGGCCACCCTCACGGATGGCGAAGCCGAGGCCCTCCTCCATGGCGATCGGCTGGATCAGCTCGACCGTCATCTCGGTGTTGTCGCCGGGCATGACCATCTCGGTGCCCTCAGGCAGCGTGATGACGCCGGTGACGTCGGTGGTGCGGAAGTAGAACTGCGGGCGGTAGTTCGAGTAGAACGGGTTGTGACGCCCGCCCTCGTCCTTGGACAGGATGTAGACCTGCGCCTCGAAGTCCGTGTGGGGGGTGATGGTGCCGGGCTTGGCCACGACCTGGCCGCGCTCGACGTCCTCACGCTTGGTGCCACGCAGCAGCAGACCGCAGTTCTCGCCGGCCCACGCCTCGTCCATCTGCTTGTGGAACATCTCGATGCCGGTGACGATCGTCTTCTGCGGCTCGCGGATGCCGAGGATCTCGACCTCGGAGTTGATCCCGAGCTTGCCGCGGTCGACCTTGCCGGTCACGACGGTGCCGCGGCCCTGGATCGTGAAGACGTCCTCGATGGGCATGAGGAAGGCCTGGTCGAGATCGCGGACCGGGTCCGGGATCTTCTCGTCCACGGCCTCCATGAGCTCCTCGACGGACTTGACCCACTTCTCGTCGCCCTCGAGCGCCTTGAGTGCGGACACCTGGATAACCGGTGCGTCCTCGTCGAAGCCCTGAGCACCCAGCATCTCGCGGACCTCCATCTCGACGAGCTCGAGGATCTCCTCATCCTCGACCATGTCGGACTTGTTGAGGGCTGCGAGCAGGTACGGCACGCCGACCTGCTTGGCGAGCAGAACGTGCTCACGGGTCTGAGCCATCGGGCCGTCGGTGGCGGCGACCACGAGGATCGCGCCATCCATCTGAGCGGCGCCGGTGATCATGTTCTTCACGTAGTCGGCGTGGCCCGGGGCGTCGACGTGCGCGTAGTGGCGCTTGTCGGTCTCGTACTCGATGTGCGAGACGTTGATCGTGATGCCGCGCTGCTTCTCCTCGGGCGCGTTGTCGATCGTGTCGAAGTCACGCTTCTGGTTGACCTCGGGGAACTTGTCGTACAGAACCTTCGAGATCGCAGCGCTCAGCGTGGTCTTGCCGTGGTCGACGTGACCGATGGTGCCGATGTTGACGTGCGGCTTGGTCCGCTCGAACTTGGCCTTCGCCATGATGGTGTCCTCCTAGGACTTCTAATCGTGGTACTTCTGGATCGGGAACGGATCCCGCCCTGGTGGGCGGAGGTCCGACGGGAGCTGCGGGGGAAGCAGGAGAAGGAGACTACCTGTTTCCCCCGACTCCTCACTCGCCCCGGGTCTTCGCGACGATCTCCTCAGCGATGCTGGAGGGGACCTCCGAGTAACTGTCGAACTGCATGGTGTACATCGCACGACCCTGGGTCTTGGACCGCAGGTCGCCGACGTACCCGAACATCTCCGACAGCGGGACGAGAGCACGGACGATCTTGACCCCGCTCGCGTCCTCCATCGACTGGACCTGACCTCGCCTGGAGTTCAGGTCGCCGATGACATCTCCCATGTACTCCTCCGGAGTACGGACCTCGACGTCCATGAGCGGCTCGAGGATGATCGGCTGCGCCTTGCGCAGGGCCTCCTTGGCCGCCATGGAGCCGGCGATCTTGAAGGCCATCTCCGAGGAGTCGACGTCGTGGTATGCGCCGTCGAGCAGGGAGGCCTTCACGTTCACGACCGGGTAGCCGGCCATGATGCCGCCCTGGAGGGCGTCCTGGATGCCCGCGTCCACGCTCGGGATGTACTCGCGCGGGATACGACCGCCGGTGACCTTGTTCTCGAACTCGTAGAACACGCCCTCCTCGGCATCGGTCAGCGGGCCGAAGGTGAGCTGCACCTTCGCGAACTGGCCGGAGCCGCCGGTCTGCTTCTTGTGGGTGAAGTCGAACTTCTCCACCGTCCGCTTGATCGTCTCGCGGTAGGCCACCTGCGGCTTGCCGATGTTGGCCTCGACGTTGAACTCGCGACGCATGCGGTCCACGAGGATGTCGAGGTGCAGCTCGCCCATGCCCTTGATGACGGTCTGGCCGGTCTCCTCGTCGAGCTCCACCTGGAAGGTCGGGTCCTCCTTGGCGAGCTTCTGGATGGCCACACCCAGCTTCTCCTGGTCACTCTTGGTCTTGGGCTCGATCGCGACCGAGATGACCGGCTCCGGGAAGCTCATGGACTCCAGCTGGATCGGGTTCGCCGAATCGGTCAGGGTGTCACCGGTGGTGGTGTCCTTGAGGCCGATGAACGCGTAGATGTGGCCCGCGAAGGCCTCCTCCACCGGGTTCTCCTTGTTGGAGTGCATCTGGAACAGCTTGCCCACGCGCTCCTTCTTGCCGGTGGTGGCGTTCAGGATCTGATCGCCCTGCTTCACCTGGCCGGAGTAGACGCGCACGTAGGTGAGCGAGCCGAAGAACGGGTGCGCCGCCACCTTGAAGGCGAGCCCGGAGAAGGGCTCGTCCCAGTCGGGCTTGCGGGTGAGGACCGTCTCCTCGTCGCCCGGCTTGTGACCCTCCATCGGGGGCACGTCCAGGGGCGAGGGGAGGTAGTCGATGACGCCGTTGAGCATGGGCTGGACGCCCTTGTTCTTGAAGGCGGTGCCGCAGAAGACCGGGTACGCCTCGGAGTTGACGGTCATCGACCGGATACCGGACTTGAGCTCGTCGAGCGTGAGGTCGCCCTCCTCGAGGTACTTGTCCATGAGCTCCTCGGAGCTCTCGGCCACGTCCTCGACCAGCTTGGCGCGGTACTCCTCGACCACGTCCGCCAGGTCCTCCGGGATCGGGATCTCGCGCTGCCACTGGCCGAGCGAGGGGTCACCCTTCTTGGAGTTGATCGCCGGCATGTCCTCCTCGAGGGTGTCCGGCCAGTCGTAGGCCTTCATCTCGACGAGGTCGACGATGCCGGTGAAGTCGTTCTCCGCACCGATCGGGACCTGCATGACCAGCGGCTTCGCACCGAGGCGGTCCACGATCGTCTTCACCGTGAAGAAGAAGTCGGCGCCCAGCTTGTCCATCTTGTTGACGAAGCAGATGCGCGGGACCTCGTACTTGTCGGCCTGGCGCCAGACGGTCTCCGACTGGGGCTCCACGCCCTCCTTGCCATCGAACACGGCGACGGCGCCGTCGAGCACGCGGAGCGAGCGCTCCACCTCGACGGTGAAGTCGACGTGCCCGGGGGTGTCGATGATGTTGATCTGGTTGTCGTGCCAGTAGCAGGTCGTCGCGGCCGACGTGATCGTGATGCCGCGCTCCTTCTCCTGCTCCATCCAGTCCATCGTCCCGGCGCCGTCGTGGGTCTCGCCCATCTTGTAGTTCACGCCGGTGTAGAAGAGGATGCGCTCGGTCGTGGTGGTCTTCCCGGCATCGATGTGAGCCATGATGCCGATGTTGCGGACCTTGTTCAGGTCGCTGAGCACTTCAAGTGCCACGGGCTGTGCCTTTCTGGAGAACGGATGCTGGTGGAGCTGCCGGAGGGCGGTCGGTGGGGCCCACCCGCAAGGGCGGGCCCCACTGTGGACTCACCAGCGGTAGTGAGCGAAGGCCCGGTTGGACTCGGCCATCTTGTGGGTGTCCTCGCGACGCTTGACAGCGGCGCCGAGGCCGTTGGAGGCGTCCAGGATCTCGTTCATCAGACGCTCGGTCATCGTGTTCTCGCGGCGGGCACGGGAGTAGCTGACCAGCCAGCGCAGCGCCAGCGTGGTGGAGCGGCCCGGCTTGACCTCGATCGGGACCTGGTAGGTCGCACCGCCGACGCGGCGGGAGCGGACCTCGAGGGAGGGCCGGATGTTGTCCAGCGCCTTCTTCAGGGTGACGACCGGGTCCTGGCCGTTCTTCTCACGGGCGCCCTCGAGCGCGCCGTAGACGATGCCCTCGGCGACGGTCTTCTTGCCGTCCAGGAGGATCTTGTTGATGAGCTGCGTGACGATCGGCGAGCCGAAGACGGGGTCGACGGCGAGCGGGCGCTTGGGAGCGGGGCCCTTACGAGGCATTACTTCTTCTCCTTCTTGGCACCGTAGCGGGAGCGGGCCTGCTGGCGACCCTTCACGGACTGGGTGTCCAGAGCGCCGCGCACGATCTTGTAGCGCACGCCGGGCAGGTCCTTCACACGGCCGCCGCGGACGAGCACGATCGAGTGCTCCTGAAGGTTGTGGCCCTCGCCGGGGATGTACGCGGTGACCTCGACGCCGGTCGACAGCTTCACGCGAGCGATCTTGCGCAGCGCCGAGTTCGGCTTCTTGGGGGTCTGGGTGTAGACGCGCGTGCAGACACCGCGGCGCTGGGGCGAACCCTTGAGCGCGGGCGTCTTCGAGGAGGACGAACGAGCGTCCCTCCCCTTGCGCACCAACTGCTGAATAGTGGGCACAGCTTCTCTTCCTGTTCGGCCACCGGCGCTGTTCACGCCGACAGATCGACAACTTCGGCCGTTCTCACGGCCGGCGACCCGACTCGCCGCCTCCCCGGCCCGGGAGGCTCTGCGGATCGACCCGCCCGACAGGTGATGGCACCTGGCGGGCGTCCTGGAGGACCGTGATCGATGCCCACGGGCGGGAGACCGGGCCAGGTCTCCGACTCGCAATCGGGCACGCCGCGAGGATCCGCTCCTCGCGGGGGACACCCCCCGCAACCCCTGAGGGCCACGAGTCAGTCCCGGGTCACGACCAGAGGGCACTCCGGACGCACGTTGAGTCTACTGACGCGCCCGGGATGCGGTCAAAGCTTCCTTGGACTTCCGACGCAGATCACATGACGCCACATGTCCTCCGACTTGCCTCACGTCGGACGGAGGCGGTACCGCGCGCACAGAGACTCTCGCCCTGCGCCTGCCCCTGTCGCGCGGCCGGCGACGTCCTGAACGGCCCAGAACGCGGCGAGCGCGCCGCACGGGGTGCGACGCGCTCGGGCGCTGGACGAGGGGGATCCCCCGCAGCAGCTCGCTCAGCGGATGCCGAGCTTGGAGGTGCAGGACGGCCAGGCGCCCCAGCCCTGCTGGGCCTGGACCTTCTGGGCGATGTCGATCTGCTGGGCGCGGGTGGCCTGGTTCGCGGTCGAGGCGTACTTGCCGCCGCCGAAGGCGGTCCAGGTCTGGGCGCTGAACTGCAGGCCGCCGTAGTAGCCGTTGCCGGTGTTGATCGACCAGTTGCCCCCGGACTCGCACTGGGCGATTCGGTCCCAGACCCCGCCGGAGGGAGCGGTCGGCGCGGAGGCCCCGGTGTTGCCGGAGGACTCCGAGGAGCCGGAGGACGACTCCGAGGACGACGAGTCCGACGAGGAGGACTCCGAGGAGGAGCGGTCCGAGCTGCGGTTCGACTTGGTGCTCGTGGAGCGCTGCTCGGGCTCCGGCGCGGGGGCCGGCTTCTCCTTGGTGCCCTTGGCGACGACCTCGGTGACGGGCTCGGAGACGACCTCCTCCGAGACCAGCTCGGACTCGGTGACCTCTCCGTCCACGACCGTGTCGAGGAAGACCTTCTCGGTGGAGCCGGCCTTGCCCTCGGTGGTGGTCTTGGTGGTGCCCTCGTACAGGGAGTCGTCCTCGACGGTCTTGGTCTCGAACGGGATCTTCTCGTTCTCGGTGCGCTCCTTCTCGCGCACGCGCTGGATCTCGTGCGTCGCACCGTCCTCGAGCACGGTGTCGCGGGGGACGTCCGCGGTGTCGGTGTCCTCGATGTTGCGGAGCACCTTGTCCATCGCCTCGCCCACGGTCAGCGCGGTGACCTCGAAGGTGTCCTCGCCGTACTGGCCCACGAAGGTGACGGTCTTCTGGGTGACGACCTCGATCTGTCCGTCGGCCTCGCTGAGTGTGCTCTCGGGCTTCGGGGTGATGGCGGCGCCCTCGGCGGTGTACTCGGCCTCCTCGAGGGCGTCGGCGACAGTGTCACCGGTGGTCAGCAGCTCCTGCTCCGCGCCGTCCACCGTGACGGTGACCGGGGTGCGCTGGATGACCTGGATGTCGATGCCATCGGTGACCGCCTCCTCGAGGCCCGGCAGCACGAGGTCGGTGTCCTTGACCTCGATGCCCTGCGCCGCGAGCAGGTCGCCGACGGTGGGCTGCGTGAAGGTGCGCACGGTGCTCTGCTCACCGTAGACGCTGAGCTGGGCCTCGTTCGACATCGCGAAAGCGGTGCCACCGCCTCCGACGGCGACGACTGCAACGGTCGCGGCGCCGATGATCCACGGGGTCTTCTTCACTGGTCCACCTGTTTCCTGCCGCGTTCGCGCGGCGTAGCCTGTCGTTCCCTGAGCGTCGGACCCCGCGGGGCGGGGCCTGCAGCTCCGGCACGCGCGCACCGCCTGTCAGGGGCGCAGCAGGAAAGCTTGCGTGGGAACTGCCTGGGTCCATGCTTTCGCGGTTCGGACGGATCCGTAAGGGCCTCGGCAAGACCTTGAGGAAGCACCCACGAGGGCTTTACCCTCTCGTGAACTTCGGGGTCTGCCAGGTCACCCTGCACCTCCCTGTGCGCTCCCTGGGCGCGACCTGGCCCACAGCCGGTCGTCCGCCCGGGCATCGGTCCCGGGCGCGACATCCGTGAAGCGCCGGGGTCCGACCTCGCCAGCGGCGGAGAACCCACGGCCGCCAGGACGCACAGGACGGGCGGCCCCACCCGGAGGTGGGACCGCCCGTCTCATGCCGCGCTCAGCGCCGGATCACCGGATCACCGGAAATCCGTGCGGAACGGATCGGCGTAGTCGATGTCGTCGAGGTTGACGGCACCGGTCTGGCCGAAGCCGGAGAAGTCCAGCTCGTCGTAGCCGGGCACCTGGTACATCTGCGCCTTGGCCTCATCGGTGGGCTCGACCGCGATGTGGCGGAACCTCGACAGGCCGGTGCCCGCCGGGATGAGCTTGCCGATGATGACGTTCTCCTTGAGCCCCATGAGCTGATCGCTCTTGCGGTTCAGGGCGGCCTCGGTGAGCACGCGGGTGGTCTCCTGGAAGGAAGCCGCCGACAGCCACGACTCGGTCGCCAGGGACGCCTTGGTGATGCCCATCAGCTCCGGACGGCCCGAGGCCGGCTGACCGCCCTCGGAGAGGACCCGACGGTTCTCCCGCTCGAAGGTGACCCGCTCGGCGAAGTCGCCGGGCAGCAGACCGGTGTCGCCGGACTCGATGACCGTCACGCGACGGAGCATCTGGCGCACGATGACCTCGATGTGCTTGGCGTGGATGTCCACACCCTGGCTGATGTACACCTTCTGCACCTCGTCGACCAGGTGCTGCTGCACGGCCCGCGGGCCGAGGATGCGCAGGACCTGCTTCGGGTCCACCGAGCCCTGGGTGAGCTGCTGGCCGACCTCGATGTGGTCGCCGTCGGAGACCAGCACGGTGACGCGCTTGGAGACCGTGTAGGACACGGGCTCCGAGCCGTCGTCGGGGGTGACCGTGAGGCGGCGCTGCTTGTCGTTCTCCTCGATCTCCAGGCGACCGGAGAACTCGGAGATCGGCGCGAAGCCGGCCGGGGTGCGGGCCTCGAACAGCTCCTGCACTCGCGGCAGACCGTGCGTGATGTCGCCGTCCGCGCTGGCCACACCACCGGAGTGGAAGGTACGCATGGTCAGCTGGGTGCCGGGCTCACCGATCGACTGGGCCGCGACGATGCCGACGGCCTCGCCGATGTCGACCAGCTGGCCGGTCGCGAGCGACTTGCCGTAGCACTGGGCGCAGGTGCCGACCGCCGAGTCGCAGGTGAGCACGGAGCGGATCTTGACCTCGCGCACACCCGCCTCGACGAGCTGCTCGATGAGCACGTCACCGAGCTCGGTGCCTGCCGGCGCCGCCTCGGTGCCCTCGGCGCCGATGGCCGCGGTGGCCAGGACGCGCCCGTACACCGTGGACTCGGCGTGCTCGTGGGTGCGCAGCGCGCCGGCCTCCTCGACCGCGATCGGCAGGACCAGGCCCTTGGTGGTGCCGCAGTCGTCCTCGCGGACGATGACGTCCTGCGAGACGTCCACGAGACGACGGGTCAGGTAGCCCGACTGAGCGGTCTTCAGCGCCGTGTCCGCCAGGCCCTTGCGGGAGCCGTGCGAGGCGATGAAGTACTCCAGGACCGAGAGCCCCTCCTTGTAGTTGGAGAGGATCGGGCGCGGGATGATCTCGCCCTTCGGGTTGGTCACCAGGCCGCGCATACCGGCGATCTGGCGGATCTGCATCCAGTTGCCTCGCGCCCCCGAGTGGACCATGCGGTAGATCGCATTGGTCGCCTCGAAGTTCGCGCGCATGGCCTCGTCGACCTCATTGGTCGCCTCGGTCCAGATGTCGATCAGCTCGGCGTTGCGCTCGGTCTCGGAGACCAGACCGAGGTCACGGTTCTCCTGGACCTGCGCGGCCTTGGACTCGTACTTCGCGATGATCTCCGCCTTGTTGGGCGGGGTGACCACGTCGGACAGGGCGAAGGACGCTCCCGAGCGGGTGGACCACGAGAAGCCGTAGGTCTTCAGCGCGTCCAGCGACGCGGCGACCTGGCCCTTGTCGTAGCGCTCGGCGAGTGCGTTGACGATGCCGCCCAGACGCTTCTTGCCGACCTGCTCCTGCACGAAGGGGAAGTCCACCGGCAGCGTCTCGTTGAAGTAGACGGCGCCCAGGGTGGTGGTCAGGACCACCGCGTCACCCTCGGTCCAGCCCTCGGGGGCCTCCCAGTCGCTCGGCGGAGCGGTGTCCGTGAAGCGGATCGAGACCGGAGCGTTCAGGTGCAGCTCGCCGCGGTCGAAGGCCATGATGGCCTCGGCCACCGAGGCGAAGGAGCGCCCGGTGCCCGGGACGTCCTCGCGCACCGTCGTGAGGTGGTACAGACCGATGATCATGTCCTGGGCGGGCATGGTCACGGGGCGACCGTCGGACGGCTTGAGGATGTTGTTGCTCGAGAGCATCAGGATCCGGGCCTCGGCCTGCGCCTCTGCCGAGAGCGGCAGGTGCACGGCCATCTGGTCGCCGTCGAAGTCCGCGTTGAACGCGGCGCAGACCAGCGGGTGCAGGTGGATGGCCTTGCCCTCCACCAGCTGCGGCTCGAACGCCTGGATGCCCAGACGGTGCAGGGTGGGCGCACGGTTCAGCAGCACCGGGTGCTCGGTGATGACCTCTTCGAGGACGTCCCACACCTCGGGGCGCGCACGCTCGACCATCCGCTTGGCGGCCTTGACGTTCTGGGCGTGGCTGAGCTCGACCAGACGCTTCATGACGAAGGGCTTGAACAGCTCCAGCGCCATGCCCTTGGGCAGACCGCACTGGTGCAGGCTCAGCTGGGGGCCGTTGACGATGACGGAGCGGGCGGAGTAGTCCACGCGCTTGCCCAGCAGGTTCTGACGGAAGCGCCCCTGCTTGCCCTTGAGCATGTCGGAGAGCGACTTCAGCGGGCGGTTGCCCGGTCCGGTGACGGGACGGCCGCGACGACCGTTGTCGAACAGCGAGTCGACCGACTCCTGCAGCATGCGCTTCTCGTTGTTCACGATGATCTCGGGCGCGCCGAGATCCAGCAGCCGCTTGAGGCGGTTGTTGCGGTTGATCACGCGACGGTACAGATCGTTGAGGTCGGAGGTCGCGAAGCGGCCGCCGTCCAGCTGCACCATCGGACGCAGGTCCGGCGGGATCACCGGGACGGCGTCCAGCACCATGCCGACGGGCGAGTTCGTGGTGGTGAGGAAGGCGGAGACGACCTTGAGGCGCTTGAGCGCGCGGGCCTTCTTCTGCCCCTTGCCGGTGGCGATGATCTCGCGCAGCAGCACGGACTCGGCCTGGAGGTCGAAGTCCTGGAGCCGGCGCTGGATCGCCTCGGCGCCCATGCCGCCCTCGAAGTAGGTGCCGTAGCGGAGCTTCATCGCGCGGTAGAGCTGCTCATCGCCCTCGAGGTCAGCGACCTTGAGGGTCTTGAAGCGCTCCCAGATGCGGGTGATGCGGTCGATCTCCGCGTCGTACTTCTTGCGGATCTGGGCCTGCTCCCGCTCGCCGGAGTCGCGGACCTTGCGCTTCGCGTCGGCCTTGGCACCCTCCTCCTCGAGCTGGGCGAGGTCCTTCTCCGCGGAGAGCGCGCGGTTGTTGATCGCCGAGTCGCGCTCGTTCTCGAGCTCCTTGAGCTCGAGGTCGAAGCGCGCCTGGAGATCCGGCATGTCGTCGTGGCGAGCCTGCTCGTCCACGGCGGTGATCATGTACGCGGCGAAGTAGATGATCTTCTCGAGATCCTTCGGCGCGAGATCCAGCAGGTAGCCGAGACGGCTCGGCACGCCCTTGAAGTACCAGATGTGGGTGACGGGAGCGGCGAGCTCCACGTGGCCCATGCGCTCACGGCGCACGGAGGACTTGGTGACCTCCACGCCGCAGCGCTCGCAGATGATGCCCTTGAAGCGCACGCGCTTGTACTTGCCGCAGTAGCACTCCCAGTCCCGGGTGGGGCCGAAGATGCGCTCGCAGAAGAGGCCGTCCATCTCGGGCTTCAGGGTGCGGTAGTTGATGGTCTCCGGCTTCTTGACCTCGCCGTGGGACCAGCCGCGGATGTCATCGGCCGTGGCCAGGCCGATGCGCAGCTCGTCGAAGGTGTTGACGTCGATCACAGGTGTCCTTCTCTCGATCGGAAGAGTGGTGTCTGAGGGAACGGGGGTCGAGGGCGGGGCTCAGGGGGCGGGAGCGGCGCGGGGCCGCTCCCGGCGGGACTGAGCCCGCGTCCCTCAGACCTCTTCGATGGAGCCGACGCCCTCGTGGGGCCGGCGGGACAGGTCGATGCCGAGCTCCTCCGCCGCGCGGAAGACCTCCTCGTCGCTCTCCTTGACGTCCTGTGCGGTGCCGTCGCTGGACAGCACCTCGACGTTCAGGCAGAGGGACTGCATCTCCTTGAGGAGCACCCGGAAGGATTCCGGGATGCCGGGCTCGGGGATGTTCTCGCCCTTGACGATCGCCTCGTAGACCTTGACGCGGCCGGCGATGTCATCGGACTTGATGGTCAGCAGCTCCTGCAGGGCGTAGGCGGCGCCATAGGCCTCCAGGGCCCACACCTCCATCTCGCCGAAGCGCTGGCCGCCGAACTGGGCCTTACCGCCCAGCGGCTGCTGCGTGATCATCGAGTACGGGCCCGTGGAGCGCGCGTGCAGCTTGTCGTCCACCAGGTGGTGGAGCTTCAGCAAGTACATGTAGCCCACGGAGATCGGGTCCGGGAACGGCTCGCCGGAGCGGCCGTCGAACAGACGCGCCTTGCCGTTCTCCTTGACCATCCGCTCACCGTCCCGGTTGGGGCGGTGGTTGGCGATCAGGCCGGTGACCTCGTCGGCGGTGAGACCGTCGAAGACGGGGACCGCGACCGGGGTGCCGGGCTCGCCGTGCAGCGCAGCCTCGGGAAGATCGGCGGCGGCGGCGTCGGCGGGATCCAGATCCCAGCCGGCCTTGGCGACCCACCCGAGGTGGGTCTCCATGACCTGGCCGATGTTCATGCGGCCGGGCACACCCATCGGGTTCAGGATGATGTCGATCGGGGTGCCGTCCTCCAGGAACGGCATGTCCTCGACCGGCAGGATCTTCGCGATGACGCCCTTGTTGCCGTGACGGCCGGCGAGCTTGTCACCATCGGTGATCTTGCGCTTCTGGGCGACGTAGACGCGGACCATCTCGTTGACGCCGGTGGGCAGGATGTCCCCGTCCTCGTCGTCGTTGAAGACCTGCACGCCGATGACGGTGCCGGACTCGCCGTGGGGGACGCGCAGCGAGGTGTCGCGCACCTCGCGGGCCTTCTCGCCGAAGATGGCGCGCAGCAGGCGCTCCTCGGGGGTCAGCTCGGTCTCGCCCTTGGGGGTGACCTTGCCGACCAGGATGTCGCCCGGCTCGACCTCGGCGCCGATGCGGATGATGCCGCGCTCGTCGAGATCGGCGAGCACGTCGTCGCCGACGTTCGGGATGTCCCGGGTGATCTCCTCACGGCCGAGCTTGGTGTCGCGGGCGTCGACCTCGTGCTCCTCGATGTGGATCGAGGTGAGGACGTCGTCCTGGACCATCCGCGAGGACAGGATGATGCCGTCCTCGTAGTTGTGGCCCTCCCACGACATGAACGCGACCAGCAGGTTCTTGCCGATCGACAGCTCGCCCTGATCGGTCGAGGGACCGTCGGCCAGGATGGAGCCGGCCTCGACGCGGTCGCCCTCGTCGAAGAGCACGCGCTGGTTGTAGGAGTTGCCGGCGTTGGAGCGCTGGAACTTCCCGATCGGGTAGGTCTGACGGGTGCCGTCATCGGCCATCACCACGATGAGATCCGCGGAGAGCTCCTCGATGACGCCGCCCTTGGCCGCGGTGATCACGTCACCGGCGTCCACTGCGGCGCGACGCTCCATGCCGGTGCCGACCAGCGGCATCTCGGAACGGAGCAGCGGCACGGCCTGGCGCTGCATGTTCGAGCCCATGAGCGCACGGTTGGCGTCGTCGTGCTCGAGGAAGGGGATCATCGCGGTGGCGACGGAGACCATCTGACGTGCGGAGACGTCCATGTAGTCCACGTCCGCGACGACGACCAGGTCCGGCTCGCCGCCGGGGAGGCGCACCAGGACCTCCTCCTCGAGGAAGCGGCCCTTCTCATCGATCTTGGCGTTGGCCTGCGCGATGATGTGGCGATCCTCGTCATCCGCGGTGAGGTAGACGACCTCATCGGTGACGTGGCCGTCGACGACCTTGCGGTACGGGGTCTCGATGAAGCCGAAGGGGTTGATCCGCGCGAAGGTCGCCAGCGAGCCGATCAGGCCGATGTTCGGGCCCTCAGGGGTCTCGATCGGGCACATGCGGCCGTAGTGCGACGGGTGGACGTCACGGACCTCCATGCCGGCGCGGTCACGGGAGAGACCGCCGGGGCCCAGCGCCGAGAGGCGACGCTTGTGGGTCAGGCCCGACAGCGGGTTGTTCTGGTCCATGAACTGCGAGAGCTGGGAGGTTCCGAAGAACTCCTTGATCGCGGCGGTGACCGGACGGATGTTGATGAGGGTCAGCGGCGTGATCGCCTCGACGTCCTGCGTGGTCATGCGCTCGCGGACGACGCGCTCCATGCGGGACAGGCCGGTGCGGACCTGGTTCTGGATCAGCTCGCCGACCGCGCGGATGCGACGGTTGCCGAAGTGGTCGATGTCATCGGTCTCGACGCGGACGGGCCGGGCGTCCTTGCTCGTGTACTCCGAGACGCCGTCGTGCAGCGCGACGATGTACTTGATGGCGGCGACGACGTCCTGGACGCGCAGGGTCGACTCGGAGAGGCTGCCCTCGAGGCCGAGCTTCTTGCCGATCTTGTAGCGGCCGACCTTCGCGAGGTCGTAGCGCTTGGTGTTGAAGTAGAGGTTGTTCAGCATCGCCTCACCCGCATCGCGCGTGGGCGGCTCGCCCGGGCGCTGCTTGCGGTAGATGTCGATGAGCGCCTCGTCCTGGGAGGCGATGCGGTCCTTCTCGAGCGTGGAGCGCATCGACTCGAACTCGCCGAACTCCTCGAGGATGTCGCTGTGCGACATCCCCAGGGCCTGCAGGAGCGTGGTGACGGACTGCTTGCGCTTGCGGTCGATGCGCACGCCGACCTGGTCGCGCTTGTCGATCTCGAACTCGAGCCAGGCGCCGCGCGAGGGGATGACCTTCGCGGAGAAGATGTGCTTGTCGGAGGTCTTGTCGATCGACTCCTCGAAGTACACGCCCGGGGAGCGGACCAGCTGCGAGACGACGACACGCTCGGTGCCGTTGATGATGAAGGTGCCCTTGTCGGTCATGAGCGGGAACTCGCCCATGAAGACCGTCTGGGTCTTGATCTCACCGGTCTCGTTGTTCATGAACTCCGCGATGACGTACAGCGGAGCCGCGTAGGTGAGGTCCTTCTCCTTGCACTCGTCGACCGTGTACTTCGGGTCGTCGAAGGTGTGATCGCGGAACGACAGCGACATATTGCCGGCGAAGTCCTCGATCGGGGAGATCTCCTCGAGGATGTCCGCGAGACCGGAGGTCTGCGGGACGTCCTCGCGACCGGCGGCGGAGGCCTCAGCGGCACGCTCCTGCCAGCGCTCGTTCCCGAGCAACCAGTCGAACGAGGTGGTCTGCAGACTCAGCAGATCCGGGACCTCGATGGGGTCGCCGAGCTTCGCGAAGGTGACGCGAGGGGAGGCGGTACGAAGTGCGATGTCAGTGGTGCGATCGGTGCTCGAGGCAGCCAAGGGGGGTCCTTCCACAGGCCGATGACGGAATCCCAGGCGCGGTGAACGACCCATCAGGGCAGAGGAGCAGGCAATGCGTCGAGCATTGGCAGAGCAACGGATCCGACGGGAGGCACACAGCGCAAGGGATGACCATACACATAATCGCGGATGGGCGCAAGGGTCGCGAACGCGACCGGCCCATCCGCGTCGGCCGCTATATGCCTGGCGCGGGTGTTCTCCGGTGCTTCCTGCCCGTCTGGCTCGACCGGCCCGGCGGTGACATCACACCGGGCACATGCGGCAGGAACAGCTCTGTACGCAAAAAATGATGGAGGGAAAACCGTCAGGAGTCAAGCATGTGGCCGTTCCACGGGAGTGTCGCGCCACGTCAGCGGGCGGCCGTCCGGGGCGAGGACCAGCGCGCAGGAGGACGGCGGCGGTCCCCCGGGGAGGCCCGCCGCCGTCTCGGTGCGGCGCCGTCTCAGTGCCGTCGCCGCGCCCTCAGGAGTCCGCCGAGGAGCAGCAGGGCACCGGCCGCGGCGAGCGGGCCGAGCGCCTCGGTGCCGGTACGGGCGAGCGGGCCGCCGGGCCCACCTCTGTCCCCGCTGGTGCTCTCCCCCTCGGCGCCGGCGCCGGGGGTGTCTCCGCTGCCGGGCGCGTCTGCACCGCCACCACCTGCACCCGGGCCGCCTCCCTCTCCGCCCGGCGCACCGGCCGGGAGGATCAGGTAGCTGCCCTGGGACGGGCCGGTGACGCTGAGCACGCCGCCGGACCAGCTCGCCGCGACCGGGACCCGGGAGCCGTCGGGCAGCAGGCGCAGGGCGGTGTCGCCCTCGGCGCCCGGCACGGTGATGACCGCTTCGAGGGACCCATATGCGGTGGTGAGCTCCAGGACGCGGCCCTCCCCCTCGGCCGCCTCGATCGCCACGGTGAGCGTGTCGTCGCTGCGGAAGGTGGCCGTCGCCGTGACCTCGCCATCGGCGAGCGTGACCCGCTCGAGGGTGAGCGACACCGCGATCGTGAGCTCGAGCGGGTCCCCGGCGGCATCGACGAGCAGGTCGCCGGAGTCGTCGACCGCGAGCAGGGTGACCTGCTGCTCCCCCTCGACGAGCACGGTGCCCGGAGCGAGGCGCGACGAGAGCCCCGCCTCGGTCGCCGCGTCGGCGTCCCCGTCCAGCGTGAGCTCGTACTGCGAGAGCACCGCCTGGGCGAGGGTCGACTGGGCGCCGAGCTCCTCGCGATGGATGCTCAGCTCGACCTCGGCGGGTCCGCTGATCCCGACCTCGGCCTCGGAGGGCGCGACCTGGAAGTCCAGTGCCCGGGTGGTGGTGCCGCCCGCCAGGTCGGTCGCGACCACCGTGAGGGTGTGGGAGCCCTCGGCCAGATCCGTCGTCGCCACCCTCGCCGTCAGCGTGTCCTGGACGGCGCGGGTGCGGGCGCCGGTCGCCGTGACCTCGGGGGTCGGATCCGCAGCAGAGTCCGTCGCCTCCTGGTCGGTCGGCTCGGCATCAGCCCGGCCATCCTCCGTTGCGGCGTCCGCCTGGCCATCCTCCGACTCCTCGCTCTCCAGCTCGCGCAGGTCGAACAAGGCGTCCTCGACGGTGTGCTCCTGGGTGGCGAGGTCGGTGATCTCGTCGTGGACCACCTCGCCGTCCAGCAGCACCTGCAGCCCGGCCAGGTTCTCGTCGCTGGCGGAGACCTCGATCTCGCGGTCATCGCCGACGGTCTCGCCGTCGCGCAGGTTCGCGATGTCGAGGCGGGGGACGTCCTGGTCCAGGACCACCGGGATCAGGCCCAGCAGCACGTTGCCGTTGGAGTCGGAGAACTCGAGCAGCAGGGTGTCCCCGTCGGCGACGGTGATCTCGGTGGAGAAGTCACGGGTGTTCGACTCCTCCCCCGGGCTGCCGAGGTCGAAGCGCTCGATGATGATCGAGTCGTTCAGCGAGAGGCCATAGCCCCAGCCGTCATCGGAGGCGGTGCCGGCCACGGCCACCTGCTCGGAGTCCGTGTACAGCGTGCCGCCGACCAGCGTGGGCTCCTGGACCTGCAGCGTGGGGGCGGTGACATCGACGTGCAGGCGGATCCCGCGGTCGTAGCGGACCTGGCCGTCCTGGTCCTGGATCACCATGCGGAAGTGGTTCTCTCCGGTGGCGACGGGAAGGTCGACGGCGAAGACGCCGTCCTCCCCGATCGACGCCGAGATCGGCTCCGCATCGACGTACCGGCCGTCCTCCCCTGCTCGGCTGCCCGGGGTCAGGGTGATGGACCCGCCGGCCGGGTACTCGCCGCGCAGCGTGAAGATGGTGCCGTCGGGGGAGACGTCCGCCGTGCCGCCGGGCACGAAGCAGGTCGCGGAATCGACCATGCAGTCCGCGTTGGTGATCTCGGACATCGCCCATCCGCTCTGCTGGGCTCGGCCCGAGATCGCGAAGGACTCCGAGGTGGTGTTCACCCCGTCCGAGGCGGTCAGCGTGAAGGCGGCGGCGGCCTGCTTCGGGGTCACGGTGATCTCGAAGGAGCCGTCGGCGGCGACCTCACCGGCGGTCTGCCCGGAGGTGATCGAGAGCTCGGCGCCCTGGCGCTCGTCGGTGAGCGTGCCGCGCACGGCGAGAGTGCCGTCCTCATCGAGGACGGCGGCGCCCTCGGCGTCGGTCGCCATCTCGGTGACCGTGAGCTCCGGTGCGGTCGCGTCGTAGGTGACCGTGAGGCTCTGCTCCTGGACCACCTCGCCCTGCCCGTCCAGGCCCTGGACCACGATCTCCTGCGGCCCCTCGTCCAGCGGGACGAGGTGGCGGAACCGGCCCTCGGGCGTCTCGACGGTCTCCTCGCCGACGCGCACCGCGACGATGTCGGAGGAGACGTAGCCGGTCAGCTGCAGCGCATCGTCGCTCACCAGCAGCGACTGCGGACCGAGCACCTCCTGCTCGAGCTGCGTGGCGTCCGCGATCAGCATCGTCGACTGCTCGAACACCTTGGTGCCCGCGCCCAGGTTGAAGCCTGCGTCGAGCACCGACACGGTGACGAACGGGACGGACTCGGGGTCGACCTGGATCGCGTAGCTGCCGTCGGGCGCCTCGGTCACCGGGATCTCGTCACCGGCGGCGCCGGTCACGGTGGGCGGGGCGAGGAGACCGGAGCCGGTCTCCACCACCTCGAAGGAGAGCAGGCCGGCCTCGTAGGGCCCGAACTCGATCTCGGGCGGGGTCGCGTCGATCCCGAAGTCGAAGTCGGTGCTCTGCCACTCCTGCTCCGGGCCGAGCCGGGTCTCGACCCGGTAGGTGTACCGGCCGTCCGGCAGCGCGGCGTGGTCCACGGCCTGCGGATCGTAGATCGTGCCGTCGAAGGTGGCGCCGGTCCACTGCAGCACCCGCGGGTCCTCGTGAAGGGTCCAGTCCCCCAGCAGGGAGCGGTAGAGGCCCTGCTCCTGGCCGAGCACCTTCAGCTCGTCGCCTGCGGAGTCCAGAACGGTGTACCGGAGGTCGGAGGCGTTGCGCATCGGCACGAGGTTCGGCGCGATGACGTCCATGTCCCCATCGCCGTTGGGAGAGAGCCAGAACTGCCCGTAGTCACTGGTCAGCGGGAGGGTGGAGCCACCCCACGAGGTGATCAGCTCGCTCTGGACGCCGACGCCCTCGAGCTGCTCGCCCTCGGGCAGGATGATCGGTTCGGCGTTCCAGTCCCCGGCGAAGCCGAGGAAGGGCACGGCGAGATCCGGCTGGGTCGCCCCCGAGGAGAGGAACTGCACCCAGCCGCCGGTGAAGTGGTCGCCGCCGGACTCGGGACGGACGGTCACCTCGACGCTCACGCTGCCACCGGCGGGCACCGTCACGGTGTCCGGGGTGGAGACGGAGCCGCCCGAGCTGCGCACGGTGGTGGCGGCGCCCGCTTCGTTGGTCTCGGCCAGCAGCATGACCTCGGGGAGGGTGAACTCCAGGTCGGTCTCCGCACTGCTGGTGAGCGTGATCGTGAAGGGGGCGGAGCCGTCGATCTCCCGCAGGGCGGCCGCGCCCTCGCCGTCGACGGTGGCGATCACGCGCGAGGTCAGCGCGCGGTCCACCTGGGCGAGGCCCGCGCCGACCTGCCGCGGGGAGGCCGAAGGCGTCGTGGCCCCCTCCTCCGTCGGGATCATGGCGGTGTTCATCAGCATGACCTTGGCAAGATCGACCCGCTCCGCCCCGGTGACCTCGGGACGGGTCTGCTCGAGGTGCTGCAGCACGAGCGCCGTCATCCCGGCGACGTTCGGCGACGCCATCGAGGTGCCGGAGTTCGAGCCGTAGGTGTCGTCGTTGTAGGTCGAGTACACGGAGCCGCCGATGCCGGCGATCTCGGGCTCGAAGTCCAGGGTGGGCGTCGCGCCCCAGGAGGTGAAGTAGGACGGGCGCAGCCCCTCCGGGCTCGGACGCACGTCGACCTCGTCGGTGATCCGCAGCGTGGTCTCCCCTGCGGCGACCGCGGCCACCAGCTCGAGGCCCGCGGACCGAGGCAGGGTGATCCCCGGCAGGGTGAAGGTCTCCACCCCCGCCATGCCGAAGGGCTCATCGGCGGTGTTGTAGAGGACGACGCCGCCCGCATCGGCGGCGATCGCGTTCTCGTACTTCTCGGTGAAGGAGATCTCGCCGCGGGCGATCAGCGCGTAGTCGCCGGCGAGGTCCATGCCCGCGGTCTCCTCCGCGGTGGCGAGCCCGAGGTCGACCAGCCGATGGGGTGCGCCGTCGTGGGTGCCGGTCGCGGGCGAGTACGGGATCCCCTCGCTCTGATCGTTCACGTACGCCATCAGCTGGGTGAGGGCGGCGTTGTCGATCGAGGCGACGGTGAGGGCGGAGCCCAGGGTGCCCGGGGAGCCGACGGTGCCGTCGTCGTGGAGTCCGTAGAGATCATCGGCCACGCCGCCGGCGGAGAAGTTCTGCTCGTCGTTGCCGGCCGCGATCACGGAGACCACCCCTGCATCGCGGGCGGCCTCGATCGCCAGGGAGCTCGCGTCGGAGGCGTTCTTGTGACCGTTGGAGGCGCCGAGGGACATGTTGATGACGTCGGCGTCGAGCTTCACCGAGTCCTCGATGGCGGCGACGATGTCGGAGTCGGTGGCGCCGCCGCCGGCGTTGGAGAACACCTTCATCGCCAGCAGCTGGGCGTTGGGGGCGACCCCGTCCAGGTCGCCGGTCTCGAGGAAGTCCCCGGGCTGGTCACCCGCGGAGCCGTTGGCGGCGGCGATGCCGCCGACGTGCTGACCGTGCGCCTCGACGACGCTGTCCTTGATCACGAAGTTCTCGTCGGCGTAGTTGTAGCCGTCGGGCACCTTGCAGGTGAAGCCCGCCTCCGCCGCCTCGTTGACATGAGTGATCGCGGCCGCGGAGCAGTCGTCCAGGCGCAGTGCGTGGTGGCCGGGGTCGATGCCGGAGTCGATGATCGAGATGACCATGCCGGTGCCGTCGACCCCGTGGTCCTCGAAGGCCGCGGGCACGCCCTGCAGCTCTCGTGCCGTGTGCTCGGTCCGCTCGTAGACCCGCTCGCGGCGCACCGAGGCCACCTCCGGTTCGAGGGAGAGCGCCGCCAGGCGGTCGCCCGGGACCGTGGCGGAGAACCCGTTGACGAGATAGCCGAACTGCCGGTCGACCTCGAGCCCGTGCTCCTGGGACCAGGCATCCACCAGCTCCTGCTGGGCCTGCAGCCGGGCGCTCTCCTGAGCCGTCGAGAGGCGGGTGGGCTGGTCCTTCAGCAGCACCACCACGTCGACCGGCTCTGAGGAGAGCTCGTCCGCGGTGCCCGGGGCGTCCTCACCCGGAGTCTGGTCACCGTCGAGCGGTGCCGGCGCGGACGGTGGCGTCGGGGCCGGTGGAGCGGCGACAGCACCGGACATGCCCAGCCCGAGGGTTCCGATCAGCAGGGCGCCGGACAGGGCGAGAAGACGACGAACAGGCCGTGACGGCACAGGGACCCCCGAGCGATTCATGACAGAGAAGCGCTCAGCTTAGGGAGGTTCGCCCTGGCGCACGGCTCCTTCTTGTCACCCTGAGGTCACGAAAGGATGACGGGGGCGCGAGGCCGAGCCCGCCGCGGCACTGCACACTCCCGCTCGCTCCCGCGCACGGCATCGGGCATGCAGAAGGGCCGCCCCGCAGATGCGGGACGGCCCTTCAGGAAGCAGCGGACTGCCGTCGGATCAGGCGTGCGCCGGGCGCACGCCAGAGATCACTTGACGGAAGCGGTCGCGCCGGCCTCCTCGAGCTTGGCCTTGGCAGCCTCGGCGTCGTCCTTCTTGACACCCTCGAGGACAGCCTTGGGCGCCTCGTCGACGAGCGCCTTGGCCTCCTTCAGACCGAGGGAGGTCAGGGCGCGCACCTCCTTGATGACGGCGATCTTCGCGGAACCGGCCGAGTCGAGGATGACGTCGAACTCGGTCTGCTCCGCCTCCTCGGCGGCGTCGCCACCGGCAGCGGGGCCACCGGCGGCGGCAACGGCCACGGGGGCGGCGGCGGTGACGTCGAAGACCTCTTCGAACTCCTTCACGAACTCGGAGAGCTCGATGAGGGACATCTCCTTGAAAGCTTCGATGAGCTCGTCCTTGCTGAGCTTTGCCATGGTGGCGTTCCTTCCTGTTGGTGGGACCTGCGTCCCTGCGGTGTCAGGCGGCGCCTTCGCGCCAGGTCTAGCGGTCCGGTCGCTCCATGGGGAGCTGCCGGGGGGACAGCGCTGAGGCTGTGGGGTGCGGAGGCCGTGAGCCGTGAGCCGTGAGGCTCAGGCGGCCTCCTGCTTCGCCCGCAGCGCGTCCACGGTGCGCGCCGTCTTGGACAGCGGTGCAGCGAACACTGCGGCGGCCTTGGACATCGACGCCTTCATGGCGCCGGCGGCCTTGGCCAGCAGGACCTCGCGGGACTCGAGGTCCGCGAGCTTCTGGACGTCCTCCCTCGAGAGCAGCTTGCCCTCGAAGTAGCCGGACTTGACCACGAGGTTCTCGTGGGTCTTGGCGAAGTCACGCAGAGCCTTCGCAGGCTCCACCGGCTCGCCCTTGATGAAGGCGATAGCGGTCGGGCCGCTGAGCGTGCCGTCGAACACGTCGATGCCGGCCTCGCGAGCGGCAATCTCCGTGAGCGTGTTCTTCACCACGGCGTAGGTCGTCTCGGAACCCAGCGAGCGGCGGAGCTCCTTGAGCTCCCCCACGCTGAGCCCGCGATACTCGGTGATGACGGCGGCGTCGGAATCGCGGAACAGCTCCACGATCTCGGCGACGGCGCCCGTCTTTTCGGGATTCGCCATGGCCCTCCTTCCAGAGGTCTCTCGCCACCGGGTGAAGAAGCCCTGGACACGGAAAAGGCCTCGACACGCAAGTGTCGAGGCCTCGATCGCACGGATGCCGACCCAGTGGGCCCCGGCCGGAGCCGGACGGGCACGACCGTGCAATGGTCGCTTCTTCACCTGCGCAGGCCATCCCGGAGGGATTTCTTCGATCGTCCTCGAGGTCGAGGGCGACGACCGGCGGTCTTCGGTAGGTCCAGACTAGACCAGGACGGCGACTGATCGCCAGGGACGGGGCGGCGTTCTGCGTCACATCGCCCGGGCCCAGGCGGCGGCGAGCTCGCCGACGGAGCCGAACCGCTCCGATCGCGACGGCCGGGTCGCCCGATCGATCACCTCGGCCGCCTCCGCTCCCCCGCAGAAATGCGCCAGATCCTCCGTGAGCCCGGTCCCGAAGTGACGCGCGATCCGCCCGAGGGTGAACACGGTGGTGCGGGAGTCCAGCGGCGCACCGAGCTCGAACTCCTCCGGGGCCATGAAGCGACTCGACCCGAACATGCGCCCCATGTCGTTGGTGGAGGCCCCGCGGCGGTAGGTGTCCAGGTCGATGAGCGTGAGCCGCCCCGTGGCGAGATCCACCATGAGACAGCCGTCGTACAGGTCGCACGCCACCCAGCCGGCCCGCTCCAGAGCTGCATGCGCCTCGAGCAGCTGGCCGAGCACCGTCAGCCGGATCCCGGGCGGAGCCGCGGCGAAGCGGCGGTAGGGCGAGGCGGGATCGCTGCGCCGCGCGGACGGGACACCGATCAGCTCCCCCGGCGCGCGGTCGTACACCAGCACCGGCCCGTCGGCAGCCTCGACCACCGCGCGCAACCGGGACAGGGCCGGGTGGTCGACGCTCTGCGCGATCTCGAGAGCGCTGCGCAGAAGCCTGACCCGTGCTGCGTGATCGAGGTACGGGATGGGTGCACCCGGGGGTGGCGGCTCGCGCGTGCCCGCCGACTTCACGAAGTACTCCCCCTGCTCCGTCGCGACGAGCCAGGAGATGTTGCCCGAGTCCTGGGTGCGATGGTCGTAGCGCGCAAGGGTCCTCCCCGCCGACGCCACGAGCCCTTCCGCGGGGAGGTCTGTGCGCGCCAGGGCGAGGAGATCGGTCACCCGGCCACCCTAGTAGCCCCCGGTCCCCTGCGGCCCGGCCGCGGACGCGCGTCGAGGAGCGATGCCTGCCCGACCGGCCGACGCTCCGGAGACGACGACGTCCCGCCCACCGCAAGGTGGACGGGACGTCGGGGGTGCACCCTCAGAGGGGACGGGGCTCAGGCCTCGTCGGTGTCCTCGAGGAGGTTGCGGGTGCGGTTCACGTCGACCGGGATGCCCGGGCCCATGGTGGTGGACACGGTGATCTTGGTGATGTAGCGGCCCTTGGAGGCGGACGGCTTCAGACGCAGGATCTCGTCGAGCGCGGCGACGTAGTTCTCGACCAGCTGCTGATCGGAGAAGGAGACCTTCCCGACGATGTAGTGCAGGTTGGCCGCACGGTCGGTGCGGAACTCGATCTTGCCGCCCTTGATGTCCGAGACGGCCTTGGTCACGTCCATGGTGACGGTGCCGGTCTTGGGGTTCGGCATGAGGCCGCGGGGGCCGAGCACGCGGCCCAGCTTGCCCACCTTGCCCATGAGGTTCGGCGTGGCCACGGCCGCGTCGAAGTCGGTCCAGCCGCCGGCGACCTTCTCGATGAGGTCGTCGTCGCCGACCTCGTCGGCGCCGGCCTCACGAGCGGAGTCGGCCTGCGCACCGGTCGCGAAGACGATGACGCGGGCGGTCTTGCCGGTGCCGTTGGGCAGGTTGACGGTGCCGCGCACCATCTGGTCCGCCTTGCGCGGGTCCACGCCGAGTCGCATCGAGACCTCGACCGAGGCGTCGAACTTCGACGGGGAGGACTTCTGCGCCAGACGCAGTGCGTCCAGCGGCGAGTAGTCGCGGCCCGCTTCGATCAGAGCGGCGCCGTTCTTGTATGCCTTGCTACGGAAACCCATGTCGTCAGCCCTCCACCGTGATGCCCATGGAACGAGCGGTGCCCTCGACGATCTTCGCCGCGGCATCCATGTCGTTCGCGTTCAGATCAGGCATCTTGGTCTCCGCGATCTCGCGGACCTGTGCCTGGGTGATCTTGCCGACCTTGTCGGTGTGCGGGACGGCGGAGCCCTTCTGGAGGCCGGCGGCCTTCTTGATGAGCTCTGCGGCCGGCGGGGTCTTCGTGATGAAGGTGAACGAGCGATCCTCGTAGACCGTGATCTCGACCGGGACGATGTTGCCGCGCATGTCCGCGGTGCGATCGTTGTAGGCCTTCACGAACTCCATCATGTTCACGCCGGCAGCGCCGAGCGCGGGACCCACGGGCGGTGCAGGGGTGGCCTGACCGGCCTGGATCTGGAGCTTGATGACGCTCGCGATCTTCTTCTTGGGAGCCATTGCTCTTCCTTACTGTGGTGTGGTCCGGGCGGAGCTCATCATGCGCTCCTCCCACTGCTGGACCCGCTCCCGCTCATGGCGGGGACGGGCCCGGGGTGCGACGTTACCTGCACGTCGCGGCGGCGTCGACCGGGATCGAGGGTGATCCTGGTCGTACTCGCCCGGCCCGGGGGCCGTGCGCGCCGCTCAGCTCCTGGTGGATCAGATCTTGGCGACCTGGTCGAACGCCAGCTCGACCGGGGTCTCGCGGCCGAAGATCGACACCAGGACCTGGAGCTTCTGGGCCTCCGAGTGGATCTCGGAGATGGTGGCCGGCATGGTCTCGAAGGGGCCGTCCATGACGGTGACGGACTCGCCGACGTGGAAGTCGGGGACCTTCTGCGCGGGGGCGGCCTTGCCGGTGCCGCCGCTGGCGGAGCGCTTCTTCTCGGGCAGGCCGACGGAGGGGGCCAGCAGCGAGTAGATCTCGTCGAAGCTCAGCGGGGTCGGATCGGTCGCGTTGCCGACGAAGCCGGTGACACCGGGGGTGTCCCGCACGACTCGCCAGGACTCGGTGGTGAGGTCCATGCGCACCAGCACGTAGCCGGGGACGCGGACGCGGCGGACGATCTTCTTCTGGCCGTTCTTGACCTCGGTCGCGTCCTCCATGGGGACCTGGACCTCGAAGATGTAGTCCTCCATGTCCTGGGTCTCGGTGCGCGTGGCGAGCTGCGTCTTCACGCGGTTCTCGTGGCCCGAGTAGGAGTGGACGACGTACCACTCGCCGAGGGAGGAGCGCAGGTGCATCTTGAGCTGCGCCAGGGGGTCCTCCTCCTCGGAGTCCTCGGCCTCGGTGTCGGCGTCCTCGGCGTCAGCGGCCTCGGGCTCGACACCCTCCGATCCGGCGACCTCGTCCTCGGAGCCGGCGGTCTCGTCGGCGGTGCGCTCTGACTCCTCGCCCTCGGCGCCGGCGGTCTCGTCGGCGAGGAGCTCCGCCTCGGGATCGACGCCCGTGGCGGCCTCATCAGCAGCGGCGGGCTCAGCGGTCGCGGCGGCGTCCTCGGAGGTCCCGGCCGAGGCGGAGAAGGAGAGGGAGTCGTCGAGGTTCTCGTAGGACTCGTCGGGGGTAGAAGTCGTCTCGCTCATCGGCGGGAACCTGCCTTCCTGGCGGCGTGGAACTGATCGGTCACGGTGCGGTGTGCTGTGCGGGACGGCCCGCGGCTCACACGTCGGGGACCGTGAAGGCGATCCTGGACAGCCAGCTGAACGCGGCATCGAGGCCGAAGATCAGCAGGATCATGAAGACGACGAACAGCAGGACCGTGATCGAGTACAGGACCAGCTCCCGACGCGTCGGGACGACGACCTTCCTCAGCTCCGCGATGACCTGCCGGATGAACAGACCGATCGCCAGGAACGGGTTCTTCGACCCGGAGCCCTGGGCGTCGGCACCGCGAGGCGTCGACGGGGCGTTCTGGCTGGAGTTCACTCTGGGCTGTCCGATCTCGTCGAGGTCATCCGCATCCGACCGGGTGACCCCGGCCGGACCGGCAGGGCAGACAGGGCTCGAACCTGCAACCTGCGGTTTTGGAGACCGCTGCGCTACCAATTGCGCCACTGCCCTTCACGAGGACCAGGCCTCATGAGGTCTGTCCGCGGCCCCCGGAGGAGACCATCGGTTCTGACCAGCGATCAGCATACAAGCCGCGGGGACCTCGTGCGAATCCGGGGGCGTCAGATCACCTCCCAGAGAGACGCAGACCACCCTGTCGGCGTCCCCGGCCGTGCCCTGCTCCCGGTCCGGAACGGTCACCGGACCGGGCTGCCGAGAGCCCGGCCACGGGCCGGAACCGGCCTGTCAGAGGACGAGCGCTCCTGGCGGCGCGCGGCGACCTCTGCCACGATAGGCGGGTGACCACCGACGATGCCAGCATCCCCGCCACCAGTTCGCAGTCCGCTCCGAGCGCCGCAGCACGCTCCCGCATCTCGCAGCGGGTCGGGGCGATCCAGCCCTCGGCGACTCTTGCGGTCGACGCCACCGCCAAGGCGCTCAAGGCCGCCGGCCGCCCCGTGATCGGATTCGGAGCGGGCGAACCCGACTTCCCCACCCCCGCGCACATCGTCGAGGCCGCGGTCGAGGCGGCGCAGGATCCGAAGAACCACCGCTACTCCGCCACCGGAGGCCTGCCGGAGCTGAAGCAGGCGCTCGCGGAGTCCTTCACCGCCAGCACCTCGCTCGAGATCGATCCCGCCCAGGTCCTGGTGACCAACGGCGGCAAGCAGGCCGTCTTCCAGACCTTCGCGACCCTGCTGGATCCGGGCGACGAGGTCATCCTCCCGGCCCCCTACTGGACCACCTATCCCGAGGCGATCCGCCAGACCGGCGCCGTCGAGGTGCCGGTGCTGGCCGGTGTGGAGCAGAACTACGTGCCCACCGTCGAGCAGCTCGAGGCCGCTCGCACCGAGCGCACCCGTGCACTGCTGCTGTGCTCCCCCTCGAACCCCACGGGCGTGGTGCTCACGCCCGAGCAGGTCACCGAGATCGGCCGCTGGGCTCTCGAGCACGGGATCTGGGTCGTCACCGACGAGATCTACCAGTCCCTCACCTATGACGGCATGCCGTTCACCTCGGTGCTGAGGGCCGTGCCCGAGCTCGCCGAGACCACCGTGCTGCTGGGCGGGGTCGCGAAGTCCTTCGCGATGACCGGCTGGCGGGTGGGCTGGATGGTCGGTCCCGTGGACGTCATCAAGGCGGCCACCAACCTGCAGTCCCATCTCACCTCGCACGTCAACAACATCGCCCAGCGCGCCGCGCTCGCGGCACTCACCGGTCCGAGCGAGCCGGTGGAGGAGATGAGGGAGGCCTTCGACCGTCGGCGTCGGCTGATCGTCGAGCAGCTCTCCCAGGTGCCGGGCTTCACGGTCCCCACTCCCACCGGGGCGTTCTACGCCTTCCCGGACGTCTCCCAGGTGCTGGGCCGCACGCTGCGCGGCAAGGAGATCACCTCCTCGACGGATCTCGCCACCGTGATCCTCGAGGAGGCGGAAGTCGCCGCAGTGCCCGGCGAGGCCTTCGGGGCCCCTGGCCACCTGCGCTTCTCCTATGCGCTGGCGGACGAGGACATCACCGAGGGCATCGATCGGGTGATCGCGCTGCTGTCCGAGTGACGCGGCGCGCTGGAGGGCCGCGACCATGAGCCCGGCCGACGGTGCGGTCCGGGACCTCGCCACCTTGCCCAAGGCGCATCTGCACCTGCATTTCACCGGGTCGATGCGTCCGGAGACGCTGTGGGAGCTGGCGGCGGAGCGCGGCATCCGCCTGCCCCGCTCCCTCACCGACGACGTCGCGCTGCAGGTGGAGCCGACCCATCGGGGCTGGTTCCGCTTCCAGCGGCAGTACGACGCCGCCCGCGCCGTGGTCGACTCCGAGCAGGCGATGCGTCGGATCCTCCACGAGGCCGCCGAGGACGATGCGACGGAGGGCTCCAGGCGGCTCGAGCTGCAGGTGGATCCCACCAGCTACGCGCCCTTCGTGGGCGGGCTGACCCCGGCGATCGAGATCGTGCTGGACCAGGCCGCCCGCTCGGAGCGGGAGACCGGGGTGAGCATCGGGATCGTCATCGCCGCCTCCCGCACCCGGCATCCGCTGGACGCGCGGACCCTCGCCCGCCTGGCCGCGAGGAACGCGGGCGCGGTGGTCGGCTTCGGGCTGAGCAACGACGAGCGCCGCGGCACCACCTCCGAGTTCGGTCCGGCGTTCCGCATCGCGCGCGAGGCCGGACTGCTGTCCGTGCCCCACGGCGGGGAGCTGCTGGGGCCTGCTCATGTGCGGGACGTGGTGGAGCATCTGGGACCGCACCGGCTGGGGCACGGGGTGCGCTCCGCGGAGGACCTTGCGCTGCTGGATCGGATCGTCGAGGCGGGCATCGGGCTGGAGGTGTGCCCGGCCTCGAACGCCTCGCTCGGCGTGGTGGAGACGGCGGCCGACGTGCCGCTGCGGCGCCTGGTGGACGCCGGGGCCCAGATCGCGCTGGGCGCGGATGACCCCCTGCTGTTCGGCTCGCGGCTGCTGGATCAGTACGAGACCGCCCGGGAGGTCGGCTTCACCGACGCGGAGCTGGCCGACCTCGCCGCCTCCTCGATCAGGATCTCCGCCGCTCCTGAGACGGTGAAGCAGCGCCTCCTGGGTGAGGTGCAGGAATGGCTCGACGGCCCGCTGACGAGCGGCTGAGACGTCGATCGGGCAGCGCCGCGCAGTGCACGACCGCGTCGACCTCCGCCAGCAGCGCCGGCAGGGCGCCCGGGCGGGAACACCCGCCCGGTGGCCACCACCTCGTGCTCGGCGCAGAGCATCTGCGCAGCGCAACCTCCGAGGAACCCGGAGGCTCCGGTGACCAGGACTCTCATCCGACCAGGACTCTCATCGCTGCGCCGTCGCTCTCACCGGTCCTGGCCGGCGCCCTCCGAGGGCAGCGCGAGGAAGAACGCCGGGGCGGTGCAGCCCGCGGCGGCGAAGGCCTCGGCGATCGCAGCGGCGACGGACTGCGCGGCGTCGGCCTCGACCAGGGCGATGGTCGAGCCGCCGAAGCCGCCGCCGGTCATCCGGGCCCCGTGCGCCCCGGCCGACCGAGCCGTGTCGACCGCGAGGTCGAGCTGCGGGACGGTCACCTCGTAGTCCTCGCGCAGGGAATCGTGGGAGGCGTTCAGGAGGCCGCCCAGCGCGTCGACGTGCTCGCGCACGGAGCCGTCCGCCAGCAGGGCATCGAACTCGCGCACCCGCTCGATCTCGGTGATCACGTGACGGGCGCGGCGGCGCACCACCTCGTCCTCGATCTGCCCCAGCAGTGCGCCGAGACCGCCCACGGCCGACAGGTCGGCGTCCCGCAGGGTCGGGACCCCGAGCGCCCCGGCGGCGCGCTCGCTGTCCGCCCGGCGCGCGGTGTACTCGCCGTCGACGTGGGAGTGCTCGGCACGGGTGTCCGTGATCAGCAGGGCCAGGCCCTGCGAGGCGAGGTCCCACGGCACGGGCCGGGTGGAGAAGTCGCGGCAGTCGAGGTAGAGGGCGTGACCCTCCCGGGAGAGCACCGAGGCGGACTGGTCCAGCCCGCCCGTGGAGGCTCCGGCGAAGTCCGTCTCCGCGGTGATCGCGGCGCGCACCCGGTCCAGCGGTTCGGTGCCCAGGGTCAGCAGAGCCTCGATGGCCTCCGCCGCCGCGCACTCCAGCGCGGCGGAGCTGGAGAGTCCGGCGCCCAGCGGGACCTGGCCGTCGATCATGATATCCATGCCGCGGGTGGAGGCACCCGAGATCCGAGGGCTCAGCGCCCACAGCACGCCGGCCACGTAGGCGGGCCAGCCGGTGACGGCCTCGGGGGTGAGCTCGCGCGCGTCGATGTCGAGGATCGTCTCGTCCTGGGCGGAGCGCAGGCGCAGCCGGTTCGTGGGCGTCCGTGCCGCGGCGGCGAAGCAGCGATGGGAGATCGCCATCGGCAGGCACAGCCCGTCCTGGTAGTCGACGTGCTCGCCGATGATGTTCACCCGGCCGGGTGCGGACCACACACCGTCCGGTGCGTACCCGAAGGCGTCCTCGAACAGCTGCGCGGCCCGGTCTGCGGCCGCACTGCGGTCCGGGGCCGCGGACAGCTCCACCTCGGGCGCGGTGGCACCGGTCTCGCCGGGAGCCTCGGGGGCGCCGGGAGCCTCGGGGACCCCGGAGGGCGCGGTGGGGGCGACGGAGTCGGCACGGGTCATGGAATTCCTTCCGGAGCGATCTAAGGCCGATGCGGCGGAACACGCTTCCTGCTGTGCACGGCGTCCGAGAGTCTAACCGTCATCCCGACAAGAGCACAGGACCGGGTCCCTGGCCGGGCGCCTCTCGGCACGGGCGCCCGGGTCCGCTGCTCAGGGCCGGACGGCGAGGCAGGCCACCGAGGGGGCAGGGATCGGCGCCGCAGCGACCTCGAGCTCCTCGCCCCGACGCCGCAGCACGTCGATGCGGTCGCCCTCCTGAGCCGCGACCAGCACCAGGTCGTCCAGCTGGGTGAAGTGACGGGGATGCGCCCCCACCTCGACCTCGGTCACCAGCAGCGGGCGCATCGGGGTGAGCGAGAGCAGGGACAGCGTGTCCGGTCCCCGATTGGCCACCAGCAGGGCGGACTCGTCCGCGGTGAGCTCGATGTGCGAGAGGGCGTTGCTCTGCTCCCGGGCGCTGGCAGGAATCATCGAACGGACGCTCCAGCGGTGCGAGGGACCCTCGAGCGCGGCGGGACGCCGACGCTGCGAGCCGGCCTCGGCACGCACCGCGGTGGCGACCATCCCGGAGAGCTCGCAGGCTATGTGCAGCTGCTCCGACTCGTGGTCCGCGGCCAGATGGCGGGGACCGCTGCCCCGGCTGAGCGGGATCTCGCCGGCCAGGTCGATCATCCCCGCGGAGTCCTGCCGGTACAGGAGCACCCGATCCAGCCCGAGATCCGGGACGGCGAGCAGCGGCGTCCCCGGCAGAGCGCTGACCTGGTGGGGGTGAGGCTCCTGGGCCTCGCTGTCGTCGCGCTGGTCGCCGCGATCGCTGTGGTCGCGATGGTCGTCCAGGTCGATCTGCCCGACGGGGATCCCGTCCTCGTCCACGCGCACGGTCGCCACGGTGCCCGCTCCGTACTGGGCGATGACAAGGGTGGAGGGGTCGGTGCCACGACCCAGGTGGCATCCGCCGGCGCCGTCCACTGCCAGCTCGCCGATCACCTCCGCCTCCTGGCCGTCGGCCGAGACGCGCACGGCGACCACACGGGTGGGATCGCCCTCGAGCACCGCGTGCAGCACGGTGCCGTCCGGGCTCCAGAGCACGAACGACGGGTCGGGCAGGTCCACGACCGCGAGCCGCTCCACCACCGGTGCGGAGCCGTCCCCGTCGGCGGTGAGGCTCAGCAGCTCGATGCCCGGCCCGCGGCCGGTGCCGCTGCGGGAATAGCAGCCGGCGGCGATCAGTGCGGTGGTGGTCATGTCGACTCCTCGCGGTCGGAGCGCTGCCCGGTGCCGTCCTCGAGGTCCGGGGGCGGCTCGAGATCCTCGAGGAACGAGAGGTCGTCGAACATCGTGGAGGACAGCGCTGTCATCTCACCGGTCATCGTAGACGGCTCGATCACCGGAGCGCCGCGACGACGCCGCATCCGGCGCGAGCCCAGGGAGAGCCGGCGGCGGCGCAGCGTGGTGAACGGCGTCGAGATCGCTGGCGTGTAGGCGATGCCGCTGCGGCGGAAGTACGGCATCAGCCGTGAGGCCAGGAGCTGGCCGAGCACCACTCCGGCCGCGATCGCGACCGCGATCTCGGCTGCGCCGAGCAGCTCGGCGACACCGGAGCTGAGGTCACGCTCGAGGCCCAAGAGGCCCTGGTAGATGCGACTGCCGGGGACCAGCGGGATGACCCCGGACATCACGAACGCGAGGGCCGGCGCCCGCATCCGGTCACCGATCGCGGTCGCGATCAGGCCGGTCACGAGGGCGGAGATGGCCACGGCCACCGTACGGTCCAGGAAGGCGCTGCCGAGCAGGTGGGCGATGATGCCGGACCCGGAGGCGACGAGCGCCCCGGCCAGCAGCAGGCGTGCGGGGACCTGGGTGCCGACGCCGTACCCGAGCCCCATGCCGAGGCCCGAGATCACCACGACGACCGCTTTGGTGAAGTTCAGCGGCATCTCGGCGCTGACAGAGACGTCGGCCCCGAGCAGGTCGGCCAGCAGGAGTCCGAGTCGCACGCCGGCGACGATCCCGACGGTGAGCATCAGGGTTTCGAGAATGCGTCCGGCCGCGGTCACGTACCAGCCGGTGACCGCGTCCTGCACCGCGCTGATCGAGGAGAGCCCCGCCAGCTGCACGATGATGCAGGAGACGACGACGATCGACGGGCTGACGCTGTCGTCGATCAGTGCCACGAGGACCGCGCCGCCGACGGCGACGAAGCCGCCCAGCACCTGGCTGTAGAAGGGCGGGATGTTCCAACGGGCCAGCAGCTCGCCGATCGCGATCAGCAGTCCGGCGGAGAGGGTCGCGGCGATCACCACGAGGCTCCCCGCCCCGAAGAACAGCGCCGCGGCCCCGCCCATCACGGCGAAGCCCGCGACGACCAGCGGAATGCGGTACAGCGCAGGGCGCTGCGGGATCGCCGCCGCCTGTCGGCGGGCCTCGTCCAGGGGCAGCTCGCCGGAGAGGTAGCCGTGGGAGACGTCCTCGAAGGCGGCGAGCCGGGCGAAGTCCTGCACCCGCTCGTTCGCGGAGCGGACGCGGGTGAAGGGCGTGGCGGATTCGTCCGCCAGATAGGAGATCGTCACCTCGTTGAACGTCACCTGGACGGAGACGTTGCGCAGGCCGGAGGAGCTGGTCACCCGCAGCACGGTCGCGGTGACCTCCGAGGCCGCGGCCCCGTTGGTGAGCAGCCCCTCGCCGATCCTCATGGCGAGGTCGAACACGGCATGGAGCCGGGCGGAATCGGTGGGCACGGACCGATCGTGCCACACGGGTCAGGGCCCGGGACACTCCGGATGCGGCCTCGTTCCTCACAGCGCCGGACGGGCGTTCCTCACCGCGCCGAGAGGGCGCTGCCGTGGACGGCGCCGCGACCGCGTGACCAGGCCCGAGGACCCGGCCGGAGGACCAGGCCCGAGGACCGCACGATCAGGCTCGGGCGATGCGGAGCCTCAGAGGTTGGGGGCGGCCGAGAGCACCGCCAGGGAGACCGCGAGCAGCAGCAGCACTGCGACGTCGAGGGCGCGGGATCGGACGGCGAGGGCACCGACGGCCCGGATCGGGAGCACCGCGCGCAGCACCGCCAGGATCCCCAGCAGCGCGGCCAGCAGCCCTCCGGCCAGGGGCGCGGAGACGAGCACGCCGAGCACGATGATGAGGCCGAGCGCGACCAGGGCGGAGCTCAGCACCGCCTGGCGTCGAACGGCCGCGGAGATGGTGAAGGGGGATCTCTGCTGCGGCACGGGCCTCATGGTACGGGTGGTGCGGCATGGCACGGGCTGTGCGGAAGGGTGAGGGTGGTGCGGGCCTCTGCAGGGTGTCGTCGCGGTTACCCTGGTCGTGGTCGGCAGCGCCGTCGACCACCGAGCGACCTGGAGGACTCCTTCACATGACCATCCCCGGTTCGACGACCGGCCCCGCCACCCGCACGGAGCACGATCTGCTCGGCGATCGCGAGGTCCCCGCCGATGCCTACTACGGCGTCCAGACCCTGCGAGCGCAGGAGAACTTCCGCATCACGGACGTCCCGCTGAGCCACTTCCCCCGTCTGATCGAGGCGCTCGCCCAGGTCAAGCGGGCCACGGCCCGAGCCAATCACGGTCTGGGAGCACTCGACGACGAGCGCGCCGCCGCGATCGAGCAGGCCTGTGCGGAGATCGTGGACGGTGAGCTCCACGAGAACTTCGTGGTGGACATGATCCAGGGCGGTGCCGGCACCAGCACCAACATGAACGCGAACGAGGTGATCGCCAACCGCGCCCTGGAGATCCTGGGTCACCGGAAGGGCGAGTACGAGCACCTACACCCCAACAACCACGTCAACCTGGCTCAGTCCACCAACGACGTCTATCCCACCTCCCTGCGCCTGGGGATCCTGCTGACCTTCCCGGCCCTGGTGGAGTCGATGGAGCACCTGATCTCCACCCTGCGCGCCAAGGGTGACGAGTACTCCCAGGTGCTGAAGATGGGCCGCACCCAGATGCAGGACGCGGTCCCGATGACGGTGGGCCAGGAGTTCAACGCCTGGGCGACCACCATCGAGGAGGACGTCGAGCGACTCACCCGCACAGCGGCGGCGTTCCAGGAGATCAACCTCGGGGCCACCGCGATCGGCACCGGCATCACCACCGATCCCCGCTATGCGCAGCGCGCCACCGAGGAGCTCACCGCGCTGACGGGGATCGAGTTCGTGGTCGCCGCCGATCTGGTCGAGGCGACCAGCGACACCGGCGCGTTCGTGACCTTCTCCGGGATCCTCCGCCGCATCGCGGTGAAGATCTCGAAGATCTGCAACGACCTGCGGCTGCTCTCCTCGGGGCCTCGGGCGGGCTTCCACGAGATCAACCTGCCGTCCGTGCAGCCGGGCAGCTCGATCATGCCCGGCAAGGTGAACCCGGTGATCCCCGAGGTGGTCAACCAGGTCGCCTTCGAGGTGATCGGCAACGACCTCACCGTGGCCTTCGCGGCCGAGGGCGGGCAGCTGCAGCTGAACGCCTTCGAGCCGGTGATCGCCTTCAACATCCTGGAGTCCACGCGCATCATGACGAGGGCCATGAACACCCTGGCCGATCGCTGCATCGCCGGGATCACGGTCAACGAGGACGTGCTCGAGAACGACCTGCGCCGCTCGATCGGCGTGGTCACGGCGCTGGTGCCGGTGATCGGCTATGCCGCCGCGACCGACGTCGCCGCCACCGCTCTGGAGACCGGCCGTCCGGTCGCCGATCTGGTGCTGGAGCGAGGGCTGCTGGACGAGACGCGGCTGAAGGCGCTGCTCTCCCCCGCCTCCATGACCAGCCCTCACCGCTCGAGCCCCACCGGCACCATGCCCGCGGTCGCGGAGGAGCAGCTGGACTCCGGGGAGATCACCCGCCTGCCGGTGGAGGCTCCCGCCACGGAGGGCTGACCGGAGGCCGTGCACACAGCACGGGGCCGCGACCCGTCAGGTGCAGGACCGCCGGGTGCAGCACAGCCGGCTGGCGGACTGCCGGGTGGCGGGCTGCCGGGTGGCGGGCTGCCGGGTGGCGGGCTGTCGTGTGGCGACATGTCAGGTGCAAGATTGCTGGATTCTGAACCACTTCCCGTCCAGAAGTGGTTCAGAATCCAGCAATCCCTGCGAAAGGGCCGAGGCCGGGGGCGCAGCCGAGGCGGGGGTCGCAGCCGAGGCCGGGGACGCCGCCGAGGCGGGGGTCGCCGCCGAGGTCGGAGTCACAGCCTGGTGGCGCCTCGGCTCACCCGGCGCTCACCCGGCGCTCACTCGTCGGCTTCCTCCATCTTGCCGCGCATCACGAGTTTGGGGTCGGGGACACCGATCACGTCGTGGTCCTTGCCGTCGTACTCGAACTGGGAGAGGAAGTAGCGCATGGCGTTGAGCCGGGCGCGCTTCTTGTCGTTGGAGCGGATGATCGTCCACGGCGCGTACTTCTTGTCCGTCCGGCGGAACATCTCCTCCTTGGCCGCGGTGTACGACTCCCAGCGGTCCAGGGACTCGAGGTCCATCGGGGACAGCTTCCAGCGGCGCACAGGGTCGAGCTGACGGATCGCGAAGCGGGTGCGCTGCTCCTTCTGGGAGACGGAGAACCAGAACTTCGTGACGAAGATGCCGGAGTCCACCAGCATCCGCTCGAAGTACGGGACCTGGTTCATGAACGTCTCGTACTGCTCGGGCGAGGCGAAGCCCATCACGCGCTCGACACCGGCGCGGTTGTACCAGGAGCGGTCGAAGAGCACCATCTCGCCCTCGGTGGGCAGATGCTGGATGTAGCGCTGGAAGTACCACTGGCCGCGCTCGCGGTCGCTGGGCTTGTTCAGCGCGACCACGCGGGCGGTGCGCGGGTTCAGATGCTCGGTGAAGCGCTTGATGGTGCCGCCCTTGCCGGCCGCGTCCCGCCCCTCGAAGATGATGATCGACTTCTGGTCGTTGTCCTCGAGCCAGTACTGGTACTTCAGCAGCTCGACCTGGAGCTTGTACTTCTCCAGCTCGTACTCGTCCCGGTCCATGCGGGTCTCGTAGGGGTACCCCTCCTGCCAGGTGTACACCGGATTGCCCTGGGGATCGATGAGATCCGGGTCCGGTGTGTGGCCGTCCTGGACCGAGTACCCCTCTTCGCGCAGATGCTCGATGTACTCGCGCAGGCTCTGGTTGTCAGGGATCTTCACGGTCGCTCCTTCGGACGCTGGGGTATGGGACAACTGTAGAGCGCGCGCATGTCCGTGTGGTGAACAGACGTCCCGAGGGAGGGGTGCGGGGAGGGCTGGGGAGGGCCGACGGGGACCGGCGCCCCGTCCAGGACGGGGCGCCGGTCCTCCCCGCTCGGTGCTCGGGCCAGGCAGTGCTGATCCGGACGGAGCTCGGTCCGGACCATGCTCGGTCCGGTCGGTGCTCGGACCAGTCAGCGCTCAGTGCGCGAAGTGACGGGTCCCGGTGAGGTACATGGTCACTCCCGCCGCGCGGCAGGCCTCGAGGACCTCCTCGTCCCGGATCGAACCGCCGGGCTGCACGATGGCCCGCACCCCGGCGTCGATGAGGATCTGTGCGCCGTCGGCGAAGGGGAAGAACGCGTCCGAGGCCGCGACCGCGCCACTGGCCCGCTCGGGCGCCTGCTCGCCCTCGGCGTGCGCGCCCAGGGTGTTGGCGCGGGTGACGGCGAGGCGGCAGGAGTCCAGGCGGTTGACCTGCCCCATCCCGATGCCCACGGCGGCCGAGTCCTTGGCGAGCAGGATCGCGTTGGACTTCACCGCGCGCACGGAGCGCCAGGCGAAGGCCAGGTCGGCGAGGGTCGCCTCGTCCGCCGCCTCGCCCGCGGCGAGGGTCCACTGCGAGGGGTCGTCGCCGTCGGCCGCGATGGTGTCCGCATCCTGGATCAGCATCCCGCCCCAGATCTCGCGCATCTCGACGCCACGGGAGTACTCCCCCACCAGTCGCAGGATCCGCAGGTTCTTCTTGGTGCGCAGCAGCTCGAGCGCGGCCTCGTCATAGCCGGGAGCGAGGATCACCTCGGTGAACACGGGCTTGACCTGCTCGGCCATGGCGAGGGTGACCGTGCGGTTGGAGGCGATGACGCCGCCGTAGGCGGAGACGGGGTCCGTGCCGTGGGCGCGGGCATGGGCGAGCGCGATGTCCTCGCCCGTGCCGGCCACCGCGATGCCGCAGGGGTTGTTGTGCTTGACCACGGCGACCGCCGGGCGCAGGTGGTCGTAGGCCGCGCGGACGGCGGCGTCGGCGTCGACGTAGTTGTTGTAGCTCATCTCCTTGCCGCCGAGCTGCTCGGCGCCGGCGAGGCCGGGGGCGGTCTCGTCGGTGACGGCCAGTCGCGCACGCTGGTGCGGGTTCTCGCCGTAGCGGAGGGTCGCGGTGATGCCCAGCTCGGCGGCGTCGGACTCCGAGAGGTCCAGGATGCTGATGTCCTCGCCGTCCTCGAGCTCGTCGTCCCCGACCTGGTCCTCGGCGAGCTCGCCGTCCTCGGGCTGCTCGTCCTCCAGTGCACCCGAGAGCTGCTCGAGCATCCAGTCGCTGATCGCCTCGTCGTACTCGGCGGTGCGGGTGAAGGCGATGGTCGCGAGCTCCTGGCGCTCGACGAGGGTGAACCCTCCGGCGCTCACGGCCTCGGCCGCGGTCGCGTAGTCCTCGGGATCGACGACCACGGCGAGGGAGGCGAAGTTCTTCGCCGCGGCGCGCACCATGGTGGGTCCGCCGACGTCGATCTTCTCGATGATCTCGTCGAAGCTGCCGCCGGCGGCGACGGTCTCGCTGAAGGGGTAGAGGTTCACCACGACCAGGTCGAAGGGAGCGATCCCGTGGTCGGTGAGCTGTGCGCGATGCGCCTCGAGGCGCTGATCGGCGAGGATCCCGCCGTGGATGCGCGGGTGGAGGGTCTTGACCCGGCCGTCGAGCATCTCCGGGAAGTCGGTGACGGACTCGACGTCGGTGACCGGGATGCCGGCCTCACGGATCGTGCCGCCGGTGGACCCGGTGGAGACGATCTCCACGCCGGTGTCGGCGAGGGTGCGGGCGAGGTCCACGATCCCGGTCTTGTCGAAGACGGAGATGAGGGCTCGGCGGACGGGACGGCGTTCTGCGGTGCTCACGTGGCGTGCTCCTTGTCGGATCTGCTTGCGGCGGGCACCCAGGCGGTCGATGCCCACGACGTCGTCACTCCCCGGTGGTCGCCCACCTTCGCCAGTCGTGTGGGGCCACTGTATCGGGGACGGACCGTGTGCCGGGCACGGCACGGGCCCTTCGTCTCAGCGGGCGGCGGCCAGGCGCCGCACGACGTCCACCAGCAGTGGCTGCTCGACGGCCTTGATGCGCTCGTGGAGGCTCGCCTCGGTGTCGTCCTCGAGGACCTCGACGGCTCTCTGGGCGAGGATCCTCCCGGTGTCCACGCCGGCATCGACCTCGATGACGCTGCATCCGGTGACCTTCACCCCGTGGGCGAGGGCGTCGCGCACGCCGTGCGCGCCGGGGAAGGAGGGCAGCAGCGCGGGGTGGGTGTTCACGATCCGGCCGCCGTAGGTCTCGAGCAGCGGCGGGCCGACGAGCTTCATGAAGCCGGCGAGCACCACCAGCTGGGGACGGTGGGCCGCGACCGCGGCGGCGAGCGCCGTGTCCCAGGCGCTGCGATCGGGGTGGTCGCCCAGGCGCACGATCTGCGTGGGCAGGCCCGCGCGGCGGGCGTGCTCGAGGCCGGAGGCATCGCGATCAGCGATCACGGCCACCACCTGGTAGGGGCAGTCCTCGGCGAGGGAGGCGTCGAGGAGGGCGGCGAGGTTCGAGCCGGTGCCGGAGATGAGGACGACGACGGGGAGGCGGGTCACGGCACCAGGGTAGACGCCGCGCGCCCGCAGTCGGCTCGAGCAGGCACAATGGTGATGATGAACAGCGACACCGCCCCCGACCCCCGCTCGGACCAGAAGCCTGCCCGAGGGCGAGGGCTGGTGGGCGGGCTGACCCTCGCGATGCTCGCCTCCTTGCTGCTGATGCTGTCGCCGCTGCCCTTCTCGCTGTTCTCCGGACTCACGGCGCTGGTCGCCCTGGTGCTGTTGATCCCCCTGATCGTGCAGTCGATCCGCGAGCGCCGCTACTCGATGGCGGTGATCGGTGCCCTGCTCGGCGTGCCGGCCACGCTGATGATCATCACCGGCGCCGTGCTCAGCATCGTGTTCTACGGCCCGATGGCGCAGCACCAGGCCTGTCTCGACACCGCCCTGACCGAGCAGGCGCGCGTCCAGTGCCAGGCAGAGCTGCCGGGCGCGATGTCCCAGTGGGTCAGCGGTCTTCTCGGCGGCTGATCCAGGAGCTCTTCCGGGCGGAGCGTCGGCCGGGCGTCTCCTCCCCCGCTGCCGGGTCCGATGCCGGGCCCTCGGCGGCGGCGGGGTCCTGCTGGCCGGGCAGCGTCCAGGCATCGGCCTCGAGGCCTGCGTCCTCGTCCTCCAGCTCGGCAGCGGCTGAGCCGTCGTCGGAGTGCTCGGGGGGATCGGAGTCCGCGGCGGGATCGAGGTCCTCGCCGTGCCCGTCCTCTGTGCGCATCGCGTCGTCCTGCGTGCGCGCTTCGCCCTCCGCGCTCTCCACGGTCTCCGTGTCCTGTCCGCCCGCGCCGGCCGTCGCCGTCACGCCATCCGTCGCCGTCGCGCCGCGCTCGGTGCGCTCCTCGGCCTCGATCCGCTCACGCAGCGAGAGCGCGGAGCGACGGGCCCACGGGATCAGCGGGGTCCCGAGCACACCGAGCACCAGCGCGGTGCTCACCGCGACCACGCCGATCAGCGGCAGGGCGAGGGTGCTCATCTGGGGGCCCAGGTGGACGAGGCGACCGTCGCCGATCCCTCCGGTGGAGAGCCCGGCCACCAGCAGGCAGACGACGATCACGACGATCGGATAGGCGACCCAGGCGGTGATCCGGTCCCGTCGGTCGAGGTCCGCGACATCCCGCACCAGGTGCACTGCTCCGAGCGCGACCGGGACCGAGGGCACGAGCAGCAGCAGCCAGACCACGGCCGGGAAGTCTCCCGGGCCGGGCAGGGCGCCCAGCAGCGGCAGCGCCGGCAGCACTCCGGTCTCGGCACCGTCGAGCGAGATGCCGGTGGAGGTCCCCACCCCGACGGTGCCGCCGAGCAGCACCGTCAGCGCCCAGACGGCCACCATCGGCAGCAGCGCGAGCTGGATCAGGGTGAGCACGAGCCCGCCGACGATCCCGGGGTCGAGGCTGTCGAACAGCGCCGACTGGGCGGGGACGGAGACCACCAGCAGCACCACCACCAGCGCCATCCCGGCCCCGAGCAGACCGGTCACAGCCAGCAGCGCCGCCCGCGCGACATCCCCGTAGGGAGCCGGCAGCAGGTCGAGCACCCGCACTCCGGGCACCGCGTCCGTCGGGTCCCGCCGCAGGGACCACAGCAGCCCGATGAGGCCTCCCAGCACGGCGACCAGCAGTCCGGAGACCACCGCCGAGGTGACCACCGGGGCGGCGTCGGCGCTGCGACCGATGCCTGCCAGCACGGCGAGTCCGATGGCATAGACCAGCGCGTACATGCCCAGGGACGAGCCCACGTCCCGCAGCGCGCCGGCCCGCAGCAGGCCGTCGTCCCGCACGGGGCGCAGTGCGCGCCCCACCCGTCGCATCGCGACGGCGGAGAGCAGCACCAGCAGCAGCAGCAGACCGAAGGGGGTGAGCGTCACGGGGCCGTCGATCACTCCTGTGCTCACCATGATGCCGCCGCCGTGGCCCAGCACGAGGACGCCCAGCGCGAGCAGGATGGCGTCCAGTGCTGTCGCGCTCGACGCGGAGCCGGCGACCTGTGCGGCGAGGGCGGGCACCACCACCACGGCGAGGGCGATGCCGAGCGAGGACAGCGCCCCGAGCACGCCCCGGACCAGAGGTGTCGCGATGGAGTCGACGGGGCTGCTCACGCACTTGCTCCTCGGGAAGGGTCACGGCGGGTCGGGGTGCTGCGCGACGGATCGCACAGGGGACGGGGCCGGGGCGGCCGCGCCTTCCCGCAGAGGGTGTCGCCGGTCCATGGTCGCACCTCGCCGCGGCGCCGCCGCGCAATTGGGGACGGGACACGAGTCACGGCACCGGTGCCTCGAGGTGCCGCATAATGGCACGGATGTCTGCCCCGATCCTGCCCTCCGATGCCGCCGCCGAACCCGCGGTGACGCTGTATGTCCGCACTCAGCGCATCGAGGAAGAGGTCGACCTGCTGGGCCATGTGCCCGCCGCGGTCAGCGGCGCCTGGCTGCGCCACGGACAGGGCGTGGTCGCTCTGGGCACGGCGTGGTCCGTGCAGACCGCG
Organism: Brachybacterium sp.; assembly: GCF_036379615.1. Lineage (GTDB taxonomy): Bacteria > Actinomycetota > Actinomycetes > Actinomycetales > Dermabacteraceae > Brachybacterium. The sequence goes on from NZ_DASVGJ010000068.1 coordinate 77,092, forward strand.
GGTCCGCACCGGTTCGCCGCCGCGAGCGCCGCCTTCCGGCAGGTCGCCGCCCGCTCGCGGATCGATGACGAGGTGCGGGTGCGCACCAGCGGCCTGATCGCTCTGGGCAGCTTCTCCTACGCCGACACCTCGGAGCGCCCCTCGTCGCTGCGCGTGCCGCGGGCGCTGCTGGGCGTGCACGACGGTGAGTCCTTCCTCACCGTGGTCGGGGTGGACGAGGAGCCGGTGCTGCCCACCTCCTGGCGCGATCTGTTCCCCTCGTCCCCGGTCCCGGACCCCCTCTCCGTCCCCCTCGAGGTGGAGGCCGCGCACACCCCGGACGAGTACCAGGCCCTGGTGCAGGAGGCGGTCTCGGAGATCCGTGCCGGCCGCGCGGAGAAGGTGGTGCTCTCGGAGCGGACCACCGTGCGCACCCCGGCGCCGCTCTCCCCCGCCGTGATGCTCACCCGTCTGGCCCGCGCCTATCCCAGCACCTGGGTGTACCACCTGGAGGACATCGTGGGCGCGAGCCCGGAGATGCTCGCCCAGACCGAGAACGGCAGGGTCTTCTCCCGCGTGCTGGCCGGCTCCCGCCCGGTGGCCGACGACGGCGAGCTGGACGAGGTGGACCGCCGTGCCTTCCGCGCCGATGCCAAGGAGCTCTCCGAGCACGCTTTCGCCGTGGACTCGGTGGTCGAGCGCCTGGAGGGCCTGGCCGAGGAGATCGAGGTCTCCCCCGAGCCGTTCGTGCTGCGCCTGCCGGGCCTGGAGCACCTGGCCTCGGACGTCACGGCGCGACTGCGCGAGGGCACCACCAGCCTGGACGTCGCCTCCCGACTGCACCCCTCGGCCGCCGTCTCGGGAACGCCGCGGGAGCGTGCGGACGAGATCATCGCGCGCCTGGAGCCCCACGACCGCGGCGGTTACGCCTCCCCGGTGGGGTGGATGGACGCCGACGGTGACGGGCAGTGGGCGATCGCCCTGCGGATGGCGCACCTGGTCGACGACCGGACGGTGGTGCTGCAGGCGGGTGGCGGGCTGGTGGCCGCCTCGGATCCGGTCTCGGAGCATGCCGAGGCCCTCGCGAAGTGCCGGCCCATGCTGCGGGCGCTCCGCGGGGAGCAGTCCGAGTGATGCTCAGGAGGGGCGCTCGCCGAGCGTGACCTCGATGCGCTGCACGTCGCCGTCGCGCACCACCTCCATGTGGTGGGTGGTGCCGATCTCCAGACCGCGCACCACCCCGGTCAGCGCGGCGGCTCCGCCGACGGGGACGTCGTCCACACCGGTGATGAGATCCCCCTTCTCCAGTCCCGACCCGTCGGCGGGGCTGCCCGGTTCGATGCTCACCACCTCGGCGCCACGGATCATCGCGCCTTCCCTCGAGGCGGCACCGTCGGTGCTGGTCACTCCCAGGAACGCATGCTCTGCGGTACCGTCCTCCTGCAGCTGCTCGGCGATCAGAGCGGCCGTGTTGGAAGGGATCGCGAAACCCAGCCCGATGCTGCCTGCCTGGCCGGAGGCGTCCGGGATCCCGGCGATCGCGGTGTTGATGCCGATCACCTGTCCTGCGGCGTCCACGAGCGGTCCGCCGGAGTTGCCGGGGTTGATCGCGGCGTCCGTCTGCAGCGCCGAGGTGTACGTGGCGTCGGAGCCGTCGGACTCCTCTCCGGAGGCCGTGACCGGGCGGTCGACCGCGGAGACGATGCCCGTGGTGACTGTGTTCTCGAGCCCCAGCGGGGTGCCCAGCGCCATCACCGGCTGACCCACCGTGACGGTGGAGGAATCGGCGAAGGTGGCGGGCTGGAGACCTTCCGGGGCGGAGTCCAGGCGGATCACGGCGAGGTCGGTGGTGGAGTCCGTGCCGACCACGGTGGCGGGGTAGCTCGCTCCGTCGTCCAGGGTGACCTGGATCTCCTCTCCGCCGTCGACCACGTGATTGTTGGTGAGGATCGAGCCCTGCTCATCGAGGATCACGCCGGTGCCCTGGCTGGAGCCGCCTCCGGTGGCGACCTGGATCGCGACCGTGCTCGGGGAGACCTGCGCGGCGACGCCCGCCCAATCCGGGGTTCCTGTGGTCGCGGCGGCCGCGGGCCGGGCTTCGGTGCTCGTGCCGGCGCTCTGCGCGGAGGAGACCTCGGGCTCCGGGGACAGGAGCTGGTCATAGGCGACGACGCCGCCGAGCGTCGCCCCGCTGGAGAGCAGCATGCCGAGCGCGACCAGACCGGTGACCCCGGCCCAGCCGGGCCCCCGGCGAGGCGCGGCGGCGGGCGCGGCAGCAGGCGCGGCAGGAGCAGAGTCTCCCCGGAGCGCCGGATTCGCGGCCGGAAGCTGGGCGGTCCGTGCCTCGTGGAGCCGCGTCCCGTCGGCCGGGCCCCACTGCGCGGGGCTCGAATCCCCCGGGCCGCTGACGGCCGGGCTGCTCGTGGTCGGCGTGCTCCCACTCCACGGACTCTCGCCGTGCGGCGCGCCGTAGGGGGCCGCGGTCACCCCGTGCTGCGCGTCAGAGGTGCGGTTCTGCGCATCAGGGATGCCGTAGGGAGCGCCGGGGGCGCCGTACGGGGCGCCCGAGGCGCCGTAGGGAGCGCCGGAGGCGCCGTCCGGGCCATCGGATGCGTGGTCCTGCGGTGCGTGCTCGTCCTTCATGGAGACCATCCCACCATCCCTGCTCAGGAATCTGTCGAGTCCGCGCTGGATGCCTGCTGAACGACCAGCACGCGGATACCGTCGGCGGGCGCGGCGAGCGCGGCGGGCAGCTCGCCCGGGGTGAGCCGTAGGGCTGCGGCGCCGAGTGCGGTGGCGGCGGCGGCGATGTCCGCGCCGTGCGGGGTCGTGAAGAAGCGTCGCAGCAGGGCGGGCGGGGCGGCGGCGTGCTCGAGACCGGAGAAGATCCGGCCCCCGCCGTCATCGACCACGATCACGTCCACCACAGGGCGGGGCTCCTCCGGGCCGACGAGCAGCCCGGTGAGGTCATGCAGGGCGGTGAGGTCGCCGACCAGCAGTCGCACCCGGCCACCGCTGCCGTCCGCGCGCTGGGAGGCGCGTCCGGCCGGGCCCATGGCGGCGTGCGCGAGGGAGATGCCGCCGGCCATCGCGGTGGTGCCGTCGATGCCGGCCAGGCCGCGGTTCGCGATCACCCGGGCGGCGGTGGGGCCGGCGTGCTGCTCGAGGTCCCGCACCAGGCTGGAGGAGCCGAGCACCAGCACGTCACCAGGCCCGGAGGCGTTCCAGACGGCGAGCGCGGCACGCTGCTGCCAGGTGCCGGGCAGGGCGGCGGCTGACCGTGCCGCCGCGGCGCTCCATGCCTCCAGGTGCTCACGGCGACGTTCCTGTGCGCGCAGGGCGTCCGAGCTCGCTGTGGCATCCGTGGCGCCGGTGGCATCAGCAGTATCGGCGGGGTCAGTGCCCTCGCCGGTCCTCTCGCCGACCTCCTCGCCCACGGCGGCAGGGACCACGAGCTGGGCGCGGCGGGCGACATCGGGCCAGTCCGGATGCTCATCGACCACGATCACCTCGACGTCCTCGGCGCCGAGCAGCCCGCCGACGACGGGGCGGGAGAGGGTGGGTCGGCCCAGCACGATCGCCCGGCGCGGTCTCAGCGGATGGTGGGGGTCGGCCATCACCTCGCGCAGCAGCGCGGGATAGCGGGGCACGAGCGAGGAGCCGTGCAGCGCGCCGGAGCTGGGCTCTGCCAGCAGCGGGAGCTGGTGGCGGGCGGCGAGCTCCGCAGCGGCGGGCCCCGCACCGTCCCCGGCGACCACCACCGTGCGCTCATCCACCGGCACGGGCTGCGCCGCCGGGGCCGCGGGACGGACCCGCCGCGTGAGCACGATCCTGTCCCTGTCCTCGGAATGCGCCTGACCTTCTGCGCGCGCCCGGCCTTCTACGTGCGCCGGATCCCCGCCGCGCACCGCCCCGTCGGCGGGATCGCTGCCCGGCCGCGGCACCAGCGGGTCGCGGAAGGAGAGGTTCAGGTGCACCGGGCCGGGGTTCTCGGCGGTCGCCGCGGCGAAGGCCCGTGCGGCGGTGGAGACCGCGGTGCGCAGCTCGACAGCGGTGGCACCCCCGGCGGTGGGTGCGGGCAGGTCCACGGCCAGGCGCACCAGCGAGCGGAACATCCCCGCCTGACGAGTGGTCTGGTTCGCTCCCACCTCGCGCAGCTCGGCGGGACGGTCCGCGGTGAGCACCAGCAGCGGGATCCGGGAGTGATGGGCCTCCATCACCGCGGCATGCAGGTGGGCGGTGGCGGTGCCGGAGGTGGTGACGACCGCTGCCGGATGCTCCGGGTCGTGCCGCCCCAGCCCCAGCGCCGTGAACGCGGCGGCGCGCTCATCGATCCGCACGTGGGGGCGGATGCGCTCCCCCACCTCCTCGGCGGCCAGCGCGTAGACCAGCGGTGCGGAGCGCGAGCCGGGGGCCAGCACCGCATCACGCAGGCCCAGCTCCGCCAGTGCGCACCAGAGCGCGACGGACTCGTCCACCGCGCCGGAGCCCGAGGCGCGCGGGGCGGGGATCGAGGCCGACGGGATGATCGGGGATGTTCGCTGGTGCACCCCGTCAGCGTAGTGCGGGCGACGACGGGGTGCGGAGCGGGGCAGGGGTGCTCACAGGAGCGCGGCGCAGTCCGCGAGCCGCTGTTCCCAGCGAGCGGTGAGCTCGCCGACGGCGGCGTGGCGCGCCAGCAGCTCCGGCGTCGGCTCCTGGCGGGTGACCGGGAGGCTTCCCTCCCGCGGATGCAGCGGCTCCTCGACGAGGTCCCCGGTGAGCAGGGACGCGGTGGCGAGCCCGCAGGCGTAGGGCAGCTCCGGCAGGGCCGCTGCGAGGGCGAGACCCGCTCCGAGGCCCACGCTGCTCTCGAGCGCGGAGGAGACCACCACGGGCAGCTCCGCCTGCTCGGCGAGCTCCAGGCAGCGCTGCACCCCGCCGAGCGGCTGGACCTTCATCACCAGCAGGTCTGCGGCGCCGGCGCGGGCGACCCGCAGCGGGTCCTCGGCACGGCGCACCGATTCGTCGGCGGCGATCGGCACATCGAGGGCACGGCGCACCGCGGCGAGGTCCTCGAGGGCGGCGCAGGGCTGCTCGGCGTATTCGAGGCCGGCGGCCGCGCGGTCCAGGACGGGCAGGGCGGCGAGGGCCTCCTCGCGGGTCCAGGCACCGTTGGCGTCGATGCGGATCCGGGCCTGCGGACCCATCGCATCGCGCACCGCCTCGAGCCGTTCGGCGTCCTCGGCGAGGCTCACGCCGGGGTCGGCGACCTTGACCTTCGCGGTGCGGGCACCTCCCACCCGGGCGAGACGGTGGGCGAGCACCGGGGCGACCACCGGGATCGTGGCATTGACCTCGATCTGTGCGCGCAGGGGCTCCGGCCGTGGGGCGGTCGCGTCGGCGAGCGCCGCCCGCAGCCAGGCGGAGGACTCCTCGGCCTCGTAGTCCCAGAAGGGGGAGAACTCGGCCCAGCCGGCCGGACCGTGCAGCAGCAGGCCGTCACGCTCGGTGATCCGGCGGAAGCGGGTGGTCATCGGGATCGAGTAGGCGTGCACGCGGTCGATGCCGTGCTCGCGCAGGGCGGAGGGGATCTGCATGCCCTCGAGGGTAATGAGCTGACAGGCGGTCGGAGAAGTGGGCAGGATGCAGGAGTGATCTCCTCCCCCTCTGCGTCCTCCCCTGTCGCGTCCTCCCCTGTCGCGTCCTCCCCTGTCGAAGGGTTCCACCTGCGTCCGCTGCACCGTGACGATGCTCCGGCGGTGCTGGCCGCCTACCGCTCCGCCCCGGACATGGCGCGCCAGGGCACCGTCACCACCCTCGAGCAGGCCGGGGACCAGGTGGAGTGGCTGCTCGAGGAGGAGCGTCGGGCGGTCGCGATCGCCGACGGGTCCGATGCCCTGGTGGGCCTGGTGGCGCTCAGCATCGATCACGAGAATCGCGCCGCCTGGTTCTTCTACTGGCTGCACGCCGCGCATCGCGGACAGGGCCTCATGGCGCAGGCGGCCGCCGCGGTCGCCGAGCGGGCGCTGACCCCGCCGGCCGAGGGCGGCTGGGGTCTCGAGCGGCTCGAGCTGGGCCATCGCGCGAACAATCCGGCCTCCGGCGCGGTGGCCCGGGCCGCGGGCTTCGTGCAGGAGGGCACCGAGCGCGGGAAGTTCCTCCTCGACGGGGAGCGCGTGGACGTGCTCACCCACGGGCGGCTCGTCACAGATCCGTCACCCCCGGTCACCGGACTACCCTGGCGTCCATGACCACGCCGCCTGTTCCGCTGCCCCGCAAGGTCTCCGACACCTTCGACCCGCACCGCTGGCGGGAGGTGCCCGCGGCCGAGCACGGCGGGCCCGCGCTGAGCGACATCACCTACCACCGGGCCGTGGAGCGGATCGAGTCCGCGGACGGCGAGCGCACCGAGCGCGACCTGCCCACGGTGCGGATCGCCTTCGACCGTCCCGAGGTGCGCAACGCCTTCCGCCCGCACACGGTCGATGAGCTGTACCGGGCGCTGGACCATGCCCGCCTCGACACCGGTGTGGGCGTCATCCTGCTCACCGGCAACGGCCCCTCCCCCAAGGACGGCGGCCACTCCTACTGCTCGGGAGGCGACCAGCGGATCCGCGGCCGTGCCGGCTACGAGTACGCGGAGGTCGAGGAGCTGGCAGAGACCTCGCAGGTGCGCACCGGCTCCTCGGGCCGGCTGCACATCCTCGAGGTGCAGCGCCTGATGCGCACCATGGGCAAGGTGGTGATCTCGATGGTCAACGGCTGGGCCGCCGGCGGCGGGCACTCCCTGCACGTGGTCAGCGACCTCTCGATCGCCTCCCGCGAGCACGCCCGCTTCATGCAGACCGACGCGAACGTCGGCTCCTTCGACGGCGGCTACGGCTCCGCCTATCTCGCCAAGCAGGTGGGCCAGAAGCGGGCCCGGGAGATCTTCTTCCTGGCCGAGGAGTACTCCGCCCAGGATGCCTACGAGTGGGGTGCGGTCAACCGGGTCGTCGACCACGCCGAGCTCGAGGACGCGGCGCTGGAGATGGCCGCACGCATCGCCACCAAGTCCCCGCAGGCGATCCGGATGCTGAAGTTCTCCTTCAACCTCGCCGACGACGGGCTGATGGGCCAGCAGGTCTTCGCCGGGGAGGCGACGCGCCTGGCGTACATGACCGATGAGGCCGCCGAGGGCCGCGACGCCTTCCTCGAGAAGCGCGCGCCCGACTGGTCGCAGTTCCCGCACCCGCAGGGCTGAGATGAGCCCCGCCGTCCTGCCGTCGGCCGGAGATCTGCCCTGGCTGGTCCCGCCCGTCGACGACGCCTCCGCCACCTCGCTCGCTGCGCACGCCGCCGCGATCGGCGAGATGATGCAGGGCCGGGCCCGGCTGTGGCTGGGGCCCTTCGACCCGCCCGCGCAGCTGCCGGCCGGCTTCGAGGACACCGCGCTGGTGGTCCCCACCTCCGGGTCCACCGGCAGCGCCAAGGCGGTCGCGCTGAGCCGGGAGGCGCTGCGCGCCTCGCAGGAGGCGACCGCGCAGCTCTTCGCGGCCGATGGCACCGCACCGGACACCCGCGGCCACGGCTTCTGGCTGCCGCTGCTGCCCCCCACCCACATCGCCGGGGTGCAGGTGCTGGCTCGTGCGCATCGCACCGCCCAGGTGCTCGGCCTGCACGCCCCGGCCCTGCCGGATCCGCTGCCGGACCTGCGCGGGCATTTCGACGCAGACGCCTTCACCGCTCTCGCCGAGCCGGTCCTCGAGCAGGCGGCCCGGGCCGGCCTGCCCGCGCTCACCTCGCTGGTGCCCACCCAGCTCACCCGCATCGTCACCGGCGCCACCGGGTCCGATGCCCGTGCCCGCGGGGTGCTGAAGCGCTTCGCCGCCGTGCTCGTGGGAGGCGCTGCGACCAGCCCCGACGTGCTCGCCCGGGCCCGCGCCCAGAAGATCGCGGTGCGCACCACCTACGGCTCCTCGGAGACCGCGGGCGGCTGCGTCTACGACCGCGTCCCGCTGCCCGGCGTCGCGCTGGGTCTCGACGGGGCCGACGCTTCCGGAGCAGGGCGCCTGCGGATCACCTCCCCCACCCTCGCGCTCGGCTATCTCACCCCCGACGGAGGTGACGACGACGGACCCTTCACGGCCGACGCCGTCTCCCCCATGACTGCTCCGCCCCGCTCCTTCCTCACCTCCGACCTCGCCGAGCTCGGCGCCGACGGAGCCCTGACGGTGCTGGGACGAGCCGACGACGTGATCAACTCCGGCGGGCGCAAGGTCCTGCCCCAGGACGTGGAGCGCGCGATCGACCGCTCGCTGATGCTGCGCGGGATGGTGCGTGCGAGCGTGGTGGTGGGAGTCGAGGACCCCGACTGGGGACAGCGCGTCGAGGCGCTGGTGACGCTCGAGCCGGGGATGGACCCGGCGGAGGCTTCGGCGCTGGTGCGCTCCGCGCTGCGCACCTCCGAGGTGCCCGCCCACATGATCCCCAAGCGCGTGCACGTGGTCGAGCAGCTGCCGCTGCTGGGCATCGGCAAGGTGGATCGCGCCACGGCCCGCCGTCTCGCCGCCACCCGGACCGCGTAGCCCGCCTCCGCCTGCCTCCGACCGCCATCGACCGCCATCGACCGCCATCGACCCCGAGGAAGGACCCCGCACCCCGGGGACGGCCCCGCGCCGGGCGGGAGCGCGATGTGATTCGGGACGGGGCCCGCGTGCGGGCCCGGGCCCCGGCGTATCCTCGTCAGGGCCGCCGCGCGGCGGCCGGAGACCCCACCCGGACCCCGAGGAGCACGATGGCCACCCTGTCGCAGTGGAGGCAGGGCGCCCGTCCCCGCACCCTTCCGGCCGCTTTCGCCCCGGTCGCCGCCGGGACCGGTGCGGCCGTGTGGCAGCTGGAGGCGCTCCACGGGAGCGTCGACTGGTCGCTGGTGATCCCCCGCGCCCTGCTGGCCCTCGCGGTCTCCTTCAGCCTCCAGATCGGTGTGAACTACGCCAACGACTACTCCGACGGCATCCGCGGCACCGATGACGATCGGGTGGGGCCCTTCCGCCTGACCGGCTCCGGTGCCGCACGACCGGCGACCGTCAGACGCGCCGCGATCGGCGCCCTCGCGCTCGGCGGACTGTTCGGGCTGGTGCTCATCGTCCTGGCCCAGATCTGGTGGGCGCTGATCATCGGCGCCGCCGCGATCGCCGCCGCCTGGTTCTACACCGGCGGGAAGAAGCCCTACGGCTACCTGGGACTCGGCGAGCTGTTCGTGTTCGTCTTCTTCGGCCTGGTCGCCGTCAACGGCACCGCGTATGCGATCACCGGCGCTCTGTCCTGGGTGGCGCTCTCGGCCTCGATCGCGATCGGACTGCTGGCGGTCGCGCTGATGCTCACCAACAACCTGCGCGACATCCCCACCGACCGGATCGCCGGGAAGCGCACCCTGGCCGTCCGTCTCGGCGACCGCGGCACCCGGATGCTGTATGCGGCGACGCTGGTGGTGCCGTTCGTGCTGATGGTGCCGGTGATGGTGGTGCAGTGGCTGGCCGCGCTGGTGCTGCTGGCGCTGCCGCTCGCGATCGGGCCGGTGCGGACGGTGCTCGGCGGGGCCGCGGGTCGTGACCTGATCCCTGTGCTCGGGGCGACAGGGCGGCTCGAGCTGGTCTACTCCGTGCTGCTGCTCATCGGTCTTCTGCTCTGAGGTCCGGCAGCTGCGAGGGGCCGACGGAGTCCTCCGCCGCTGCGTCCTCCGTGGCAGCATCGTCCAGCAGGGTGTCCTCGTACTCCGCGTCCTCGTCGACGTCCGCGCCGCGCCGCTGCGCGCGGCGCTCGTCGGCCGCCTTCCAGCGCAGCGCCGCACCCTGCCGCAGGCGATCCAGGAACAGGATCGAGATGAGCATCGCGAGGAGCGCCGCGAGCACCCCGGCGAGCATCACGCCGACGTCCACCAGGGTCAGCACCCACCAGATCAGGGCCCACAGGCCCAGACGGATGACGGCGTAGAGCAGGAAATCACGCATGCCTGCAGGATAGTTCTCCTGCCGGCGCCTTCCCTCCACGCCCGCTCCGCGCCGCACGCACCCCACGGCCCGCGCCACCGCCCGCGACCAGGCTCTCCCTGCGGATCCACCGCAGGTTCACCCCACGATCAGGTGCGATGCCTACACTTCGGCCATGGCCCGCGGCATCATCGCAGTTCTCTCCATCGCCCTGACCGTCTTCGCGCTCGCAGACTGCGTGCAGACGGAGGACGAGAAGGTCAGGGGCCTGCCCAAATGGGCATGGATCGTGCTGATCGTGCTGATCCCCTGGGTGGGCCCCATCACCTGGCTGTTCGTCGGCAAGGAGCGCAGCAGCGGCACCGGTCGGCAGCAGCGCAAGGGCCCGACGGCCCCCGACGAGGATCCCGACTTCCTGCGCCAGCTCGACGAGGACATCCGCCGTGAGCGGCGCGAGCGTCGGGAGCAGGACGGCGACGAGGCATAGCCCTCCGCGCCCTCCGCGCACAGCCGCCCCTGCGGGGCGAGGTGAGGCCCGAGCGACCGCCCCTGGGAGCCCTGAGCATCTGGGTCAGGAGTCTCACTGGGGCCGGAGTCTCCCTGGGTCCGGAGTCTCAGAGCCCGGAGTAGGAGTGCAGGCCGTTGATCACGGTGTTGACGATGGTGTAGTTGAACACCACGGCCACGAACCCGGCCAGCGCGAGCCCGGCGGCACGGCTGCCGCGGAAGCCGCCCGTCGCGCGGGCGTGGAGGTAGGCCGCGTAGATCACCCAGATGATGAAGGTCCACACCTCCTTGGGGTCCCAGCCCCAGAAGCGGCCCCAGGCCTCGCGGGCCCAGATCGCTCCGAAGATCAGCGTGAACGTCCAGCAGACGAAGGCCACCGAGTGGATGCGGAAGCTCAGCGCCTCGAGCACGGTCGAGGAGGGCAGGCGGTCCAGCACGTGGCCGAAGCGACCCCAGTGCTCGGGGTGCTCCTCGCCGGCGCCAGCGCGCTCCACCAGAGCGTTCTCGTGACGGGCCTGCAGCAGCTGCATTCCGGCGACCACCGCGCCCAGGATCGACAGGGCGGTGGCGATGATGGCCACGCCGATGTGGATGTAGATCCAGTGCGAGTTCTGCAGGCTCGGGGTGAGCTGCGCGGCGGGCACGATCCAGAAGGTCTGGGCGAGCAGCAGCACCAGCAGCACGGGGCCGACCACGAAGGTCCCCAGCGCCCTCAGCTCGACGCGCCGGAGGCTGAACACCAGGAAGGCGATCATCACCACGGCGGTGCTGGTGGTGGCGAACTCGTACATGTTGGCCCAGGGCACCCGCTGGGTGGCCAGGGCACGGGTGACCACGCCGACCAGGTGCAGCACGGTCGCCGCGGCCGTGAGCAGGAAGGCGAACCGCTGCGCCGTCATGGTGCCGGGGGCCGGCCCGTCCTCGGCGGGCCGGGCCGCGCGGGAATCGCCCGGCCCGTCGGCGTCGGCCGGGAGCGCCGCCCCGGTCGAGCCACCAGCGGCGGCCGTGCCCACGGTCGCGGACTGGAGGGTGCGCTCGGCGCCCTCGCTCTCGCGGCCCTCGAGGCGCTCGGCCTCACGGGCGGCCAGTCGCGCATCGCTGCGACGCTGGGAGTGCGAGGCGAGATCGGCGCCGAAGCCGATCAGCGCGAGCACGTACAGGACGATCGTCACCACGAGGGCGAGATTGGAGAGCTCCGCCAACTGCTCGTTGATCACTGTGCACTTCCTTCGGAGGAGTCGTCGGCGGCCCGGGAGGGCCGGTCGTCTGAGGGGCGGTGCGTCCCGTCCGTGGTCCCATCCTGCGCCGTCGAGAGCGAGGAGGCCAGGGAGCGGACATCATCCGCGAGGGCCGGATCGTCGCTGCGCGCGAGCCCGGCCAGCTCGAGCACCGTGCCCTCGGCGCTCTCGCGCACCCGCACCCAGATCCGGCGGCGCGGGACGAACAGGGAGAGGATCAGTCCGCCGACGGCCGTCAGCGAGCTGAGGAGGATCCACCGCTCGAAGGGGTTGTGGGCGATGTCGAAGGCCGCATAGCGGCGCAGCCCGTCGAAGCTGATGGTGGTGCCGTCGGGGAGCTGGAACTCCTGGCCCGCGTAGAGGCGGACCAGCACCGGGGCGCCGTCCTCCCCCGCGATGGGCGTGAGGGTGGTGACGTCGACCTCGTAGGCGTTCTGCGGGACGCCGGAGTCCAGTCCGAGGTCGCCCTGGTGCACGGTGAGCGCGAGCTGGGGGTCCAGCGCATCGGGGTAGATCGAGTGCGGGCCCTTCTCGTCGATCTCGCCGGTGGGCAGGAAGTAGCCGACCACAGCAGTCTGCTCGGGGCGGGCGTCGGGTGCCTTGATCACCAGCTGCGAGGTGTAGCCGAGGTCGCCCATCGGCACCGTGATCACGGGTCCCTCCGCGACCACCTTGCCCTCGGGGTCGGTGACGGTGACCTCGGGGGCGTACCCGTTGCCGAGCAGGTACATCGAGGCGCCGTCGACGTGCAGCGGCTTGTTGACCTGGATCGTCCGGGCGAGCTGCTCCTGACCGGGGGTGGTCACCCGGACGTCCGCCTCGAAGGAGCGCGGCTCGCCCACGGTCCCGGACTCGCCGGGCTGGACGTAGGTGGCGCGGAAATCCTCGAGGGTGAAGCGAAAGTCCGGCATCTGGTTCTCGTCGAACCAGGCCCCGGACTCGAAGGAGTCGTACTGGGTGAGCGAGTTCGCGAAGCCGTCCTGCTCGATGACGGTGATCTGCCCGCGGTAGCTGGTCAGCTGGCCGCCGGCGATGCACACCAGCACACCCACCAGCGAGATGTGGAACAGCAGGTTCCCGGTCTCCCGCAGCAGGCCCCGCTCGGCGCTCACCGAGCGGGAGCCGCGCTCCTCGCGCACCTCGGTGCGATAGCGGGAGCGGCGCAGGCTGCGATGGGCGCGCTCCAGGAGGGCGTCGCCGTCCGCGTCCGCGAGCACGACCCGGGTGTATCCGGTGAAGCGCGTCAGGCGGGAGGGGGTGCGCGGGGGGCGCGCCCGCAGCTGCTTCAGGTGCACGCCCACACGCGGGACGATGCATCCGATCAGCGAGATGAACAGCAGCAGGTAGATCGCGGAGAACCATGGCGAGGAGAACACCTCGAAGGCGCCGAGCGCATCGAGGAACTCTCCCCAGCGGCCGTTCTCCTCGAGGAACTGCTCGGTGAGGGTCGGGTTCACGCTGCGCTGCGGGTACAGGGACCCGGGCACCGCGGCGATCGCCAGCAGCATCAGCAGGATCAGCGCGGTCTGCATGCTGGTCAGCTGGCGCCACAGGAACAGCAGGGTGCCGCGCAGGCCGAGGGACGGGGCGACCGCGCGCTTCCCGTCGACCTCGGGCTTGCTGCTCCAGGTGCCGCTCGGGGCGGCCTGCTCCGGCTGGCCCGCCCGGCGGGCCGCGGCATCCTGGCCTGCTGTCGCGTCCTGGCCGGTCTCGGGATCCGGGGGCGTCCCGGTGTGCTCGTCGGTCATCACACCACCGGTTCGAAGGTCGAGATCATGCCCTGCAGCTGGCTCATCCACGTCGCCCAGACCCCGGTCATCAGCAGCACGCCGATCGCGATCAGCAGAGCACCGGAGAGCAGTCCGATGGCGCGTCGGTGGGCGGCGAGCTTCTTGCTCAGGCCCAGGGAGCGCTCGAACAGCAGCGCGAACAGCACGAAGGGGATGCCGAGGCCGAGCGAGTAGGCCAGGGAGAGGATGCCGCCGCGCAGCACCGCCCCGTCCCCGCCGTCGAGGGAGAGCGCGATGATCGCGGCATAGGTGGGGCCGATGCACGGCGTCCAGCTCAGGCCGAAGATGAGCCCCATCAGCGGGGCGCCGAGCAGACCGGCGTCGGGCCGCTTCGAGGAGACGGAGCGGGTGGCCGACAGGCCCGGGAACACGCCCATGAACACCAGGCCCATGAGGATCACGACCGCCCCCGCGACGCGGTTGATCCACACCGCATGCTCCTGGAGCAGGTATCCCAGTGCACCGGCGAAGCCGCCGAGCACCATGAACACCACGGAGAACCCGGCGACGAACAGGGCGCTGCCGGCGAGCATGCGCCCGGTGGAGGGCCGTGCGGGCTTGGCCCGGGCACCCACCGCGCCCCGGGCGACGGCGCCCTGGCCGGCCAGCCCGGAGACATAGCCCAGGTAGCCGGGCACCACGGGCAGCACGCAGGGAGAGAGGAAGGCGACAAGGCCCGCGGCGGCGGCCACGGCGAGCGCCGGCAGCAGGGCTCCGGACAGCGCCGTGGCCTGGAAGGCGGCCCCGACCTCGGCGACGATCATTCGTCGATCACCGCGTCGATCATGGCGCGCAGCACGGAGGGATCGGCCGCGCCCGAGATCCGGGCGGCCACCCGGCCCTCCCGGTCCAGGACCAGGGTGGAGGGCACGGCGTTGGGAGCGACCTGTCCCCGCAGCGAGTACATGATCTCGGCGTCCGGATCGGGCATCGAGGCATAGGTGATGCCGTAGGTCTCCTCGAAGGCGCGGGCGGGCCCGGCGGAGTCGCGCACGTTGACCCCGATCAGGCTCACGCCCTGCTCCGCGTACTCCTCGTGGATGGCCTGCAGGTCCGGGGCCTCCTTGCGGCAGGGCGGGCAGGAGGCGTACCAGACGTTGACCACGAGCACCTCGCCGTGGTGCTCGGAGGAGGAGAACTCCTCCTCGTCGTAGGTGGTGCCCTCGATCTCGAGCGCCTCGCCGCGGTCCGCGGGGGCGATCTCGGTGGCCACTCCGCTGCCGGAGACGTAGCCGGAGTCCCCGGAGCTGTAGCGCTCGGAGGTGTCGGCGCCGCAGGCTGCCAGCAGCAGCGCGGCCGGCACACCGGCGGCGAGGCCCAGCAGCGCCCGACGGGTGGGGTGCACGGGCAGGTGTCGGGCGGTCACGTCAGTTTGCCTCCGGTGGCGTCGATCGCCCCCGCGTACAGGGCCGCGGCCGGTTCGGCATAGCCGACGTCCGCGAGGTGCGGGCCGACGAAGCGCAGGCTGGTGACCGAGCAGAGTCCGCACTGGCGGCGGCGGGGATCGTGGAACAGGGGCCTGCCCTCGGCGCTGCGGCGGGTCACCCAGATCGGCAGCTGGTGCAGCACCAGCACGGCCTCACGGCCCTCGGCCTCGGCGCGCACCTCGTGGACCGCGGAGACGACCCGCGCGACCTGCTCCCGGTAGGGCTCGCCCCAGGAGGGACGGAAGGGGTTCAGGAACCAGCGCCAGTTGCGCGGATCGCTCAGCGTCGCCTCGCCGTGGCCCATCCGGTGCCCCTCGAAGTGGTTGCCCGATTCGACCAGGCGCTGATCGGTGAGGACCTCGAGCCCGTGGGGCGCCGCGATCGGGGCGGCGGTCTGCTGGGCGCGCAGCAGCGGGGAGGAACGCACCAGGGCGATGTCGGAGTCCGCGAGGTGCTCCCCGACCAGTCCGGCCATCTGCTCACCACGGTCGCTGAGGCGGTACCCGGGCAGGCGCCCGTACAGGATGCGCTCGGGGTTGTGCACCTCGCCGTGGCGGACCAGGTGGACCGTGGTGGTGGTCATGGGCGGTGATCCCTCTTTCGCTCTCGCGCTGCGGGCTCGGGCCCGAGCCGCCTCACGGTACCAACCCAACCTCCGGATCAGCGGGACGGGGCGACCGTCCCGTGAGCAGACGGACACCCGATGGCGATCGGGGCGTCCTCGTCCAGCGTCTTGGCCAGGATCCGTCCCAGCTCGAGCAGGTCGTCGTGCCCGACGACGTCCAGCAGCAGGGTCCGCACCGAGCGCACGTGCGTGGGGGCGGCGCGCTCGAGCATCGCCTCGCCTGCGGCCGTCAGCTGCGCCTGCCGGCCACGGCCGTCATCGGAGCAGCGCACCCGTTCCACCAGGCCGCGCTTCTCCATGCGGCTGATGGTGTGGGTCAGCCGCGAGCGGGAGTGCACCACCTTGTCCGCCAGCTCGGACATGCGCAGGAACTTCTGCTCCGCCTCGGACAGGCGCACCAGGATCTCGTACTCGCCGAGGGTCAGGTCGATCTCGGGATCGGACTGCAGCGCCTCGCTGAAGCGGTCGTTCAGCAGCGTGGTGGCGTAGAGGAAGGTCCGCCACGCCTCCTGCTCCTTGCTGGTCAGCCAGAGATCCTCGGGCGTGGACGCCCGATCCTCCCCGCTTGACATGGTGTCCTGCATCACGTTTACCTCTTCCATGGGATCGACTGCTTGCCATCTTCCCGCAGTTTAGTTTATCTTTCAAGCACGAGTTCGGTGATCGAGTCCGATCACCTGCCCACCCCGATCTTCTCAAGGAGAACCCATGAACGACCTCACTCCCGGCACCTGGACCCTCGACGCCGCCCACACCTCCGCGGCCTTCACCGTGCGTCACGCCGGCATCTCCAAGGCCCGGGGTCAGTTCACCGACGTCGAGGGCACCCTCGAGGTCGGCGAGAACGGCGAGAGCCTGGCCTTCTCCACCACGCTGAAGACCGAGTCGATCAACACCTCGCAGCCGGACCGCGACAACCACCTGCGCAGCGGCGACTTCTTCGACGCGGAGAAGTTCCCCGAGCTCCGCTTCGTCTCCACCAAGGTCGAGGGCGACAAGCTCATCGGCGACCTCACCATCCGCGACATCACCAAGCCGGTCGAGCTGGACTTCACCTACGAGGGCGCCGCCACCGATCCCTTCGGCATCTACCGCGCGGGCTTCACCGGCGAGACCACCATCTCCCGCAAGGAGTTCGGCCTCACCTGGAACGCCGCCCTCGAGGCCGGCGGCGTGATGGTCGGCGACAACGTCAAGATCCTCATCGAGGCCGAGTTCACCGCTCCGACCTCCGCCTGATCCCTTCCCGCGACGTCGACGCCGAGAGCCTCGACACCGCGAGCACCCGACGGGCCGTCCGCACTGCGCGGGCGGCCCGTCGTCGTGCCCGGCCCCCTCGGAGTGCCCGGTCCCCTCGGAGCGGCCGATATGGTGCGCCCATGAGCACCCCGCACATCCCCTCGACCGCCGACCCGGACGCCCGCGTCCTCTATCTCACCCGCGAGGGCTGCCATCTGTGCGATGAGGCGCTGCCGGTGGTGCGTGCGGAGGCCGATCGCGTCGGCTCCACCGTCGAGGTGCGTGACATCGACGAGGACGAGCAGCTGCGTGCGGACTGGGACCACGACGTGCCGGTGATCATCGTGGACGGGAAGGTCCACGCGAAGTACCGGGTCGAGGCCCAGCAGCTGCGCACGGCGCTCGCCCGTCGGCCCTGGTGGCGCCGGCTCACCGGACGCGCCTGACCGGCCGCGCCCGGCTCCTGGTCCGGAGAGCGTCCGAGGCCCTCATGACATGCGACGGCCCCCACCATCTGGTGGGGGCCGTCGCATGTCATGCCGACGTCACTTCTTGTTGCGACGCTGGTGACGAGTCTTGCGAAGCAGCTTGCGGTGCTTCTTCTTGGACATGCGCTTGCGTCGCTTCTTGACGACAGAACCCATAGGTTGCCTCTGTTCTGCAGGCCGATGCCTGCGGGATGGTGCAGCGGATCAGGAATGCGCGGCCCGCGGAGACTCGCTCGTGCGGGCCCGACGCCACGGTCGACCATTCATTCTACACTGCTGCGCCGAACGCTCAGCCTCGCGCGAGTGCGATCTCCCTCGCAGCGTCCTGCGCGAGGGCGAGCTCCGCGGCGACCGGTGAGACCACGTGCCGCTGCGCCACCTCGCGCACCCGGGCCAGCAGCACCCGACGCGCCCGGCGGCGGTGCCACGCCCCGACCAGGGCCGCGACCACGCCTCCCGCCACTCCGATCAGGAGTCCCGCAGCGATCCCCAGCACCACCAGCACCGTGGGCAGCGGGATCGGGATCCACAGCTCCTCGACCATCGGCATCGGCGGCGAGGGAACGCCCAGGAACGCCAGCAGCGCGTTCAGCGCCAGCCATCCCAGCCCCACCACCCAGGTGAGCAGGGCGAGCCACTGCAGCACGTCGAGCACCGGCCACCACCATGACCTGCCGGTGGCGCGCAGATCGGCCCCGGCGACCGCCTGGTCCAGCGCATCGGGCAGGGCATCCTCCCCCTCGCGGGCGGCGTCGCGCACCACGGCACGCCAGGGATCACCGCCCCCGGTGGAGGCGGCATCGGCGAAGCGGCGCACCCCGCCGGAGGCGCGGGCGCGGGCAGCGGCGTCGGGCTCGGGCAGAGAGGTGCGCTCGAGCCCCTCGGCGTCCCGCTCGCGGCCGATCCCGAGTCGGCCCAGCGGGTCCGGGCGCAGCCCTCGGGCCCAGCGCAGCGGCGGCCAGCCCACCTTCCCGGCGGCGCGGAAACGGTAGGAGGCGCCGACGGCGCGGGCCACCGGCTCGACCCGGGCGGCGGCGGAGAGATCCTCCACCAGCGCATCGACGTCAGCGGGCGAGACGTCCGCGGCCATCCCGGTCGGATCGGCCGTCTCCTGCAGGGACTCGGCCGCCGCGCGCACATCGGCGCGGTGGCGGGAGGCGACGGCCTCCCGGCTGCGGGCGATCGTGAGCAGGTGCTCGCGCAGCTCCTCGACCCCCTCCCCCGTGCTCGCGGAGGTCGCCAGCACCGGGGCGTGCTCGAGTCCGTCCTGGCGGGCGATCTCGGAGAGAGAGGCGAGCACCGCTTCCCGCTCGTCCTCCCGGATCCGATCGATCTGGTTGAGCACCAGCACGGTGACGGCGTCGTGGCCCGCGAAGGGGCGCACGAACTCCTGGTGGAGGACGGAGTCGGCGTACTTCTGCGGATCGGTGACCCACACGATCACGTCCACCATCCCCGTCATCCTCTCGGCGATCGCGCGGTTCGCGGTCTCGACCGAATCGAGGTCGGGCAGATCCAGCAGCACGAGGCCGGGGGTGCCCTCGCCGCCCTGGGACGCCTCGCGCCGGGCCCGACGACCGCGCGGGGGCCGGCCGGCGGCTGCGGCCAGAGGTGTCTCGGTCCCGTCGAGAGGGTGGCGCTCCTCGACCTCGAGCCAGTCCAGCAGGGCGTCGCTGCCGCGATCCCCGATCACGGCGGCGACGGGCGAGGAGGTGGTGGGGCGGCGCACCGCGGCACGGGAGATCTCTGCGCCGACCAGCGCATTGACCAGGGACGACTTGCCCGATCCGGTCGCTCCGAACAGACCGACGACGGTGTGCTCCGCCGACAGGGCACGGCGGCGATCGATGCGGTCCAGCACGTCCTGGACCTCCTGGGCCGTCTGCTCGGGGGCGACCCCCTCGAGCAGGGAGACGGCAGTCTCGAGGGCGTCGATCCGCTCGGCCAGCGGGGCGGTCCCCTTCGAGGTACGGCTGCGCAGCGGGCTCATGCGTCCTCCTCGTCCCGGGCGGGCGCCGTGGTGCCGGCGCTGCTGTCGGCGGCCGTGCCGTCGGTCCGGATGTCCTGGGCGAGCTGGGCGAGGGCGTCGGCGTCGGCTCCCAGCAGCTCGCCGCCGCCCGGCTCGCCGAGCTCGTCGAGCAGCTCGACGAAGGGGCTCGAGCGCGTGGCGACCAGCGCGTCGAGGCGGGTGGTGAGCCGTTCGCGGGCGGTCGCGGCCATCCGGCGCACGGCCTCGTCACCGAAGATCGTCTCCAGCAGCTTCTGGCCGACCACCGCGGTCGCCGCCCCGGCGCCGACCTCGAGACCGGTGGGGATGAAGGCGGTCGAGGCGAACACGACCACCATCAGGGCGACGCCGACCACGTTGACCCCGAGCGAGAGCAGCCGCGCCTTCGTGCGCCGGTCCGCCCCCTCGGCGCGGACAAGTTCGAGCACGTCGCCCTGCCAGGCCCGGATCTGGGCCGAGACCTCCTCGGCGTAGCCGTCCGGCAGCCGGGAGAGGTCCCTGCCCTCGGCGAGGGAGCGGCCGGCCGCCGAGGAGCGCCAGGCGGTGTCCGCGCGTTCGGCGCCGCGGGCGGTCTCGTCGATCACTACGTGCACGAGTCCGGTGCCCAGCGCCTGCTCCGCGGCGACGGCCGGGGCGGGCTTGCCGCTGAGCATCTGACCGAGGCGATCCCGGGCCCGGGTCACCAGGGACTCCACGCCGCGGAAGAACTCCCCGGTGCCCACCACGTCCTGCCAGCGGGCCAGCACCTCGCCGCGCAGCAGGGAACCATCGCCCAGGGCCTCGTCGATCCGTTCGCGCGCTCCGGAGAAGGCGGTGATCGCCTGGTCGCGCAGGCGCTGTCGTTCGACGTCCTGGGCAGAGGCGTGCTCGGCGATCTCCCGCGCGGAGCCGGCCAGCCCGTCGAGGGCTCCCGCCAGGGTGCGCCGGGCGATGCGGCTGCGGGCCTCGCCGTCGGCCGCGAGCGTGGAGAGGTGCGCGTGCAGCTCAGCGATCACGGCGGGAGGGAGCATGCCTTCGGCGTCGATCTCCGTCTCGGGGACCAGGAACAGCCGGTCCACGGCGATGCCGTTGCGCTCGAGCATGCCGCGCAGGTCCTCCGCGAGCTCCTCGGCGACCCCTTCGCGCGGCGGGATCCGGTTCATCACCACGTCCACGGTGACGTCGCGCTCGGCGGCGGTGCGCAGCACCTCCCACGGCACGGCGTCGGCGTAGCGGTTGGCGGTGGTGACGAACAGCCACAGGTCCGCGGCGCGCAGCAGCTGCCGGGCCAGCTCCCGGTTGCCCATGGCGATCGAGTCGATGTCCGGGGCGTCCAGCAGGGCGAGACCCTGGGGGATGCGGTCCTGGCCGCTCAGCTCGAGGGAGGTGGCGGGGTCGACATCACCGGTGGTGTCCCCTGCGCCCGGCGCCTCGAGGTCGCGTGACTGGCCGGCGTG
Organism: Brachybacterium sp.; assembly: GCF_036379615.1. Taxonomy (GTDB): domain Bacteria; phylum Actinomycetota; class Actinomycetes; order Actinomycetales; family Dermabacteraceae; genus Brachybacterium. The sequence continues at coordinate 97,782 of NZ_DASVGJ010000068.1, forward strand.
GACCCGGGCGAGGCCGGGCAGGATGCGGGTGCCGGTGAACCAGGGCTCGTCGTGGGGATGATGCAGCAGCACCGGCCGGCGCGTGGTGGGCCTGATCGCGCCGGACCGGCTGACGGGATGCCCCACCAGCGCGTTGACCAGGGTGGATTTTCCGGCGCCGGTGGAGCCGCCGATCACCACCAGCAGCGGCGCGTCCAGCGACTCCAGGCGCGGGATCACGTGGTCACCGAGCTGCGAGAGCGCCGCCTGCGTCTCCGCGCGGGCCTGGTCGGCTCCCTCGACCGGCAGGGGCAGTTCGAGAGCGCGCAGGTGCTCGGCGAAGGCGTCGAGGACCTGGGTCGTCCGAGTCGTCATGTCTCCCCTTCGTTCGGTGCCCCTGATCTGCTGAGCGACATTGTGGCAGGCTCGGGCCATGACCGGGACGTGCTCGCGGGTCAGTCCAGGAAAGGATCCAGGCCCCACTCGGGGAAGCTGACCCGCCGCGCCGCCTGCACCGCGCGGTCCAGGGCGTCGGCGGGGTCGAAGCCCTGCTCCCAGTCCCTCACCGCGAGCGGGCGCCCGTCCCCGAAGGTGTTGATCCCCGGCTCCGGGGAGAGCCCGTGCGCCGCGCGAGCGGCGTCCGCCGCGGCGACGAACTCCTGCGGCAGGGGCGCTGCGGCGTCGATCGGCTCCCCGGTCGCGATCGCGATCAGATGCGCCCAGGAGCGCGGGACCACGTCGATCACGGCATAGCCGCCGCCGCCGAGCGCGAGCCAGCGGCCGCCGCACACCTCGTCGGCCAGCTCCCGCATCAGCAGCATCACCTCGCGCTGCGCCTCGAGGGAGACCGAGAGATCCGCCAGCGGGTCCAGCCGATGGGTGTCGGCGCCGTGCTGCGTCACCAGCAGAGTGGGTCGCACCGCCCGCACCAGTGCGGGGACAGTGGCGCGGATCGCCCGCACCCATCCGTCGGCCGAGGTGCGGGAGGGCAGCGGCACATTGATCGCGGTGCCCGGCGCCCCGGGACCACCGCTGTCCTGCACGAAGCCGGTGCCGGGGAACAGCCGCTCCCCCGTCTCGTGGACCGAGAGGGTGATCGCCCGCGACTCGTCCCACAGGGTCCGCTCCACGCCGTCCCCGTGATGGACGTCCACGTCCACGTACATCACCCGCTGCTCGCCCAGGTCCAGAGCGTGACGGATCGCGGCGGCCGCGTCGTTGTAGACGCAGAAGCCGGAGGCGGAGCCGGGTTTGGCGTGGTGGAGGCCGCCGGCGAAGTTCACGGCCCGTCGCACCTCCCCCGCGCGGATCGACTCGATGGCGGCGAGGGACCCTCCGACGATGCGTGCGGAGGCGGTGTGCATGCCGCGGAAGAGGGGGACGTCATCCCCGCCGAGGCCGAAGCGCATGAGGTCATCGAGCTCGTCGGTGCTGAGACCCTCCATCCCCGCCGAGGCACGATGGACGGCGCTGATGTACTCCGGATCGTGGACCCGGGAAAGCTGCTCATCGCTCGCGACCGGGGCCGCGAGCAGCCTCACGTCCGGCCGGTCCAGCACTCCGGCGCTGCGGGCGAGCTCCCTAGTGAGGGTGAGCCGGATCGGGGCCATCGGATGGAAGGGGCCGAAGTCGTACTCGCACAGCGCCTCGTCCCACACGATCCCGGCGGGGACGGGCAGGTCCTCTCCCCGGACCGGGGCGGCAGAAGGCGGAGGCGGCGCAGCAGCGAGCATGGGTCGAAGCGTACCCAGCCCTCGGCTCGCCCGCCTCTTCCGCGGTCGTAGACTGCCGCGGACCGCGACCGCGGTCGCCCATCTCAGAACGAGGAGCAGCATGAGCACTCCCGGCAGGCGTGCCGTCCCACGGCGCCTGGGTCCGCTCGACGCCCGTCGGCGCCGCCCGGAGTGGCAGGTGGCGCTGCACTCCCTGACCAAGGCCACCCCTGCTCGTCTCGCCCTGGGAGTCTTCACGCTGCTGATCGGGGTGTTCACCGCTCTGCTGTCGCTGCCCGCGGCGACGGCCGGCGGCGAGCGGACCGCGCTCACCGATGCACTGTTCACCGCGGTCTCCGCGATCTGCGTGACCGGGCTGGTCACCGTCGAGACCGGCACCCACTGGTCCACCTTCGGCCTCACCGTGATCATGGTCGCGATCAAGCTCGGCGGGCTCGGCATGATGACCGTCGCCTCGCTGCTGAGCCTGTCGGTGATGCATCGCCTGGGGCTCGCCCAGCGGGTGATCACCGCCCAGGAGACCCGAGCCGAGCGGCTGGCCGAGGTCGGTGGGGTGCTGAAGGTCATCCTCATCACCTCGACCGCCTTCGAGGTCGCGACCTTCGTGGCCCTGGCCCCGTACATGTTCGTCACCGAGCATGGGATCCGGGAATCGCTCTTCCTGGGGGTCTTCTACGCCATCAGCGCCTTCAACAATGCGGGGTTCGTACCGGAGGCCGCCGGGACCGCGCAGTACGTGGGCGATCCGTTCTTCACCATCCCCATCGCCCTGGCGGTGTTCGTGGGGTCGCTGGGATTCCCGGTGATCCTGGTCGTGGTCAAGAAGCTGCGCACTCCCCGCAAGTGGAGCCTGCACGCGAAGCTCACCCTGACCACCACGGCCCTGCTCTTCCTGCTCGGGGTGCTCGGATTCCTGGCCCTGGAGTGGAGCAACCCCGCGACCTTCGGCGACCGACCGCCGGGGACGAAGCTGCTGGGCGCGGTGTTCGCGGCGGTGATGCCGCGCTCGGGCGGGTTCTCGACGATCGATGTGGGGCTGATGACCGCGGAGTCCCGCCTGCTGACGGATCTGCTGATGTTCATCGGCGGCGGCTCCGGCTCCACCGCGGGCGGCATCCGGGTCACCACCTTCGCGCTGCTGATGCTCGCGATCTGGGCGGAGATCCGCGGCAACCCCGACGTGGAGGTCTTCGGCCGGCGCATCCCCCAGGAGACCGTGCGCCAGGCCATCGGAGTGCTCGTCATGAGCGCCACCGTGGTGTTCCTGGCCACCTTCGTGCTGCTGCGGATCACCCCGCACACCCTGGATCAGACCCTGTTCGAGGTGCTCTCCGCCTTCGGCACCGTGGGACTGTCCACCGGGATCACCGCCGCCCTGCCCGACGAGGCCAAATGGGTGCTGACCGTGTGCATGTACGTGGGGCGGCTGGGGCCGATGACCCTCGGCGCGGCACTCGCGGTCCGCACCCGCGTGCGGATGATCCAGCTCCCCTACGAGCGGCCGATCGTCGGCTGATCTGCCGGCGCCGGTCCTCGCACCCCGCGCGCCGAGGCGTGCGAGAGCGGTGGGCGCCCGGCCCGGACCGTGCTTAGACTGTGCCCGCCCGGCTCACGGCACCTCCGTGAGCCCGTTCCCAGGAGCAGACATGCCACGCAGCGCGCGCGACGAGGGAGTGCTGGTGATCGGGCTCGGCCGCTTCGGCGCCTCGATCGCCCTGACCCTCGAGAAGCTCGGCACCCAGGTGCTCGCGATCGACACCGACGAGGAGCTGGTCCAGAAGTACTCCGGCCAGCTCACTCATGTGGTGCGGGCCGATGCGACCCAGCCCGAGGTGCTCGACCAGGTGGGTGCCGGGGACTTCTCGATCGCGGTGGTCGGGGTGGGCACCACGGTCGAGGCGAGCGTGCTGATCGCCGCGAATCTGGTGGACCTCGGCAAGCCCGTGATCTGGGCGAAGGCGATCTCCGCCGCACACGGCAAGATCCTCCAGCGCATCGGCTGCCACCACGTGGTCTATCCGGAGGCCGATGCCGGCAAGCGAGTCGCCCACCTGGTCAACGGGCGCCTGTTGGACTTCATCGAGTTCGACGACGACTTCGCGATCGTGAAGATGCGACCCCCGCGCGACGTGCAGGGGATGACGCTCGCGGAGTCCGACATCCGCCAGCGGTTCGGGGTGACCGTGGTGGGCGTGAAGTCCCCGGGAAAGGACTTCACCTACGCGGTGCCCGAGACCATGGTGGCCGCGCATGACCTGCTGATCGTCTCCGGCCGCACCGGTCTGATCGAGAAGTTCTCCCAGCGCACCTGAGCCGTCAGCGCGCACCCCGGCTCGACCCCGCCCCGCCCCGGGGAGCGCTCAGCCCTTGCTGAGCTCTCGGGAGGATTCCGCGGCGGCGGCCATCGCGGCGGCGACTCCGGCGCGCACCCCCTCCCGCTCGAGGGCGGCGAGACCCTGGACTGTGGTGCCGCCGGGGCTGGAGACGCTGTTCTTCGCGACGGCGGGGTGGACTCCGGTCTCCTGGAGCATGGTGGCGGCCCCGCGCACCGTCTGCTGCACCAGCGTGCTCGCCAGGTCGCGCTTCAGCCCCAGCCTCACCGCTTCGTCGGTCATCGCCTCGATGAGGGTGAAGACGAAGGCCGGCATCGAACCGGCGGCACCGATGAAGGCGTGGACCTGCTCCTCGGTGATGTCCACGACCACGCCCGCCCCCGCGAACAGGGAATGGAGCAGCTCGAGCTGGGCGTCCTCGACGGCGCTGCCCCGCATGAGCCCGATCGCGCCCTCCCCCACCGAGATCGGGGTGTTGGGCATCGCGCGCACCACCGCGACACCCTCTCCCAGCGTCTCCTCGAGGCGGGCGAGCGTGGTGCCGGCGGCGAGGGAGAGCACCAGGGCGCCGGAAGGGAGGTCCGCCCGCAGCTCGCTCGCCAGATCGAGGATCTGGTACGGCTTCACCCCGAGCACCACCAGGTCAGCGCCCTGCACCGCCTCGGCGCGGGAGTCGGCGGCGGTCGCGCCGAGCTCCTCGGCCGCGCGCCGGCTGCTCTCCGGGCTCGAGTTCACGATCTGCAGATGCTCGGGGCGCACTCCGGCGTCCAGCAGGGTGCGCGCGACCGGTCCGCCCATGTTGCCCGCCCCGATCAGGGCGATCCGCACGGCGGAGAGGTCCCTCGCGGGGGTGTCGGCGGGGCGGGGGTCTGCGGTCGTCGCGGCGGTGTCGTCCATGCCGTCCAGGGTACGCGGCGGGCTGTCCCGCTCAGGCCTCCGCCCGGGTCCCGGCACGGGCGACGGCCCGGGCCTCGACCAGCACGAGCAGCTGCACGGCGAGCACTCCGGCCACGGCGACGGCGAGCAGCAGCGGCCAGTCGGCGGCCGGCGTCCGGAGCGCCCCGTCGGCCGACTGCCACGGCCACAGGCTGCGCAGGGCACCGATCATCAGCCCGGAGAGCACCACCATCGTGGCGCGGTGGTGGCGGGTGAGCAGCCGGCGCATGAACGTCACGATCACCACCAGTCCCACGAACGCCCACAGCCCGAACCAGGCGATGAAGCCGAGGTCGCGCTCGTCGACGGCCTGCAGGGTGGGCTGGTACAGGCCCAGGCTGAGCAGGATGAAGGAGCCGGACATCCCCGGCAGGACGAGCGCGCACACGGCGATGGCGGCGGCGGGAGCGATGATCCATGGGCTCGGGTCCAGGCTCGCCGTGGGCAGCGAGGTGACCGCGAGTCCGGCGAGCACGCCGATCCCGAACCGCAGCAGCTCCGGCGCCCTCCACGCCCCGCCGGAGAGCCGTACGGGCACGAGCACGGAGCCGGCCACGAGTCCGAGGAACAGCGCGCGCATCGTCTGGGGATGGCTCTCGACCAGACGGGAGACCGGACCGGCGAGGGTGAGCACCGCGGCGGCCATCCCGATCAGCAGCGGGATCACCAGCACCCAGGTCACCTCGCGCAGGTGGGTGCGGGCGCTCGCGAGCCGATCGGGACCGGAGAGCAGGCTGCGGCCGGCGGCGGTGAGGTGGTGGGCGGCGTCGATCAGCTCGTCGTAGATCCCGGTGACCAGGGCGACGGTCCCGCCGCTCACGCCGGGCACCGTCTCCACCACGCCGATCAGCAGTCCGCGCAGCAGGTTGCCCACCGGATTGCGGTGCTGTGGGAGCGGGAGCGCCGGCTCACCGTGCGCTCGGCCGCGGGCGGTGTCGGGGTCAACGGCATCCGTCATGGCTCGAGACTACGAGGGCCACCTGGACGTTCGCCCGGCAATGTCGCACGCCGCACGATCTGCTCAGCGCCGCACGATCTGTTCAGCGGCCGCGTCCCCAATGCGGGGGCACGTCCCCCGCGATGCGGGCGTCATTGGACTCGTCGGTCCCGGGATCCGGGGCATCCTCCTCGACGCGGTCGGGGAGGATCGGCCGACGCTCCTGCCCGCCGGGACGTCCCGGCGCCGTCGGTGCGGGCTCGTCCCAGTCGATCGGCTTCCCGGTCACCGAGGAGATGACCACGCGGCGCGGCGGCCGGGCCGCGGAGCCGTCGTCCGGCTCGCGGCTCACTGACGCTCCTGGTAGCGGCGGATGGCGCTGGAGACGGACACGTCCAGCAGCACGGAGCGCTGCTCGAAGCCGAGGAAGCTGCGCACCTCGGTGGCCAGGTGCTCCTCGAGGCGGGCCCGGCCGTCGGAGCAGATGTACTCCACCACCGCGTCGAAGTCGTCGCTCGAGTAGAAGGACAGCTGATGCCCGGCGGGGATCTGCGGCCTGGGCAGGCGGTGCCGGATGGTGCCCACGCCCGACGGGGAGTCGGAGCTCTCCTCGGCCTGGACGAGGCGCAGCGCCCGGTCCACGGCGCGACGGATCCGCTCGGCCTCGCCGTCGGGATCGATGAACAGCGCCCAGGACCACACCCGCTCGGTGGCCCAGCCGGCGGCCTCGAGACGCTCGGCCCGCAGCCGGTCGCGCTCGCGCTGGCTGGGGGTGTCGACGTAGTGGGAGCCGTCGGTGTCCACGGCCAGCAGCAGCCGGCCCGGCATGTCGGGATGGCCCAGGGCCAGCTCGATCCGGTCCGTGGAGAGTCCGAAATCGCGCTCGACCAGCAGACCCAGCCGGTGGAGCCGGTCCGCGAGGTCCTGCACCAGGGCATCGGTCTCGAGAACGCGGGGCCCGCGCGGGGCAGCGGGCTCCGCAGCGGGCTCGAGCGGTTCGGCGTCGGCCTGCGGGTCCTCGTCGACCGAGCCCGCTCCCGCGGCGTCCGCGGCAGAGGTGTCCTCGGTGGTCTCGGCGGGCTCTGCCGGGTCGGGCGAGCCGGCCGCGCGGCGCGCCATGGCGGCCTCGATCGCGGCGTCGAGGTCCTCGTCGGTCATCTCCTCGGCGGCGGCGTCCGTCGGGGCGGCGGGTGCCGCGGCAGGCGCGGCCTCTGAGCCCGGGACCGCAGCGGCGGAGGCGCCCTCCTGGATCGGGGCCGCCGGCGAGAGGCGCGCCGTCTGGGGCTCGGGCGGAGCGATCTCCTCCCGGCTGCCGGTCAGTTCGGCCACGTGCGGGATCACCGGGGCGTCCGGTCCGCCCTGGAGCACGAACAGCATGGCGCGCAGGTCGCGGGCGCCGTCGGAGCGCAGCCGCGCGTGGTCGAGATCCTGCACCCCGATCGAGGAGACCACGGTGGTGCGGCCGCGGGCGCGGGTGATGACGGTGGCCAGGGCCTTGCGTCCGCTCGGCTCGGAGAGCGGGCCGAAGCGGTGCAGCAGCCGTCCGTGCGGGGTCATGCCGAAGCCGACGGAGACGATGATGTCGTCGCGCACGATCGCGGTGGCCTGGTCCGCGGGCAGGACGGTGAAGACCTCCTTCGCGCCGGGATCGAAGTAGTCGCGCAGCGCCGGGATCACGGAGACGGTGTTCATGATCCGTTCCATGAGGCGGCGGGAGTGCTCCGCGGTGAAGGTGAGCACCGCGAGCGAGCGCTCGGGCCGGGAGCGGGCGTGCTCGATCACCAGATCGGTGACCCGGCGCAGCTCCGCCTCGGTGCTCTCGACGTACTCCATCCCCTCGGTGACCGGCCCGCGCCCGTTCTGGACCATCACCAGGCGGTCCCGTTCCGGCGCGATCGGACTGGGCACCGCGACGACCTCGCCCACCAGGGCGCGGCGCTGGGCGAAGCCGCGCAGGCCCTCGGTGGCAGGATGCGGGTCGCGCAGGATCTCGGCGTGCGGGGCGATCCGCAGCATGTCGTCGAGCAGGCTGGGTGCGGAGTCCCCGCCGTACTCGAGCGGGTCCCCGACCACGACGGTCTGCTCCGCGCGGACGATCGAGGGCAGCGCCGCGGCCGTGGGAAGGCGCCCGCCGTCGGCGACGATCACCACGTCGAAGTGGCGGCCGCGCGGGATCACCTGCGGCACCAGGTACGGGGAGGCGAGCCAGGCGGGGCGGGCCGCGAAGAGGATGTCCTCGTACTTCGCGGCCAGGTCCCGGATGGAGACGGTCGAGGAACGGGCGAGCTCGGCGATCGCGGAGCGGGACGTGTCCGGGTAGGCCTTCATGGTCTCGACCCGGGTGTCGTCCGCCGCGGCGTGCACCCGTGCCGAGGCGCGGGCGAGCTGCTCCGCGTCCAGCCGCCGGAACCGCTCCGCGACCTGTGACAGGGAGGTCCCGTCGTACTGCGAGATCGTCGGCTCGGCGCCCGCGATGAGCTCGAGCACGCTGTTCCACCAGGCCAGTTCGAGCTCCGCGCCGACCTGCTCGCGCGGCACGCGACGGGCACGGAGATCCTCGACGAGGTCGCCGAGCCCGTCGAAGGCGAGGCGGCGCAGCAGCTCGGTGCGGCGCGGGAGGGTCCCGAGATCGGCGCGATCGCCGTGCAGGGCGTCGATGCGCCGGGTGAGCTCGGTGAGGTCGGTGCGGGAGAGGTCCTCGCCGGAGGCGGTGCCGTCGAGCAGCACGGCGAGCTCGTCGAGGACCTTCTCGGTGCGGGCCGCGATGCGGCGCACGCCGTCGAGGTCCTCCGGGAGCGAGGGGCGGGAGGCGGTCGCCTCACCCTCCGCGGCCTTCCCCGTCTCCCTGCCCGTCTCCTCCGCCACGGCGGCGCGCCGCCACTGGTCGGCGACGGCCCGGGCCTCGCCGAGGTCCTGGTGCAGGTCCGGGGAGAGCGCGGCCGGACGCTGGAGGGCGGAGGCGTCCTTGCGCAGCCGACGGCGTGCACCGAAGCCCATGCTCACGCCGCGCTCCTCGCGCCAGCGCTTGTCCGCTGTCGCCGCGACGAGATCCGCGAGCGGGGCCACGAACACGGCGGATTGGAAGGTGTCCAGCAGGGCGCGCACCCGGTCCAGCAGGTCGAGGCGCTCCTGCAGCTGGTGCAGGGTGGTGGGCTCGGTGAGGCCCAGCTCGCCGCCGCTGCGGGCGCAGGCCCGGCGCAGTTGGGGCAGGACGTCCTCGCGCAGCTCGTCGAGGAGCTCCTGGGCGCGGGCGGCCTGGGTGTCGCTGCTGATGGGCGCGCCGTACCAGGCGGTCATCTCCGGGCCGCTGGTGAGGACTCCGACCTCGGCGGCCTCCCGCAGCGCGTCGGCGAAGCGGTCCCGGTCCGTGCCGACCATCTGGGCGGCGACGTCTGCGCGCAGTCGCACCGTGGTGCGGGGGGCGGGGCTCAGCCGGGTCAGTGCGGCCAGGGCCGAGATCGCGTCATGGGCGGAGGCGTCCCAGGGCTGCTGCAGGCGGTGCATCGCCTCGACGTGGCCCACCAGGATGTCGCGGCTGGCGGCGAGCTCCTCGGGGGCGGTGTCATCGGGCCCGAGACCGTGGGTGCCGGCGCGGCGCAGGCTGCGCAGCAGGGCGGCGGAGGCATTGCGCTGCAGGGACGGGTCCGGGGAGAGGTCGAAGACCAGCTCCTCGAGTCCTCGGCGGCCCGCGATCGAGACCAGCTGGGCGAGGTTGCGGCGCCGCTGGGAGACGATCAGCACGGAGCGGCCGCGGGCGTTGAGCTCCTCGGCGAGGTCGATCACCAGGCCCAGGCTGGTGGTGCCCGGCGGCGTGGTGACGGCGAGGTCCTGACCGGCCAGGACCCGGGCCAGCACGCGGCGATGGCCGGGGTCGACGGCCGCGACGAGCTCCTCCTCGGGGATCTCGGGGACGTCCTGCTCCGCGTCGTCCCCGCGGACCACGGCGCGGGCGCTCTCGTCGCCGGCGAGCGCGGCGACCAGGGGGGAGGCGGACCAGTCGGCGCGGTCGGCGACCAGGTCCTCGGCGACGGAGCCGGCGGCGTCCATCAGGTTGCCGACCACGAGGGCGTGGAGCACGCGGAAGCCGGGCAGCGGCTGGCCGAGGGAGCGGAAGGCGTCGAGCACGGGGTTGGGGTCGAAGCCGTGGGCGCCGTCGGTGGTGGCGAGCAGGGCGCGCGCGTCGACCGCGACCCCGGCCTCGCGCAGGGCGCGCAGCAGCACCGGGTTCAGATCGGCGGTGGCGTCGACCTCGAGGTCGACGTCCTCGCGGGCGTTGCCGCGCAGCCGCAGGGTGATGGGGCGCACCAGCACCGGGGCATGGATCGGGGCGGAGCCGTCCTCGGGGTACCAGATCGCCTCGCCGATGCCGAGATGGCAGGTGGTCAGGCCCACCTCTTCGGCATGGCGCTCGGCGATCTCCCGGATGGAGCGGGCGTGGGCACGGGCATCGGCGAGCGCTCCGACCTCTCGCACCAGGGAGGACAGGCGGGTGGGGCCGCGGCCGGCGAGCAGCTGTGCGAGGCCGGAGGGGTGGGAGTGGGTCAGGTCCAGCACCACTCCCCCGGCCCGGATCTGGGTGAGGAAGGAGGGTGACTGGACTCCACCGGTGATCTGCTGGGACCAGCGGTCCAGGGCGTCGGCGACGCGATCCTCGCGGCTGAGCGGGCGGTGCTCGCGCGGGGTCGAGGGGAGGTCGTCCTCGTCCTGTTCCGGGGCGATCCCGGCGCCGACCTCCTCCGCGTGCGGGTCCAGGACGACCTCGTAGTCGGTGCGGGCACGCCGAGACTCGGGGGATGCCGATGCCGTCTCGTCGGCGGCGGGCGCGACGGAATGCTCGGACTCGGTCCCGGTCGCGATATCGGTCTCGCGGGGGACGGCGCGGGCGTCACGACGCTCGCCCGCCAGGGTCGACAGGGCGTCCTCGCGCCCGGCGACATCCTCACCCGAACGCTCCGACCGCTTCTTCCCGCGCAGGAAACTCCACATGGTCGCTCACGCTACCGGCGCGGAGACCGCTGCCGGTGCAGGCGTGCCGTGCATCGGGGCACTGCCTGCTCACACCTGCCTGCTCGCGCCTGCCCGCTCACACCTCGTGCAGTCGCACGGAGGTCTCCTCGAGATGGGTGCGCAGCTCGTCCGGGACCGGGCCGGCGATCACGAGATCGGTGAGCACCGAGACCGGGCAGATGCCGGCGAGCGCGCGGTGGCCGATCTTGTCCGCCGTGGCCAGGCCCACCACCCGGCGGGAGTGGCCGATCATGATCCGGGTGACCCCGGCCTCCGCATCGGAGTTGCAGGTGAGTCCCGCGTGGAGGTCGAGGCCGACGGTCCCGACGAACATGGTGTCCAGCCACAGGTCCCGCATGGTGGCGGTGGCGAGCGGTCCGGTGAGCTCGAAGGAGTACGGCTCGGCGACGCCGCCGAGCACGACCGTGCGCACCGCCGGGCGCAGCACGGCCTCGGTCGCGATGTTCAGCGCCGCGCACACGACGGTCAGCCCGGGGCTGCCGTCCCGGGAGTCGATGTCGGGGCGGGCGACGGCACGACGCGCGGCCGCAGTGGTGGTGCGGCCGCCGTTGAAGCCGATGATCTGGCCGGGATCGACCATCGCCGCGGCCCTGTCCGCGACGCGCTCGCGCTGGGCGGATCCCTCGTCGGCGCGGCGGGGCACGGTCGCGAGCGAATACGCGACATCGACCGCGACGATCCCGCCATGGGTGCGCCGGGCGAGCTGGGCGCGCTCCATCTCCATGAAGTCCCGCCGCACGGTGGATTCGCTGACCTCCAGATCGGCGGCGACCTCGGCGACGCTGAGCCGCTTGGTGGAGGCGAGCAGCGTGAGCACGTGGTCCCAGCGGGCGCTGCGGTCCTTGGGGGCCGTCCGGGCACCGGGTGCGGCAGGACTGTGGGGGCTGTCGGGGCTGCCGGGGCTGACGGGCTTCTGGTCAGTTCCTGAATTACGCAGAGTCACGCAGCCAGTATTGCGCGCCCGGTCCGCAGGTGGGCGCGTTCCGCGCAGAAACGCTCATCTCGGGCCCGAGAACCTCTGTCTCGTTTGAGTCACGGATCGGCCCGTCCTATGTTGGCGACGTCTCCCCGGGCACGGGGCGGTTCCGCGAACGAAAGGACATCCGCAATGGGCTTCGACGACGCGCTGAACAAGGCCAAGGACTTCGCCAACGACAACCCCGACAAGGTCGAGCAGGGCCTCGACGGAGCGTCGGATCAGATCAAGGACCGCACCCCGGACAACATCGACTCGCACGTCGACACCGGCGCCGATGCGGCCCGCGATCACTTCGCACTCGGCGGGGACGACAAGAAGGGCGAGTGAGCCCGGTCCTCCCGACCGCAGAGTGAGGAGCCCCCGACGCCATCGCCGGCGTCGGGGGCTCCTCCCTGCGTGAGGGCTCCTCCGCCCCGAGGATCGTCAGTCCCGGCGGCGCATGATCGCGAAGACGGCGGCTGCGGCCCCGAGGACGACCACGGCGAGGATCCCCAGCAGCACCGGCATCGACAGCCCGCCGTCCTGGTCGGTGTCGGCGTCGCCGTCCTGCGCTGCGGAGGTCTGCTCCTGCTCGGGCTCGGAGGGCTGCTCCGCCCCGCCGGCATCGCTGGTGTCGCCGGCCGCCTCGCCGCCGCCGTCGCTGGGCTCGGCTGCGGCGTCCTCGGCGCCCGCGCCCTCGTCGGCGCCCTGCTCGATGGTGAGGGTCTGGGTGCCCTCGATCGGGTGGCCGTCGCTGGAGACCACCCTCCACTGGATGGTGTGGGTGCCGGCCGGGAGCGGCTCCGTGAGCGTCGCGGTCACGACCGGTCCGTCGACAGTCGGGACGATCTCGGTGAGCTCGGTGCCGGACTCGTCCGTGATCCGCACCAGCGGGCTCACGTCGAGCACATCCGCGGAGAAGGTGAAGGCGATCTCCTCCGGCGAGGTCTCCAGGGTGGCTCCGTCGGCGGGATCGGAGCTCAGCAGCGTGTCGTGGGCCTGCGCGGGTGAGGGCAGGGCGAGCAGCGCGGCCAGCAGCAGCGCGCTGCACAGGGCGAGCAGCGAGGCGGGTCGGAGGGCGGTGGAGCGGCTGAGCTGGGTCTTCACGCCAGCAGGCTACGCCAGGGCACTGTGAGGCGCCCGGTGAGGCTGCTCACCTCCCTCACGTCGCCCCATCGCGCGGCAGCTCCACGTGGTGGCTCAGCACGGGCAGGGCGGCGCGCGCGGCCTCGATCTCCTCGAGGTCGAGGTCGACCAGCAGCAGTCCGGGCTCGCGACCCAGCTCCTGGCGCACGGCGCCCAGGGGGCCGACGGCGGCGCTGCGGCCGATGCCCCGAGCGGCCGTCCCGGAGTACCCCTCCGGCGGGGCCTGGTCCGCGGCGAGGACGGCGGTGGTCGCGTCCAGGGCACGGGCCCGCAGCAGCAGCTGGAGCTGCTCGCGCTTCCCCGGGCCCTCCTTCCAGGCCACCGGGAGCAGGATCGCCTGCGCACCGCGCCGGGCGAGCGCCGTGAACTGTTCGGGGAAGCGGACGTCGTAGCAGGTGGCGAGGCCGAAGCGGGTGCCGTGGAGGTCGAAGGTGAGCAGTTCGTCCCCGGGGGCGACGGTGCGGGACTCATCGGCTCCGAAGGCGTCGAAGAGGTGGATCTTGCGATAGTCGAGGTGGGGATCCCCGCCGGGGCCGCGCACGATCACTGTGTTGTGGACCCGGCCGTCATCGGTGGGGCTGAAGGATCCGGCGACCACCACCAGGCCGTGCTCGTCGGCGAGCTCCTGGACCAGCTTGGCGAAGTCCTCGTGGTGGGCGAGGGCGGCGGCGCGCAGGTCGGTGCCGAACGGGGTGAGGGTCGCCTCGGGCAGCAGCACCAGGTGGGCGCCCTCCTCGGCGGCCTCGGCCACCGCACCGCGGACGCTCTCGAGCGTCGCTCCGATGTCCTCGAAGGCCTCGATCTGGGCGAGGGCGATGCGGGGCCCGGCGGCGCGGCGCACCTGCGCCAGCGCGTCCGGGGTGTCGATGTCCGCCCCCTCGGCGCCGGTGGCGGGCAGGGTCACGAGCTCCTCCTCCCCCAGCTGCGCGTACAGCCGTCGCAGGCTCAGATCGGCCCAGCCGCCGTCCTCCCGCTCGACGGCGCCCAGCGCCTCCCGAAGCCGGCCCAGCGGCCAGGCGGCGCCGAGGAACTGCACGGTCCCGTCCGCCCCGCCGAGAGCGACCACGGCCGAGCGCTCGGCGCTGGCGGCGGAGAGCGCGGCGAGGGTCTCGGGGCGCAGCATCGGCATGTCCCCGCCGAGGACCAGCACGATCGCCCCGTCGGAGCCTTCGGAGAACTCGGTGACGCCCCGGGCGAGCGCCGCGAGCGGGCCGGAGCGCGGCGGGTCCTCGAGCACGAAGCGGGCCCCGTGGCGCGCGGCGAGCGCATCACCGTCCTCACCGCTGGGTCCCACCACGATGCGCCGGCCGACGGGGGCGGCCCGCAGCACCCGCTCCAGCGCGCTCGCCCCGGCGATCGGCAGGCGGGTCTTGTCGGTGCCGCCCAGGCGCGAGGACGCGCCACCGGCCAGGATGATCGCGGCGACGGTGGCGGTGGTCTCGTGCTGCTCGCTGGACATGCAGAGATCCTGCCACGGGGCGCTAGGATGTTCGAGGCCCAGGCCGCCGGTTCCGTCTCGCACGGACCGGCCAGCCCCCGTAGCTCAGGGGATAGAGCACCGCTCTCCTAAAGCGGGTGTCGCGCGTTCGAATCGCGCCGGGGGCACCACAGCACCTCTCCGTGCCGCGAAGGAGCAGACCGGAGGCACTGCGCCGCCGCGCGCCCCCCGGAGCGAAGGAGCCCCCATGTCCGCCGTCTTCGTCACCACAGCCTACGGCGGTCCCGAGCACCAGCAGCTGCTCCAGCGCGAGGCGCCCGTGCCCCGCACCGGCGAGATCGCGATCGCGGTGCGGGCCGCGGGAGTGAACCCGGCGGATGGGAAGCGGCGCGAGGGGATGTTCGGCACCCGTGGCCGCCTGCCGATGTCTCTCGGCCTCGAGGCCTCCGGGATCGTCACCGCTGTGGGCGAAGGGGTCCAGGATTTCGCCGTCGGCGACGCGGTGCTCGGCACCCCCGCCCGCGGGCTCGGCGCCTTCGCCGAGCACACCGTGCTCACCGCCGCCGCGTCCGCGCACAAGCCGGCCGAGGTCTCCTTCCCAGATGCGGCGACGCTCCCGGTCGCCGGGACCACCGCCTACGACCTCATCCACCAGCGCGGCCCCACCGCCGGGCAGAGCGTGCTCGTGCTCGGCGCAGGCGGGGGCGTGGGCCACCTCGCCCTGCAGGTCGCCGCCGCCCACGGGCTGCGCGCGATCGGCGTCGCCTCTCAGTCCAAGCGGGCTCTGATCGAGGAGACCGGCGCCGTGTTCGTGCGCTCCCGCGACGGGGTCACAGAGCGGGTGCGCGCCCTCGCACCGGACGGGGTGGACCTGCTCGCCGACCTGGTGGGCGGGGACGCGCTGCGCGAGCTCGCCCCCGTCGTGCGGGATCCTTCCGGGATCGTCTCCGCCGCGGACGGCGAGACCGCGGTCGCGCTCGGCGGTGCCGGCCGGGAGTCCTCCGCGGGGGCGCTCGCGGCGGTCACCGCGCTGGTCCGGGACCGTCTGGTGGATCCGCACGTCACGCAGACCCTGCCGCTGGCCCAGGCGGCGGAGGCCCTGGCCGGGGTCGAGGCGGGCCACTCTTCCGGCAAGACCGTGATCATCCCCTGACCTGCGCTCGGCGATCTGCTCCCCTCCGGTAACGTGACGTGGATGACGACTTTCGACGCCGCCTCGTCCCCCTCCGACTCCGACTCCGACTCCGACTCCGACTCCGGGTTCACCGACTTCTCGGACATCGACGGCTTCCTGCGCATCCCGCGCGTGGCGTCCGTCGCCGCGAGCGAGGACGGGCGGGTGGTCGCCGCGATCCAGGAGGCCGACGAGCCCGGCGCGAAGCTCGTCTCCTCGCTCTGGGAACTGGATCCCGCCGGGGAACAGCCCGCCCGTCGGCTCACCTTCTCCGCCAAGGGTGAGAGCTCGCCGCGGTTCGCTCCGGACGGCTCGCTGCTGTTCAGCTCTTCCCGGCCCGACCCCGAGGGCGGCACCGAGGAGGAGGTCGCCGCGATCTGGCGACTGCCCCGCACCGGCGAAGCGCAGGTGGTGGCGACGGCCGCGAAGGGGCTGTCCCTGCTCGGCGTCGCCGCGGACGGCACCCTGCTCGCCGCCACCAGCGTGCTGCCCGGCGGCAGCCTCGAGGAGGACGCCGAGCGCCGGACGGCGCGCAAGGAGGCGAAGCAGACCACCATCTGGCACACGGGGATGCCGATCCGGCTGTGGGACCACGAGATC
Organism: Brachybacterium sp.; assembly: GCF_036379615.1. Taxonomy (GTDB): domain Bacteria; phylum Actinomycetota; class Actinomycetes; order Actinomycetales; family Dermabacteraceae; genus Brachybacterium. The sequence continues at coordinate 114,044 of NZ_DASVGJ010000068.1, forward strand.
GGCGACGAGAGCCGCCGACTGGTGCTGGTCTCCCCGGAGGGCGACCTCACCGATCTCACCCCGGGCGTCGGCACCGTGACCCTGTACGCCGCCTCCGCGGACCTCTCCCCCGACGGCGCCACTGTCGCCACCTCCTGGACCCAGCGGGTGCGCGGTGGGGAGACCCGCAGCTCGATCGTGCTGATCGACACCGCGACCCTGCGCCGCACCGTGCTGTGCGCCGCCGACGAGACCGCGCAGTTCGGCTCCCCGCTGTTCTCGCGCGACGGCGAGCGCCTCGCCGTGATCCGCTCGACCGCCTCCTCCCCCACCGACACCAGCTACAGTCGGCTCGAGATCCACCCGATCGGCGGCGGCGCCCCGGTCACCGCGCAGCTGGGCGATCTGAGCCTCACCGACCTCGAGTGGGCGCCGGACGGCAGCCTGCTGGTCGCCGGGGACCTGTACTCCTCCGGCGCGGTGCTCAGGGTCGACCCGGCCACCGGTGAGGCCACCACCGTGGTCGGTGACGGGGTGTTCTCCTCGCTCGCCGCCACGGCCGACGGCACCCTGTACGCGCTCCGCAACGACGTCGCGACGCCGTCCGGGCCTGTGCGGATCACCGCCGACGCCGGCACCACCGCGCTGCAGGCCCCGGGTGGGGTCAGCGCGCTGCCGGGCACCCTGCAGTGGGTGGAGGCCGACGTCGACGGGCTCACCGTGGGCGGCTGGCTGTGCGTGCCCGCAGGGGCGTCGGCCGACGACCAGGCACCGGTCATGCTGTGGATCCACGGCGGACCGCACGGCTCCTACAACGCCTGGAGCTGGCGCTGGTGCCCCTGGCTCGCCGTGGAGCGCGGCTACGCGGTGCTGATGCCCGACCCGGCGATGTCCACCGGCTACGGGGACGCGGGACTGAACCGCGGCTGGCCGCGGCGTCCCGACGTGGTGTTCCGCGAGTGCGAGACCCTGTTCGACGCGGTGCTCGAGCGGCCGGAGCTCGACGGCTCACGCACGGCGATGCTGGGTGCCTCCTTCGGCGGGTTCATGGCGAACTGGATCGCCGGGCACACCGACCGCTTCGACGCGATCGTCACCCATGCGGGGCTGTGGGCGCTGGACCAGCAGCACCGCACCACCGATGCCGCCGCGTCGAAGATGCGGGTGCATCGGCACGAGGACGAGGACCCGGACTGGTACCGCGCGTACTCCCCGCACCACGAGGTCGAGGCGATCACCACCCCGATGCTGATCACCCACGGCAACCGCGACTACCGGGTGCCGATCAGCGAGGCGCTGCGGCTGTGGTGGGACCTGGTCTCCACCTGGGACGGCGAACCTCAGGACATGCCGCACCGTTTCCTGCAGCTGACCAGCGAGAACCACTGGGTGCTCACGCCCTCGAACGCGCTCGCCTGGAACCAGGCGGTGCTCGCCTTCTGCGATCAGCACGTCCTCGGCGCGGACCCGATCCCGGAGGTCCTCCCCTGGTGACGTGATCAGGGCTTCCCGCCGACGTCAGTTCAGCGTGCCGGTGAGCCGTCCGTGGAAGGCGGTGGAGTGCTCGTCCAGCCCCGTGAAGCGCACTTCGATGTGGTGCTCGGCGTACTTGGTCTGGATCGAGTCGAGGACCGCCACGGTGGAGGCGTCCCAGATCTGGGCGGCGGAGAAGTCGACGGTGACCTGCGGCGGGTCCTCGGCGTAGGTGAACTGTTCGACGAGGTCGTTGCTGCTGCCGAAGAACAGCGGTCCGCGCACGGTGTAGCGCACCCCGTCGCCGTCGGCCGCGCGAGCCACCGTGGTCACGTGGGCGACGCGGCGGGCGAAGAGCACCATCGCCAGCAGCACGCCTGCCGCCACCCCGATCGCGAGGTTGTGGGTGACCACCACGACCACCACGGTCGTGACCATCACGAAGGTCTCCGACCAGGGCATCCGGCGCAGGGTCGCGGGGCGCACGCTGTGGAGGTCGACGGTCGAGACGGCGACGACCATCATCACCGCGGCGAGCGCGGCCATCGGGATCTGCTCCATGAGGTCGGAGAGCGCGGTGACCAGGATCAGCAGCAGCACACCGGCGATGAGCGTGGAGATCCGGGTGCGGGCCCGGCCCAGCTTCACGTTCATCACCGTCTGCCCGATCATCGCGCAGCCGGCGATCCCGCCCCAGAAGCCGGCGAGGATGTTCGCGGCGCCGAGCGCCCAGGACTCCCGGCCCTTGGAGGACGTCGTGTCGGTGATGTCGTCCACCAGCTTGGCGGTCAGCAGGGTCTCCATGAGTCCGACGAAGGCGACGCTGAGCGCCGTGGGGAGGATCAGCCCCAGGGTCTCGAGGGTCAGGGGCACTTCGAGCGGGGTGATGCCGGGGAGTCCGCCGGAGACCTCGCCCTGGTCCCCGACGGTGGGGACGGTGAGGTGGGCGATCATCGCGATCGCGGTGACCATGATGATCGCGACCAGCGGCGCGGGGACGGCCTTGGTCAGGCGCGGCAGCAGCAGCACCACCAGCAGGGTGAGCGCGAACAGCGGGTAGACGGCCCGCGGCACGTCGAGCACGTGCTGCAGCTGGGCGGTGAAGATGAGGATGCCGAGCGAGTTGACGAAGCCGATCATCACCGAGCGCGGGATGAAGCGCATGATCCGGGCCAGGCCCAGCACCCCGAAGGCGATCTGGATCAGCCCGGCGAGCACCACGGTGGGCAGCAGGTACTGGACGCCGTGGGTGTGCACGAGCGGGGCGACCACGAGGGCGACGGCGCCGGCGGCCGCGGTGATCATCGCGGGCCGGCCGCCCAGGAAGGTCATCGAGATCGCGAGCACGACCGAGGCGACCAGGCTGACCTTCGGATCCACCCCCGCGATCACCGAGAAGGAGATGACCTCGGGGATGAGGGCGAGCGTGGTGACGGCTCCGGCGAGCACCTCGGTGGTGAGCAGCCGCGGGCTGCGCAGCGCCTGGAGGGTGGTGGGGGCCGAGGTCGGGGTCGTCGGGGTCGCTGTCACGCCCGCGATGGTATCGGCAGGGTGGTGCCGGCGAGCGCGGGGTCCGCCTCCCGGCGCCGGAGGTCACAGCCGGAGGTCACAGCTCGGGGCCGCGTCCGACGGGACTACACTGTGCCCCTCCCTCGCGGCTGCTCGCCGTGCACCGGACCGGACAGAGGATCCATGACCCCACGCAGTCGCCGCTTCGACGCCACCTGGCTCCCCTTCGGGATGATGCTCGGCTTCACGGTCGGCATCGGGATCGGGCTGGGAGTGATCGACAACCTCGCCGTCGGCGCCCTGATCGGATTCGCGGTGGGCACCGCGTTCGGTGTCGCCCTGGGTTTCCGCGGCACCGGCGGCTCCGCGACGGACGAGGATGCGGAGGACGATCTCTACCGGCAGCGCCATGGGGATCCCGCACCGCGCGGTGCGGAGCGCCACGACGCAGCCCCGCGGAGCCCTGGCACGCCGCGCTGAGACCCGCTCCGGGTGCCGCGCTCCAGACGCCAGGCATCGGGCGCTGCGGGTGCTCCCGTCTGCCGCCCGGGTGCGCAGGATCTCCACACTTCCTCTCCACTCACGATAGCGACCAGCCCTTGACCTCCTCTTGACCGTTTGGCGCGGTGTGATGCGGGCCACCGCTGGTCCGGCGTTTCCCGTGGTCGACCGATCCGCGACCACCCGAGGAGAGGTTCCCCCGTGACGCTCACGAGCACCGGTCGTCGTGCGCGCTCCGTGCTGGCGCTGTGCGCCGGCGCTGCGGTGCTGGCGGACGACGAGCTGGTGCTCGAGCCCGGCGCGACCGCCGTCGACTGCGTGGGGGTCGGCACCATGTTCGGCACCACGCCGCTCAGCGGTGCAGAGCTCTCCGAGCGCACCCTGGAGACGCTCACCTCCGAGAACGCCGACGTGCCGGTGCATGAGATGGCAGAGGCACCGCCGTCACGCAGAGGCTAGGCTGGGGGCGCGCCGCGGTGCTCCGCGGGCGCCGCGTCCGGGACGACCCGGATGCCGCAGTCGCTGGAGGACGGCCTCTCCGGAGGACTCTCCCATGACCTCGCACTCCCCCACGCCCGACCCGGCACCCGGCCCTGCTCATGACCCGGCATCCGCCGGTGGCACCGAGACCGACCTCCGGGACGGCGTGATCACCCGCGACGCCGTCGGCCGCGCACTGCTCGGCTGGGCCGGCGTGGGCGCGCTCGCCCTGGCGGCCCCTCTGCTGGCGACCACCCTGCCCTCCCTCGCGCTCGCGCTGGTGCTCACCGGGATCATCGCGCTGATCGTGATCGCGGCCAGCGGCGTGGTCCGGCAGGCCGAGGCGCTCGCGCATCGGCTCGGCGACCCCTACGGCACCCTCGTGCTGACCCTGTCGATCGTGGTCATCGAGGTGGTGCTGATCGCCGCCGTGATGCTCGGTCCGGGGGCGCACGCCACCATCGCCCGGGACTCGGTGATGGCGGTCTCGATGATCATCCTGAACCTGGTGCTGGGGCTCTGCCTGCTGGTGGGCGGGCTGCGCCACGGCCCCCTCGCCGTGCACCGCGTGGGCACCTCCGCCTACCTGGTGATGCTGGTGGCGCTCGCGGCGCTCGCCGTCGCCGTGCCGTCCACGCTCGGGCACGACGGCGTCTATTCCCCCGTCCAGGCCGTGGTGATCGGGGTGCTCACCGCAGCCCTCTACGCCGTCTTTCTCTGGCGCCAGACCGGCGCCCAGGCCGGGGACTTCCAGGAGGCCCGGCCACCGGCCCCGGCGGGCCGGGCCGCGGCCCAGGAGGCCGAGGCACCGCGGCCGCCCCTGCGCGAGATCCTCGCGGCGCACCGCCCGGAGCTGCTGGCGCGGGCGGGCCTGCTGATCGCGACGGTGCTGCCGATCGTGCTGCTCTCCCACGACATGGCCCCGCTGCTGGACGACGGGCTCTCCCGACTCGGCGCCCCGACGGCTCTGGGCGGGGTGCTGATCGCGATGATCGTGTTCACGCCGGAGTCGCTCACCGCCGTGCGTGCCGCGCGGGCCGGGGAGATGCAGCGGGTCGTGAACCTGTGCCACGGCGCACTGGTCTCCACACTGGCCCTGACCATCCCCACTGTGCTGATGATCGGCCTGCTCACCGGCAACGAGGTGGTGCTCGCCGAGTCCCCGACGAACCTGCTGCTGCTGGCGGTCACCCTCGCGGTCGCGGCGATCTCGGCGGCCGCACCGCGGGTCACCGCGCTGCACGGCGCCGTGCACCTGCTGCTGTTCGGGGTGTACGCCCTGGCGCTGTTCTCCTGACCCCCCAGGGACGCGACAGGCCCCCAGCACACGGTGTCGCGGTATGGTCGCGACGTGACCGCGACGACGCTGCCCATCCCGACCGATGCCGGTGACCTGCCCGGGCTGCTGTGGCTGCCCGCGGACCGCGAGGGCCCGGCCCCGGGCCTGGTGGTGCTGCAGGAGATCTTCGGTCTCTCCGACCACCTGCAGCGACGCTGCGCAGAGCTCGCCGCGCAGGGCTATGCGGTGCTCGCTCCGCAGCTGTTCGCGCGCCTGGACCCGCCGGTGGTGGGCCTCGAGGACCGGGACGAGTTCGAGTCCTGGCTCGCCGAGGGCATGGAGCTCACAGGACAGCTGCCCTGGGAGCGCGCGGAGGCCGACGCGATCGCCGCCCTGGGCGCTCTGCGCGCCCACGGCGCCGTGGACGCCGAGCAGGTGGGGCTGCTGGGCTTCTGCTACGGGGGCGGGCTCGCGTACGCAGCCGCGGCCTCCGCCGCCGAGGAGGATCGCCCGCCCTCGGTGCTGGTCAGCTACTACGGCTCCGCCCTGCCCTCCCTGCTGGACCGCGCGGCGCAGGTCGAGGTGCCGAGCCTGCACCACTTCGGCACCGCCGATGCCTTCATCCCCCTCGAGCAGGTCGAGCAGATCCGTCGGGCGGTCACCGCGGACGGCACGCGCGAGCAGGTGCGCTTCACGCTGCACGAGGACGCGGGCCATGCCTTCGACAATCCGCATCCCGGGCTGCACCACGCCGAGGCCTCCGAGGCCGCCTGGCGGCAGACCCTCGCCGTCCTCGCCGAGACGATGCCCGCCCACGACTGACCCGCAGGCCTCTGCCCCGCCGCGATCACCCCCGCAGCGACAGCCGACAGAGGGCCTCCGTGCCCGCCACGACACGCGTTGCCGAATAGTTATGTCCTGATTGTCGAACAGTCCGATGATCCTCATGTCAGCTCCCCTGACGAGGCGCATCACCCCAGGCCACCCCCGAGAACCCGGGCGCCCTCCACGCCCCCGACCCGGTGCGCCCGCTGCCCGCCGAACGGCATCGCGATCGCGAGAAGGCCCAGTTCCCAGGCACTTTCCAGCCGAATCGGGGCCTACGCTTCTAGGAGTTCTCGCGCTGCGCCGGGGCTCTCGTCGGGGGACGAGGACCCTTCGCCGCGCCCCTGTCCGCCTGTCGTCCGCCGATGAAGGAGCCCTCGTGCCGCCAGTGATCACCGCGGAAGGCCTGTACAAGGTCTTCGGCCGCCGCCCCGCCAGAGGCGTCGACGCGCTCCGCCAGGGGCGCTCCCGGGACGAGCTGCGCGACGAGGGGCTCACGGCGGCCGTGATCGATGCGAGCTTCAGTGTCGATCCGGGCGAGATCTTCGTGGTGATGGGGCTGTCCGGCTCCGGGAAGTCCACCCTGATCCGCATGGTCAACGGGCTGCTCCCGGCGACCGCCGGCGAACTGCGGATCGGTGACGCCGTGCTCTCGGACATGTCCCCGGCGCAGGTCCGAGAGGCCCGCCGCACCCGCGTCTCCATGGTCTTCCAACACTTCGCGCTGCTGCCGCACCGCACCGTCGGCGAGAACGCGGCCTACGGTCTCGAGATCAGCGGCATGAACCGTACGGAGCGTCAGGCGAAGGCGGAGAGCGCACTGGAGATGGTGGGGCTGAAGGGCTGGGGCGGCTACCGCCCGGACAACCTATCCGGCGGCATGCAGCAGCGCGTGGGCCTCGCCCGCGCGCTCGCGGCCGGCACCGACGTGCTGCTGATGGACGAGGCGTTCAGCGCCCTGGACCCGCTGATCCGGCGCGACATGCAGGACCAGCTGGTGGACCTCCAGCAGCGGCTGGACAAGACGGTCCTGTTCATCACCCACGACCTCAACGAGGCGATGCGCCTGGGCGACCGGATCGCGATGATGCGCGACGGACGGATCGAGCAGGTGGGCACCTCCGACGAGATCCTCAACGAGCCGGCCAACGACTACGTCGCCCGGTTCATCCAGGACGTCGACCGCTCCCGCGTGCTCACCGCCGGGGCGATCATGGAGAAGCCCGCCGAGACGCTCGGCGACGGGCAGGGCCCCCGCACCGCGCACCGCATGCTGCGCGCCACCCAGAACTCCTGGCTGATGGTGCTGCGCCGCGATCGCACCCCTCGCGGCGTGCTCTGGGAGGACGACGTCGCCGCGGCCGTCAGCGCCGGACGCGACGAGCTGCCCTGGTCCACGGTCCACGAGATGCCGGTCGTCTCCGAGGACACCCCGATCGCCGATCTCTTCGCGCTCTCGGCGAAGCACCTGAGCCCGCTGGTGGTGGTCGATGAGCGAGGGCGCTTCAGCGGCGTCGTCCCCCGGGTCACACTGCTGACCGCCGCCGGTGTCGGGAACGGGAACGGCAACGGCCCCCACTCCGATGATGCACAGGGAGGTGCGCGATGACCCCGCAGGATGACAGCCTCGTCCCCCGCATCCCGCTCGGCGACTGGATCGACGGCGGCTTCGACTGGCTCAAGGCGAACATCTCCTGGCTGTTCGACGCCTTCCGCGCCATCATGGATTTCCTGATCGTGGGTCTCACCGATGTGCTGCTGATGGTGCCGGCGCTCGCGGCGATCCCGCTCTTCGCCCTGATCGCCCTGATCCTGCGCTCCTGGAAGCTCGCCGTCGCCACCCTGGTCGGTTTCGTGCTGGTCCTGTCCATGGAGCAGTGGGAGACCATGATGCAGACCATGGCGCTGGTGCTCATCGCGACCCTGTTCGCGGTGCTGATCGCGGTCCCGCTGGGCATCCTCGCCGCGGTCAACAGCACGGTGAGCTCGATCGTGAAGCCGGTCATGGACTTCATGCAGACCATGCCCGCCTTCGTCTACCTGATCCCGGCGGTCACCTTCTTCTCCATCGGCGTCGTCCCCGGCGTCTTCTCCACCATCATCTTCGCCCTGCCCCCGGGCGTGCGGATGACCGAGCTGGGCATCCGCCAGGTCGACTCCGAGACGGTGGAGGCCGGCGAGGCCTTCGGCGCGACCCGCGGGCAGATCCTGCGCGGCATCCAGCTCCCGCTGGCCGTCCCCACCATCATGGCCGGCGTCAACCAGGTCATCATGCTCTCGCTGTCCATGGCCGTCGTCGCCGGCATGGTCGGCGCGGACGGGCTCGGCAAGGAGGTCGTCCAGGCGATCTCCACCCAGAACCTGGCCCTCGGCGTGGAGGCCGGCCTGGCCGTCGTGATCCTCGCCGTCTACCTGGACCGGCTCACCGCCGCCCTCGGCAATCCCGGCGAGTACAAGGGATCGCTGCTCGCCCTCGCCCAGAAGTCCCTCGCGCAGCGCGCCGGCGCCACCGGTGCCGCCGCAGTCTGAACGCTCCCGATCTGACCACCCGCTGTTCACCACGGAAGGAACCCGATCATGACGAACCGACGCACTCCCTTCAGCCCCCGAGCCGCAGCCCGGAGGCCCCTCACCCGCCGCTCCGCCCTGCTGGGCGGCGCCGGCCTGATGGGCCTGGGCCTGGCCGCCTGCGGCAGCGACACCGGCAGCGGCGAGGGCGGTGGCGGCGAGAGCGGCGGAGGCGGCGGCACCATCACGCTCGGCTACATCCCGTCCTGGACCGACGGTCGGTCCACCGCCCACCTGCTGGACAACCGCCTCACCGCCATGGGCTACGAGGTCGAGCACGAGCAGATCACCGAGGCGGGTGTGCTCTACGCGGGGCTCGCCCAGGGTGACGTGGACATGTTCCCCTCCGCCTGGCCCGAGGTCACCCACGCCTCCTACATGGAGGAGTACGGCGACTCCATCGAGGACCTGGTGGCCTACTACGAGGGCGCGGTGCTGAACCTCTCCGTCCCCGAGTACGTCGACATCACCTCGATCGACGAGCTGGCCGGGCAGGCCGACCGCTTCGGCGGTCGGATCGTGGGGATCGAGCCCGGCGCCGGTCTCACCGAGGCCACCCAGGAGAAGGTCATCCCCGGGTACGGGCTCGACGACTTCGAGCTGGTCACCTCCTCCACTCCCGCGATGATCACCGAGCTGGAGAACGCGATCGCGGCCGAGGAGGACATCGTGGTCACGCTGTGGACGCCGTTCTGGGCGATGCCCGCCTACTCCATGAAGGCGCTCGAGGACCCGGAGGGTCACTTCGGCGAGGCCGAGGCCCTGCACCACCTGGGCCGTCAGGGCTTCGGCGAGGACTTCCCGGATGCCGCCGAGTGGATCTCGCAGGTGACCATGACCGACGAGGAGTTCGGCTCGCTCGAGGACATGGTCGTCAACCAGTTCGAGGAGGGCCAGGAGGCCGAGGCCGTGGAGAAGTGGCTCGAGGAGAACCCCGACGTGCTGCCGCCCGTCGAGGGTGAGTGACCCTCTCACACAGGACGGGCCGATCGCGACGTCGTCGCGGTCGGCCCGTCCTGTCATGCGTGCCCCGGTGGTTCAGCCGGTGACCGCGACCTCGGCCCCGGCCTTCGCGGAGGCGTAGCAGGCGTCGATCACCCGGGCGCGGCGCAGCGGGAGCGAGCCGTCGTGCGCAGCGGTCTCCCCCGAGGCGACCTTCTGCAGGAAGCCGGCGATCGCGGCGGCGTGCCGCCCGTCCTCCCCGACCACGGGCTGCAGCTCGGCCGGCATCCCGGCGACCTCGGTCCACACGGTGATCCGGGGCTCCTCCGCGCCGCCCCATTCGATGGTCGCGCCGCCGTCGGCCCCGTAAAGGGTGACGTAGCAGAGGTCGTGCGGGATCCACTGGGCCCAGCTCGACTCGAGCAGCAGCGTGCCGCCGCCCTCGAGGCGCAGGAAGGCGGTGGCGAGGTCCTCGACCTCGAAGGGAGCGCCCTCCTCGACCTGGGAGATGCCGAAGCCGGAGCCGCCCCGCCCCAGCGGCCCGAACTCGGCGTGGGTGGAGGCGGAGGCCGCGGTGACGTCGGGCTCGCCCATGAGATGCAGCGCCATGTCGAGCATGTGGATGCCGATGTCCATCATCGCGCCGCCGCCGGAGCTCTCCGCCTTGGTGAACCAGGTGCCCAGCCCGGGGATGCCCTGTCGGCGGATCCAGCCGGTCTTGGCGTAGTAGAGGGCTCCGAGCACGCCGGAGTCGACCACGGCCTTCAGCGCCGTGACGTCTCCTCGCTGGCGGTGGTTGAAGGACACGTCCAGCACTCGGCCGGCTTGCTGGGCGGCGGCGACCATGCGGGCCGCGGCCTCGCCGGTCTGAGCCATCGGCTTCTCGGTGAGCACGTTGACGCCCGCTTCCAGGGCGTGGATCGCCATCGGCTCGTGGAGGAAGGTGGGGGTCGCGATCGAGACGACGTCGAGCTCCGCCTCGGCGATCATCTGCTTCCAGTCCTGGTACCGGCCGGGCACGTCGTGCTCCTGCCCGAACCGCTCCAGCAGGTGCTCCTCCATCGCGGAGAGCGCGACCAGGTCGACCGCGGGGTCGGCGGCATAGGCGGCCACGTGCTGCTGGCCAGCCCAGCCCAGGCCGATCACTCCGGCGCGCAGTCGGCGCGGGGCGGCTTCGGTGGTGGGGTCGGTCATGGTGTGTCAGTTCCTCTCAGTGGGTCGTGCGAGTCAGGGGTCGTGCGGGTCAGGGGTCGTGCGGGAGGGCACGTCGGGTGGAGCGGATCGTCGAACTGCCCTGCTTTCACGACTCCGGCCCGAGCAGGGACAGAGGGTCCTCCCGCAGCCGCGCGAGCGCAAGCTCGATCGCGCCGCGCACCACCACGTCCCGGCCCAGAGAGCTCGCGGCCAGCTCGGGGAACGGGGGCGCGGAGATCTCAGGCAGCTCGGAGCGGGAGTGCTCGAGGACAGGCTCGATGGCCGTAGCGATCGCTCCCGCGACCACGACCTTCTCCACCCCGAGGAGGCTGGAGAGGATCGCTGCGATCCGGGCCAGCCGCCCTCCGATGCGGCTCAGGACCTCGCGGGCCAGCGGATCTCCTTCCCGGGAGGCCACGAACACGTCCTCGGCGGTGAGGCGCGAGGCGTGGATGCTGCCGAGCACCGGCGAGGGCCGACCGGCCGCGATCCCCTCGAGGCTCCAGCGACGGGCGAGGGCCGCCACCCCGTCGGCCCCGCGCGAGTCGCCGAGCACGCCGTCGAGGAACCGCATCTCGCCGGCACCGCCGTCGGCGCCGCGGAGCAGGCGGCCGTCGACGATGAGTCCCGCGCCGAAGCGCTCCCCCATGAGCAGCGCGGCCAGGTGATCGGTAGCGCCCCCCTCCGTCGCCTCCGCCGCCTTTCCCGCCGTGACGGCGAGCGCGTGCTCGGCCAGCACGGCGAGATTCGCGTCGTTCTCGACGACGACAGCACCCTCGAGAGCGTCGACAAACCCGGGGTTCATGGCGGACCAGTAGGCACTGCCCCCGGCGGGCGAGTGCCCTGCGGGGTCGACCGGAGCAGGAACGCCGACGACCGTCAGCAGGCGAGGCAGCGCGCTGGCCCCGGCCCGCTCCAGGACGTCCTCGACGAGACTGCGCACGCCGTCCAGCCGCTCCTCGGCCGCGGCGGCGCCCAGCTCCGCATCCGCTCCGTCCAGCTCGCCGTGCGCCGCACACCGCGAGGCGGCGAGCTCGTGACCGTACAGGTCCGCGACCCGAGCGCTGAGAGTGTGCTGACCGGCATCGACACCGACCAGGACGGCGGCGCGGGCGCGGAGCGCGTAGTGGCGGGCCGGCCGGCCTCGCTGGACGACTCCCTCCTCGCGCTCGGCGGAGACCTCGTGCAGCCATCCGGCCCCCTCGAGCTCGGCGCAGACGCCGAGCACCGTCGCACGCGTCAGGCCGGTGGCGGCCATCGCGTCGGCCGCCGTGAAGCTCCGGGTGGCCAGCGCGTGCTGCAGCAGCGCCTGCCGGTTCGCGCGGCGGAGCAGCTGAGGCGAGCTCGCACCGCGGTCCTGGATGCTTGACATCCCTTCCCCCTCCGCTCCATACTTCCGATAGATCGTAAATATAACGCTTGATGTATCTATGGTCGCATCAATCCCGAGAGCCTGCACACTCTTCCGTGAAGGAGACGATGGTGTCATCCTCGACCGACCGGCCCGGCCGCCTCACCCGACGCACGCTGCTGGCGGGTGCGAGCGGCGCCCTGGCGGCGACCGCCCTGAGCGCTTGCGGCAGCGCGAAAGGCACCTCCCTGCTGACGCTCTACCAGTCGAAGCCGGAGGCGATCCCCTACTTCAGCCAGCTCGCCGCAGACTTCTCCACCTCCCAGGAGCGGTTCGCCGTCCAGCACGACATCGCCACGAATCTCTCGGCGAGCTTCGTGCGCAACAACCCTCCGGATCTCGGCTGTTTGAACTACAACCTCGAGATGGGCCGCTTCATGGAACGCGGCGCCCTCTCCGACCTCACCGACATGCCTGAGGCCGGGATGATCCGCGAGGACGTCGCCGAGCTCGCCGACTGGTACCCGACCTATGAGGGCCGCACCAGCGTGCTCCCCTACTCGGTCACCGCGGCGTCGGTCATCTACAACCGGCGGATCTTCGAGGAGCACGGCCTCGAGGTCCCCACCACCTGGGAGGAGTTCCTGAGCGTCTGCGAGACGCTGCAGGGCGGGGACATCACCCCGATCTATGCGACCTTCCTGGACCCCTGGACGATCGCGCAGGGGCTCTTCGACTACACCGTGGGCGGCTTGGTGGACGTGCGCTCCTTCTATACGCAGATGAACGAGATCGGCGAGGACGTGGGCCCCGACTCCGAGGTCTCCTTCCAGAGCACCCTGCGCGAACCCGTCCAGCGCATGCTGGAGCTGCTCCCTTACCTCAACCCCGATGCCTCGAACCGCGCCTACGGCGACGGCAACACCGCGATGGCCCAGGAGAAGGCCGCGATGTACTTCCAGGGCCCCTGGGCGCTGGGCGAGATCGCGAAGGCCGGCGGAGATCTGGATCTCGGCACATTCCCGCTCCCGATGACCGATGACCCGGCGGATCTCAAGGTCCGGGTGAACATCGACCTGTCGCTGTGGATCCCCGAGGCCGCGAACGAGAAGGACGGATCGCGCGAGCTGCTGCAGTTCCTCATGCGACCCGAGGTGCAGGACACGTACAACCAGGAGTTCCTCGCCTTCGGCACCACCAAGGACGCCCCGCCGGTGACCGATGACCGGATCGCCGAGATGCAGAAGTACTACGACGAGGGCCGCTTCTACATGGGCGCCTCACAGTTCATCCCGAACTCGATCCCTGCCCAGAACTACATCCAGTCGATCGTCGGCGGCGCCGACGCCGAGCAGACCCTGGCGCGCATGGATGCCGACTGGGCCCGCCTGGCCTTTCGGGAGTGATCACCGATGACGCCTCAGCAAGGAGCTCCGATGTCGACGACGACACCTGATCACACGGCCCGCACGGACGCAGAAGGCCCGGTGCGCACCTCGATCGTCCATCACAAGCGACGGATCGACCCCCTCTACTACCTGTTCCTGTTCCCCTCGCTCGCGCTGTTCACCGCCGCGGTGACGGTGCCGGCCCTGCTCGGCTTCGGATACAGCTTCACGAACTCCATCGGCTTCGGCGACTGGGAGTTCATCGGATTCCGCAACTACATCGCGATGTTCCGCGATCAGGGGATTCTGGGCTCGTACACGTTCACGCTCGGCTTCTCGCTGATCACCGTGATCCTGGTCAACGTGCTCGCCTTCGCCCTGGCCCTGGGGCTGACCTCGAAGATCCGCTTCACCACCGCACTGCGCACGATCTACGTGATCCCGATGGTCATCTCGGGCATCGTCATCGCGTTCGTGTTCCAGTACCTGTTCGCCAACACGGTGCCCGGCATGGGACAGGCGCTCGGATCGGAGGCGCTGTCCACCTCGATCCTCGCGGATCCCGACTGGGCGTGGCTGTCGATCGTGATCGTCACCGCCTGGCAGTCGATTCCCGGCACGATGCTCATCTACATCGCAGGCCTGGTCACGATCCCCGCCGACGTCTACGAAGCCGGCTCGATCGATGGAGCCACCGGCTGGCAGAGCGTCCGACACATCACGCTCCCGCTGGTCTCCGGGTTCATCGTCATCAACACGATCCTGGGCTTCAAGAACTATCTGAACGCCTACGACATCATCGTCGGCCTGACCGACGGCGGGCCCGGAGTCGCGACCCGTTCCGTGGCGATGTCGATCTTCCGCGGCTTCGAAGGCGGCGACTACGCCTACCAGATGGCCAACGCGATGGTCTTCTTCCTGATCTCGATCGCGCTCGCGCTCCTCCAGCTCCGCATCACCCGAGGAAGGACGGCCATCTGATGAGCACTTCCACTCCCGCCGCATCCGCTGCACCCTCGCCTGCCACCCCCTCCCCCGCTGCCGCGCCGCCGAGGCGCCGTCGACGCCGGGGCTCGGTGGGCCGCGACCGCGTCAACTGGCCGGCCACCGTGCTGCTCATGGTGGGTTCGCTGGCCGTGCTGGTGCCGCTGTTCGTCACCGTGAACATGTCGCTGAAGACCACCGAGCAGGCGGTCGACGGCAATGCGTTCGGCCTGCCGGACCCGCTGACGTTCTCGAGCTTCGTCGAGGCCTGGAACCTCACGAACTTCCCGCGCGGCTTCGCGATCTCCATATTCATCACCGTGCTCGCGGTGATGGGAGAGATCGTGATCTCCTCCCTCGCGGCGTACGCGATCGTGCGCAACTGGGATCGTCGCGCATTCCGCTGGTCGTTCTTCTACCTGCTCGCGGCAATGTTCATCCCGTTCCCGGTGGTGGCGCTCCCCCAGATCCAGCTGACCGGCATGCTCGGACTGGACAATCCCCTGGGCGTCGCGATCCTCCACATCGCGTTCTCCCTGGCGTTCAACACGCTGCTCTTCACCGCCTTCCTGCGGACCATCCCGATGGAGCTCGAGGAGTCGATGCGTATGGATGGAGCGGGCACCTGGAAGGTCTTCTGGAAGCTGATCCTGCCGCTGCTCGGCCCGATGTGCGCGACCGTGGGCATCTTCGCCTTCATCGCCTCCTGGAACGACTTCATGATGCCCTCGCTGATCATCTCGGATCCGACGCTGCAGACGATCCCGGTGCTGCAGAACATGTTCCAGACCCAGTTCAGCAACAGCTACAACGTCGCCTTCGCCTCCTACCTGATGGCGATGGCCCCGGCGATCATCGTCTACCTGTTCGCGCAGCGCTGGGTGATGTCTGGCCTCACCCAGGGCGCGATCAAGTAACCCGCCAGGAGCGGAGGCGTCCGTCGGTCCTCCGCTCCTCACCCCTGCCGCACCTCGCACCATCCTCGACCCGACCCCGGAGGTTCCCCGACCGTGACCACTGCTTCCCCCTCTGTGCCCGCCGCCACGCAGGCCGATGCCGACTGGTGGCGCCAGGCCGCCGTCTACCAGATCTATCCCCGCTCCTTCGCGGACGGCAACGGCGACGGCATCGGCGACCTGCGCGGCATCATCTCCCGCGTGCCCTATCTCGCCGGGCTCGGCGTGGACGCTGTGTGGCTGAGCCCGTTCTACCCCTCGGCTCTCGCCGACGGCGGCTACGACGTGGACGACTACCGCGACGTGGATCCGAAGATCGGCACCCTGGAGGAGTTCGACGAGATGGTCGCCGCGCTGCATGGCGCGGGCATCAAGCTCATCGTGGACGTGGTCCCCAACCACTCCTCGGACCGCCACGAGTGGTTCCGCGAGGCGCTGGACTCCCCGAGGGGCTCCGACGCCCGGGCCCGCTACATCTTCCGCGACGGGAAGGGCGAGCACGGCGAGGAGCCGCCGGCGGACTGGACCTCGATCTTCGGCGGCCCGGCCTGGACCCGGGTCCCCGACGGCCAGTGGTACCTGCACTCCTTCGCCTCCGAGCAGCCGGACTTCGACTGGACGCATCCGGAGGTCCACGCGGACTTCCTGCAGACGCTGCGCTTCTGGTCCGACCGCGGGGTCGACGGCTTCCGGATCGATGTCGCCCACGGCCTGGCCAAGGACCTCGGCGAGGAGCTGCCCAGCCGTGCAGAGCTGAAGGCGATGCCGAAGGACGGCACCCATCCGCTGTGGGACCGCGATGACGTGCACGAGATCTACGCCGAGTGGCGGGCCGTGTTCGACGAGTACGATCCGCCGCGGATCGCGGTGGCGGAGGCCTGGGTGGAGACCTCGGAGCGCCGCGCGAAGTACGCGAGCCCGGAGGGGCTCGGGCAGGCGTTCAACTTCGACCTCATGGAGGCGGATTTCGACGCAGGCCATTTCCGGGACATCGTCACCGACAACCTCGCGCAGTCCGAGGTGACAGGCTCCTCCACCACCTGGGTGTTCTCGAACCATGACGGGGTGCGCCACGCGACCCGCTACGGCCTGCCCCCACGTGCGGGGAGCGGGGAGAAGCACGGCGCCGCCTGGGTGCTGGCAGGCGGCCCGGAGGACGGCATCGACCGGGAGCTGGGGCTGCGCCGGGCGCGTGCCGCGACGATGTTCGAGCTCGCTCTGCCCGGCAGTGCGTACCTCTATCAGGGTGAGGAGCTGGGGCTGCACGAGGTGGCGGAGATCCCTGACGCACAGCGGCAGGATCCGGCGTTCTGGCGCACCTCGCCGGAGGATCGCGGCTTCGACGGCCTGGGCCGTGACGGCTGCCGGGTGCCGCTGCCGTGGACCCGTGAGGGGACGAGCTTCGGGTTCGGCAGCGGCGGTGCGCACCTGCCGCAGCCGGAGTGGTTCGGCGACTCCTCGGTGGAGGCCGAGGACGGCGTGCCCGGCTCGACGCTGGAGATGTACCGCGCCGCGCTGCGCCTGCGCCGCGTGCTGCAGGGCGCGGAGACGCTGCACTGGGACGAGGAGCTCTCCACCGGTGACGTGCTCGCCGTCGAGCGACCCGGCGGCTGGCTGAGCGTGACGAACTTCGGCGCCGCGCCGGTCACGCTGCCCGACGGTGAGGTGCTGCTGTCGAGTGCCCCGCTCGCTGGTCGGGACGGCGATGTGCAGGAGCTGCCCGGCGCGACGACGGTCTGGCTGCGCCGCCCGGCGGGCTGATCACTCGGGCCTCGGCTTCCCGCCGACGGCGCTGCCCCGGCCCTCGATCTGCATGGTCGGGGCTCGGGGCAGCTGTCTCCGTCGTAGGCGGCGAGGCCGGTCTCGTGCGCACTCAGGGGTAGGCGATGAAGTCGAGCTCTTCGAAGGCGCTGACCTCGTGCTGCCACCGAGTGGCGACGAAATGCTGATGGTCGGGATGGGCGTCGTAGGCGGCGTAGGTCGCCTCGTCCGCGAAGGTCATCGCGAACTGGAAGCGGTAGTCGGACTTCTTGCCGACCTGGCGCGAGACGGTGAAGTCCTGGACACCGTCGATCGCACGCAGCAGAGCGGGTGCTTCGGTGAGGAAGTCCTGTTCCGCTGCCGAGTACGGGGCGTGCACGAGAGTGAAGGCGACGGTGTGACGGATCATCGGGCCACTGTAGAGGCGGCCCTGCCGTGTCCGGGCCCGGTGGTGATGGAGTGAGACGCCGCCCGGTGGGGTGTCCCTCGGATCGATCCAGGGTGAGCCCCTCCGGCCCCTCTCCGTCTCTCGGGATCCGGCGGGTGATCGTCGATTCCTGCATGGTGCACGCGGCGACGTCGGGGCTCCCGGGGGCCGTGTCGGAGCCGCGGGCGGCTTCGTCGGGGTCGCCGGGCGCGCCGCTCGGTGCGGGGGCTGGGCCGATCGGCCCGAGCGTCGGGGCGGTGGTCATCACCGTGGTGCCCCCGTGTCCGGTCCAGGTGACGACGTGACCGGGTCGCCCCTGATCGTCGTCGCGCTCCACGCTCGCTGAGTCCTCCTCCTTATGGGCGTTGCAGTAAGCGCAGGTGCTCTGACCGTTCTCGATGCTGGTCGCCCCGCCTTCCGAGACGGGCACGATGTGGTCGTGCTGGCGCACGGGCGCGTCGCAGTAGGGAGCGCGGCAGGTGCCGTCGCGCCAGTTCAGGAAGCGTTTCATCGCGGCGGGGAACTCCCGGGCCCTGGAGTCGATCGCGACCAGCTCGCCCACGGTGGGGTGCATGAACAGACGGCGCATCACGACGCGCACCTGGTGTCCGTCGGGGCCGAAGCGGTCGCGAGAGGGATTCTCAGGCTCGGCGAGCGCATCGCGCAGCTCCTGGCGCACGGCTTCCGCCGGGACCGGCCCGTACCCCTCGATATGGGCGATGTCGCCGTGGTCCGGGCTGAGCAGGGCACGGTCGGTGATCATCACTCCGAGGTCGAGGGTCACCGGTTCCATCCCGTCCTCCCGGCCGAGCAGGGTGTCGGTGAAGGCGTCAGCCATCAGCGCGGCGTGACCGTCCCGCGCGCCGCCTGCCCGCCGACGCTCGGCCTCGAGGGAGAGCCGCTTGTGGGCGAGCTTCGCGTCGAGAGCGGGCAGGTGAGCGCTCACGGTGGCCATGCCGTGCTCACCCGGGATGAACGACACATGACGCTTCGTGCGTGCTCTGTGATGGCGGTCGGTGGCGCCGTGCGGGTCGAGCTCGTGGATGGCATGGGCGACGACCTTCCGCCACCGTTTCACCCCGGCGCCATCCATCCGTGGCATCTGTTCGTGGAGCATCTCGTCGACCTGCCGGCGCTGCAGGTCATCCAGCGGCGCCGTGGCGGAAGCTGCGGCGTGCGCGACGGTCGCCGTGATCTTCCCTCGAGTGAGGGCGGTGAGCATCCGGGGCATGGATCCGACCAGGCGCCGCGCTGAGGTGAGAGTGCTCTTCGCCGTGGACGGTGCTCGTCGGGTCGCGAAGGAGACGTCCCGTACCGTCGCGGCATCCGCCTGGCGGATGAGCTGCTCCAGGGGCGGCAGGAAGTCGTCCTCGTGGGCGTCGTCGTGATGGGCGGCGTGGACGTGATCACGCCGGGTCGCCTCGGCGAGCGCGACCACCGCCTGCGACTCGAGGGCATCGAGCGCGCTGCGGACCTGATGGGTCATGTCGAGGAGGTTCTTGTACTCCGCTCGGGGGCGTTGACGGGTCTCGAACATCTTCTTCGGCGAGGCAGCGACCTCGGAGAGCAGGAAGTCGACATCGCCGAGCAGCTCTGCGAACAGGGCTGGCCCACCTGCGCGGAGCGCGGCGAGAATCTCCTCGGGAGAGGACTCATTCTCCGAGGAGCTGTGGGGCATCGACATGAACATGACTCCATCATCCCCATGGGGCACCCGTTTCGAAACCCTGTGCGGCACATGTGGATAACTTCGACTGCCCCCACCCTCCCTCCACAATGGAACTATCCGGCCAGGCCATCCCCGTACTGTGCCGCATGCACTGGTCAGAAACGAAACCTCCCTTCCTCCACAATGCTGCACATTGAATTGCCATCAGCCGCCTTGTGGAGGAACGGTCGACCCATCCCCAGCGGAGGCTTCTCGCAACATTTCCGGCCGGAATCGCCGTGGCGTGTAGACGTGGCCATCGCCAACCCTCTTGGGGAGCTTTCGAGGACAGTTCCTGTCCTCGCCGTGAGGGAGGATCGATGCGACGGTGCCGCACCGAAGCGGGCCGTCACTGCTGGAGACCGCCCATCACCCTTCGGAGAGCCCATGAGCGCCACCATCCAGATCACCGTCGACTCCCACGACCCGCGCACCCTCTCGCTGTTCTGGAAGGAGGTGCTCGGTTACGTGCACCCCGGTCCACCCGGGGTGGACCTCGCCGAGGGAGAGGATCCCCTGACTGCCTGGGACAGCTTCCTCGAGCTCCACGACGTGCCGCAGGAGCAGCGCAACAGCGCCTCTGCCCTCGAGGATCCGGACGGCATCGGGCCGCACCTGTACTTCCAGCAGGTCCCGGAGGACAAGGTCGCCAAGAACCGCATGCACCTGGACGTGCGCACGGCCTCCGAGCTGCGCGGAGACGAGCGCATGGCGGCGCTCGAGGAGCGCAGCGACCAGTTGATCGCGCTCGGCGCGACGCGTCTGGCGCGTCATGAACCGGAGCCGCCGACGAGCATCGGCTTCATCGTGATGGCGGACCCCGAGGGCAACGAGTTCTGCCTGGACTGACACCGAGCGGCCGGAGGTGGCGTCCCAGACGGTTCCGCGCCCGGGAGTCGCCTCCGACCCCCGGGACTCCGTGCGCCGGAGGCACCGAAGCGCACAGGAAAGCAGACGTCACGGACAGAGTGGCACTCACCAGGGGTGACGCTTCGCAAGAAGGGCGGAGCTCAACCTGTGCGGGTCGTCCGCCCGGTCGGTTTCGCTCGTTGCGACGCCTGGCACGACCCCGACGGCGCGCATGACCCTGACGGCAGGTTCATCCGGGTGACCTTGTGGCGCCGCATCCGATACTCACGGTGCGGTGCATCGCTGTGTCAGCCCGGATCGCCCATGAGCAGCTCGATCGCGCGGCGCAGGCGTTCGATGTCGTCCGCTGTCCCGGCGTGCTGGGCCTCCCAGAAGTAGGAGGCGACGAAGCGGGCGCAGGAGAGGGTCTCGGCCCGTTCGAGGTCGGCCCCGGAGGTCTCGCAGAAGGCGCCGACCAGAGCGCGCAGCCCCTCGCGCGGGCGGGGCGCGTCGAGCACGCCGGGCAGCACGCTGCGCACCACAGTATGTGCCTCGTGCTCGACCGGCCCGCACAGCCAGCCGGGATCGATCGCGACCCAGTCATCCTCCGCGCGGCGCAGCACGTTCGCGAAGCTCAGGTCGCCGTGGGTGAAGGTGCTCGAGCGGTCCTCGGCGAGGTCGTCGATGATCTCGGCGGCACGCTCCCCCGCCCCGGCCGGGATCGGGAGCTCGTCCGCGACGGCGCGGGCGTGCTGGGCCTGGAAGGACTGCCCCCAGGCCCGTGAGGTCTCGGCCAGGCGCGGGGGGTCCGACGGGGCGGGGACCGCGGCGATCCGGGCGGCGACCTCGCCGGCGATCCGGGCGGCGGCGAGCGGCTCGGGGTGCTCGGTGAGCGTGGGGCCGTCGAGGCGCTCGAGCAGCAGGGCGCCCTCGTCCGCGTCGGCGCGCAGGAGCTCGACCATGCCGTGCCCGGCGAGGGCGGTGAGCGCCTTCGCCTCGAGCGCGGCGTCGACCAGCGGGGAGACGAGCTTGAGGACGGCCGGGTCGCCGTCGGCGGTGCGGACGGGCAGCACGATGCTGGTGCCGCCGAACGACGGCGCCCCGTCGGCTGCGAGATCCCAGCGGCGACACATCGTCCGGGCGTGATCCGGGGCGCCGTCGAGCCAGGGCGCGGTGGTCCGGTCCTGGTGGAGCAGGCGCCGACGGAAGGCGTCCGGTATCGCGAGGGGCTGATGCATCCGGGCATCATTCCAGGTGCGGCCTAAGCCGCCACGGCTCCCTCGGCTCCACGGCCACGAGACCGTCGCGGCGAGCACCGCGCACGGGATCGCCACCGAGGTGTGGATCCCGCTCGCCCAGGACGCCAGGCGAGTCGCCGCTGGGCCGCGCCCTACCAGGTGAGCTCGCGCAGGTGGCTGCGGCCTTCCAGGAGCTCGCCGATCCGGCGCGCCGCCTCGTCACGGCTCCCCTGCTCCGGGTGGTGAGCGCAGATCGCCAGCTCCACGGTCATGTCGTGGAGCTCCAATCTCGCGCTCCACCGCTCACGCTCGAACAGCTCCGGATAGGCACGGCGCAGCCACATCGGCACCTGCCTCAGCGAGGCCGGGTCAAGTCCGTTCGCCCCGGGCGTCGGCGGAAACTCGCCCGGTCTCGCGCACCATCGCAGGAGCGTGTCCAGC
>NZ_DASVGJ010000069.1:0-147051 GCF_036379615.1 Brachybacterium sp.
AGCACGAGTACGACGGCATCTGGGTGGCCTCGCTCGAGATGACCGCTCTGCCCAGCTACCGGATCCGGGTGACCTGGTCCGTGGGAGAGGAGCCGGTCGAGATCGAGGAGCCGTACCGCTTCCTCCCCACCGTGGGCGAACTGGACCTCCACCTGATCCGCGAGGGCCGCCACGAGGAGCTGTGGCGGGCCCTGGGCGCCCATGCGCGCACCCTGGACGGCGTCGAAGGCACCTCCTTCACGGTCTGGGCACCGAACGCTCGCGCCGTGCAGGTGGTGGGATCCTTCAACGGCTGGGACGGGCGCCTGCACGCGCTGCGCTCCCTCGGCGCCTCCGGCGTCTGGGAGCTCTTCGTCCCGGGGCCCGGGGACGGCGACACCTACAAGTACCGGATCCTCGGCGCCGACGGTGTCTGGCGCGACAAGGCCGATCCGATGGCCCGCTTCGCCGAGGTCCCGCCCGCCACCGGCTCCGTCATCACCACCAGCGACTTCGAGTGGAGCGACGAGCACTGGCTCGCCGAGCGCGCCGCGCACGATGCGGTCTCCTCGCGGATGTCGGTCTACGAGGTGCATCTGGCCAGCTGGCGGCCGGGCCTCGGCTACCGGGAGCTGGCCAGCGAGCTGACCGACTACGTCTCGGAGATGGGCTTCACGCACGTCGAGTTCATGCCGGTGTCCGAGCATCCCTTCGGAGGCTCCTGGGGCTACCAGGTCACCGGGTACTACGCGCCCACCTCGCGCCTGGGCACCCCGGATGAGCTGCGGCACCTCATCGACACCCTCCACAACGCCGGCATCGGCGTGATCCTGGACTGGGTGCCCGCCCACTTCCCCAAGGACGAATGGGCGCTGGGCCGCTTCGACGGCACGCCGCTGTACGAGCACGCCGACC
Organism: Brachybacterium sp.; assembly: GCF_036379615.1. GTDB lineage: Bacteria > Actinomycetota > Actinomycetes > Actinomycetales > Dermabacteraceae > Brachybacterium. Next base: position 895 of record NZ_DASVGJ010000069.1, read on the forward strand.
CGCGGCGCGGCGAGCACCCGGACTGGGGCACGTACATCTTCGACACCGGCCGCAACGAGGTGCGCAACTTCCTGGTCGCCAACGCCTGCTACTGGCTCGAGGAGTTCCACGTCGACGGCCTCCGGGTCGACGCGGTCGCCTCGATGCTGTACCTCGACTACTCCCGTGAGGACGGCCAGTGGGTCGCCAACCGCCACGGCGGCCGCGAGGACCTCGAGAACATCGCCTTCCTGCAGGAGGCCACCGCGACCGCCTACAAGCGCGCCCCGGGCATCATGATGATCGCGGAGGAGTCCACCTCCTTCCCCGGGGTCACCCGCCCCACCGAGTCCGGCGGCCTGGGCTTCGGGTTCAAATGGAACATGGGATGGATGCACGACACCCTGGAGTATCTCGGCCAGGACCCGGTGCATCGCCAGTACCACCACGGCGAGCTCACCTTCTCGATGGTCTACCAGTACTCCGAGAACTTCGTGCTGCCGCTGAGCCATGACGAGGTGGTGCACGGCAAGGGATCGCTGCTGCGCAAGGCTCCGGGCGATGACTGGCAGCAGGCGGCGACGCTGCGCGCCTACCTGGCGTTCCAGTGGACCCATCCGGGCAAGCAGCTGGTGTTCATGGGCATCGAGTTCGCCCAGGGCACCGAGTGGTCCGAGCAGTCCGGCCTGCCCTGGTGGCTGCTGGAGTACCCGCTGCACCGCGGCGCCCAGCAGCTGGTCAAGGATCTCAACGCCGTCCAGCGGGAGTTCCCTGCGCTGTATCAGCGGGATCAGGATCCGGGTGGCTTCGAGTGGCTGATCGGCGACGACGCCGCTCACAACGTGCTCTCCTTCGTGCGGCGCGACGAGGCCGGTGATCCGGTCGTGGTGGTGCTGAACTTCTCGGCGCAGCCCTGGCACGACTACCGCGTCCCGCTCCCCGAGGGCGGGACCTGGCTCGAGGTGCTCAACTCCGATTCCCCGGTCTACGGCGGCAGCGGGGTCGGGAACCTGGGCCGGGTGCACGCCGAGGCGCTGACTCTGCACGGCCGCGACCACTCCGTGCGGCTGTCCGTCCCGCCGCTGGGCGCGGTGCTCCTCGCCCCCCAGCGGCTGCGGGGCTGAACCGGTCGCTCACACGGGACGGGGCGGTGGCCAGTGGCCACCGCCCCGTCCCGTGCGTCGCATGCGGGGTGCGAGCAGGAGTCAGTACAGGAGGTTCGCGAGGCGCTTGCGGGCCGGGGCCACGCGCGGATCCTCCGCACCGGCGACCTCGAAGAGGTCCAGCAGCCGTGCCCGCACGATGTCCTTGGTCTCCTGATCCGCGCCGCGCAGCAGGTCCAGCAGGCGCGCGAAGGCGTCCTCGACGTGCCCTCCGAGCATGTCGAGATCTGCGACCAGCAGCTGAGCATCCAGATCACCGGGGTGCTGCGCCGCGGCCTCCCGGGCGGCCGCGAGGTCCGCTCCCTGGGTGCGGCGCATGAGCGTGACGGTGGCGAGGCCCGCCTTCGCCTCGGCATCGGCCGGAGCCTCCTGCAGCTGCTTCTCATAGGCGGCGACGGCGGTCTCGAGATCACCGCGCTCGATCGCCTCGTAGGCCTCGGCGATCAGCGGCGGCAGCGGCTCCTCCTGCGCCTGCGGAGCGGGCTCCCCCTCGGGCAGCTCCATCCCCTGCTGGCGTGCGACCTCGATCACCTGGGTGAGCAGGGTGTCGATCTCCGACTCCGGGAGCACGGACTGGACGATCGGCTGCAGCTGGCCCTGGATCAGCAGCAGCAGCGTGGGCAGCTGCTCGACCCGGAGCGCGGCGGCGACCCGCTGCTGGGTGTCCGCATCGACGGTCCCCAGGCGGACCGCGCCGCCTCGCCCGTCGACCCCACGACGCAGGGAGGCGAGGAAGGCGTCGCCCTCGGGCACCCGAGAGCTGGTGACCAGCAGCAGTGTCGGGATCTGCTGGGAGTCGGCGATGAGCTGCTCGAGTCCCTGCTCGGTCACGGCGACCTCGTGGGCGGCGGGGGCACCGGAGGAGCCCGCACCGCCTGTCGCACCGCCGGCGGGCTTCTTCAGCGCGGCGAGGTCGATGATTCCGTACGGATCGGTCACAGGTGAGCTCCTTCGACGAGTGCAGGACGGACCCAGTCTAGGGAGTCCGTCGGACCGTGCGCTGGGACGGGCGGGTCACTCCCCGCTGGCGTCCAGGGCGGTCTGGGTGGCCCCGACGGGCTGGACCTTCCCGCCGGCGTCCTTCGACGGGATGTACAGCGCGACATGGGTGCCGAACTTGCGCAGGTACTCCGAGGTGAACTCCTTCTTGCCGATCACCTTGGTGTACTTGTTGTCCTCGGCATAGCGCATGGTCGCGCCGTCCTTGATGGCCACCTTGCGGGTCGAGAGCAGGGTGCCCATGACGAGCGCTCCGCCGTCGTCGGTGCGCAGACCGGCGAACTCCTCCTTCTTGACCTTGTAGGTCTCCCGGATGGTCGCCGCCTCGTCCCGCTCCACACCGGCGTTGAGCTCGGAGCGCTCGGTCTGGATGCGCTCGTGGGTCAGGGTCTGGAAGGGGTTCTCGGCGAGCTTGTCATCCGGGTCCGAGCCGTTGCCGCCGGTGAGCACCTTCGCGTAGAGCGAGAGCGCCTTGGCGGGGGTCATCACGAGGCCCTTGGTGTCACGGGTGACCGGCTCCGCACCCACCACGGCGTTCGCGACGGTGGGCATCTCGACGCCCACGGCCTGCTGGGCCCAGCCCCATGCCGAATAGGGGGACTTCGCATCGGCCTGCTGGAGCGCCATGAAGTAGGGCACGCCATCCTTCTCGACCGAGTCCTCGACCAGGGCGATCGCCACCCGCGGGAACTCTTCGGAGACGGAGGTGAGCGGGACGATCAGCTCGGAACCGGGGACCCGGAGCTCCTCGGCCCACTCCTGCGCCTTCTCGATCATCCTGTAGGCGGCGGTGCGGAAATCGACGGCGGAGCCCGAGACGCGCGGCTCCAGCTTCTTCGCGTCCTCGGCCTCGTCCGCCGCGGTGACGGCCTCGTGCACCTCCGGGACGATGCTCGAGAACTGCTCGGTGGTCTGCACCGGGGTCGGCTCGGAGAGCTCCTTGCCGGTGGGCGGCGCCGCGGGCGGTTCCGGCTCGGACCCGCAGGCGGCGAGAAGGCCCGAGGTGAGCAGCGTGCCCGCCCCCAGGAAGAGGCCGCGGCGGCCGACGGGTCGAATGCTCATGACAGAGTCCTTCCGCGCGCTTCGGCGCAGCTCGTGGCGGGTCATCGGCGCTCCTCACCGTCACCGCGGCCGTCGTCCCCGAAGAGGCGGATCGGCTCGGTGCGGTCGATGTCTGCGGGGGCACCCGAGCCGTCCCGGGTGCGCTGGTCGGCAGGAGTGCCGCTCTCCTCGGAGGTCGCCCCCTCGGTGCTGGCCCCGTCCTCGGCGGAGGCGGTCCCCTCGGCGGCGGTCCCCTCAGAAGTGGCGGTCCCCTCGGAGGAGCTCGCCCCGAGCGACCACACGCTCTCCTCACGGACGTCGCCGCCGGGTGCTCCGAGCAGCGGATCGGACCCTGCGGCGGTCTCCGATTCGGGAGCGTCCGTCACGCCGAGGACCTCGGTCGAGTCGTCGATGTCGCTGCGCTCGCCCGCCGCGGTGGTCGCGGCGACGCCGGCTCCCGCCGTCACGACGGAGCTCGTCCCGTGCCGGGGCTGGTGCGGTGCCTCCGCGATCTCGTCGAGGTCGTCCTCGTCGCGACGGCGACCGCCGAGCGAGACCACCAGCATCACGAGGCCGATCACGGCGATCGCGGCTCCGCCTGCGTAGGCGAAGGGAACCCACTCGTTCTCGGCGTCGACCGGCCAGGTGATGGAGACCCTCTGGGCCCCGGCCTCGGTGCCGTCGGTGACGATCAGGAGGGAGCGGTAGACCTGTTCGTTCTCCTCGCCGTTCTCCCCCGCCCAGAAGTCCGCCACGTCGATCGTGTACGGGCTGGGCTTCGTCTCGACGGTGCGCCAGAGGTCCGAGGAGGTGGGGTTCTGCAGCTCATCGGCCCCGTCGGGGTTGACCTCCTGGGTGCTCAGCGTCGTCCAGTCGCTCGCGCCGGTGATCCGGGTGTACCGGACGTCCTCGAGGTAGGCCTCGATGTCGCCGTTGGCCGCCGTGATCACGGAGACGTCGGAGGCGCCCTCGATGACCACCTCACCCTCGTTGTCGCCCACGTAGAGCACTCCGGGATCGATGACGACAGCGGAACCGGGATCGCCGAGCTCCACCGTGGCGGTGGTCTCGGTCGCGGGGGCCCAGGTGGTCTCGCCCAGGCGGCCCAGCGCGAGTCCGATGAGTCCGACCAGGACCAGCAGGACGGCCAGGAGTCGTTGCACGGTAGATGCTCCTTCGGAGGGTCTCGGCACGGGACCGAGCGGGTGACCTGTCCACGATACGAGCGCTACGACATGCGCAACACCCTCGAGTGAGCATCTGCACCTGGGTAAAGCTCTTCTCATGCGCACCTCATCGACCTCTCATGAACGGGGTGCGGCGGGGAGGCCCCTGGGGTGACGTACCCTGGCGGGGTGCGTCTCGTCGTTGCCCGCTGTTCCGTCGACTACACCGGTCGGCTCACCGCCCATCTCCCGCTCGCTCCTCGGCTGCTGATCATCAAGGCCGACGGCAGCGTGCTGGTCCATTCCGACGGCGGCAGCTATAAACCGCTGAACTGGATGACCCCTCCGTGCACGCTGAGCACGTCACGGCGCGGCGACGAAGAGGCCGCGGAGGATCCGGAAGGCGCCTGGATCGAGCAATGGGACGTCGTCCACGACAAGACCGGCGACAAGCTGCGAGTGCGCCTTCACGAGGTCTACGAGGACTCCTCCCATGAGCTCGGCGTGGATCCGGGGCTGCAGAAGGACGGCGTCGAGGCGCATCTGCAGGCGCTGCTCGCCGAGAACATCGACACCCTCGGCGACGGCTGGTCCCTGGTGCGCCGGGAGTATTTCACCGCCATCGGTCCGGTCGACATCCTCGCGCGTGACGAGACCGGCGGCTCGGTCGCGATCGAGATCAAGCGCCGCGGAGAGATCGACGGCGTCGAGCAGCTGACCCGCTATCTCGAACTGCTCAACCGCGATCCGCTGCTGGCCCCGGTGCGCGGGATCTTCGCCGCGCAGGCCATCAAGCCCCAGGCCAGGGTGCTCGCCGCGGACCGCGGTATCGATTGCGTGACCCTCGACTACGACGCCCTGCGCGGCATCGACGACGCCGAGTCACGCCTCTTCTGAGCCGCCCTGTGACGCTGCTCGAGCCCACCTGCCGAGCACGTGGACAACGCCCGACCCTCGAGAACGCAAGATCCTGGAGCGCGCAGGTCCAGGAGAGCGCATGAGCCAGGAGATCGCATGAGCACCGCACCGTCCTCGCCCACCCTCACGGTCGACCTGTCCCTGCACGGCACCGCGGTGCTCGAGCAGGGACTGGTGCCCGGGGCCCTGCTGCTGATCGCCGACGGGGACATCGTCTGGGCAGGGCCGGCTGCGCACGCGCCGCCCCATGCGGCGACCCGCGCTCTCCGCCATGACGGGCTCGTCCTGCCCGGTCTCGTGGACCTCCACTGCCATGGCGGGGGCGGTGCCTCCTTCCCTGACGCGAACGGATCCCAGGACATGCTCACCGCGGTGCGTGAGCACCGCCGTCACGGCACCACCAGCCTGGTCGCCTCCCTGGTCACCGCCGATGCCGCCACCCTGCGCGCACGGGTCACGGACCTCGCGGGGCTCGCCGCCGACGACGAGATCGCCGGGATCCATCTCGAAGGCCCCTTCCTCTCCGTCGCACGGCGCGGGGCGCAGAACCCCGAGCACATCACCGACGGCGACGCGGACCTGGTGCGCGAGCTCGCCCAGCTCGCCGGCGGCGCGCTGGCCACCATGACGGTCGCGCCCGAGGTGCCGGGGGCCGAGTCCGTCATCGAGGCCCTCGCGGAGGTCGGAGCCCTGCCCTCCCTCGGGCACACCGACGGCACCAGCGCCCAGATGACGCGCGCGATCGCCCTCTCCGGGGCGGAGCTGCGCCGGGAGTCCGGACGCTCCGCGCGCCCCACCGCGACCCATCTGTTCAACGGGATGCGGCCGATCCACCACCGCGATCCGGGCCCGGCCCTCGCGGCGCTGGACGCCGCTGCCACCGGTGACCTGGTGGTCGAGGTGATCGCCGACGGCGTGCATCTCGATGCCCGCACCGTCGCGCACGTCTTCTCCCTCGCCGCAGAGGGAAGCGTCGCCCTGGTGACCGATGCGATGGCCGCCGCCGGCATGCCCGCGGGCCAGTACCGGCTCGGCGCGCTGGACGTGACGGTGCAGGACGGCGTCGCCACCCTCACCGATGGCGGAGCGATCGCGGGCGGCACCGCCCATCTGCTGGACGTCGTGCGCTTCGCGGTCACCGAGGCCGGGGTGGACCTGGTCAGTGCCGTGCGCGCGGCCTCAGCAGTGCCGGCCGCGGTGCTCGGGATGCAGGACCGCATCGGGGTCCTCGCTGCGGGGCGACGGGCGGATGTGGTGCTCGTGGATGCCGAGCTGGGCCCGGTGAGCGTCCTGCGCGCCGGCCAGGAGCTCGACGCCTGACCTCACACAGCAGCCGCTGGACCGGTGCAGGCGGTGCAGCGGGTGCAGCGGGTGCAGCGGATCCAGGAGAGGCAGCGAGTCCAGGCGATGCAGTCAGCTCAGTCGGCGTCGCCGAGCACCAGACCGGTCGGGGCCGCCTCCAGCCAGGAGTTCAGCGCCGCGCCGGAGATCAGGTCGACGATCGCGCTGATCTCTCGCCCGTCGGCCATGCTGAACTCGAACAGACTGCTCTCCTCGCCGCCCTCCAGCTGTGAGGGCAGGCGCTTGCGGGTCACGTCACGGATCTCCGAGCGGCGCAGCACCACCTCGGGCCGCAGGTGCAGAGAGAAGGCGCGGAACCAGCGCAGCCGGTCGGTGCCGAAGCGCATCAGACCGTGCTGCCAGCTGCTCCCGCCCACCAGCCCACGCCGCCGCAGGGTGCATTCGAAGGCACCCCGTCGACGGGCGACCACCGGCTGACGCAGCACCAGCACCAGCACCAGCAGCAGCGCCAGCACGACGAAGAGCATCCCGATCCCCATGAGGAGGATCGGGATGCTCAGGTGGTCCATGCAGTCGGCGCTCTCAGCTCAGAGGCGGGAGCCGCTGGCCTGGACGGGCGTGGCGTCGTCGACGCCGATGGTCACGACATCCGCGTCGACGGAGACGAAGCCGCCCTCGACGTCCAGCGCCTCGACGCGCCCGTCCTGGTCGATGATCCGCACCGCGCCGGTGCCGAGGATCGCCAGGGTCGGCTGCATCTGCGGGAGGATGCCCATCGAGCCGTCGATCGCGGGCACGACGACCTGCGCCGCCTGACCGGTCCAGACGGTGCGGTCCGCGGTGACGAAGGTGACTTCGAGCGCACTCACGCGCCGAGCTCCTTGTCGATGCGGTGCTGGTTCTCGAGCACCATGTCGATCCCGCCCACGTTGAAGAAGGCGGACTCGGTGACGTGGTCGAACTCGCCGTCGCAGATGCCCTTGAAGCCCTCGATGGTGTCCTTGAGCGGGACGTCGGAGCCGTCCACACCGGTGAACTGCTTCGCCAGGTGGGTGTTCTGCGAGAGGAACTGCTGGATGCGGCGCGCACGCGAGACGATGACCTTGTCCTCCTCGGACAGCTCGTCCACGCCCAGCATCGCGATGATGTCCTGCAGCTCCTTGTTGCGCTGGAGGACCTGCTTCACGCGCACCGCGGTGTCGTAGTGGTCCTGGCCCACGTAGCGGGGGTCGAGGATGCGCGAGGTGGAGGTCAGCGGGTCGATCGCCGGGTACAGACCACGCGAGGCGATCTCACGGGAGAGCTCCGTGGTGGCGTCGAGGTGGGCGAAGGTGGTCGCCGGGGCCGGGTCGGTGTAGTCGTCGGCCGGGACGTAGATCGCCTGCATCGAGGTGATCGAGTGGCCGCGCGTCGAGGTGATGCGCTCCTGGAGCACACCCATCTCGTCGGCCAGGTTCGGCTGGTAGCCCACTGCGGAGGGCATGCGGCCCAGCAGGGTCGAGACCTCGGAGCCCGCCTGCGTGAAGCGGAAGATGTTGTCGATGAACAGCAGCACGTCCTGGGCCTGCTCATCACGGAAGTACTCCGCCATGGTCAGGGCCGACAGGGCGACCCGCAGACGCGTGCCCGGCGGCTCGTCCATCTGGCCGAAGACCAGTGCGGTCTTCTCGATGACGCCCGACTCGGTCATCTCCTCGATGAGGTCCCAGCCCTCACGGGTGCGCTCACCGACGCCGGCGAACACGGACACGCCGTCGTGGTTGTTGGCCACGCGGTAGATCATCTCCTGGATGAGCACCGTCTTGCCGACGCCCGCGCCGCCGAACAGGCCGATCTTGCCGCCCTGCACGTACGGGGTGAGCAGGTCGATCGACTTGATGCCGGTCTCGAACATCACCGTGGAGGACTCGAGCTGGTCGAAGTTCGGGGCCTTGCGGTGGATCGGCCAGCGATCGGAGATCTCGAGCTGATCGATCGGCTTGTTCAGCGGGTTGCCGACCACATCGAACACGGTGCCGAGGGTCGCATCGCCGACCGGCACCGAGATCGGTGCGCCGGTGTCCGTCACGGCGTGGCCGCGCACGACGCCGTCGGTGGGCTTCAGCGCGATGCCGCGGACCATGCCGTCGCCGAGGTGCTGGGCGGTCTCGAGGGTCAGGGTCGACGCCTCGAGGCCGGAGCCGGTGTCCTCGATCTGGATGGTGAGCGCGTTGTAGAGGGCCGGGATGTTCCCGGGCGGGAACTCGATGTCGACGACGGCGCCGGTGACGCGGGCGACGCGTCCGGTGGCACCGGCCGCCTGGGCGGCGGGAGCCTGACTGTCAGTGGTGGTGGTCATAGCGTTCTCTCCATGTCGTGCCGACGGGGGCGTCGTCGGCCAAAGGTGTCGGCGGCGGATGTCTCAGCGTTCGGTGCGACCGGATCCCGAGAGGGCATCGGCACCGCCGACGATCTCCGTGATCTCCTGGGTGATCTCTGCCTGGCGGGCGGAGTTCGCCAGCCGGGTGAACTTGTTGATCTGCGTCTCCGCGTTGTCGGTCGCGGACTTCATCGCGCGCTGCGTGGATGCGTGCTCAGAGGCCATCGCCTGCAGCAGGATGTTGATGATCCGCGACTCGATGTACCGCGGCAGCAGCTCGCCGATGACGGCTTCCGCGTCCGGCACGAACTCGTACAGCGGGTAGGTGGCCGCGTCCTCTCCCTGCACGTTCCCGATCCCCATCGGCACCATGCGGACGGAGCGGGCGCTCTGGACGAACCTGCTCTGGAATCGCGTGGAGACGACGTAGAGCTCGTCCAGGTGCACGGACGGATCCTCGGTGACGAGGTCCTCGGTGACAGCTGCGGAGATCTCGCGGCCGAGAGTCGGCAGCTCCTCCTCCTTGTACGGCGTCCAGGTCCGCTGCGGCTCGCGGTTGCGGAAGCGGTAGTACGAGTCGCCCTTGCGGCCGACGACGTACATCACCGGGGTCTTCCCCTCGTCGCGCAGGGTGTTCGCGAGCTGTTCGGCCTCACGGATCACGTTGTGCGAGTACGGGCCGGTCATACCCCGGTCCGCAGTGATCAGCAGGATCCCGGCGCGCCCCGTCTGGTGGCGATCGGTGTCCAGGAACGGATGCGAGACCTCGCTGGAATGCGTCGCCACCGAGCCGATCGCGCGGGTGAGCGCCTCGGCGTACGGAGTCGTCGCCTCGACCCGGGCGTGCGCCTTGGCGATGCGCGACGCCGCGACCATCTCCTTGGCCTTGAAGATCTTCTTCATCCCCTGTGCGGAGCGGATCCTCTGTTTGTATACCCTCTGCTGGGCTCCCATGTCTCTCCTCGTGCGGGATCGATGCGTCCTGGGCGGGAGCCGCCGTCCCCTCAGGGACGGCGGCGTCTCGCATCAGCCGCGGACGATCTGCTCCTGCTCGATCCGGTCAGCGGCGAGACGACCATCCTCGTCGTTGCGCGCCGCGTCCTGGCCCTTGCCGGCCAGGAAGTCCTGCTTGACCTGATCGAGGATGCCCGAGAGCTCCTCCTCGGTCGAGGACTCGAACTTGCCGCTGCTGCGGATGGCCTCGAGAACGCCGCCGTTGTGGCGCAGGTGCTCGAGCAGCTGGCCCTCGAACTCGCGGACGTCCTCGACCTCGATGTCGTCGAACTTGCCCTTGGTGCCGGCCCAGATCGAGACGACCTGCTCCTCCATCGGGAAGGGCGAGCTCTGGGACTGCTTGAGCAGCTCCATCAGTCGAGCACCGCGGTTGAGCTGCTGCTTCGAGGCGGCGTCCAGGTCAGAGGCGAACATCGCGAAGGCCTCGAGGTCACGGAACTGCGCGAGGTCGATCTTCAGCGTGCCCGAGACGGCCTTCATGGCCTTGGTCTGGGCGGAGCCGCCGACGCGGGAGACCGAGACGCCGACGTCGACCGCCGGGCGCTGGTTCGCGTTGAACAGGTCCGACTGCAGGAAGCACTGTCCATCGGTGATCGAGATGACGTTGGTCGGGATGTAGGCCGAGACGTCGTTCGCCTTGGTCTCGATGATCGGCAGACCGGTCATCGAGCCGCCGCCCATCTCGTCGCTGAGCTTCGCGCAGCGCTCGAGCAGACGGGAGTGCAGGTAGAAGACGTCGCCCGGGTAGGCCTCACGGCCCGGCGGGCGGCGCAGCAGCAGCGACACGGCGCGGTAGGCCTCGGCCTGCTTCGACAGGTCGTCGAAGATGATCAGGACGTGCTTGCCCTCGTACATCCAGTGCTGGCCGATGGCCGAGCCGGTGTAGGGGGCGATGTACTTGAAGCCGGCCGGGTCGGAGGCCGGGGCCGCCACGATGGTGGTGTAGTCCATCGCGCCGTTCTCCTCGAGCGTCGCGCGCACCGAGGCGATGGTAGAGCCCTTCTGACCGACGGCGACGTAGATGCAGCGGACCTGCTTGTCGGGGTCGCCGGACTCCCAGTTGGCCTTCTGGTTCAGGATCGTGTCGATGCCGATCGTGGTCTTGCCGGTCTGGCGGTCGCCGATGATCAGCTGGCGCTGGCCGCGGCCGATCGGGGTCATCGCGTCGATGGCCTTGAGGCCGGTCTGCATCGGCTCCTTGACAGCCTTGCGCTGCATGACGCCGGGAGCCTGCAGCTCGAGGGCGCGGCGTCCGACGGTCTCGATGCTGCCGAGGCCGTCGATGGGGGCACCGGTGGGGTCGACCACGCGGCCGAGGTAGCCGTCGCCGACGGGGACCGAGAGCACCTGGCCGGTGCGGCGGACCTGCTGGCCCTCCTCGATGCCGGAGAACTCGCCGAGGACGACGACGCCGACCTCACGCAGCTCGAGGTTCAGGGCGAGGCCGAGGGTGCCGTCCTCGAAGCTGACGAGCTCGTTGGCCATGACGTTCGGGAGGCCCTCGACGCGCGCGATGCCGTCGGCGGCCTCGCTGACGCGGCCGATCTCCTCGCGCTCGGTGTTGCCTGCCTGGTAGGTGGACACCGCGGTGTCCAGGGCGTTCCGGATGTCCTCCGGGCTGATCGTGAGCTCCGCCATCTGCTGCTTCGCTTCCTCTCGGTCTCCCCGTGAAGGGGATGGTCTGAACAATGCTGGGGACGCCGGGACCTGGGAGGGATCCGGCATCGAGGTGAGTCAGGCCACGAGCTGCGACCGGGCTCGCGAGAGCCGGGCCAGAACAGTGGCGTCGTAGAGGTCGTCGCCGACCTGGATCCGGAGGCCGCCCACGACGTCGGGGTCCACCTGCAGGTTGAGCTGGACCTCCCGGCCGTAGACGCCCGCCAGGACGGCGCCGAGACGCGACTGCTGGGCGTCGCTCAACGGGACCGCGCTGTAGACCTCTGCGAAGGCGCGTCGACGACGGTCCGAGGCGAAGCGGGCGATCTCCTCGACACGACGGGCCGGCTTGGTCTCCGTACGTCGCCCGACGGCGCGAGCCGCCAGGACGGCGGTGAGCCGGTGGGTGCGGCCCTCCAGCAGAGTCCGCAGGAGGAGGGCGCGACGCGAGGGATCATCCCGTGCCCCGTCGAGGGCGGTGGTGAGGCCGCCGTCGCCGTCGATCAGCTGCGAGACCTCGAACAGCTCCGTCTCGACCTGCTCGAGGGCACCCTCGCGGAGCGCCAGGTCGAGCAGCGACGTCACCCCGAGCAGCTCGAGGGCATCAAGGATGTCCTCCTGCTCGGACCAGCGGCGACGCACGATCTCGAGGGTCGCCTCGAGCGCGCGCGGGCTGACCCGGTTCTCCAGCAGTGCACGGACCGCGGACTCCTTGACCTCAGCCGGGCGGCCGGGATCGGAGAGGGTGCGCACCAGCTGATTGCTGGAGTCGATGGCATCAGCCACCGAGAACAGCTCCTGGGCCTCGGTCTCCAGCGCTGCCCCGTCGGCCGCGGGGGCGGCCTGGAGCTGGCGGAGCACCTCGGCGAAGGAGGTGGAGGAGGTTCCTCGCATCACGGTTCCTTATCGGGTGGTGGTCTGGCTCGACTCGAGGTCGTCCAGGAACCGGTCGATCACTCGGCGTGAGCGGTCGTCATCGGAGAGGGACTCCCCGACGATCTTGGACGCCAGGTCGCTCGCGAGCGTCCCGACCTCCCCGCGCAGCTCGGTCGAGGCCGCGATCCGCTCGGCGCTCAGCTGCTGACGGCCCGAGGCGAGCACGCGCTCGTTCTCTGCCTCGGCACGGGCACGGGCCTCGTCGACGATCTTCTGACCGTCGACGCGGGCCTTCTCGCGGATCGAAGCGGCCTCCTGCCGTGCGGCGGCGAGCTCCTGCTCCTGATCGGACTTGAGCTGGTCAACCTGCTCCTGGACCTTCTCCGCATTGCGGATGCCGCCCTCGATCTTCTCGGCGCGCTCGTCCAGCACGGCGTTCATGCGCGGGAGCACGAACTTCATGAAGACAGCGACGAAGATGAGGAGGAAGATCGCCGACCAGACGATCTCCTCAGGGAGCGGGATGAGCAGCCGCCAGCCGGGGACGGTGTCTGCTCCTTCTGCCAGAATCATGGACTCTGGCTCAGACGAAGATCAGGCCGGTGACGATCGCCAGCAGCGCGAGGATCTCGGTGAACGCGACACCGATCAGCATGGTGGTCTGCAGCTGCGAGCGCATCTCGGGCTGGCGGGCCTGAGCCTCGGCGGTCTTGCCGACGAGGATGCCGAGGCCGATGCCCGGGCCGATCGCGGCGAGGCCGTAACCGATGGTGCCGATGTTGCCGGTCACCTCAGCGAGGATCGTGGACTCCATGGGGTGTTTCCTTTCGTTGTGCCGCGCTGGGGGCGACGATCAGGTCTTTCGGGTCGTGCAGGGGAACCACCGACGCTCACCCTCGGGCAAGCCGCCGGCGAGGAAACTCAGTGCTCGTCGGAGGTGGCGAGCTGGATGTACACCGCGGTCAGCATCGTGAAGATGAAGGCCTGCAGCGCGCCGACGAAGATCTCGAAGCCGTAGATGCCGATCGCCATCGCACCGGCGAAGGGGCTGATCGCGATCAGCCAGTCGCCCGAGAACAGCAGCGCGTGGGTCATGCCGATGAACACGACGATCATCATGTGGCCGGCGACCATGTTCGCGAGCAGTCGGATCGTGAGCGAGGCCCAGCGGATCACGACGACCTGCAGCAGCTCGATCGGGATCAGCAGGATGTAGATCGGCCACGGGATGCCGGGGGGCATGGTCTCGGACTTGAGGTAGCCGAGGAAGCCGTGCTTGCGGATGCCCGCGCCGACGTAGGTGACGAAGGTCCACAGCGCCAGCAGCAGCGGCAGACCGATCACGGAGGTGCCCGCGAGGTTCAGACCGGGGATCACGCCAGCGAGGTTCATCGAGAGGATGAAGAAGAACATCGTGATGAGCATCGGGGCGAAGCGCTTGCCATCCTTCAGGCCCAGCGTGTTCGCGATGATGTTGTTGTTCACGAAGTCGATCATGAGCTCGACGATGCTCTGCACCCGGCCGGGCACGAGCTTCGCGCGGGAGGCGATGACGCACATCGCGATGAGCACCACGGCGAGGACGATGAGTCGCACCAGCTGGACGCGGTTGAACTCGAAGGGCGTACCGCCGAAGAGGATCGCTTCCGGGAAGAACTCACCCAACGTGGGGATGTGGAAGAACGAGTCGTCCTCTGCGTACAGTCTCGGACTGAGGTCTGCGGTGTTCAGCTCGATCTCCCGGGTGCGTGCGGCCGTCGCGGACGGTCTGGATGGTCATGCCGGATCGAGTCCACTCGCGGTGCGGCCACCGTGCGTACGACTTTGGACGTCGCCATGGCATTCCCGGGTGGTCGATCAGCCCTCGTCCTGCTCACGGTTCTTGGCCGTGATCAGCGGTCGAGCGCCTCGAGAAGCATAACAGAGAGTCACGGTCAGCCCTGGGCGTCCACGTCCTCTGCGGGGTCGTCGGCGGGCTGCACATCGAGCGGCCGCCGAGCACGCGCGAACAGCAGACCCTCGACCAGGACGGCCGAGACCGCGCCGACCAGCAATGCGAGCCCGATCCAGCGGGTGGAGACCCCGTCGACCCCTCGGACCGCGAGCAGGACGAGGATCACAATCAGCATCTTGCCCGCCCAGCTGCCGAGGACGGTCGCCGCCATCGAGACGGGCGTGAGCCGCCTGCCGAGGAACGTGATGGCCACGGTGGGCAGAACGATCACGAGCGTCAATCCGGTGCCGACCAGCGCCCCCATGAGCGCGGCAGATTCGTCACGGGAGGCGGCGACACCGATCACGACGGCATCGAGCACCAGTCCGACGGCGAGTGCGATCAACGCGGCGCGCTGCATCGCGAGGTCACCGGCGAGCTGCGGTGACCGCGCTCTGCGGGACGGATCGCCGCCCTCGGGAGTCGGGGCGGTCTCAGGCTGAGGGGACATCGGATTCCTTCCGGTGGCGGCCGGTGCGCCATCTGAGGGGGTCGAAGGTGACCAGGAGGGCGAACAGCAGCCCGATCACCCAGAACAGGACGACCGTGCGCACGGGGAGCATGATCGGGAGCAGCAGCCCCACGGAGATGACCACCGTCCAGGTGTACATGATCAGCACGGCGGTGAACTTGCTGTGGCCGAGGCTGAGCAGGCGGTGGTGGAGATGGGCCTTGTCGGCGTGGAACGGGGACTTGCCCGCCCCGATCCGTCGCACCACCGCGAGCGCGAAGTCGAGGAACGGGATGATCATCACCCCGATGGGGAGCAGGATCGGCAGGAACTGTCCGAAGAAGTCCGCCCCGGAGAGCCGGCCCGGATCCACCTGGCCGGTCACGGCGATGGTGCTGGCCGCGAGCAGCAGGCCCAGCAGCATCGAGCCGGAGTCCCCCATGAAGATGCGGGCGCGGGTGAGGTTGTGGGGCAGGAACCCCAGACAGGCACCGATCATCACGGCGGTCAGCAGCGCTGCGAGCGAGGAGTAGTCGGTGGACGAGGCGCTGCGGGTCAGCGTGTAGGCATAGAAGAAGAAGGCGGAGCCGCCGATCGCCATCACGCCGGCGGCGAGCCCGTCCAGGCCGTCCACGAAGTTCACCGCGTTCATGCTGACCACCACGACGAGCACCGTGAGGATGAGCGCCGAGCGCCCTGAGAGCACGGTCACCCCGTTGATCGGCAGCGTCACCAGGCTCACGCCCTGCCACGCGAGCAGCAGCGCTGCGAGCACCTGGCCGGCGAGTTTGGTGACCCAGTCCAGATCCCATTTGTCGTCCGCCGCGCCGAGCAGGCACACCAGCACCGCGGCGGCAAGGATCGCCCAGGGTTGACGGGAGTCCCGGAACAGCCCCTCGAGGAACGGGACGTTGCTGGCCACCAGCATCGCGCAGAGCACGGCGGCGAGCATAGCGAGCCCGCCCAGCCGCGGGGTCACCGCATCGTGCACATCGCGGTCCCTCACCGCTGTCATCGCTCCGGCCCGGCGGGCCAGCAGCCTCACCGCAGGCGTCACCAGATAGGCGACCGCCGCGGCGAGCAGCAGGAGGAAGAGATAGATCCTCACCCGGGCGTGCTCTTCGAGCCGTCGCCCGTCGACTCGGGTCGGGCGACAGGGGCGGGCGACGGCGCGCCGACGCCGTCGAGAGGAGTCTCGGCAGGTGCGTCCGGTGCGCCGTCGGTCCCGGACGCTGGCTCGGAGGGCAGGTCCAGCACCGAGGTGGCCTGGTCGGCGTCGGGCGCCGTCGTGCCGTCGAGGGCGCCCTCGTCGAGCACCGCGGAGCCCTCGTCCGTCGCGACCTCTGCGGCGTCCGTGGAGGGGGCTGCGGAGCTGTCGGCGTCGGCGGCGTCCGCCTCGGCGTCACGGGCATCGCCGGAGTCGGCGCCGTCCTCGTCCGTGGTCTCGGGTGCGGGCGGGGTGAAGATGTCGCCCACGACCGCGATGATCTGCTCCTTGGTGACGGCGCCCTCGCGCACGATCTCCGCGGGCGTCACCGTGGTGTCCAGGATCGTGGAGCTGGCTCCGATGCGGGCGGGGCCGCCGTCGAGGTAGACCTCGACGGAGTCCCCGAGCTGGGTCGCGGCATCCAGCACGCTCTGGGCGGCGGGCTTGCCGTGGCGGTTGGCGCTGGAGACTGCGAGCGGTCCGGTGCGCCGCAGGAGCTCGAGGGCGACCTCGTCCTCCGGCATCCGCAGCGCGACCGTGCCACGGGTTTCCCCGAGGTCCCAGGTGAGGGAGCGCTGAGCGGTGAGGATCAGGGTGAGCGCACCCGGCCAGAGCGCCTCGGCGAGATCCTCGACGTAGCCGGGAAGGTCCGCGGCGAGGGCCAGCAGCACGGCATGGTCGCCGATCAGCACCGGCGGCGGGGTGTCGCGGCCGCGCCCCTTGGCCTCCAGCAGCGCCTCGACGGCGTCCGGGGAGAAGGCATCGGCCCCGATCCCGTAGACGGTGTCCGTGGGCAGGACGATGAGGTCGCCTCCGCGCACGGCGTCGACGGCGGCGGCGAGGGCGTCCTCGCGGGACTCTGGGTTCTGGGTGTCATGCACGGTCACCGGGACAGTCTCTCACTTCCATCGGCGGGCTCCCCGGGGGCGCGGCGCGCCACCAGGAATCGGTCACGGCCCGTCAGATCGCGGGCGGTGCTGAGGTGGTCGAAGCCGCCGCACTCGTCGGCGGCCCGTCGGGTGGAGGGCCCCTGGACGTCGGCGTGCTCCATGACGAGCAATCCGCCGGGACGCAGCAGCCGGCGGGCCCAGGCGATCACCGCGCGCGGCACCTCCAGTCCGTCGTCGCCGCCCCCGAACAGGGCGCGGTGCGGATCGTGCCGGAGCACCTCGGCGTCACGGGGGACGGCGCCGGCCGGGATGTACGGGGGGTTGGACAGCACGGCATCCACCGGGGCGTGCGCCGAGAGCTCCGGGACGTCCTGGAGGAGGTCGGCACGCAGGATCCGGCCGCGACCGGCGCCGGCGCGCTCGAGGTTCTCGGCGGCCAGCGCGGCGGCGGCAGGGTCGATCTCGACCGACAGCACGCGCGAGTCGGGGATCTCGTCGAGAACTGCCGCCCCTAGCGCGCCGGAGCCTGCACAGAGATCGATGACGTCCGTGAGCGGTCCTCGCGACCGTTCGCGCAGGATGTCCACGGCGAGCTCGGTCTCCGGCCGGGGGATGAACACGCCGGGGCGCACGGCGAGCATCAGGCGACGGAACGGCGCGCGGCCCAGGATGATCTGGAGCGGCTCCCGGCTCTCACGGCGCACGGTGAGCTCCTCGAGCCGCGCCTCGAAGGCCTCCGGCAGCGCATCGAGCAGGACCAGGTGCCGCTCGGTGCCGGCCGCATGGGCGATCAGAGCGCGGGCATCGACGCTCGGAGACGGGACTCCGGCCTCGCCGAGCCGCTGCGTGGTCCCGGCCAGCGCCGAGCGCAGACGCTCCCCCACCTCGGGATCACGCATCAGGCGCCTCCTCCCCCGAGCCGGCCCGCGCCTCGGCCAGGCGCGCAGAGCGCTCGGCGTCGCGGGAGGAGTTGATGAGGTCCTCGAGATCCCCGGCGAGGACCTGGGAGAGGTTCCCGGCCTTGAAGCCCGTGCGGTGATCGGCCACCCGGGATTCGGGGAAGTTGTAGGTGCGGATGCGCTCGCTGCGATCCACCGTGCGCACCTGGGAGCGGCGAGCCGCGGAGGAGTGCGCCTCCGCCTCGGCGCGACGGGCGTCCAGCAGCCGGGTGCGCAGGATCCGCAGCGCCTGCTCCCGGTTCTGCAGCTGACTCTTCTGGTCCTGGCAGGAGACCACCACCCCCGTGGGCAGATGGGTGATCCGTACGGCGGAGTCGGTGGTGTTCACGCTCTGCCCGCCCGGTCCGCTGGAGCGGAAGACGTCGATGCGCAGGTTCGCGGGCGCCATCGCCTCGGCGAGCACCTCGGATTCATCCGTCTCATCGGCCTCGGGCAGCACCAGCACGCCCACGGCCGAGGTGTGGATCCGTCCCTGGGACTCGGTGACCGGAACGCGCTGGACCCGGTGCACTCCGGCCTCGTGCTTGAGGTGCGCGTAGACGCCGGCACCGGGGCCTTCCGCGCCCCGTGCGGCGATCGCGACCGTGACGTCCTTGAGCCCGCCGAGGTCCGACTCGGCGGTGGTGAGGACCTCGACCCGCCACCCCTTGGACTCGGCGAAGGCGCGGTACATGCGCAGCATCTCGGCTGCGAAGAGCGCGGACTCCTCCCCGCCGGCACCGGCCTTGATCTCGAGGATCACGTCGCGGGAATCGTCCGGGTCGCGAGGGGCGAGCAGGTCCTCCAGGTGCTCGCGCTCGGCGGTCAGGCGATCCTCCAGCTGCGCCGCCTCGGCCGCCAGCTCCTCGTCCCCCTCCCCCAGCTCCCCGAGCTCCCGGGCGGTGTCGAGGTCGGCCGCGGTCTCCTCGAGACGTGCGGAGGCTGCGAGGATCCCTTCGAGCTCTGCATAGCGGCGGCCCACCCGCCGTGCGCGAGAAGGGTCCTCGTGCAGGGCGGGGTCCGACATCACCTGCTGCAGGCCGGCGTGCTCACGGCGCAGCGGTGCGAGCCTGTCGCCCTCGTCGTGCACGCCCATCGATGCTCCTGTGTCCACCGGCCTATCCCTCCGTGCTCACATGCGACGACGCCGGTGCACGCCCTGGGGCGCGCACCGGCGTCGGAGAATGCTCTCAGGGGCGGCTCGTCGCCGAGCTCGCTCCTCGCGAGAAGTCCGTCAGGACTTCTTGTTGCCGTAGCGGGCCTGGAAGCGGGCGACGCGGCCGCCGGTGTCCAGGATCTTCTGCTTGCCGGTGTAGAACGGGTGGCACTCGGAGCAGACCTCGGTGCTGATGGCGCCGTCTGCCTTGGTGCTGCGGGTGATGAACGTGCTGCCGCAGGTGCAGGTCACCTGGGTCTCGCCGTAGGCGGGGTGGATCTCGGCCTTCATATCTCTCCTTGCTCGGGGTCGCTGGGTCGGCGCCCGGACGGGCACCGTGAACCAGAACCGAGGACACAGTCTGCCACGGCCCGCCCCGGGCGGGCGAGCCCTCCGGATGCGGCGTGCGCAACATCGCCTTCCCCGCGAGCGGTCGCGCCGGCACCGCCTCCGGTGCGCCCGCCCCTCTCTCAGGTCGAGGCGCGGACCTCGAGGTGGTAGGGCACGGTGCGGCGGGCGTCCTCGCCCGTGAGCGGGACGGTTCCCTCGAGCATCCCCGCCACCAGTTCGACGGTCTCCCGTGCCACCGCGTCGATGTCGATGCTCAGCGACGTGAGCTCCGGGGTGACCAGCTCTCCGAGCTCGAGACCGTCGACACCCACCAGCCGTACCTGACCGGGCACCTCGACCCCCATCGCGCGCAAGGAGCGCAGCAGGCGCACGGCGAGCTCGTCGTTGAAGGCGATGAGGGCGTCGGCCCCGGTGTCCAGGGCCATCTGCAGGGCGTCCTGGTGACCGATGCGGGCATCGACCTCGTGGATCAGCACCTCGCCGTCATCGGTCAGCGCGCTCAGCGCGTCCGCGAGGGTCAGAGCCCGGCCGCCGATCGGGCCACCGGTCAGGTCCAGCACCAGCGGCCGCCGCACACCCACGTCCCGCAGGTGCGCCACGAGCTCGGGCATCGCCTCCTTGAACAGCTGCTCGACCACGCCCCCGGCGTCGACGTGCTTGCGCCCGCCGTCCAGCTGCACCACGGGCATGCCCGTGCCGCCGCGGATGTCGCCCGTGCCCACGCCATAGCCGACGATCGCGTCGACCCGGCGTGCCAGCTCAGCCGCGGCGTTCTCCGGATCGGGAGCGTTCTCCGCCTCGACCAGGACCACGTTCCACCCGTACGGGGCGCAGGCCCGCACCACCGCCGTACCCAGCTCCCCGTAGTACGCGTTGGTCAGGTCCATCACCACGAGACCGAGGGTGATGGGCCCCTGCTCCACCAGGCCCCTCCCGAAGCGGGAGGGGCGGTAGCTGAGCTCCTGGGCGGCTCGAAGAACCCGATCGCGGGTGGCGGCGCTGATGCCGGACATGTCGTTCATCGCGCGCGAGACCGTCTGCCGGGACACCCCGGCGCGCTCCGCGACGTCGATGATCGTGGGCCGGCGCCCCGGCGTGCTCACCTCGTCGGCGACCGCAGATCGAGCCATGCGAGATCGCTCTCGGACAGCTCGACCCCGAGCCCGAGGGTCGACGAGCGCATCTCGGCGATGCTGCGCGGGCCGAACAGCGGGAAGGTCGGGAACTTCTGGTGCAGCACGAAGGCCAGCGCGATCGCGGTGGCGGGGACCCCGCGCTCGGCGCCCAGCGCCTCGGCCCGCGCCAGTCGCTCGAAGTTCTCGTCGCTGTAGTAGCAGCGCACGAGCTCCGCGTCGGAGCGATCCTCGGGGTGAGCACGGCCCGTGAAGAAGCCGCGTGCCTGCGAGGACCACGGGAGCAGCGCGATGCCGCGCTCCTCGAGCCAGGCCTTGGAGTCCGCGTCCGTGGCGTGGACGCAGCCTGCCCAGGGCACGTCGAGCGCCTCGGCGAGCCCGAAGTGGTTCGAGAGGATGGTGAATCCGGCGCGGCCGTTCGCCCGTGCGTACTCGTTCGCCTCGTCCACCCGGGCCGGGGTCCAGTTCGAGCCGCCGTAGGCGCGGATGCGACCGGCGCGCAGGTGCTCGTCCATCACGTCGACGAACTCCCCCACCGGGATGTCGGGGTTGTCGCGGTGCATCATGTAGAGGTCCGCGTACTCGGTCCCCTGGCGCTCGAGCGACTCGCCGAGCTGACGCGTGATCGACTCCGGATCGCAGTGCGGGGTGTGCGCGCCCTTGGTGATGACGACGACGTCCTCGCGCACGCCGCGGTTCTGCACCCACTTCCCGAACAGCTTCTCGATGTACCCGCCGCCGTAGATGTACGCGGTGTCGAAGGTGGTGCCGCCGATCTCGTAGAAGGCGTCGAACATCGCGGAAGCGTGCGCGAGGTTCATCTGGTTGTCGCAGCCCATGACGAGACGCGAGACCTTCTTGTCGACCCCCGGGATCGTCCCGTAGGCCATCGCGGGCCCGGACCGGACGCTCGAGGCGGCGAGCGGACGCCCGGTGAGGGTCGGGATGTCGGCGTCGTCGGCCTCGAACGGGAAGCGCAGGCCGATCTCCTCGCGCCAGAGGTCCAGCGCACGGGCCTGACCGAGTGTGTTCTCGGGCGTGACCTCGGGGACGACTCCTCCGTCGCGCGCGGCCTTCGCCAGGGCGTCGGCCTCCAGGGCGTACGCCGAGGCGGCCGGGATCTCGATGCGCTGGGGCTCCTCGCCGACCACGTCGAGCTCGATGACCTGCTTCTCCGACAGACCCCACGGGTCGGACAGACGGATGACGCCCCGGGATCCGGTGATCGTCGCCGACTGCGGATCGGACAGGCGCACTCCGGTGCGCAGGCTCGCGGTGATGTCGCCGGGGAAGGTGACCTCGGCGGTCGCCCACTCGTCCACGCCCGTCTCGCCAAGGGTGCCGGCACCCTGCAGCGCGGTCGGGTCGACGAACGCGCTGCCCTGGGTGGCACCGGCGACGAAGCGGGCGAACGACAGCGGGTAGCAGCCGACGTCGAGGATCCCGCCGCCCGCGGTGGCGGTGTCGAACAGGCGGCCGCTGCGGCCCCCGGTGTCGAAGGCGAAGGAGGCGTCGACGTGGGTGACGTCGCCGATCGCGCCGTCGGCGACGAGCTCGAGGACGCGCACGGTCTGCGGGTGGAAGCGGTACATGTACGCCTCCAGGAGGACCTTTCCGCTGCGCGCGGCGAGATCGGTGAGCGCCATGGTGGTGCCCGAGTTCGGAGTCAGCGGCTTCTCGCACAGCACGTGCTTGCCGGCCTCGAGGGCGGCCGCGGCCAGCGTGGCGTGCCCGGTGTGCACGGTGGAGATGTAGACGGCGTCGACGTCCTCGGAGGCGAGGATCTCGTCGTAGTCGCCGATGTGGGCCGTGCCCTGGAGGGGGAACTCCTCGGCGAAGGCGCGGGCGCGCTCCGGGGAGGTGCTGCCCACGGCCACCAGGACACCCTCCTGCGAGGAGGGCAGCTGGGAGGCGAAACGGCGAGCGATGGAGCCGGGGCCGAGGACGGCCCAGCGGAACGAGGGAGAGGTGGTGCTCATGGAGACGTGGTCGTCCTTCAAGATCGGGTTCGTTACGAATCGTGAACGTTCACGGGTGCCCTACGCTATCCCGCCCCACCGTGGTCCCACAAGCGCAGGTCGACAACTGCCCGGAGCGAATCGACGACGACGCCGGATCAGATCGCCGATGACTGCACGCGACCGGATTCGTTGACGCACCGGGGCCGCGATGACATGATCTGCGTCACCCGTGAACGTTCACGGTTCTGCGACTGCCACTCGACGAGGAGGGTCCGTATGAGCGCCGCGCTCACACGACGTCCATTTCGAAGTTCCCCACCGCACGGTCGTCCCTCACGACGATCCCTGATGCTCGGCGCCGGGATTCTCCCCCTGGCTCTCGCGGGCTGCGGCTCAGACCCATCGATCTCCGAGGACCCCGACGAACTCGTGCTGTGGTTCTGGGACCGCTCAGCCAGTCGAGATCTGCTGGAGCAGGCGACCCGGCAGATCCCCGGCACCGACCGCCATCTCCGAGCTGACGTGATCGGCACCAGCTTCGACACCAAGCTCCGCACCAGTCTGGCCGGTGACGCCTACATCCCCGACATCACCTACATCAACTCCAACAACTCCCTCTATTTCACCAACGAGGACCTGTTCCTGGATCTGTCCGAGATCGGCGCGGACTCCGTCAAGGGCGACTTCTACGAGTGGAAGTGGAACCTCGGGACGACCCCGACCGGCCGCTTCTGCTTCTTCCCGCTGGACATCGGCCCGACCGGGTTCTTCTACCGCCAGGACGTCTTCGAGGAGGCGGGACTGCCGAGCTCGCCCGAAGACGTCTCGGCGGCGATCACCACCTGGGTGGACTGGATCGCGCTCGGCGCGGAGCTCAAGGGGGCGGCCGACGCCTTCCTCGTCAACGACGCGTTGAACGTCTTCGAGGAATTCCTGAATGCGAGCCCGGAACGCTTCTTCGACACCGACGACAAGGCTCTCTACCTCGAGCCGGACAGCGCCGTCCGTCAGGCGTGGGACACCTCGATCGCCGCCATCGAGGCCGGTGTGACGGCCAAGATTCCGCGGGAACGCGACACCGACCGGAATGCTGCGTGGGCCAGCGGCCGCACCGCCGGGAACATCGGGGCGGCCTGGTGGGCCCAGGTTCTCCAGGAGTCCGCCCCCGACACCGCGGGCGCCTGGCGCCTCGCCTCCCAGCCGGTCCGCCCGGGCAACAGCGGCGGTTCCTTCGCCGCGGTCCCCCACACCTGCAAGGACCCGGAGGCCGCACTCGCCTTCATCACGTGGATCAACTCCGCCGAGAATCAGGCGGCGGCGTACGAGGACGTGCAGCTGTTCCCCTCGACGCCCGCTTCCTTCGAGAACCTCACCTACTCCGGCGACTTCTACGGGGATCAGGACCCGCTCGAGTTCTTCTCCACCGCGGCGGAATCGGTCCCCTCCTCGTTCATCAGCAACGCGGAGACCTTCGTCATGGGCAAGTTCGTCCTCGAGCTCTCGAACGTGGAGAGCTCCGGCAAGGATCCCGACGCCGCCTGGAACGATGCGATCGCCCAGTCGGAGCGGGTCCTCCTGAAGCGAGGAGTCTTCTCATGAGCACCGCAGCCCCGACGCGCCCGCGCGAGGTCCCTGCCGCCGCGGGCCGCACCGCCAGGCGAAAGCGGAGGGTCCGGGAGGTGCTGCCCATGTACGCGGCGATCTCCCCCTTCTACCTGCTCTTCGCCGTCTTCGGCCTGTTCCCGATCCTGTTCTCCATCGTCCTGTCCTTCATGGATTGGGATGGCATGGGAGAGATGTCCTTCGTGGGGCTGGCGCAGTACAAGTTCCTCCTCACCGACGTCCGCTTCTGGAACGCCGTCGGCAACACCTTCATCATCTGGTTCCTCTCGACGATCCCGATGCTCTTCCTCGCGATGGTCATCGCCTTCCTGCTGCACCAGAACATCCGCTTCACGAAGTTCTACCGGGTGGCCTTCTTCCTTCCCAATGTGACCTCGATGGTCGCGATGGCGATCGTCTTCGGCTCGGTCTTCTCCGACACCTTCGGGCTGGTCAACTCGGCGCTCACGGCGCTGGGCCTGGACGCCGTCGCCTGGCTCTCGAGCCCCTGGGGCATCAAGATCACGATCGCGATGATGGTGATCTGGCGCTTCACCGGGTACAACGCGATCATCTACCTGGCCGGTCTGCAGTCCATCCCCACCGACCTGTACGACGCCGCGAAGGTGGACGGCGCGAACCTGGCGCAGGTGTTCCTCCGGATCACGGTCCCGATGATGCGCCCGATCATCCTGTTCACGGTGATCACCTCGACCATCGGCGGGCTCAGCCTGTTCACGGAGCCGCAGGTGCTGCTGGGCGACAGCGGCGGCGCCGGCGAGGCGGGGATGACCATCGTGCTCTACCAGTACAACCAGGCCTTCACCCAGTTCGACTTCGGGTACGGCTCGGCGATCGCCTGGGCGCTGTTCCTCATCGCCGCCGTGTTCGCGATCATCAACTGGCGTCTCGTCTCCGGCCGCGGGGACGACGCCACCGCCCGTCGCCCCCGACTCACGAAGGAGGCGCGCCGATGACCGCCCTCGCCCCCGTCCCCCGCACCGACCCCTCCTCCGGCTCCGGCTCCGGCTCCGATCGTTCGACGGAGGCGGCTCCCGGTGGCCACCACGTGGCCCGAGGTCGGCTCGCTCGCCTGGTCACCCATCTGTGCGTGATCGTCGGCGTGCTGCTGTCGATCTTCCCCTTCTACTGGCTGGTGGTGATGTCGACCTCCACCACCGCGGAGATCTTCGGCTACCCGCCCAAGCTCACCTTCGGCAGCAGCTTCGGGGAGAACCTGCGCAACGTGGTGGCGAGCGTCGACCTGCTGCAGGCGCTGCTGAACACGGTCATCGTCTCCGGCGCCTGTGCCGTGCTGGTGATGTTCTTCGACTCGCTGGCCGCCTTCGCCTTCGCGAAGTTCGACTTCCCCGGGAAGAAGCCGCTGTTCATCCTGCTGATCGCCACGATGCTGGTGCCGGGCAGCCTCTCGCTCGTCCCGAGCTTCATCCTGATGTCGGAGATCGGCTGGGTGGGCACCCTGCAGGCGCTGATCGTCCCCGGTGCGGCGAACGCCTTCGGCATCTTCCTGCTGCGGCAGATGGCGGCCGGCTCGATCCCCGACGAGCTCATCGAGTCCGCCCGGATCGACGGGGCGGGGTTCTTCACCACGTACTGGCGGGTCGGGGTGCCGCTGCTGCGCGGCGGCCTCGCGTTCCTGGGCATCTTCACCTTCATCAGCGCGTGGAACGACTACGTGTGGCCGCTGATCGTGCTGGTGAACCCCGAGCGCCAGACCCTGCAGACCGCGCTGCAGAACCTGAACTCGCTGTACCTCACCGACTACGGGATGGTGATGGCGGGTGCTCTGATCAGCGTGGTCCCCCTGGTGGGCGTGTTCATCATCGGATCGCGGCACTTCATCGCGAACATCGCGGCCGGGGCGATCAAGGGCTGAGCACTCCGGCGCTGAGCGTTCGAGCGCTCAGCGATCAGGCGCTCAGCGATCGGGCGCTCAGCGATCGGTGCCCGGGCCGCATGGTCCGGGTCCCGGTGAACGACGACGGGGCGCCTCCCCGGTGGGAGGCGCCCCGTCATCATCCTCGGACGCGGATCAGCGGCAGTCAGTCGGTGCTGCGAGCACCCACGCTGGGCGTGTTCTTCTGGACCGTCATCAGGAACTCGGAGTTCGACTGGGTCTTCTTGACCCGCTCCATGAGCAGCTCCAGAGCCTGCTGCTGCTCGAGGGAGCCCAGGACGCGACGGAGCTTCCACATGATGGCGAGCTCCTCCTTGCCCATGAGCGCCTCCTCGCGGCGGGTGCCCGAGGCGTTGACGTCCACGGCCGGGAAGATCCGCTTGTCGGCGAGATGGCGCGAGAGCCGCAGCTCCATGTTGCCGGTGCCCTTGAACTCCTCGAAGATGACCTCGTCCATCTTGGAGCCGGTCTCCACCAGGGCCGACGCGAGGATCGTCAGCGACCCGCCGTGCTCGATGTTGCGCGCCGCACCGAAGAACCGCTTGGGCGGGTACAGCGCCGAGGCGTCGACACCACCGGAGAGGATCCGGCCGGAGGCGGGTGCCGCCAGGTTGTAGGCACGGGAGAGGCGGGTGAGCGAGTCCAGCAGCACGACCACGTCACGGCCCATCTCGACCAGGCGCTTGGCCCGTTCGATCGCGAGCTCCGCGACGATCGTGTGATCCGACGCGGGACGGTCGAAGGTCGAGGCGATGACCTCGCCCTTCACCGTGCGCTGCATGTCGGTGACCTCCTCGGGGCGCTCATCGACCAGCACCACCATGAGGTGGACCTCGGGGTTGTTCGTCGTGATCGCATTCGCGATCTGCTGCATGATGATCGTCTTGCCGGCCTTCGGGGGCGCGACGATGAGGCCGCGCTGGCCCTTCCCGACCGGCGAGACGAGGTCGATCACGCGGGGCGCGACAGCGTTCGGCGCCGTCTCCAGGCGGAGACGCTCGTCCGGGTAGAGCGGGGTGAGCTTGCTGAAGTCCACGCGCTGACGCGCGCGCTCCGGGGGCATCCCGTTGACGGTGTCGACCTGGACCAGCGCGGCGTACTTGCTGTTCTGGTTGCCGCCGCCCTTGCCGCGGCGGTTCCGGCCGCCGCCGTGATGCTGCTGCTGAGGCTCGGGCTGATCCTCGCCGTCGCGCGGGGCCTTGACCTGGCCGGTGATCGCATCACCCTTGCGCAGCCCCGCCCGCTTGACCTGGTTCATGGTCACGAAGACGTCGCTGGCCCCGGGCAGGTAGCCGGTGGTGCGCACGTAGGCGTTGTTGTCGCGGATGTCGAGGATCCCGGCGATGGTCATCAGCTCGTCGCCGTCGCGAGCTCCGCCCTCGTCCTGCTGGCTGCCCTGGGGCCTCTGGCCGGCCTGGTTCCCCTGGCCGCCGCGGGAATTCTGGTCGCCCTGCGCATTCTGCTCGCCCTGCTCGTTCGACCCGCCACGGCCTCGACGCTTGCGGTCGCGCGAGCGGTGACGGCTGCGGGAGCGGCCACGCCGGTCATCGTCGTACCCGTCGCCGCCCTGGCGATCGTCGTCCTGCTCGCCCGAGCGATCCGGGAGCTCGATGTCCTCGAGCCGGCGACGGGAGTTCCCGCCACGGCCCTGGTTGTCGCGACCCTGATCGCCACGGTTCTGGTCATCGCGGTTCTGGTCGCCGCGGCCCCGGTTCTCGCGGCCCTGGTCGCCACGGCCCCGGTTCTCGCGACCCTGGTTCTCGCGACCCTGCTCACCGCGTCGATCCTCGTCGCCGCGGTCGGTGCGCTGCTGCTCGTCTCCGCTCTGTGCCGCATCGCCCCCGGAGCGCCGATCGTCCTGTCGGCGAGCCGTACGGCCGGAGGCGGCACCGGACTCTTCGCCCGTGCCACGCGCATCCCCGTTGACGGGAAGCTCGATGCCGAGGTCAGGAGCGGACTCCTCGCCCCGCGCACCACCAGCGGCGGCCCGCGACCGAGAGCGGGAGCGGGTGCGCTCGCCGGTGGCGGATGCTGCAGCGCCGGATGCTGCGGTCTCGGCGGCAGCGGTGCCCGTCTGCCCCTGTGCGGAGCCGTCGTCCGTCGTCGCCGACGCCGTGCTCCGGCGGGCGGAGTCGACCTGAACCGACGACTCTGCGGGCGCGGACGGTGCGGACGTCGGGGCGGCGGACTGCGTCGCGGCGGCCGAGGAGGCGCCGGAGGGCGCTGCGCCCCCGCGGATCGCCTCGATCAGCTCGCCCTTGCGCAGGCGGCGAGCTCCCTTGATGCCGAGCCCGGCCGCGATGGCCTGCAGCTCAGGAAGCTTCTTCGCCGTGAGGTCTGCGCCGGAGGTGGTGTCGTTCACCCGGGTTCCTTCCTGTCGAGCCGATCGTGACGGCTCTTGCGTGGTCTGGGTGCCGCCCAGCACCGGGAACGTCGTGTCTCGGGAAGCTGCGGCAGCGGGTCCGTGCGAGGTTCTCCCCCACGATGCAGTGCATCCTCGGGGACCTGCCGGTGTGATTCGGGGTGCGCCAGCGGTGGCACACGGACCGATCAGTCACATCGTGACAGGTGTGCGAGGTCCGTGCGGGGCGCTGATCAGGGAGCACATCAGAACGCTGAGTTCTGCACGCGGCATCCACCAGGGATCTGCTGCAGGGTTCTGCGTCGTGCGATGTCGCCTGGACGCAGGCTCAACCTACCACAGGCGCGGTGGGGAGCTGCCGCAGCGGCACCTCGGCGATCCGCCAGGCTGCGGCATCGGAGACGAACCGGCGCACCAGCGGGGCGAGCTCCGCCCGGGCCCCGGACATCACCAGCACCGAGGGCCCCGCTCCGGAGATCACCGCGGCGTGGCCCTCACGGCGCAGCACCCGCATCAGCTCCACGCTCTCGGACATGCCCGGCGCCCGCTGCTCCTGGTGCAGCCGGTCCTCCGTCGCCTCGAGGAGGAGCTCCGGGGCCCCACCGAGCGCATGGACGAGCAGCGCGGAGCGGGAGGAGTTGAACACGGCGTCCGCGTGCGGGACCTGCTCGGGAAGCAGCCCGCGCGCCTGGTGGGTGGAGAGCGTCGCGGTGGGCAGCAGCACCACGGGGCGCAGCACGCCTTCGGCGACCTCGAGCGGCACCGCCCGGGCCGTCGCGCCCTGCATCCAGGACAGCACCACCCCGCCGTGGAGCGCCGGGGCGGCGTTGTCCGGATGTCCCTCGAACTCCGTCGCCAGCTGCAGCACCGTCTGATCGTCGAGAGCCTCCGGGGCGGAGACCATCCCGCGCGCCAGCAGCAGTCCCGCGATCGTCGCGGCCGCGCTGGAGCCGAGCCCACGGCCATGGGGGATCCGATTGGTCGCCTGCAGCCGCAGCCCGGTCTGCGGGGCGCCGGCATGGTCCAGCCCGCGCCGCAGCGCACGCACGACGAGGTGGTCCTCCCCGGCGGGCAGCGCGCCCGCTCCCTCCCCCTGCACCGAGATCTCGACCGCACCGGTGGTCGCCTCCACGGTCAGCTCGTCGCAGAGGTCCAGGGCCAGGCCCAGGCTGTCGAAGCCCGGACCGAGGTTCGCGGAGGTGGCAGGGACCTGCACGGACACCTGCGTGTGCTGGATCCTCACAGGCCGATGGCCGCGGCGGCCGCGGCGATGTCCACCGGCACCACCGTCGGGGTGAGGTCGTGCTGGGTCAGCGCGGTGTCGGTGTCCTTGAGCCCGTTGCCGGTGACCGTGATCGCGATCGTCGCGCCCGCAGGGACCAGGCCACGCTCGGCCTGCTGCAGCAGGCCCGCCACGCCGGCGGCCGAGGCGGGCTCGACGAAGACGCCGACCTCGCCCGCGAGGAGCTTCTGGGCATCGAGGATCTGCTGATCGCTGACCGCGTCGATGAGACCGCCGGAGTCGTCCCGGGCCTCGACCGCGAGATGCCAGGAGGCGGGGGCGCCGATCCGGATCGCGGTGGCGACCGTCTCGGGATCGGTGATCGGATGGCCCGCCACGAACGGGGCGGCCCCTGCGGCCTGGAATCCCCACATCTGTGGGAGCGTGTCGGTGATCCCGGCCTCGCGGTACTCGCGGTAGCCCATCCAGTAGGCGGAGATGTTCCCGGCGTTGCCCACGGGGAGGATGTGGATGTCCGGCGCCTTCCCGAGCGCATCGGCGACCTCGAAAGCAGCGGTCTTCTGTCCCTGCAGGCGGTAGGGGTTCACCGAGTTCACCAGCTCGATCGGGTGCTCCGCGTCGAGCTTGCGGGCGATCTCCAGGCAGTCGTCGAAGTTGCCGTCGACCTGGATGAGCTTCGCCCCGTGCACAACGGCCTGGGCCAGCTTGCCGGCGGCGATCTTGCCCTGCGGCAGCAGCACCGCGCAGGTCAGTCCCGCGGCGGTGGCATAGGCGGCGGCCGAGGCGCTGGTGTTGCCGGTGGAGGCGCACACGACGGCGGTCGCGCCGTCGTTCAGCGCCTTGGACATCGCCGAGACCATGCCGCGGTCCTTGAAGGAGGCGGTGGGGTTCATCCCCTCGACCTTGACGTGGACGTCGGCTCCGACGGCCCTCGACAGGGCCGGGGCGGGGACCAGCGGGGTGCCGCCCTCCCCCAGGGTCAGAAGGGTGTCGTTCTCGGCGAACGGGAGGTGTTCGCGGTACTCGGCGAGGACGCCGCGCCACTGATGTGCCATGAGGTCATTCTCCTTCGATGCGCAGGACGGAATCGATGCTCAGCACCGTGGCGGTGGAGGAGAACACGTCCAGCGAGGCGGTCATCGCGGACTCCAGCGCGCGGTGGGTGCTGACCCCGATGTGGGCGCGGGCCTGCTCGCCGGACTGCTCGTCCTGCTCGAGCAGCTCCTGGTGGATGGTCGAGATGGAGATCCCGTAGCCGGAGAAGGTGCCGGCGATCTCTGCCAGCACGCCCGGGCGGTCCTCCACGGTGAGGGAGACGTAGAACGCGCTGCGCAGCTCCTCGAGGGGGATGGACTCCAGCTCCGCGTACCGGGACTCGCGCGGACCGTAGCCTCCGTGCACCCGGGCACGAGCGGCGGAGACCACGTCGCCGAGCACGGCCGAAGCCGTCGGGGAGCCTCCCGCGCCCTGGCCGTAGAACATCAGGGATCCCGCGGCATCCGCCTCGATGAAGACCGCGTTGTACGCCTCGGAGACCGACGCCAGCGGGTGGTGATCGGGAATCAGCGCCGGGTAGACGCGGGCGGAGATCCGCTCCCCGTTCTCCTCCTCGACGCGCTCGACGATCGAGAGCAGCTTGATGGTGCGGCCCATCCGCTCGGCAGCGGCGATGTCCTGGGCCGAGACCTGGGAGATGCCCTCGCAGTGGACGTCGGCCAGCCGCATCCGGCTGTGGAAGGCGAGCGAGGCGAGGATGGACGCCTTGGCCGCCGCATCGTGCCCTTCGACATCGGCGGTCGGATCCGCCTCGGCGTAGCCCAGCTGCTGGGCGTTCGCGAGCGCGTCCTCGAAGCTCGCCCCCGTGCGGGTCATCGCGTCGAGGATGTAGTTGGTGGTGCCGTTGACGATGCCGAGCACACGCTGGATCCGGTCGCCGGCGAGAGATTCACGGACCGGGCGCACCAGCGGGATGGCCCCGGCGACGGCGGCCTCGAAGTACAGGTCCACCCCGTGGGCATCCGCGGCCTCGTACAGGGAGACGCCGTCCTGGGCGAGCAGCGCCTTGTTGGCGGTCACCACGCTCGCGCCGTGCTCCATGGCATCCAGCAGCAGGGTGCGCGCCGGCTCGATGCCGCCCATCACCTCGATCACCAGGTCCGCCGAACGCACCAGGGCCGCGGCATCCTCCGTGAGCAGAGAGGCGGGCACGTGCTCCCCACGGTCACGACCCAGGTCACGGACGGCCACGCCGCTCACCTCGAGCCGCGCGCCGATACGATGCGCGAGCTCGGCATCCTGCTGCGCGAGGAGGCGCAGCACCTCGCCGCCGACGGTGCCGGCGCCGAGCACCGCCACCCGGAGGGTGGGCAGTGCCGAGAGGGTCGAGGAGTCCTGGGGGGCAGGGCTGCCCGGAGGCTGCTGTGACATGTGAGGTGTGGTCCTTCCACAGAGGCCGACGGGTCGGGCGGAACGGGCGTTCGCACTGTATCCGAGCGGGTGGGCGCGATGTGACCTGGGATGAACGAATGCGACGGGGGCCGAGGGAGCGGAGCGCTGACGGGGTGAGGTGCCGACGGGCAGGGCGCAGTCAGCCCACGTCGAGACCGAGCAGGTCCTCCTCCGTCTCACGGCGGAGGAGGGTGCGGATCTCTCCGTCGCGCACGGCGATGACGGGCGGTCGCGGGACGTGGTTGTAGTTCGAGGCGAGCGAGTAGCAGTACGCCCCGGTCACCGGCACCGAGATCAGGTCCCCGCGGCGCACGTCGGCGGGAAGGTACTCGTCCTTGACCACGATGTCCCCGCTCTCGCAGTGCTTGCCGACCACGCGGACCACCTCGGGGACGGCGTCCGAGACGCGGCCGGTCAGCAGGCAGGAGTAGTCCGCGTCGTAGAGGGCCGTGCGCACGTTGTCGCTCATGCCTCCGTCGACGGAGACGTAGACCCGGTGGTGGGGCCCGCCCAGGCGCACGTCCTTCACCGTGCCCACGGAGTACAGGGTCTGGGTCGAGGGGCCCGCGATCGCACGGCCCGGCTCGAAGGACACGTGCGGCACCTCGAGCTCGAGCTCATGGCACTGCTTCTCGATGATCCCCGCGATGCCGGCCGCGAGCGCCTCGGGGCTGGAGGGCGTGTGCTGGGTGTTGTACATGACGCCGAAGCCGCCGCCCAGGTCGAGCTGGCCGATGGTGTGCCCCAGCTCGTCCCGGACCTGGCCGACGAGGTCGAGGACCCGGCGGGCGGCGACCTCGAACCCTCCGGTGTCGAAGATCTGGGAGCCGATGTGGGAGTGCAGGCCCAGCAGGTCCAGGTGCGAGGCCGCGAGCACCCGGCGCACGGCGTCGAAGGCGGCGCCGCCGGTGAGGGAGAGGCCGAACTTCTGGTCCTCGTGCGCGGTGGCGATGAACTCGTGCGTGTGCGCCTCCACGCCGGTGGTCACGCGCAGCATCACCGGGGCCCGCACACCGCTCTCGGCGGCGAGGGCGTCGACCAGGTCGATCTCGTCGAGGGAGTCGATGACGATGCGGCCCACCCCGGCGTCGAGGGCTCGTCGCAGCTCTGCCTCGGACTTGTTGTTGCCGTGCAGCGCGAGGCGGTCCGCGGGGAACCCGGCCCGGAGGGCGACGGCGAGCTCGCCGCCGGTGCAGACGTCCAGGCCGAGCCCGTCCTCCTGCACCCAGCGCGCGACGGCGCCGCACAGGAACGCCTTGCCCGCGTAGTAGACGTCGGCCCCCCGGTGGGGGCGGAAGGCCTCCGCGAAGGCGTCGCGGAAGGAGCGCGCTCGGGTGCGGAAGTCGTCCTCGTCGAGCACGAAGGCGGGCGTGCCGACCTCCTCGGCGATGCGGTGCACGTCCACGCCGCCGACCTCGACGGCACCCTCGGCATTGCGCGCGGTGTTCCGCGACCAGAGTCCCTCGATCAGAGTGTTGACGTCCGCGGGATAGGGCAGCCAGGTAGGGGCCGCATCGTTGCCGTGGAGGGCTCCGGCTTCGTGCGCGCGCATGTCTGCTCCTGATCTCGTACCGTCCCGCCCCGGCGTGATCGCCGGGCGGCTCGCGCCATCGGCGCACTCCGAGCGTAGGTGCGGCGCCGCCGCGGCCGCATCTGTGTCCGGCCTGCGAACAGGGGTGCCGTCCACCCGGTCAGCCGCTGTCCGCGCAGGTCAGAGGTCCAGGTCAGGACGGAGGAGACAGCGGCCGATGGCATGTGGGTGACCGACGGCACTTGATAGTCTCGGGGCGTCGGCGCGGGAGCCGCGGCCCGACCTCTCGGGCTCTCCGTGCACGCTCCCTCGCCTCGAGCTCTCTCTGAGTGAAGGAGACCCGATGCCCACGTCCTCCCCCACCCCCGACCGATCCGATGCACCCGTCCATGAGCTGGTGGTGGTCGCGAACCGGCTGCCGGTGGACTCCCGCACCCTGCCCGACGGCGCGACCGAGTGGGTGACCAGCCCCGGCGGGCTGGTCACCGCGATGGAGTCCGTGATGCGCACCGTCGACTCCGGGGCCTGGGTGGGCTGGGGAGGGTCCCCCGGCGAGGCCCCTGACCCCTTCGAGGCCGACGGCATGGCCCTCTATCCGGTCGAGCTCTCCCAGCAGGACGTCGAGAGGTACTACGAAGGGTTCTCCAACGGCACCCTGTGGCCGCTCTATCACGATGTGATCGTGGACCCGGAGTTCCATCGCGGCTGGTGGGACTCGTACCTCTCGGCCAATCGGCGGTTCGCCGAGGCGGCCGCTCCTGTCGCCGCCGCGGGCGGCACCATCTGGGTCCACGACTACCAGCTGCAGCTGGTCCCCCGCATGATCCGTGAGAAGCGCAGCGATGTGCGGATCGGATTCTTCAACCACATCCCCTTCCCCTCCGTGGAGCTCTTCTCCCAGCTGCCCAAGCGCAATTCGATCCTGCGCGGCCTGCTCGGCGCGGATCTGATCGGATTCCAGCGGGAGAGCGACTCCCTGAACTTCGTCAATGCGGTGCGCAAGCTCCTCGGCTACCACGTGGACGGGTCGACGATCTCCGTCCCGGGGATCGGTGCGGCTCCGGTGCGCGAGGTCGAGGCGCGGACCTTCCCGATCTCGATCGACTCGACCGCGGTCTCGGCCCTCACCGAGGACCCGGAGATCCGGGAGCGCGCCGCTCAGCTCCGCCGGGACCTCGGCGATCCGGATCGGATCGTGCTGGGAGCGGACCGGCTGGACTACACCAAGGGCATCCGCCACCGCCTCAAGGCCTGGGGAGAGCTGCTGGACGACGGCTCGATCGACCCGCACGACGCGGTGATGATCCAGATCGCCACGCCGTCGCGGGAACGGGTGGAGGCGTACCGTCAGCTGCGCGACGAGGTCGAGCTGACGGTGGGACGGATCAACGGCGAGCACGCACCGCTGGGCCGACCGGCCGTCTCCTACCAGCACCATTCCTTTGACCGTCGGGAGATGACGGCGCTGTTCATGGCCGCTGACGTGGTGCTGGTGACAGCGCTGCGCGATGGCATGAACCTGGTCGCCAAGGAGTACGTCGCTTCCCGCCCGGACCTGCAGGGCGTGCTGGTGCTCAGCGAGTTCGCCGGTGCCGCCGATGAGCTTCGCGCCGCGGTGCTGGTGAACCCGCACGACATCGATGAGCTGAAGTCCGCGATCCTGCGGTCCTTGGCGATGCCCGCCGAGGAGCAGGAGGAGGCGATGCGCTCCCTGCGGCACCAGGTGATGGAGCACGATGTCCAGGCCTGGGCGCATCACTTCCTCGAGCGCCTCGAGGCCACGCAGTCCCCCGAGCAGGTCTCGGCTCCGTCGATCCGGATCACCGGCGACCGCCCCAGCGATCCGGCGAGCCTCGAGGCAGCGCTCCGCACCTTCTCCGCGGTGCCGCGCCTGTTGATCGCCACGGACTTCGACGGAGTGCTCGCCCCGATCGTCGCCGACCGGGACGCGGTGCAGCCCGACCCCGACGCGCTCGAGGCTCTGCGCGAGCTCTCCGAGCTCCCGGGCGTCGCGGTCGCCCTGGTCTCGGGACGCGCGCTGTCCGATCTCGACTTCCATACCCGGATGCCGAGCTCGGTGGTGCTGGTCGGTTCCCACGGCGCGGAGGTCGGGGCGCTGCCGCCCTGGATGCAGGCGGAGGTGCTGGACAAGTCGGCCCTGGCGATGTCTCCGGAGAAGGAGGAGCTGCTCGCGGGGATCACGAGCACCCTGCGCAGGATCGCGCGGGCCCATCCCGGGACCGAGGTCGAGACGAAGCCGACGGCCGCTGTGCTGCACACCCGCAATGCCACCGGCCGCGGCGGGATCAATGCCACCGAGTCGGCGCTGGAGTACGCGATGACTCTCCCCGATGTCACGGTGACGCCGGGCAAGGAAGTGGTGGAGTTCGCGGTGGTGCACACCTCGAAGGGCGCGGCGGTCGATGCTCTGGCCCGGGCGAGCGCGTCGGATGCCTGGCTGTACCTGGGAGACGACGTCACCGATGAGTCCGTCTTCGCTCAGCTCGGCGAGAGGGACCTGGGGCTGAAGGTGGGGGCCGGGGACAGCGCCGCGAGCCTGCGCCTGGAGGACACCGAGGCGGTGCGCGGGGTGCTGCAGCGGTTGCTCACGCTGCGCGACGAACAGAGCTGAGCCTCGTCGAGGGCTGAGCTTCGTCGAGGGCCGAGCCTCGTCGAGCGTTCATCCCCGTCGACCGGGGCGCAGCAGCGCCTGCGACGACGAAGTCCCCGGTCGATGGCCTTGATGGCCGTCGACCGGGGACTTCCTCGATGTCCGTGACACTCGATGGTCGTGACGACCGGTGCCTCTGACGATCTGTGCCCGCGACAGGATTCGAACCTACGACCTTCTGCTCCGGAGGCAGACGCTCTATCCACTGAGCTACGCGGGCGGACTCCGGAAGTCTAGCAACACCTCAGCGCGCGTCGAGCCGCGCACACTCCGTGGCCCTCTCGGTGTGAGAGGGACCTCACCGCAGCAGCGGCAGCTGCGCCCCGTGGAGCACGGCGGAGGGGTCCGCGGCGATGCCCAGTCCGCTCGAGGCGGCCCCGGAGCGGACCAGCAGATCGCCGACGGCGGCGATCATCGCGCCGTTGTCGGTGCACAGGCCCGGCCGCGGGATGCGCAGGGCGACGCCCGCCTGGTCGCAGGCCGTCTGCGCCACAGCCCGCAGTCGGGCGTTCGCCGCGACGCCGCCGACGATCACCAGGGTGTCGAGGTTCCGCTCGCGCACCGCCCGCATCGCCTTCTTCACCAGCACGTCGACGACGGCCTGCTCGAAGGACGCGGCGATGTCCGCGACGGGGACCGGCTCGCCTGCCCGCTCGAGGGTCTCGACGGTCCGGGCCACGGCGGTCTTGAGCCCGGAGAAGGAGAAGGTGAACGGAGCGTCCTTCGGGCGCAGCATGGCGCGCGGGAAGGAGAAGGCCGCGGGGTCGCCTCCCACGGCCGCTCGGGAGATCGCCGGTCCTCCGGGGTATCCGAGGCCGAGCAGGCGCGAGACCTTGTCGAAGGCCTCGCCGGCGGCGTCATCGAGCGTGTCGCCGAGGTGCTCGATCGGGTCGCGCACCAGATCGCCGACGGCCAGGAGCGAGGTGTGCCCGCCGGAGACGATCAGCACGATGCTGCGTTCGGGCAGCGGTCCGTGCTCGAGGGTGTCCGCGGCGGCGTGGCCTGCCAGGTGGTGGACGCCGTAGAGGGGCTTGTCCAGTGCCCAGGCGATCGACTTCGCCGCGGCGAGACCCACATGCACAGCTGTCGCGAGCCCGGGCCCGGAGGTCACTGCGATGTGGGATATGTCTGTGGTGTCCACGCCCGCGTCGTCGAGCGCGATCTGCAGGGTCGGGACGACGGCCTCGAGATGCGCGCGGGCGGCGATCTCCGGGACCACTCCCCCGAAGGCCGCATGCTGAGCGGCGCTCGAGGCCAGCCCCTGCCCCAGCAGGACCCCCTCGGAGACCAGGCCGAAGCCGGTCTCGTCGCAGGAGGACTCGACCCCGAGGATGATCGGGGTCCTGGAGGTCGTCACCGCAGGATCGACATCGGGTCGGAGTAGTTGCCCGCCTCGTCCATCTTCGCGAAGTGCAGGTGGCAGCCGGTGGAGCGACCGGTGGAGCCGACGTAGCCGACGGTCTCGCCCGCACTCACCGTGGCGCCCACCGAGGTGTTGAAGCCCTGGAGGTGGTAGTAGCCGGTGACGACTCCGTTGCCATGATCGACCTTGACGCGGTTGCCGGAGGCGTGGTGGTACTCGACGGCGACCACGGTGCCGGCCTGAGCGGCGCCCACGGGCGTGCCGCAGGCGGCGCCGAAGTCCACGCCGTCATGGCCCTTGAAGTAGCCGAGGACCGGGTGCACGCGGCCGCCGTACCCGGAGGTGATCGGACCGCCGACAGGGCGCACGTAGCCGGAGCCGGAGACAGGGGCATCGGAGCCGTCGGAGGTGCTGGAGCCGTCGGAGGCAGCGGCCTCATCGCCCTCGGCCACGACGGGCTCGGGCTCGGGGACGGAGACCTCGATGCCGGTGCTCTGCTCCTCGGAGTCGCTCTTCTCGTCGGAATCGCTCTTCTTGTCAGAGTCGCTCTTCTTGTCGGAATCGCTCTTCGCGTCCTCAGCGGACGTCTCGTCAGAGGAGTCGGCGGACGCCTTCTCCGCGGAGCCGACCTTCTCCTTCGCCGGGGAGGTGCGCTCCTCGGAGCGGGTGGCGCCCTCGTCCTTGCCGCGGCTCTCGACCTCGGCCTCCGCGTCCGTGCCATCGGCGGCAGGGAGCGCGACGGGGGCGGGGGCCTGGGGGGCCGGGGCGGCGGGCTGGGACTGGGCGAGCGTCTCCGCCTGGGGGACGGCGCTCTCGTCGACTCCGGCCGCGGCGGCGGCCAGCGGGGCGGCGATGGTCGCGGTGGCGAGGACTCCGAGGACCCCGACCTTCACTGCTCCCGAGGGGAGGGCGGAGTCTCGGTGGGTGCCTCCGACTGCCCGGTGCTTGCGCACCGTGGCACGTCCTGCAGAGCGATGATTCGCCACGTGCTGACCTCTTCCATTGCGACTGCGTAGATCTCGTGAATGCGTCTGTCCCAGCACGACGCAGGACAGGGGAAGTACGCGTCGCCGAACAACCTCGAACAAACTACGTGCCTGCCACCAGGCATGACGAGCGCGGGGGCCGTGTCATTGCCAAGTTTTTGCCCAGACGCCCCAAAGGTTGCCCGGTCTTGACGGGAGCGCCCTCCGGGACGCGGGACAGGTCACCTCGACGGCGGTGTGCAGACCCCGCAGCGACCTCGACGAGGGGATCGCGTCGAGTGTGCGTCCAGGAGCCGCGGTCTAGAGTGGCGCCATGTCGACCCCGGACAAGAACGTCAAGAACGCCGCCCTCGGCTCCGCGCCCGTGCGCGTGGTGGTCATCGAGGACGAGCCGACGATCACCCGTGCGATCGCCGATCGGCTCACCGCCGAGGGCTGGGAGGTCTCCACCGCCCTGGACGGGCCCTCCGGAGTGCGGACCGTCGCAGAGGTCCGCCCCGACGTCGTGGTCCTGGACGTCATGCTCCCCGGGTTCGACGGACTCGAGGTGTGCCGTCGGATCCAGGCCGACGAGCCGGTGCCGGTGCTCATGCTCACCGCCCGCGACGACGAGACCGACATGCTGGTGGGCCTCGGCGTCGGCGCCGACGACTACATGACCAAGCCCTTCTCCATCCGCGAACTGGTCGCACGCCTCAAGGCGCTGCTGCGCCGGGTGCGCCGGGTGGGGGCGCCCGCCCCCAGCGAGACCGAGAAGCAGGAAGCCCTGCAGATCGGTGACCTGGTGATCGACCGCGCCGGCCGACGTGTGATGCGCGCCGGCGCCCCCGCGCACCTCACCCCGACGGAGTACGACCTGCTGCTGTGCCTGGCGAACGCTCCCGGCACCGTTCTCACCCGCGAGCAGCTACTGGCGGATGTCTGGGACTGGGTGGACGCCACCGGCACCCGCACCGTCGACTCGCACGTTAAGGCGCTGCGGAGAAAGCTCGGCTCCGACCTGGTGCGCACCGTCCACGGCGTGGGCTACGCGCTCGAGATCCCGGAGGATCCCGAGGAGCCGGAGGACGGAGGCGTGCCCACCTCGGACCCGACCGCCGGTGGGCTCTCGTCGATGGCCAC
This sequence comes from Brachybacterium sp., assembly GCF_036379615.1. Classification (GTDB taxonomy): domain Bacteria; phylum Actinomycetota; class Actinomycetes; order Actinomycetales; family Dermabacteraceae; genus Brachybacterium. The sequence continues at coordinate 40,694 of NZ_DASVGJ010000069.1, forward strand.
CCCGAACCTGCCCACCGACGGCTCGTGATCGCGCCGGCGGGCCGGGATCCCGAGAGCCACCGCCGAGTTCCTGAACGCCTGGACGTCCGCCCCCTGGATCGCTTCCGCTCCTTCAAGGTCAAGCTCGGAGTCCTGGTCGCGGCGAGCGTCACGGTCGCGGCTCTGCTCACCCAGCTGAGCATCCGGGCAGGAATCGCGCCGCTGCTGGCGCTGCCACTGGTGGTGCTCGCAGCGCTCGTGTTCACCCAGGTGCTCGCGCGCGGCATGACCTCCCCGCTGCGGGAGATGACCGGAGTGGCCCGCGCGATGGCTCGCGGCGATTACAGCCGCACCGTCCGGACCACCAGCGCCGACGAGGTCGGTCAGCTGGCCTCGGCGTTCTCGACCATGGCCTCCGAGCTCGAGCAGACCGACCGCATGCGGCGGGACCTGGTCGCGAACGTCTCCCACGAGCTGCGCACCCCCGTCGCCGGGCTGCGCGCCCAGCTGGAGAACCTCGTGGACGGGGTGACGGAGCCGGATCCGGCGGCGCTCGAGGTGGCGCTCACCGAGACGGAGCGGCTCTCCCAGCTGGTGGATCATCTGCTGGACCTCTCGCGTCTCGACGCGGGAGTGGTCGACCTCGATCTCGAACCGGTCGAGCTCACTCCCTTCCTCCACGAGGTGGTCGATGCGGCGGCTCTCGCCTCGGGCGGCCGCGACGTGCGCTGGATCATCGACGTCGAGCCCGCCGATCTCTCGGTTCCCGCCGATGCCGCGCGCCTGCACCAGGTCATCCACAACCTGCTCGAGAACGCCGCCCGCCACTCCCCCGCCGGCGGACGCATCCACGTCTCCGCGGCGCGCGCCGCGAAGGACGAGGGCGTCCACATCGACGTCCACGACGAGGGCCCCGGCATCGCTCAGGAGGACCGCGCCCGGGTGTTCGAGCGCTTCCAGCGGGGCGGCTATGCCGACTCCTCCGGCGGGACCGGTCTGGGACTGGCGATCGCGCGCTGGGCGGTGGGGCTGCACGGCGGCACCATCGAGGTCCTCGACGACCCCCGCAGCGAGGTCGCGCACGAGGGGCGCTCCTCCCTGATCCGAGTGATGCTGCCGGACCCCCAGATCACGACGTGATATCGCGCACCTCGCGGCGTCATGGCCGGTCCCGGCACGAAGGAGCGGACACGAGGGGCGCGTCCTGCCGCTAGGCTGGCACCATTCCGTATCTCTCGACCGTGAGAAGGCTGGCGATCTCAGAGTGTCACAGCAGACACAGGACTCCGACTCCGCGGAGTTCGGCCCGAATCAGTGGCTCGTGGACGCACTCCGCGAGCAGTGGCAGCAGGACCCCTCGAGCGTCGATCCCAGGTGGGCGGAGTACTTCTCCTCCCAGGGCTCGGTGACCGAGGACTCCTCGTCTGCCGGGTCCCCCTCCGGCACCTCCGCGACGTCGACGATGACGCCGGCGGAGACCGCGGAGACCGCCTCATCCCCATCGCAGGCGTCCGAGCAGGACGCCGACCCCGCACCCTCCTCCCAGGACGCCGCTCCCGCGGCCCCCTCCCAGCCCGTGAAGGACTCCCCTGCCGTGAACGCCGATTCCTCCCCGGAAGCCAAGGACTCGAAGGAGTCCAAGGACTCAGCTCCCGCCGTCTCCACGACGTCGGACCGTCCTGCGAAGGTCCCCACCACCACCGCGCAGATCCCCGCGGTGGAGCTGCGTGAGCCCGAGGTCGTCAAGCTGCGCGGCCCGGCCGCGGCGGTCGCCCGCAACATGGACGAGTCCCTCGGGGTGCCCACCGCCACCTCGGTGCGCGACGTCCCGGTGAAGCTGCTCTTCGACAACCGCCTGGTGATCAACAACCACCTCCAGCGCCACCGGCTGGGCAAGATCTCCTTCACTCACCTCATCGGCTGGGCCATGATCGAGGCGATCACCGAGATCCCCGACATGAACAACGGCTTCGATGTCGACGAGAAGGGCAAGCCGCTCCTGCTCAAGCGCGAGGACATCAACTTCGGGCTCGCCATCGACATGCCGCGGCCCGACGGCTCCCGCGGGCTGGTGGTGCCGAGCATCAAGGCCGCGCAGCGCTTCGACTTCCACGGCTTCTGGAAGGCCTACGAGGAGGTCGTCAGGAAGGCCCGCGCCGGCAAGCTCACGATGGACGACTTCAGCCACACCACGGTCTCGCTGACCAACCCGGGCGGCATCGGCACCGTCCACTCGATCCCCCGCCTCATGCAGGGCCAGGGCGTCATCGTCGGCGTCGGCGCGATGGACTACCCCGCGCAGTTCCAGGGAGCGAGCCCCGCCACCCTCGCCGAGCTCGCGGTCTCGAAGGTCATGACGATGACCTCGACCTACGACCACCGCATCATCCAGGGCGCCGCCTCCGGCGAGTTCCTCAAGCGGATGGGCGACAAGCTGCTGGGCAAGGACGGCTTCTACGACCGGGTCTTCGCCTCCCTGCGCCTGCCCTACCAGCCCGTCCGCTGGGTGCCGGACAACCCGTTCCGCCACACCACCTCCGAGCGCCTGGCGCGGGTGATGGACCTGATCCATTCCTACCGTGTGCGCGGCCACCTGATGGCGGACACCGACCCGCTGCAGTACAAGATCCGCACCCACCCGGATCTCGACGTCGAGACCTACGGCCTGACCCTGTGGGACCTGGACCGCCGATTCCCCACGCGGGGCCTGGGCGGCAAGGACGAGATGTCGCTGCGCGACATCCTCGGGGTGCTGCGTGACGCGTACTGCCGCACCATCGGCGTCGAGTACATGCACATCTCCGATCCCGAGGAACGGGACTGGATCCAGAGGAAGATGGAGACGCCCCGCCGGCCCTTCGACAAGGCCGAGCTGACGCACATCATGGACCGTCTGAACTCCGCCGAGGCGTTCGAGACCTTCCTCCAGACGAAGTTCGTCGGCCAGAAGCGCTTCTCCCTCGAGGGCGGCGAGGCCGTCATCCCGATGCTCGACGCCGTGCTGCACGGCGCTGCCCGCGACGGGCTCGACGAGGTGTGCATCGGCATGTCCCACCGCGGCCGGCTGAACGTCCTGTCGAACCTGGCCGGCAAGAGCTACGGCCAGATCTTCCAGGAGTTCGAGGGCAACTACGGCAAGAAGCTCGGCTCCGGCGACGTGAAGTACCACCTGGGCACCGAGGGCGAGTACGTCTCGCGCGACGGCAGCTCGACGAAGGTCTACCTCGCCGCGAATCCCTCCCACCTGGAGGCCGTGAACCCGGTCCTCGAGGGCATCGTCCGCGCGAAGCAGGACCGCCTCGAGCGCCCCGAGGAGTTCCCGGTGCTGCCGGTGCTCGTCCATGGCGATGCGGCCTTCGCGGGCCAGGGCGTGGTCACCGAGACCCTGAACCTCTCGGAGCTGCGCGGCTACCGCACCGGCGGCACCGTGCACGTGATCATCAACAACCAGATCGGCTTCACCACGCTGCCGGACTCCTCGCGATCGTCGTTCTACTCGACCGACGTCGCGAAGTCGACGCAGCTGCCGATCTTCCACGTCAACGGCGATGATCCCGAGGCCTGCGTGCGGGTCGCCGAGATCGCCTTCGAGTTCCGTCAGAAGTTCCACCGCGACGTCGTCATCGACATGCAGTGCTACCGCCGGCGCGGCCACAACGAGGGCGACGACCCCTCGATGACCCAGCCGGAGATGTACAAGCTCATCGCGGAGAAGCCCTCCACCCGCAAGCTGTACATGGAGACGCTGATCGAGCGCGGCGACCTCACCGAGGAGGAGACCGACGGACTGGTGCGCAACTTCCAGGAGCACCTGGACGAGGCCTTCGCCTCCACGCGCACCGGTGCCGCCACCGGACAGGAGAACGTGCAGGGCCTGGAGCTGCCTGCCGCACAGCAGGGCAGCACCGCCCCGACCGAGGCGCGGACCGCCGTCGATGCCGAGGTGCTCGAGCGGATCGGCACGGCGCACTCCGACGTGCCGGGCTCGTTCACCGTCCATCCCAAGCTGATGACGGTGCTGCAGCGCCGCACCCAGATGAGCACCTCGGGGAACGTGGACTGGGCCTATGGCGAGCTGCTCGCCTTCGGCTCGCTGCTGATGGATGGCCATCGCGTGCGCCTGGCCGGCCAGGACTCGCGGCGCGGCACCTTCGTCCAGCGTCACAGCGTGATGATCGACCACGAGAACGGCGACACCTGGACCCCGCTCTCCTACCTCTCGGACGAGCAGGCCCGCTTCAACGTCTACGACTCCTCGCTCTCGGAGTTCGCGGCACTCGGCTTCGAGTACGGCTACTCGGTCGAGAGCCCGCAGTCGCTGGTGCTGTGGGAGGCGCAGTTCGGTGACTTCGTCAACGGCGCGCAGACCATCATCGACGAGTTCATCTCCGCCTCCGAGCAGAAGTGGGGCCAGCACTCGAGCGTCGTCATGCTCCTCCCCCACGGCTACGAGGGTCAGGGACCGGACCACTCCTCCGCCCGCATCGAACGGTTCCTCCAGCTCTGCGCGGAGAACAACATGCGGGTCTCGGCCCCCTCCACGCCGGCGAGCTACTTCCACCTGCTGCGCAAGCAGGCGCTCACCGAGCCGAAGAAGCCGCTGATCGTGTTCACCCCGAAGTCGATGCTGCGCAACAAGGCGGCGGTGAGCGCGGTCGAGGACTTCACCTCCGGGACCTTCGAGCCGGTCCTGCCGGATACGACCGTGGATCCCTCCGGGGTGAAGCAGGTGCTGCTCACCTCCGGAAAGGTCTACTGGGACCTCGTCGCCCGGCGCGAGAAGACCGGCGCGACGGACACCGCGATCGTCCGGGTCGAGCAGCTCTACCCGCTGCCCACCGAGCAGCTGCAGGCCGTCCTGGGCGACTACCCGGAGGCGACGCTGACCTGGGTCCAGGAGGAGCCGCAGAACCAGGGTGCCTGGAGCTTCATGGCGCTGAACTTCGCCGTCGAGGTGGGGCGCACCCTGCGGGTCGTGGCTCGTCCCGCCTCGGCCTCGCCGGCCACCGGATCCAATGCGACCCACAAGGTCGAGCAGGAGGATCTGCTGGACCGGGCCTTCGAGGTCTGAGCATCGGACGCGGGTCATGGGTTCGCCCCTGACCCGCGTCGCCGTGAGACAGTTGTCGTCCCCCGTCCCCGTCCAGGAGGTCCCGGTGCCCACCGTGCCCATGACGCCCGCCCCGACACCGGAGTCCCGCATCCGGATCATCGCGCTCGGTGACGAGCTCCTCGCCGGGGTCGGTGATGCACGGGCGCTGGGCTGGCTCGGTCGCGCGGTGGCCAGCGAGCAGGGTGCGGACTGCCGCATCGACGTGTTCAGCGCCGCACTGCCCGGGGAGACCTCCGCGGAGCTCGCGGACCGCTGGGACGAGGACGTGCAGCGCCGCTTCTCGACGGAGGGGCAGGCCGACGGGTCCGTCGACCACCGGGTGGTGCTCGCGATGGGCCACGCAGACATCGAGTCAGGGCTGTCCCTGGCGCGCTCGAGGCTCAACCTCGCCAAGGTGCTCGACGGTCTGGAGCGGCTGCGGATCCCCGCCTTCGTCGTGGGTCCCGCCCCCAGCCGGGATGCGGGGACCACCCAGGCCGTGCGCGAGCTGTCCGGGGCCTTCGAGGACGTCTGCTCGCGCCGCCGGATCCCCTACGTCGACACGGTCGGCGGACTGGTCGGTCACGAGCAGTGGGAGTCGGACCTCGTCCGCTCCACCGGAGATCACCCCGGGCAGACCGGCTACGGTCTGATCGCCTGGCTGGTGCTCCACGGCGGCTTCGGCCGCTGGCTGGGCACCTCCTCCTGAGCGCATCGTGCGGGGTCGGATCGTGACGTGCCGGGCAGCTTCGACTGCCTGGTGACCTCCGACTCACCCCCGCACGGACCCTCACCCGGACGGCGTCGTGCCGGCCCGGTATGGCACAATCGTCTGGTCATCCGGGCGAAGGAAGGAGATCGTGATGAGCAAGCGAGGACGCAAGCGCAAGGCTCGCCGCAAGAACGGCGCGAATCACGGCAAGCGCCCCAACAGCTGACCGTGACGTCGCCTCGAGCGGCATGACGAAGGGCCACTCCCCTGCGGGAGTGGCCCTTCGTCATGCGCGTTCCGTTCCGGGAGCGGGGTTCCGGGAACCCGGAGTCAGGGAGCGGGGAACTCGCGGCGGGTGCTCGAGGTGCGGGTGATCCGCACGGAGGTGCCGTCGGCCTCGGTGCGGGTCACGGAGACCGTGCGGCACTGCACGGCGATCCGCTCGCGCAGATCCGAGGGAGCCTGATCCGCACAGCTGCGGCGCACCAGCTCCTTCATCCTGCGCACCTGCTCCCATTCCTCGGCGCATTCGGAGCAGTCGTCGGTGTGGCGCTGCATCCGCTCGACGAGCTCGGGCGGCAGCTCGCCGTCGAGCGCCTCCTCGAGCCCGTACCGCAGATCGCGCTGCCCCGGCTCTGCACGGCCCCTGGGATCGTCCTGCCTCATCGTTCCCCCTCCCGGTCCATCGGTCCGGTCGTCGTGTCGTCGGTCGCAGCGCCGCCCGCCTGCGGGTCCTCCCGCAGGAAGCCGCTGCGGTAGGCGTAGTCGGAGAGCCTCTCCCGCAGCTGGCGGCGTCCCCGATGCAGACGGGACATCACGGTCCCGATCGGGGTGTCCATGATCTCGGCGATCTCCTTGTAGGCGAAGCCCTCGACATCCGCGAGATAGACCGCCATGCGGTAGTCCTCGCGCAGCTCGCCGAGCGCATCCTTGACCGCGGAGTCGGGCAGGTGGTCCAGCGCCTCCGTCTCCGCGGAGCGCAGCCCGGTGCTGGTGTGCCCGGCGACCTCTGCCAGCTGCCAGTCCTCGACCGTCTCCGTCCAGGCCTCCTTCGGGCGGCGCTGCTTGGAGCGATAGATCGAGATGTAGTTGTTGGTCATGATCCGGTACAGCCACGCGCGCATGTTCGTGCCCGGCGTGAACCGGTCCCGTGCCCGGAACGCCTTGACGAAGGTGTCCTGCACCAGGTCCTCGGCATCATGCGGGTTGCGGGTCATCCGCAGTGCGCCGCCGTAGAGGGAGTCCAGATGGGAGAGCGCCTCGGCTTCGAAGTCGAAGTCCGGGCCGTCGCCGACGGCCGGTCCCTGCTCGGAGAGCTCGGGGCCCGGCAGGCCCGCATCGGGGCTCAGGGCGGAGTGTGTTCGGGTCATCGCCCTCCAACCTACGCCACAGGGCCGGGTCGGAGCGCGATCGAGCACGTCGACGGTCACAGGCAACCCCTCACCCGGCGGCAGCCGGCATCTCTTCACGCGTGCTCACGGGCCACAGCGCGGCCCGCGAGCGGTGCCGGCGGAGCGCCGCACCATGCCCTTCAACGCGACCGGCACGACGAATGTTCCCCGGGCGGTAGTCTGGTCGCCGGTGAACTGGCCGACATGGCCGGCCACCGGACCTCCTGACACCGTTGAGAACGTGAGGACACCATGGCCCTGGTCCGTCGCATCGCACGACCCCTGCTCGCCGCCCCCTTCATCTTCGAGGGCGTGCGCACCGCGCTCCGCCCCGAGCGGGAGATCGATGTCTACCCGCAGGCCTTCGACGCCGTCGACTCGGCCCTCACCAAGAGCGCCGCCCCGGGCTTCGTGGATGCCCGCACCGTGGTGCGCGCCGCCGGTGCCGTCGCCGCCGGTGCTGGTCTGCTGTACGCCACCAACCGCTACCCCCGCGCCGCCGCGGTGGCCCTGCTGGCCACCACCTCCGTCGGCTGGGCGGGACGCAAGAAGGTCTGGGAGCTGCGCGGGGAGGAGCTGACCCAGGAGGTCCAGTCCATCCTCAGCGACGCCGGCCTGCTGGGCGGCGTGCTGCTCGCGGCGGTCGACCACGACGGTCGCCCCTCGCTCGGCTACCGGGCGAACAAGTTCGTCGAGCGCAGCCAGAAGAAGGCCGCCGCCAAGCAGCGCGAGCTCGAGAAGCGGGCCGGCACGCTGGAGAAGAAGGCGAAGGGAGCGGTCGCGACCGCGCAGAAGCAGCTCGCCGACCAGCGAGGCTGAGAGCATGGCCTCCGAGGTGCTGTGGACCGCCCCGGTCGCCGACCGTCCGGTCGATGCACTGGTACGGGTTCCGGGGTCGAAATCCCTGACCGCTCGCTGGATGCTGCTGGCCGCCGCCGCCACGGAGCCCTCCGTGCTCCGTGGCGCGCTGGTCTCGCGCGACACCCGCCTGATGCGGGACGCGCTCGAACGGCTGGGCGCGGTGCTGGAGGTGCAGGACGGGGAGCTGCATGTGACCCCGCTGCCGCCTCCCGGTGAGCATCCGGCCGAGCCGGTGGAGATCCACACGGGTCTCGCCGGCACCGTGATGCGCTTCGTGCCGATGCTCGCGGCGCTCCACCACGGGGATGTCCACTTCACGGGCGACGAGCCCGCGCTGCACCGCCCGATGGACGCGGTCATCGAGGTGCTGCGTCAGCAGGGTGTGGAGGTCACCGAGCACGGCGAGCCGGGCCGGCTGCCGCTGACCGTGCACGGCACGGGCCGTCTCGCCGGTGGCCGCATAGAGGTGGACGCCTCGGCATCCAGCCAGTTCATCTCCAACGTGCTGCTGGTCGCGGCGCGCGCCGAAGCGGACGTGGAGGTCGTGCACATCGGTGACGTGCTGCCCTCGCTGCCCCATATCGAGATGACCGTGGCGACCCTCGAGCAGGCCGGCGTCGAAGCCTCGCACCAGCTCGACGACCAGGGCCGACCGGCCTGGACCGTCCGGCGCGGCGACATCCGGCCGGTGCACGTCACGATCGAACCGGACCTCTCCAACGCCGGCCCCTTCCTGGCCGCGGCCATGGCCACCGGCGGTGTCATCGCGGTGGACGACTGGCCGGCGACCACCACCCAGCCGGGGGACGCCTACCGCGATCTGCTCGCCCAGATGGGCGGCGAGGTCTGGCGGGAGGACAGCACGGTGTGCGTGCGCGGCACCGGGGAGCTGCGCGGGATCGACGCCGACATGTCCGCCGTCGGCGAGCTGGTGCCCACGATGGCCGCTCTGTGCGCCCTCGCCGACTCCCCCTCGAGGCTGACGGGCGTCTCCCATCTGCGAGGCCACGAGACCGATCGGCTGAAGGCGCTGTCCACGGAGCTGACCAAGATCGGTGCCCGCACCGTGGAGCTCGAGGACGGCCTGGAGATCCACCCCGGTGAGCTGAAGGGCGAGATCTTCGAGAGCTACGAGGACCATCGCATGGCGACGGCCGGCGCGATCATCGGCCTGCGGGTGCCGGAGCTGCGGGTGGTCGACATCGGCACCACGCAGAAGACGCTTCCCGATTTCGTGGGGATGTGGCTGTCGATGCTGCATCCGGAGCCGGCGGCGGACGACGCGTGAGCCGCTCCTCCCGCGAGTACGACGAGAGCGACGTCCGCGTCCGGCCCTCGCGCCGGGGCTCGCGCCCTCGCACCAAGGACCGTCCCAAGCATGAGGATGCCGTCACCGCCCGCGTGGTCTCCGTGGACCGCGGGCGGTGGCGGACCGTCCTGGCCGAGGGCACCTCGCAGGAGCGTGCGGTGACCGCTATGCGCGCCCGGGAGCTGGGCCGCTCCCCCATCGTCCCCGGGGACCTGGTGGGTCTGGTGGGCGATACCTCCGGGCGCGACGGCTCCCTGGCCCGGATCGTGCGGATCCAGGAGCGCAGCTCCTTCCTGCGCCGCAGCGCCGATGACGACGACCCCACCGAGCGTCCGCTGGTCGCGAACGTGGACCTGATGGTGATGGTCACCGCCGTCGCAGACCCGGAGCCGCGAGGCGGCATGATCGATCGCTGTCTGGTGGCGGCCTATGTCGCCGGGATCGATGCGCTGCTGGTGCTCACGAAGTCCGATCTGCGCTCCCCCGACGATTTCCTCACCACCTACGCCCCGCTCGGGCTGGAGCACGTGGTCACCCACCGGGCGACCCCGGCAGAAGCTGCGGATGGCGCGGCCGCCGCTGAGGGTGCTGATGGTGCCGATGGTGCCGATGGTGCCGACGGTGCCGACGGTGCCGACGGAGCGGACCTCGCGGATCCCTCGGCTGACGAGATCGTGGGACTGGAGGCGCTGCGGGAGCGTCTGGCCGGCCGCGTCAGCGTGCTCATCGGCCATTCGGGCGTGGGCAAGTCGACCCTGCTGAACGCCCTCGTGCCGGGCACGGATCGCGCCATCGGCGTGGTCAACGACGTCACCGGCCGCGGCCGGCACACCTCGTCCTCAGCACTCGCGATGCCGCTGCCGGACGACGACGGCTGGGTGATCGACACCCCGGGCGTCCGCTCCTTCGGGCTGGGGCACGTGGATCCGGACGAGCTGCTCGAGGCCTTCGCGGACCTCGCGGATCTCGCAGAGAAGTGCCCTCGCGGCTGCACCCATCTCGAGGATGCCCCCGACTGCGCACTGGATGACCAGGTGGACAGCGGCGGAGCCGGCAGCGCCGGCCCCGCCCGCCTGCGCTCCTATCGGCGTCTCGCGGTCGCACTGCGCAAGAACGATCCCTGGGAGAGCTGAGCGCTGCGGCGCCCGGCCCGCGTCGTTCCCCGGAGCATGCCTTCCCGGACCGTAGGGTGTGCGCATGTCCAGTCGATACGCCGATGACCTGCGCCTGGCCCATGTGCTCGCCGATGCCGTGGACCAGCTGACGATGTCCCGCTTCAAAGCGCAGGACCTCGAGGTCTCCACCAAGCCCGACCTCACCGAGGTCACCGACGCCGATCGCGCCGCCGAACAGCTGGTGCGCTCCCAGCTCTCCCGCTCCCGCTCCCGGGACCAGGTGATCGGAGAGGAGTTCGGCACCACCGGCTCCTCACCGCGGCAGTGGGTCATCGACCCCATCGACGGCACCGCCAACTTCGTGCGCGGGGTCCCTGTCTGGGGCACCCTCATCGGCCTCGTCGAGGACGGACGCCCCGTGGTGGGCCTGGTCTCGGCGCCGTCCCTGAACCGTCGCTGGTGGGGCGGCGAGGGCGCCGGAGCCTGGACGGGGTCGCGGATCAACAACGCCTCCCGTCTGCAGGTCTCCTCCGTGAGCTCGCTCGAGGAGGCCTCGCTCTCCTACTCCTCGCTGCACGGCTGGGCCGAGCGCGACCGGCTCCCGCAGATGCTGAACCTCATGCAGCGCTTCTGGCGCACCCGTGCCTACGGCGACTTCTGGTCGTACATGCTGGTGGCCGAGGGTGCGGTGGACGCCGCCTGCGAGCCGGCGCTGGCACTGCACGACATGGCGGCACTGGCCCCCATCGTCACCGAGGCCGGCGGCCGCTTCACCTCCCTGGCCGGTGAGGACGGTCCCTTCGGAGGGGATGCGGTGGCCACCAACGGACACCTCCACGAGCAGATCCTCGAAGCCCTTGCCGCCCGCGACGACTGAGCCCCGACCGCGCGACGACCGAGCCCCGAGCCTGCGAGGAGCGGGCACTGCCCACGGTCGGCCGACGAGGCGTCCACGGCGGGCCGTGCGGCGACGGTCGTCCAGCTCTCCTCGGTAGACTCGGGGCGTCGTGACCCCAACCGTGAAGGGACCCCCTCTCCATGACCGTCAAGCGCGTCGCACTCCTGACCGCCGGTGGCTATGCCCCGTGCCTGTCCTCCGCCGTCGGCGGCCTCATCGAGCGGTACACCGAGCTGGTGCCGGACGTCGAGATCATCGCCTACAAGCACGGCTACTGGGGCCTGCTCTCCGGCGAGAAGCTGGTGGTGGATGACGAGGTGCGCGCGAAGGCCGGCCTGCTGCACAACTACGGCGGCTCCCCCATCGGCAACTCCCGCGTGAAGCTCACCAACACCAAGGATCTGGTCGAGCGCGGGCTGATCCAGGAGGGCGAGAACGCCCTCGAGGTCGCCGCGAACAAGCTCAAGGACGACGGTGTGGACGTGCTGCACACCATCGGCGGCGACGACACCAACACCACCGCCGCGGACCTCGCGAAGTTCCTGCACGACAACGGCCACGAGCTGCAGGTCGTCGGCCTGCCGAAGACGATCGACAACGACATCGTGCCGATCCGTCAGTCGCTCGGCGCGAAGTCCGCCGCGGAACAGACCAGCGTCTTCGCACAGAACATCATCGCCGAGCACGGCTCGAACCCGAAGATGCTGATCATCCACGAGATCATGGGCCGCGCCTGCGGCTACCTCACCGCGCAGGCGGCGGAGTACTACCAGGACTGGCACTCGAAGCAGGAGTGGCTGCCCGGGATCGGCCACCGCGCCGAGCGCTGGGACGTCCACGCCGTATACCTGCCCGAGCTGAAGCTCGACATCGACGCCGAGGCCGAGCGTCTCAAGGCCGTCATGGACGACGCCGGTTGCGTGAACATCTTCCTGTCCGAGGGCGCGGGCATCCCCGAGATCGTCGCCGAGATGCAGGCCCGCGGCGAGGAGCCGGAGAAGGATCCCTTCGGCCACGTCAAGATCGACACCATCAACCCCGGCCAGTGGTTCGCGAAGCAGTTCGCCGAGAAGCTCGGCGCGGAGAAGGTCATGGTCCAGAAGTCGGGCTACTTCTCCCGCTCCGCGGCGGCGAACCCCGAGGACATCCGCCTGATCAAGTCGATGACCGACTTCGCGGTCCAGACCGCCCTCGAGGGCGGCTCGGGCCTGGTCGGCCATGACGAGGAGCAGGGGAACGTGCTGCGCGCGGTCGAGTTCGAGCGTGTCGCCGGCCACAAGTCCTTCGACATCTCCCAGCCCTGGTTCCATGAGGTCATGGAGCGCACCGGCCAGCAGATCGTCGCGGCCGAGGCGCACTGAACCTCGCCATGACGACCGGGCGGCGCTCCTCGTGACCAGCTCCCGCCCGCGCTTGCGCACCTGGCGCCGCACCTTTCGCGCGCTCGCCCTCACCGGGCGGGCGCGCGATGCGCGTCTCGGGGCGCTGGATTCTGGTGCGGCGACGACCGGGTCGGACACCTCCCACGGTCTGCATCACCTCCCGCCCGGTCCGCACGCCACCGCGCTCAAGGAGGACCGCGGGCCGCTCACCCCTCCACGGCTGCTGAGGCCCCGTCAGGGCCGGCTCGGCGACTGCTGGGTGATGGCCTCGATGCTCGCGATCCACGAGACCGCACCGGAGCGGCTGCGTGCTCTCCTCTCCCCCGAGCAGGACGGCATCGTCGCGGTGCGGCTGCCGGCGCTGACGGAACCGATCCGGGTGGACCGGCGGTTGCCGGTGGATGAGCGGGGAAGCTTCCTGTACGGCCGACGGGACGGCGCGAACCCGGGCTGGGTGGGCGTGCTCGAGAAGGCGATCGCCGCCCATGTGGCCGGGGACTACCGCTTCCTGCAGCGCGGCGTCGCGCGCTTCGGCTTCGAGATCCTGCTGGGCGAGCGGGCGCGCTCGCAGCTGCGGATGCCGAGCGCCGCGCAGATCATCGCCTGGCGCGACGAGGGGCGTGCGATCGCCGCCTCCACCCATCCGCTCAGCTCCCGGGTGCCCACCGCTGCCGGTCCGCTGCCGCGCAACCATGTGTTCGCGGTGGTCGGTGCGGACGCGCGCAGCGGACACGTGCACCTGCGCAACCCCTGGCGCCCCGAGCAGCTGCTGGTGCTCGATGCCCGCAGCTTCCGGCGCGGGTTCCTCTCGGTGGACGTGACCGGGCCGCTGGGCTGACCCGGCGCCTGCTCAGCGCCCTGCCGCGTCGAGCCAGGCGTCGGCGATCAGGCGGTGCCCGGGCGGGGTGGGGTGCACGCCGTCCTCCGCGATGCTGTGCGCGGTATGACCGGCAGCGAGCGCCATGGCGAGCATCTGCTCGAGGTCCACGATCCGGTGCCCGTGCTCCTGCGCGAGAGAACGGATGATCGCGACCTTGCCGTCGAGGTCGCTATGGATCTGCGCGGCCTGCCCATCGATATCCGCGACGAAGGGCACGATCATCAGCACTGGTGCGCCGGGCACGGTCGCGGCGAGCTGCTCGAGCAGGTGCCGGTAGCCCTGCTCGAAGGATTCGTCGCTGATGTGCTCACCGCGCGTGAAGCGGTGCCAGGCGTCGTTCACGCCGACGTAGATCGTGACCATGTGCGGGGCGTGGTCGAGGCAGTCGGTGCCGAAGCGGGCCTCGAGGTCGGCGACCTTGTCCCCGCCGATACCTCGGTTGATCACGGTGGCGGTGGGCTCATGGGCGGCGAAGTGCTCCGCGAGCAGGCGCACGTAGCCGTGGCCCAGCTCCTGGGGATCCTCGCGCCGACCGCAGTCGGTGATGGAGTCGCCGATGAACAGCAGCGTGCGAGGGGCGGGAGAGGCAGGCGATGTCATGGGCGTCATGATCTCAGACATGGCAGAAGGCCCGGACAGTGTTTCCACTGTCCGGGCCTTCCTCTTCGTAGCGGGGGCAGGATTTGAACCTACGACCTCCGGGGTCTGACGTCTATATTTCATGAACGCTTCGTGACCTGCAACGATACGACGAATAGACGAGCCGCGCTCATGCTCTAGACGGACCGTTCAGCATTTCAAGACGCCCACCAGCATCTTCCCGCACCACAGTCGAAGGCATTTCCGGCCAATAAGCGGCGTCCCGGTTCGAACCCCCGTGACACTGCCCGAGCCTCCCCCGCCGAGCGTCACCATCGGCACGTACCATCGAGCCACCCCCACCGAACGACCGAAAGCGACGACGATGAACGACTACACCTCCGGGTACCAGCGCGGCTATCAATGGGGCCGCACCGCCGAAGCGATCATCCAGGATGAACCGCTGTGGGCGTACACCGCACTCCTCGACGTAGTCGCGAAGATGAACGAGTTCATGGACGCCGACCATGTCACGACCGAGCTCGAGGCGATCCAGGACGCGATCATCTCAGCACAGGAAGACTGGGAGACGAAGCGCTCCGGCCCGGCCTGACCCCGGAGACGACGAAGCGGCCCCCTCCCGCGATGGGAGAGGGCCGCTCGCGCGCCAGGGGTCAGGGCTGCTCGTCGTCGTTGGTGATCCGCCGGAGCTTCTCTGCCTGTTCGGCGGTGAGGACGGTCTCGGGACGGCCGCTGTCGTTCCGCACCTCGTAGACGCCCGCGTCGTCCTTGGGCGTCGCCGCGAGCCACGGCAGGTAGCGCCGCAGGAACTCGTCGACGATCGGCAGCGTCATGACGCGCTGCACGGCGGCGAGGATCGCGAGGGCGGACGCGACCCATCCGACAGCCTGCCCGGGCTCCTGCTGAGTCGCCGCGGTGTAGATCAGCGGAGCCATGGCCGCGAACGCCACGATCGCCCAGAGGACGGTGCGGAGCGTGGACCGCCAGGGGTAGCGGATCTGTGCGGGGCCGGGCTTGCGGTACGTGTTCACGAGGAATCCTCTCGGGACGGGAAGTGCGATGGAAAGTAGTGGCGGATGGGGTCAGGTGGGGCGGGTGCCCCCTGCGTTCCGAGCGCGCGGGAGAAGTGGTCGAGGAGGGTCTGTGCGTAGCGGACCAACAGCCACTTCAGCGTGCGCTCCGTAGTGAGCTCCTCCTCGACGACTGCGAGGCGGGCTTCGACCTTGTCCAGCCGCCGCTCCAGCCGGTCGATGAGACCCCCGGAAGGGTCCGGGGCCGGCGGCTGGGTCTGCACGTCCTCCGACTTGACGCCCTGCATGCGGGACTCCCGCAGCTGGACGAAGTGCTTGATGGCGGGAGCGGCGATCAGCGCTATCGCACCGATGATCGCGACCCAAATCTCAGTACTCATCCACGGGCACCTCCGGAATCTCCCCGGTCCGCGTGGCGACCACTCGACGGCGTGCCTCGAGGTCGATCAGGGACAAGACGATCGCGCGGCCGAGGGTCCGGCCGAGGCCGTAGACGAAGAACAGCAGGGTCGGAGCGCTGGCGATGATGGTCTCCGTGTCCGCGGCGAGCACGCCCATCGCGGTCACGGCGAGATAGACGCTTGTGCCCATCACGATGCCCCAGCACCCCATCCACTCCCACCGGTACCGATCCCGGGCGACGCCCCAGACGCATGCGAGCGCGGAAGGGAACGTCAGGCCGCCCCAGATGCCGAGAACGACCCAGCCCTCGATGGGCTGCCCGGACGAGGCCACCACGTACAGCACGATGCCGCCCGCCAGCGCGAGCGCCCCGTACGTGAGCAGAGCGGTGACCGTCCACGAGCGGGACGGAGGCACCGGGTACGGCGTCGTCCGCATCACCTCACCGGCTCTTTCCAGGCCGCGGACCAGGTCGCCGGACCGATCTTGCCGTCGACGGTCAGGCCGACGAGCTGCTGGAAGTAGCGCACGATCCGCTCCGTCTCGTTCCCGAACCGGCCGTCGACGGCGAGGTTGTAGCCGCGCTCGCGCATCTGCCGCTGCCACTTCATGAGCCCGTTGGAGCGCCAGCGGCCTCCGACCTTGACCACGTCGGCGGGCACTGCGGTGTTCAGCCCCATGCCCGACACCGACGTCTTCGGACCGTCGGCGGGCCCGTAGAAGAACATGGCACCCTTCCGGCGCGGGAGCGGGAACGCGGGAGCCTTCGCCGCCGGCTTGAGCGAGGGCTTGGGCTTCGGGGCCGGGACGCTGGTCCCGCCCGAGGGGATCGACGGGATCGCCACTCCCCCGCCCTTCATCGTCTGGTAGGTGTCCGCGCCCGGGATCCCGTCGGCGGCGAGGCCCTTCGACCGCTGCCAGGACTTGATCGCGGCCATGGTCTTCGGACCCAGATCCCCGTCGACCTTGATGCCACCGACGGTCTCCTGGGCGAGCTTCACCATGCCCTCGGTGACGCCGTAGAACGGGTGCAGGGTGCCGTCGACCGTGTCGTGCGTGCGCTCGTTCTCCGCGACGAACACGCCGTCGGCGAAGCTGCCGCCCTGGCCTCGCCACGAGGTGTTGAACCCGACGCACCAGAACCGCTTGCCGGAGGTGCGCACCACGATTTCGACGTGCTTCCCGCCGCGGAAGGTCATGATGTCGCCGACGCGCACGTCCGACTTCCCCACGGACCAGCGGCCGCGCGCGCGGCCCCAGACGCGGTAGTCCGGGACCCAGGCGGTGCGGGGGCCGTAGATGCCGACGTCGAGCCCGGCCTGCGCCATGACCCAGGTGACACCGATCGCGCACCAGGGCACGCCGTTCATGCCGTACCACCTGCCGTACTTCGTGATGTTCGAGCCCCGGGGGTGCTCCGCGGGCGACCGCGACACCTCTCCCTGGGCGACGTCGACGACCCGTGCGATCTGGATTTCACGGTTGCTGGACATGGTGACTCCTTCCGCCCGGGATCCGGGCATGAAAAAGCCCCCGGACCGTGTGGTCTCGAGGGCTGTAAGGGGATCGTGCAGGGTCAGGTGAATGCGAGGTCGTCGGCCATGGTGGTGCTCCTGTCTCCCCGGTGTGGGGGTGTTCGGTAGGCTCGTGCGCATGAGAGACGACATGACCGACCTGCTCGGGACTCGCGCCATGACCCTCACCCCGGAGCAGTGCGAGGAGTATGAGGATGAAGCGCTGGCGTACTTCATTGGTGATCCGGACGCCAACGACGAGGGCCTGCACGCGATCCTGGACCGCATACAGGCCCGGTGAAGCCCATGCCGTGCGCAGTGGATCCGGGATGAGAGCGTCGGAGCGGCCCGCTTCCAGTGCGGCCGTAAACTAGGAAAATGCCGCCACCGCCTGAACCTTTGTCAGTTGCCGACCTAGACGCGACGGTTACGGGCCGCCATTCCATTGGTGTGTCGTATGAGCGTCCCCGCAACCAGGACGCCTTGATGGCTCTGTTGCGCAACGGAGGTCTTTCTCTTCCGCCGCAGCCGGTTTGGACCGGTGACACGACGAACTGGACGGCCGACCCGTTCAGTGACCGGAACTGGAGGTTTCAGCACCACACACTCCGATGGCTGAACCCGCTGCGATGGGCTGCGCTAGAGGGCGACAACGAAGCCCGCGCAGAATGGATCCGAATCGTCCGCTCATGGGGCGAGGCGAACGTGCCCGCGTCCGCGTCCAAGTCGGACTTCGCATGGAAGGACATGGCCGACGGCAACCGCGCAATCCAGCTGGCCCTCGGCATCCCCTTCGTTAGCGGTGATGACGACTGGTTCGTGGAGTTGCTCGAATATCATCGCGACTGGCTCATGGACGAGTCGCACATTGTGGGCAAGAACCACGGTCTCCATCAGCATCAGGGCCTAATCGTTCTCGGCGCGGGGCTCCGGGACGTCTCCGCGATCGAGACCGCAGTTGCGCGGATGCGGGAGCAGTTCAAGTCGTCGTTCGACCATCAGGGAACGAACGATGAAGGGTCAGTCGCGTACCACCAGCTGAATCTTGCGTGGTGGAGACGGGGCTGGGAGCGCGCCGAGTTGGAGGGTTTCACCGCGCCCGAGGATGTCCGCGAGCGTCTCGCCGCCGCTGGTCGCGTTCTGGCGCATGTCGCCATGCCCAACGGCGCTTTGCCACAGATCGGCGACTCCCCTCGTGTACGCGCGCGGAGGGGGTACTCAGCCGCGTCGGATTTCGTCGCATCCAACGGCGAAGAAGGT
This sequence comes from Brachybacterium sp., assembly GCF_036379615.1. Lineage (GTDB taxonomy): Bacteria > Actinomycetota > Actinomycetes > Actinomycetales > Dermabacteraceae > Brachybacterium. Next base: position 59,120 of record NZ_DASVGJ010000069.1, read on the forward strand.
GATGCGCCAGCCGAGCACGCCGCGGTCTTTGACGGCGGGTTCATCACGAGCCGTAGCGGGTGGGGTCAGGAGCGGCCTCTGCCGGATGAGTCCCATGCGGTGATCCGACACGGGGTCGAGCTTGGCGCGCACTCTCACCGCGACCGTGGGAGCATCCACATCTATTCAGCCGGACAGCCATGGCTTGTCGACTCAGGATTCCACAGCTATCAGAGGGACGCGCCCGAGCCGGAGTACCTCAAATCTCGCGAAGCCCACAACGTTGCTTTCCTAGTTGGAGCGAGACACATCTCCAACGCCCCGGTCGAGCTCGCTAGCCACAGCATCTCCGAGGACGCTCACGACTTCAGTCTGAAGGACCACGGATACGGGACTGCCGATGTTCGCCGTCGGATTATCTATCTCCCCGGCCCCGACTGCTGGATCGTTATCGACTCAGCCGATCCCGCAGTCGGTCAGCAAATCAGGCAACATTGGCACGTTGAGCCGGACTTGCAGGTCCGCATGCTCGATAACGGGTACCGCTTGGTCGGCCAAACATCCGAACTCCTCATGTACTGGCTGGGCCGGGGGTCAACATTGCGGCGAGACGTCGCGGCGGAATCTTCGCTAGATGGGTGGATCGGTACGAAGTGGAAGACGATGCGGCCGAGCACGCGACTCGTCGCCGAATCCAGCCTCCAGCGACCACGCCTAGTCACACTCATCGCACCTCGGCGCAGCGTGCCACTCGGGATCGTGAGCAGCTACGTCACGTCCATCGGCGACGTATCGGTGACGGTGGTGCGCGGCCAGGACGAGTGGCGAATACGGACTTTCGGTGATGGCCTGACGGTGCGCCAGCAATAGTCTGCGTCGAGGTGGCCATCGTGGTGCTCCGTTCGCCCGGTGTGCGGGCATGAGGAGGGCCGCTCTCGGTAGAGCGACCCGAGGGGTGTTGCAGTCAGTCGATGCGGGTGCCGTTGATCCAGACACCATCCGGGGCGGCGAATTCGATTCGGCCACCCGTGACCGAGACAACCTGCGAATTCATGAGGACTGACGCGGTGTGGACACCGTCAGCGACCACTACCTCGATGTCGTGGCCGAGTGTCCGGAGCCATGCCTGCTGGCCACTCGTGGTGCGGGCGTGAAGGATCGCGTCGCCCGGCCCGGCATACACGCGACCCGATGCGTTGATCCTGTCGCCGCCGAACAGCCCGATCCCACCCGGAGCGACGGACGGCATGTCCGCGATCCAGTCGATAGGGGCACCGAGCGCGGCGACGCCCGCTGCGGAGTGGAACGCCGCGCCGGGCTGACCCTCGAACGCCTCTTGAGCGATCTCGATTCGGTCGCCGTCGGGGTCTCCCACGACGATCGGTTCGGTGGACACGTCGATGCGGTCAGCCGATACCGGCGTGTCGTTCCACCCGCCCACGGCGGGGCCAGGGTCCTCGTCGGGCACCACGGTCGGTTCTGGAATGACAGGCGGCTGAGTTTCTTCCTCCACGGTGGGATCTCCTTCGGGTCAGAGCAGCTGCGCTTCGGCTAGGATCGGGACCTTGCCCAGTGACGAGTCGATCTTGATTCGGGCGGACCATTCGCCCCGCTGTGCCCTCGCCCCCATGATGTCGACGTAGAAGTCGAGGTTGCTGCCTCTCGTCGAGAACGCGACCGGCTGAGAACCCATCCCCTCCGACTGGATTACGGCCGTGTTGTTCAGCGTGAATGCGTTGCCGCGCATGAACAGGGTCGTTCGCGTCTCAGCGGCCTGTGCCCCGGTCAGATGGATGCGAGCAAGCCAGTCGAGACTCACCCGGTACTCGACATTGTCCGAGGGGGCGCGGAAACGGAATCGGACCGTGGAGCCGGAAGGAATGTCTGCGTCCGGGATCCAGTTCGAGGGGATCGTGTCGCGGGAGGCGAGCCACGTCTTCGACGTCACGCCCTGGTCGCGGTAGCTGTCGTGCGCGATCAGCCCGGTCTCGTCGATGTCGCCGAGCACCTGGCCGTGGCCGAGCGAAATGACTCCGCCGCTGTTGGTGCTCATCGGGGTGTTCCCTGTGGGCAGGCCACCGTAGTTCGCACTCAATGCTGCGCCCCACCGCGCCGCGATTCCGATGTCGTTGCCGGTCCCGGTGTTCGATGAGGTGAGGTACACCTGGGACTGGTAGTTGGAGCGGATTCCGTACCGCTTCCCGCTGAAGTCGCAGCCAGAGACTCGCACGATCGAGCCGTAGTCCGCGAGGAACCCACGGGTCTCCCCAAGGGGTCCGCCGGCATCTGGTGTGCACGCGAGGTTGGTTGCGAACATCATCGGCCCCGATGCGCGGAACTCGAAGGACCGCTCCCCCGGGGTGTCGTTCACGGTCGAGACCATGTTCTCGAGCTGGAGTTGCCCAAGGACTCGATCTACGGTCATCGTGCGCACGCGGTACAGATCGCGCTCAGCAGTGGCCCCACCGACCGTGATGATTCCGTTCGCGATCTTGTTCGCGATTCTCGCGTCCTCCGGGTATTCGCCGGGGTGGAGGATGATGCGGTGATGGTGGGTCAGCCGTACGTGGTCCGGGATCTGCTGAGCGGCGTAGGTGATGGTGCGGTACGGGTTAGATTCCGTGCCGTCGCCGGTCTCGTTGTCACCGCTAGGGGATACCCAGTGCTCGACGCTCTGGGATGACGCGATCCCGGTCTCCTCCGGCGTCGCGAGGTGTGCCATTACAGCCGGCGGGAGCACGCCCTCAGCGGTGGCTCCGACGAGCTTGTCGAAGGTCGACATGGGTTCCCCTTTCGGGCATAGGAAAGGCCCCGACGATGCCGGGGCCGGACAGTCGTGAATGGGTCAGTGCGGGATGGTTTCTTCATCCACGTCGTACAGGTCGAAGCCGCCGTCGAACGCGTCCTCGGGAGCGGTTAGCGCGTCTGTCAGCGCCGCCTCATCTCCGCCACCCTCCCGGTACACCTTCGCGAGCGACTTGATCTGCTCCGGGATCGCGGCGAGGTTCGCCCGCCGCTCCTGCTCGTTCAGAATCGATCTGCGATGTTCATCTAGCGCTTCATCTGACCAGGTTCGATACGCGTCCATGGTTGTGCTCCTGTCAGGCTGCCGAGCCGGGTGGGATCGCTGGCGCGAAGTCATCAGTGGGGAATGTGAGAGAGGCGTAGAACGTCATGAGTGAGCTGCCGTTGTAGAGCGTCACCTGCCCGCTCCCGCCGACGATGCGCACACGGCCGACCGTGCCTCCGTTCTCGGCAGGAACCATCGGGAGGTGACCGCGTTCGGGTCGAAGTCCTGCCGGCATGTAATTGCCGAGGTGGAGGAAGGATGATCCGCTGGGCCATTCGCTGACGCGCACGCCGTAGAAAGTCGTGGTCACCATCCGACCCACACGAGAGGAAACGACCGAGCCCGTGGTGATCTCAGGGAAGAGGGCTGTGATGTTGCGGGGTCCGCTCTTGTACTCGAGCGCGGCGAGACGTGCTTCGATCCCGTTATCCACGGTGTCGTACAGGCCTGGCACCGCAGTCTCGACGAGGGCACCGAACCCGCCACCGTCGCCCTTCCGCGCGACCAGGCCCCAGTCGGTTGCCGAGCCGCCGGGCTCGCCCGTGCTACCGGCCGTGAGCCTCGCCCACGAGTCACCGCCGTGGGTCACCACATCGTTGATCCGGTAGACGCGGTCGAGCTCCCACGCACCGACATAGGACATGCCCTCCATGCCCTCGATCTGCGCAGCCAGATCGGTAGCGCTGGCGCGAGCCTCAGCACGCGTGAACCCGAGCAGAGCATCAGTCGACGCGCCCAGCATCCGCATCTCCTGCACACCCGACGCGCTGATCTGGTCGCCCCTCGCAGGTATCACCACGCCATTCGGCAGTGTGTTTGCCATTACTCCTCCTCCAGCGGGTCAGATGCCCATGCTTCCCACGTGTCCGGCTGCTGCCGCTGTCCCCACGTTTGCCACTGCTGCCCCGCCATCGCAGAACCCCAGTCCTGCCAGTCGACACGGTTCTTCGACACGGAGACAGGCCGCACCGCGACCGCATGGCTCATCGCCATGTCGGCATCGACCGACCGGGAATCAGCGACGACCAGACCCCGCACCGTGAGGTAGGTGACGTGGTCGTCCTGCACCTCGACCATGTCGCCGAGCTGCAATCCCGGCACAGCGATCAAAGCGATGCTGGACAACACCGGCTGCTGCACCGTGAGCCGTGCGCCCGCGAAGTCCGCCGTGTACTGCGCCTGCTCGGCGTCCTGGATCCACCACCCCGCATCGATCTGATGCTCTGGAGCTGTGGCCGGTCCGGCCTGGGCGCTGTAGGTGATCCGGTCGATGAGCGTCACCCGGGCCTTGCCGCGAATGATCGGCAGATCCTGGTTCCGGCGCGCAAGGAACAGGGACGAGGACATGCGCTCCGATGGTGTCCGCTGCTGCGCCGTTTCCGACCCGGTCCACTGCACCCACCGCTTGAACGCGCGGTCGGTGACTCGCTCGATGCTCATCAGCAGCGAGCCTCTGGTCTGCGCCCATACCTCCACGTCGTCATCCTCCGTGACGATCCCTCCATACCAGGAGCCGATGCCGAAGTTGTAGTCCCGGAAGTTGTCGCCGACTCTCCCCAGGATCAGGTCGGGCATGATCCAGATTTCGTCGTCAGGCACGCTGAGCCAGTCCTCGAGCATGTCGCCGGGCTGCAGCGTCGCGCCGTTGCCCTGCCACAGGTCGATGCTGGTGCGCCAGGACATTGACACGGCGGGGTCACGCCACTTCACGGACACGCGCGACTTCACAGAGGACTGCTCGTGGGACCACGAGAATCCGCTCTCTTCGATGTCGTCCGCGCTGGTGAGCGTCGCGGCCGTCGCTCGATCCTCGAGGCGCGCCAGGTCCCACCAACGCAAGACGCCCGTCTCGTCGATCCAGTACGTGGCGCACTCCGCTTCGCACTGGGCCTTCAGCAGGTCCACGCAGTTTTCACCCTCGATGGATGGACGCACTCGCAGCGTGTTCCGGTTCGCGGAGCGCGGGTAGAGCACCGCATTCGGGGCCCAGCCGGTCAGGGTGCCGAGCTGACCGGGCGCGGCGACCATGAATCCACCGCCCCGGCCCTGACCCCAGATCCGTGCCTCGTGCATCTCCCCAGACGTGAGCCCCGCCGCGACCGCCACCACTTCCGTGACCACGTTGCTGCCCGACCGGATCGTGCACCTGATCGACGTTGCCGACACGTACTCCACCACCGCATACAGGAGCCCGTTCACGCGCGGAACCGACGCGGCGGTGACGTAGTCACCCCCGGGGTTCCGTAGCCGCAGGAACGCATGATTGTCGGTCCACGACAGCCGCAGCCGTGCCTCGCCAGCATGCACATCGAGGTACATCGTCCCCGGCGAGGACTGCTGGCTGGCCTGGGTCATCGCCGTGAGCTCCACCCCACCACGACCCGCGATCGTGTACCCACCGCCTTGCAGCGTGTACGTGGCATCCACGTCAGCAGCAGCAAGACCCCACTGGGAAAGCGCCCAGTACGGGTACCCACCCTCGCCGAACCGGTTGCTGGTGTCGACGTAGCCGCGCTCGGGCCACATCGTGCCCTGCGCCGGCACGCTCAGCATCACGTAGTTCGTCAGCGGCGGAGTCGAGTACCAGCCGCAGTGCCGCAAGACCATGTCCGTGATCGACAGCGTCTGCATCGACACGTACCGCGGCAGAACAGCTTCCTGCGTGTGCGGCATGATCCCCATGACCGCATCCCACGAAATCGTGCGGTCGAGAGACTGGTACTTGTCCGCCGCCTCGAGCACAACCTCGCGGGACGAGGTGCCACCGTCGACCGATGTCACGCGGCCCTGCCGCAGCACGGACACCATTCCCGCGCCGGTGTCCATCGACACCGATGCCGGTGACTCCGGGACCGGCGGCCACTGCGAATCCCGATCCCACGGAGTGACAACGGCCGCCGCAACGTCCGGCCCCTCGGTCGTAGTCAGAGTGACGGTCGCTGCGGTCAGTGAGCCCGACGCGAGAGGATCAGGCAGCTCACGATCCACGGACATCGATTCAACGTCCACACCGCGGCCAGCAATCGTCGCCGCCACTCTCGGGGTGTAGATGTCACGTCGCGAGATTCCCTGCTGCATGTCATCCCACCTCCGTGATCGTTACGCTGATCGATCCGTATGCGTCGTCCTGGCTGATCACCGTCAGCGCCTCAGAGAGGCCATGGACGACGGATGCGGGGCATCCCCGGCCGGGGCGGTCCACAGCGGACTCGCCCCACGAAACGACAGGCCGCGCGTACTGCATCCCGCCCGCGAGGTGGAGCTCTACGTACGCCGCTCCGGGAGGCGGGGTCAGTGTCGCCTGGTGCCATCCCCAGCCGAGATGCGCGGTCGCCTCGTCCGCCCAGTTCGTGATCGACGTGCCGGCGGCGTCGCGCCAGAACCCTCGAAAGTGCTGCCCACCGATCGACCAGGCCCCCACCGTCACGAGCTCTCCGGCGCGCACTGGCACCATCTCGTACGCGCCATGAGCGGATCCGACACGCACCACGGACTCCGCTACCACAGACCTCGCGACCGTCCCGTCCGGGAGCTGCACGAGCCCCGCATCGGTGGCATTCGCGGGCGTAGAGCCCCATCCCGAAGCTTGCGGCGACAGCATGTTCCCGGCCACAGCATCGGCCGGGTACCACATCAGCGAGTCGTTCGACTGCGCAACCGCGACCAGCCCGTGTGTGTCTCGCGAGCCGATGAGGCTGAAGGACACGTCCCACTCGCGGCGACCCACAGGGCCGAGCATTGCCTTCCGCTTCCCACCCATCGTGCGCGAGAAGCGGGCGGGGCGGTCTGTCCCAGTAGACAAACCGCCCCGGTACGACAGCTCGACCAGAGCGCCAGGGGTGCCGAGGTAACCGATCACCACTTCCCTCCCATCGATCGTCGAGTCTGAGCCCCGGCCGCCGCGAGATGCCCCGCTTGACGGCCGCCGATCCGTAGCGGCCGCTTCTCGATCGCGTCGGCAAGGCGCTCGATCGCCTCATCGGAGATTCCGACCTCGTCATCCCGACCGCCGCCGGCGCGCTGTTCGGCGAACCCTTCGGACAGCAAGTCCCACTGGGCTCCGGTGAACACCGGCTCCGGGCGATTCGAGAGGTTGACCGCGGTGCCGCCCGGGGGCAGCCATCCGCCGTCGTCGTAAATCCCGCCCTCGCTGAACCCGACGTGTACGTGGTTGTAGTGCCCACGCTTCGTCGCGCCCGACGTGTCCGCCATGCGGCCCGAGCGTCGCCACTGCCGATGCCCTGCCGGGCTGTACAGCAGCTCCGTCGGCTGGAGGCCGTGCATGGCGTTGAAGAACGCCATCATCTGCGGCGTCGGACCCGAACTGTTGGAGAAGTCCATCGCCCTGCCCTGCGCGTGCAGCGACAAAGACCCGGACCCGGCGGTGCGAGCACCCGGGCGGCGGAAGCTCGTCATCGTCAGCCCGTAGGACGACGCGACCTGCTGCGCATAGCTCAGCGACCGCGATCCACCAGGTGGCGGCGGACCAACGTCCCCGCCACCGAATGCGCCCGTGATAGATCCGATGACACCGTCCAGCAGCTGCTTGCCGCTGGCCTTCGCCACGTCGGTGACGAGCCCGGCTGCGGGAATGTTCCCGATCACCGCGTCGAACACCCTCGTGAACTTGCTCATCGGATCCGAGATGGCCTCAGCGACGAAGTCGACGCCCTCGAGCACCTTGTCGAGCGCATCGCCCGCGAGACCCTTCGCGCCCCGCCAGGCATCACCGAAGATGCCGCCCCCGGCGAACCCGCCCTGCATGAGCGACGCGAACCCGATGCCGCGCCGCCCAGCAGCGTTCGCCGCCAGGAACGCCGCACGGTCCGCCGCCGTGCGCAGACCCTCAGAGACGAGGACACCCTCACCGCGCCGCAGCGGCACGAGCTGGTCGTCCCCGTCGCTCATCCGGGACATGCCCGGCAGGATGCCGCCGCCCCAGAACCCGGACGGCAAGGACACCTCGTCGAGCGTCTTCACGCCGAGCTTGCCCGCGACCTTGTTGAAGTTCTTGATGAGAGCGTCATTCACGACGGTCTCGACCACGAACCGGATCGGAGCCTTGGCCGCTTCCTGGATGCCCTCCCACGCCGTCTTCACGCTGTCCTTCATCGTGGAGAACGCATCACCGATCCCGTCGGTGACGGTGTCGAAGATGGGCTTGACCGTGTCTCGGAACCAGGTCACCACCGGGTTGATGATGTTGTCCTTGATGAAGGTCCACGCCGTCTGGAGCGCGTCGCGCATGACGTTGAATCCGGTCTTGATGCTGTCGAGCACCGAGCTGATCAGCGGCCAGGCCGTGTTCTGGAACCAGGACACGACGGGCTGGATCACGCTGTCGCGGATGAACGCCCACGCTGCCGCCAGGGCATCGCGGAGGATCCCGAATCCGGTTTGGATCGCGGCGATGGTCCGCTGGATTAACGGCCACGCCGTCCCCATGAACCACTGGACAACCGCGTCGATAGCGGCGCGGATCCCCGCCCAGACCGGTGCGAGCACGTTCTGCCAGAGCCAGACCGCGGCGGCAGCGACCGCGTCCCAGGCGGCCTTGAGGAGCGGCCACGCGGTCCCGGTGAACCAGTTCACGACCGCACCAATCGCGGCCATGATCCCGTCCCACGCGGGCTTGATCACGGTGTTGTAGAGCCACATCGCGACGGGCGCGAGGATCTTCTCCCAGTACCAGACGAGGAGGTCGACGTACGTCATGACGATCGCGGCCGCCACGGCGATCGCGACCTTGATGCCGTTCCACACCGGGACGAGGACGTTCTGCCAGAGCCACATCGCGGCCCCGGCGACGGCGTTCCACGCACCGACGATGCCGGGCACGAGCGTGCCCGTCACCCAGGTGCCGACGGCCCCGATGGCGGCCTTGATCCCGTCCCATGCGCCCTTGACGCTGTTCCACAGGCTCACGGCCGTGTCGGCGACCCACGCGAACGCGCCAGGCAGCTGGTCGGCGACCCACTGGAGCGCCACGGTCAATGCCCCGGCGACGACGTCGGCGACCCCCGCGAGGACGTCAGCGAGCCACCCGATGACGGGTGTCAGCTTCTCGACTGCCCACAGGACGCCTTCGAGGAGCACCCCGACGAGCGCCCACACTGGCTCGAGGATCGCGACGAACACGTCCAGCAGCGGCTCGAGCACGGAGGCCAGGAGCCCCAGCAGCGACTCGACGAGCGGCATCACCGCGGCGACGAGCCCGGCGAACACCTCGCCGAGCTTCGCGAGGATCGGTGCGAGCATCTCGCCGATCTGCGTGATCAGCGGCGCGATGGCGTCGACGACCATCCCGAACACCGGCAGCAGCGTCTCGAGCAGGGTCGCGAGGATCCCGCTCAGGACGCCCACGAAGGTACCGGCGACGGGGATCAGTGCCCCGAGCACGTCGAGGAGCGCCCCGCCGAGGGAGCCGACGAGCTTCCCGATGGCCTCGCCGATGATCGGCAGGGACGGGGCGAGCGCCTGGAACACGAGCGACAGGGGCGAGAGGTTCGCCCACGCGTCGAGCAGCGCGGGACCCAGATCCTTGAACCCATCGACGAGCGGGGTCAGGAATCCGCCGATGGCGCTCCAGTCGATGTTCCCGAAGAGGTCGGACACCGCGGTCCATGCGTCGCGGACCGTGAAGGCGAGCGCGACGAGGGGCGAGTCCTCCTCGACGCCTTCGGCCCACTTCGAGGGGTCGAAGTTGCCGGTGGCGAGCACCTCACCGATGCCGCCCACGGAGTCCGTCAGGGTGGTCACCCACTCGAGTGCCGCGCCCGCGGCGGCCTGCATCCCGGGCGTGATCGACTCGATGAGCGGACTGATCGCGCTCGTCGCCTGGTCGATGACGCCGGTGATCGCCGAGAAGAACGGACCGAACAGGGGGTAGACCCCGGCCATCGCCTCCGCGCCGAAGCGCGACAGGGCCGCGCCCATGTTCTTGAACGCGCCGGTAGTGGTGTTGCCACCCTCGAGGGCTGCGCCCTCCATGGACGACATCGCGGCCAGGAAGTCGTCGGTGCCGACCTTGCCGGCCGCGCCGAGCTTGTAGACCTCCTCGGCGGTGACGCCCATGGTGTCGGCCAGCAGGGACACGATCGGGATGCCGGCGTCGCCGAGCTGCGCGAACACGTCACCCTGGGCCTTGCCCGAGGTGGCGACCTTGTTGAAGATCGACCCCATGCCGGCCATGTCGGTGCCCGCGATCGTTGCGGCGTCGCCGACGAGCCGCAGGTACGACTCGAGCTCCTTGCCGGGCTTGATGCCGGCGGCGGTCGCGGCCGCGGCCGTGGTCGCCGCCTCGTCCATTCCGAACGCGGTGCCGCGCACGGACGCCAGGGCGTTGTCCATGATCGAGCCCACGTCCTCGGCAGAGTTGCCGAGGCCTCGCAGCTTCGCTTCCGCGTTCTCGATGGACGAGAGGCGACCGAAGCCCTTCACCAGCGACGTCGCGAGGACACCGCCGGCGGCGATCCCGACGCCGATCGCGGACTTCTTCAGCAGGGACCCGAGACGGTTCGAGAACCCCTTCCCAGCACGATCAGCGGCCTTCTCGCTGGTCTTCTGGTCCGGGAAGATCTCTTCCTTGGTCTTCTGGCTGATGCCCTTGGTGACGGGGATGATTTCGACGAATGCCCGGGCGAGCTCGATATCGGCCACGGTTCACCCCCGTCCTGGTATTCAGTTGTCAGAGGTCGCGGAGAGTCATTCGCTCGCCGGACTGTTCTCGTGCTTCTCGTTCGGCGACTCGCGCGTGGTAGCGCTTCTTCGCCTCTGTGTTCCGGGCCTCGCGCGCCTCGCGTTCGCGCTTGCCGACGGGGAGCTCCCAGGCCTTGGGCTTGTCGCCCTTCTTGCCGGAGAGCGACCATCCGAGCTGTCGGATCGTGAGGTCGACCTGGGCAAGGGCTTGGAACTCTTCAGTCACGGCGTTCGCCCCACCGAGCTCCCTGCCCACGGCGCATGCCGCGGGCAGGTGCTCGACGAGTGCGGCCACCAGGCCGGGCCGGATCTTCCTCGCGTACATGTCGGCGAGGTCGATCTGGTAGTACCGCCAGAGGTCGGCGATCAGCGCGGTCCGGTGGAACGTCGCGAAGTACGCGAGGCCGATCAGTTTCCCGAGTTCTGAACCTTCTGCATCTGCTCGAGCAGCGCGGTCAGGAATGCCTCAGCCTCCGAGTAGGGCACGCGAGTGCCCACGCGGTGGCGGGCCTTGAACACGTCCCACTGCGCCCCGCCGAGGAGGCGGACGGCAGCGGAGACCTGCTTGCCCTGCTCGAGGTCGAGGACGAAGTCGACGTCGTCGATCGCCTCGCGCTCGATGGTGTAGGTGTCGCCGTTCCAGTCGAGCGTGACCTCATCGGCGAGGACTCGCACGTTCCGGATCTTCTTCGCCTCGGGGGCGGCTTCCTTGCGGTCGGCGGGTGCCTTCGCGCCCGTACTCTTCGCGCGCTGCGTGGTGTTGGTGGTCTTGGTCGTCTTTGCGGCCATGGTCTGGGGCTCCCTTCAGGTTGGCTCCGGGCAGGTTTGGGAAGGGGCGCGACGGGAGGGAGCCACCCCCGCCGCGCCCCAGTCAGAGGGGGTCGGTCAGACGCCCGCCCCGGCGACGGCTTCGACGTACGCCGGGTGGTTGGTGATGATGTACGCGTCGCCACGGATGGCGAGCGTCATCTGGTGGGTCGTGGGATCCGCGTGGGAGTGCGAGACGCTGCCGCGGTCGGTGATGCTGACCAGGGGCGCGACGTAGTACTTCACGACGTCGTACGCCACGGACTTCACGACGGCCGCACCCTCGATGGCGCTCATGGCACCCGGGAGGTCGATCCGTGCAGCACCAGCGCCGGCGGACACCGGATCGCTCGCGCCGTAGAACATCTTGGCGACGAGCGGGGTGTCCTCCATCGCGGTGAACTGGAACGACTTGCTGGACCCGGTGACGGGGAACGCCACCGCGGTGCCGCCCTGCCAGGCGATGATTTCGCCCGAGTCGACGGACACCTCGATCGAGACGCCGTCCTCGTTGATCCATCCCACGTCGTGCAGGAGCGGGTCGATCGCGTCGTCGAGCCCCTGCGGGAGGGTGAACGCGTCACCCTTGAACCCGAACAGGACGGCCGAGTCCTCGCCGCCGTAGATCTTGATGTTGTCGAGGTTCTTCGCCATGTCGCTCAGCCCTTCCGCCGGGCGTCCGGCTTGGTCGTGGCTGCCGGCGCGTCAGTCGCTCCGGCGGCGGTGGGGACGTCGCCCGCGGCGGGCTCGTCCTTGGGGATGTCGGCGTTGCCCGGGATCGCCTCCGGGACGGTCTCGCCGCTCGCGGTGGCGGTCGAGTCCTCGACCTTCACGCCAGCGCCGAGCGCGACCAGCAGTCGCGCGTCTCCGGGGGCGACGTCCACGACGTCACCGGCCTTGTACTTCCTGTCTCCGACCTCGCGAGTGTCCGCGAGCTTGACCTTCACACCCATGGGGGTGCCTCCTCCTCTATCGAGAGACCCCGCGGACGCGGAGCCTGATCATTGCGGTCGCCCTATGGACGTCGGGGAACCGCGGGTCTGGTTGAGCGGCGATGCCGCCCGGGTTGCCGGTATCGAGCACCTGCCAGCCGTCGAGCTGTCCGCCCTCGAGGGCCAGCACCTCGTTGATCGCGTCGCCGACGATGCGTTCCGCGACGGTGGGGCGTGTGGGATGCCAGCCCGCGAGGTCGATGCGCACGTCCTCGGTGAGGCGCGTGCGTCCCCCTCCGGTGCGGGCCAGCTGGAGGAATCCGGCGGTGGGCCACGGTGCGGGCAGACGGAGTCCCGCGTCGATGGCGAGACGGGCGGCCAGGTGAGCGCGCACGAGCTCGAGGGTGTCCGGGAACCGGGTCAGCTCCCCCATGGGTCACCCCTTCCCGGCGTCGATGGCGCGCGACAGCGTCCCGTACTGGGCCTGGTTGCGGTCGGCTTCCTCCGTGGTGGTGGCGACGCGTGCGCGAGTGCGGTCGAAGCCGTCCCACACGCGCGCGTCGACGCCAGGTCCCGCGGCGGTCGCGATCCGGTCTGCACGCTTCTGAAGGTCTGCTCGCACGCCCGGGGAGCGGAGCAGCTGGGCGACGCCCTTCTTGTTCAGCTGCCACTTGATGCGTCCACGCGCCATGTCAGCGCACCTCCCACTTCGTGAGGACCAGCTGCACGTGCGAGAGCGCACCGGTCGGAGACCGCCACCGCTGCCCGTCGGCCGCGAGCCCGAACACGCCCGCGCCGACGACCTCGACGCGCGCCGACTGCGGCACGGCACGGCGTCCTCGAGCGAGGAACGTGCCCGTGACCTCCACGGCGTATGCGCCGGCGTCGACTTCGCCGGGACCGGGCTCGAACAGCCCGCTGAGCTCGAACACGGCCGCAGGGTTGTCCCAGTCGTCGTACTGCGTGCCACGCTCGACGAACACGCCGGGCACGGTGACGGTGGCCTTGTCGCTGGCCCACGACACCGGGCTCACGGCGCAGCCTCGAGCCGGTATGCGTTGATCGTCGCCAGGTCCCGGTCGAGCAGGGACAGGCCACCGGAGACGCCGATCTGGGTCTGGGACCAGGTGATCGCCACTTGGCCGGCCTGCTCCCGGATCGCGCCCTTGGGAGACGCGAGCGCGAGCACGGACACCTGCACGACGACGGCCGCGAGGTCCGGCACCTCCTTGAGGTGGTAGCCGTGCTCGACGTCGACTTCGATGCGGTGCGGTCCGTTCGAGAGCGTCCCGGCCCAGATCGCTCCGGACTCGTCCCAGGCGAAGTCACGCACGGCCCGGCCGTCCACACGGACGGCGGTCACGGCGCGTAGCCGCCCGGAGGGGACGAGCACGTCGAGACGCCCGCCGCCGTAGTGATCAGTGACGGTGATGGTGTCGCGCACGACCGGAGCGATGTGCCAGCCGCAGTGCCGGCGGACGGCGGCCGAGGCTCCGTCCATGAGGAGCTTCAGCCGAGGATCGTCCGACTCGACGTCGTCGGCCCACTCGCTGATCGTCTCCGCGCCCGCGAGGGGCGGGAGCAGCACGAGGTCGCTGGGCGGCTCGACTATCTCCACGACGTCACCCCCGCCCGGCTACTTGTTCGCGACGGTGCGTCGCTGCTTGTTGGCCGGGGTCCGAGCCTTCCGGGCGGCCGGCTTGTCCTCGGTCTTCTCGTCCTCGTCAGCGGCAGTCTCGGGGGCCGGGGCGGCCACGCCGGGGAGCTTGATCCCCAGCGCGGCCGCTTCGTCCCTGCGCACCCGGATGCCGTTGACGACGACGGTCACGTCGTCGCCCGCCATGCTCAGGCCGCGGCTTCGCCGAGGATGAGCAGCCGGGACGGCTTCCAGATGACCTGCTCCGCGCGCAGCTCCGCGCGGACGTAGGTCATGTTCCGCTGGGCGTAGTCCTTGTGCTGGTTGAACGCCAGCACGGACAGGCCCTCGACGTCGAGCAGAGCGATCTGCTTGAAGTCGCCGAGGATGAACTGCCCCTCCGGGACGCGCTCCGACTCGACGATCGGGCGACCCCACAGGGTGCCGGGGCCGGACCCGAACGGGCCCTGGCCGTAGAACCGGCCGTCGGCGTCCTGGAGCAGGTCGACCTCAGCGGCGTCGATGGGGTTCAGCACGATCGCCTGGACGGTGCCGCCGGGGAGGCGGGTGATCCGGGTGATCGCGCGACGGATCGCCTTGACCTTCTCGATGAAGTCCGCGCCGAGCGCGTACTCCACCTCCTGCACACCGGTGGTGTGCAGCAGGCCCTTCGGCTCACCGTTAGTGCCGGTGCCGTTGAGCAGCTTGTCCTCGATGAGGGAGTCCAGCGAGTAGCCGAGCTCCTGATTCATGTACGACGCGAACGCCGGGGCGTCGGCCAGGAGCTGGTTGGTGACGTCGTAGCCGTCCGCGTAGGTGTACGGCTTGGCGTCGGCCATGTTGGTGCTCAGGCCGGAGGTCGGCTTGAGTGCCGCATCGTCGGTGCCGGAGGTGGCCTCCGGGACGATCGCGGCGTTCCGCTCGACGCTGATGATCTGCACGTACTCGAACGCGCCCGCGGCGGTGCCCCGGCTGATCAGGTCGAGGAAGGTCAGCCGGTTCCGGTCGACCTGGTCGATCGTCGGGAACCGGGTCGGCTGCACGTGCGCGACCGGCGAGGTGAGCGCCTTCGTGCCGAAGTGCTCCTCGAGGGTGCCGACCTTGACCTTCCCGATGTTCACGGGAGAGCCGGAGCCGACACCGGTCGGGAACTGCTTCTGGAACGCGCCGTACGCGGCCGACTTCGTGAACCGTTCGCCGAACGAGCGGGCGGCCTTCACGCCCGACTCGTCGGAGTCGCCGCCCTGGTCGCCGTCACCGACGGTGCCGGGCTCGTCGCCGAGGCCGGCGAGACGGTCGAGCGACGCGCGGGACTTCTGCGCGGCCTCGATCTTCTTGTCGAGCTCGCCGACCTCCGCGATCTTCGCATCGATCTGCGAGACCTCGTCGTCGGTGAGTTCGCGGCCGTCGGCCTTTGCCTTCGCCGCGATGTCCTGTGCCGCCTTGAGCGCGGCGGCGCGCTGCTGCTTGAGGTTCATGTCCTCAGTCCCCTTCCGGGTCGTCGTGGTTGATTCCTGCGAGTTCGAGGAGGGTGAGTCGCCGCGCCGCCGCGCCCGGGTCGGCCTCCGACTTGCGGGTTTCCTGGCCCGCCTCGTCGTTACCGCCCGCCGTTCCGTCGGACTTCTCGGGGGGATCGGCCAGGGTGATCGCCTGGTCGATCGCATCGCGCACTCCTCGCAGTGCGTCGATGGTCTTGGTGGGCAGCTCGCGTCCATCGCGGACGGCCGCCGTCATCTGCTCAGCCATGCCCTTCACGGCGAGCACTTCGGTCTCCTGGTTCGCCCCGATGGGCACCACGGACACCTCGTAGAGCTTCAGCTCGCGCAGCTCGTACACGTCGTCGCCGTCGCGCTCAGCCATCGCGGCGTCGAGCACGTCGAACGCGAACGACATCTGCGAGACGCGGCCGGCCTTGAGCAGCCGGTACACCTGCGCGGCCTTCGGGGACTCCAGGTCGAGTTCGGCGCGGACCTTCAGCCCGTGCTCGTCCTCGGAAGCCTCGACGACGTGGCCGATGTTGTAGTCCGGGTCCTGCATGTTGTGGCCCCAGAGGACCGGCAGCGCGAGCCCGGAGGCGTCCCACTCCTTGAGGGACTCCGCGAACGCGCCCTTGACGACGACGTCGCCGTAGGAGTCGACGTTCCCGAACACCGAGGCGTAGGCCTCGAACTGTCCGTCCTTGAGTCCGGCGTCGCCACCGGCCTTGACACCGACGAGCGGCATGTTCTTGAACCGCATGAGCGGCCTCCTGTTCTCTCAGGTCTCGGGGGTGATGACGAGGCCGCACTGGCATCCCGCGACTTCATCCGGGCCGCCGTCGGCGTCGCCCGGCCACTTCATGCCGTTCGAGAACCGCTCGTCGATGCCGACGGTCTGCCCGCTCATCGCGGCGTGCGAATCGCGGGGGTCACCGGATCGAGTCACCCAGGTCTTCGTGGCCTTCGACCCGAGGTTCTGTTTCGCCGCTTCGTGCTGCGCGAACGATCCGACGGCCGTGACGAGCGCACCCGCCGCGGCGATCGAGCGTGCGTTCACCGCGGTGTCGAACACCCCGTCGGGGGGCTCGTCGGCGGTGACCGCGGCCTCGAGCTGCTCGTGCGTCGCGGAGTTGATCCACTTCGCGCGGGCGGCCATGACCTTCTCGAGGTATGCGAGGGTCCGGGCGACCGAGTAGCGGGCGTCGTCCCGGAGCCGGAGCGCGGTCGTCGCGCCGATCGTGGACGACAGCGCGATCGCGGCGTCGTACAGGTCGGCGGCGAGCTCTCCGTCCCACCGTTCGGCGTCCCACCAGTCGTCGGACCCACCGTCGATGAGCGGCGAGACCGCGAGCCGCTGTCGGTCGAAGTGCCGGCGCAGCAGTGCGGCGAAGGCAGCCCGGTCGCTGGCGTCTCCCCCGACTTCATCGGCCTTTGTCTCGACCTGCCGCCCCGGCACGGTCACTCCCGAGCCCTTCGGAGGCGGGGCCGAGTCCGTGGGCGAGGCCTGCCCACCGACGAGGACGTTCAGGGGCGTGATCAGCTCATCCCCACCGTCTACCGCCGGTAGATTCATGCGGGCACGGGCCTCGTTGCGGGTCATCCACGGCGCGCCCGTACTCGTCTGAAGCTGGGATCCCTGCTCCTCGAAGCTGCCACGCATCTTCGCCTGCACGTTGGCCTCGATGTAGAGACCGTCGCCGGGCTCGAGCATGGACACGAGCCGCCCGATCACCTGCTCCGTGCCGCTGATGTACGGGCCGAGGTTGATCGACCAGAGCATCGTGCGGAACGCGTTCAGGTTCGCGAACGTCCCCTCCCGCGACCCGACCATCTCGGGGGCGATGTGGTACGCCGCGGAGACCTCGACGTCGGTGAGCTTGCGCGACTCGACGTCCGACACGTCCTTGGGGCTGATGCCCGTCAGGGGCCGGTACGTCATCCCGTCTTCGAGCAGCAGCATGGACCCCGCCCGGGTCCCTCCCTGCTTGAAGCCGCGCAGGCCCGACAGGAACCGGTTCCGCGCCTCGCTGTTCGGCCACTTCGTGTCGCGCTCGACGACGCCGCCGAAGGCGGGGCCGCGCTCGAACAGCTCCGAGCGGTAGGCGGCCTCCTTCAGCCACTCGTCGATGGGGACGCGCAGCGACTCGAGGGGCGAGCTGCCCTTCCCGCTGGAGCGCGGCGAGTAGCCGACGTCGACGAGGAAGTCACCGGGGTCGCGCTCCGTGGTGCGGCCCTGCGCGTCGATCAGCACCACGGCCTTGAGCCGGTGGAGCCGGTCGAGCTTCGGACGCCACGTGTGCGCGGGGAGGCGCACGAGGCGCGGCCCCTCGTCGGTCTGCACGACCTCGATCGCGAAGCGGTCGAAGATCAGCCCGTCGAGCACGACCGCTTCCCAGAACCGGAACGGCGTTTCCGTGGGGTCGGTGCTGGGCCATGCGAGCACGTCGGAGACCGCCCCGTCACGGACCCGCTCCCGGTCGGTGTCGGCGACGCGCCTGTACACGTGCCAGGGCAGGGACGCGATGTGCCGCGCGATGAACGTGGTCACCTTCCGCACGCTGGGGTGCGCGGCGAACACGCGGTCGACGGTCATGTCCGCGACGTCGGTCCAGTCCGACAGCGGGACGCCCGGGTCCGGGGTCAGCACGCCGTCGACGGTGGAGAACGGGACCATGGTGGGCTGGTCGGTCAGCGCCGGACCGTAGTCCGCCGGCCACACGAAACGGCTCACGGGATCACCGCCGCCCACACGATCGAGGACGTCGCGACGACGACCGGTCCCGGCAGGTCAGCCTCACCGTCGGCGGCGAGCGCTCGCGCGTCCCGCAGGGACACGGAGTCCGCGGACACGTCGACGAGCACCCCGTGGAGGGTCACGCCGTCCAGATGGAGGTTGACCGCCTGGCCCCGATGGATCTTCAGCAGACGCACAGCGCCACCTCCTTCGTTCACACGACCGCGACGTCGTAGTCCTCGTACGCGGACGATTCGTCTTCTTGGGGTCGCAGCACGTCCCACACCGCACCGGACGCGGCCATGAGGACCGCGCAGCCGTACGGGGATCCCGTCGCTGACCACATCCATGCGTCACCACCCGCCATGGGGCGGGTGACGACCGTTCCGGCCACGAGGTCCAGGACCGGCGAGGGCCGGTGCCAGAGCCGTGCCGGCTGGTCCTTGTTCGTCTCGTCCTCGTCAGCGTCCGGTTCCCAGTTGTGGGCCACGACCGCGTCGAACAGCACGCCGCACGCGCTTCCGAGGTTCGCGCCGCCCCAGTCGATGACCTCGACGCCTTCCATCGCCTCGAGGTCGTCAGCGACGGACACGACGGCCGCACCGCGTCGTCGCGCGACGACGCGTAGCTGCTGCCCGGGCTTGACCCGCTCCTTGAACCACGCCGTGATCCACGACGTGCCCGGCCGGGCCGCGATCGGCTCGACGTGAACGTCCCCGTCGTCCCGATACCCCGCGGCGACGATGTACGAGTTCGCGCGGTCCGGCTCGACCTCGACACAGAACGTCACGGGGTTCCCGTTCGCGATCGCGCTCGCCCGGTCCTGCCCGGCGAGCCACGACCCATCGGGGAACACGCTCTCGGTCGCGCCGTCGTTCCACTGGCACAGGCACTCCGTGCGGTACACCCACTCCGGATCCGTGGTCGCGGCCGACGCGAGCGCGCGGTGCATCTCGACGTGCCCGTAGCTGGGGTTCGCGTCCAGCCAGCCCTCGAGGTCGTGCACGTCGCATCCCGGCGGTGCCGACCACTCGAACCAGCCGAGCGCCGCGTCACCCTTCGTGATGTCGTCGTCCGGGGCGTTCTCGTCCTCGACCGTGGCCGAGAGGATGTCCGCGACACCCTCAGCGGCCCGCACGATCCCGTCCGGGTCGCCCAGATCGCGGTGCGCCATGAGCCGCAGATGCCGCAGCACGATCGACGCCGCGTCGCCCGCGTTGGACATCCCCACGATCAGGGCGTCCGGCCGGGCCATCGTCGTCTTCGTGACCGCGGACCATGCGTCCCAGGTCGAGTGCTCGCGCAGCTCGTCCAGGAGGATCAGATCGCCGGAGAGGCCACGCCCGCCCCGGCGCGTCGCCGGCTGCACGCGGTACCGCTCCCCCGTCTCGAGGACGAGCGCCTTCTTCCCGTTCGAGCGGTGCACGGCCTTGATCAGATCCGCGAGCTCGTCGACGCCCTCCGCGAGGTCGACCGCGCCGTCCCACACCTCTTCCGAGATGTCGAGGTTCTGCGCCGTGCCGATCACCAGGCCCGAGCCGCGGACGTACATCGTCCACAGCGCGAGCACCTGCGACAGCGTCGACTTCCCGTTCTGCCTCGCGACGGACAGCATCACGGTCCGGAACCGCAGCCCGCCTTCCTCCCGCAGCTCGAGCGCGTGGATCAGGAACCACTGCTGCCAGGGGTACAGGCGGATGCCCAGCAGATCGTGAGCGAAGTCGATCACCGCGAAGCCGAGGGACGTCTCTGCCGTCAGCTCCCGCAGCGGGGGCGTGAAGATCCGCGGCTCAGCAGAGCCGAACCGCTTACGTGCCGGTGCGGCCCGCTTGCTCCGCACGGAGGACCGAGAGCTTGCCACCCTTGGCCTCCTTCCGCTCAGGCAGAACCGACCGGCCGGCGACCGTCAGTCCCAGCTCGCGGGCGGTCTTCACGTACAGCCCTTCGGTCACGTTGTCGAAGCGCCCGTCGATGTACGGGAAGTCCACGTCGTCCATCCGCTCAGCCATGCGCAGCAGGACCGTCGCCGTGCCCTCGTCCATGTCCGTGATGACGTGCGCGGCCCGCGCGGCCCGGATCGCCTCGACGGTCGCGTCGACCACCGAGCTCGCGACGCCGTCGTCCGCGTCCAGGGAGTTGAAGCGGTCGACCGCGTCCTGGTCGTCGTTGCTCAGCGCCATGCCCAGCCCCCTTCCACTCCGAGTAGATGCGGCGGCATGCGCGCGCGCACGCGCGAGGACCCGGTGCAGGGTGCAGGAGAGAGAGAGCCCTACCCGAACCCCACACTCGGGCACACGCTCGGGTCAGGAATCCGACCCCCCTCCTCCCCGAGGGGAGAGGGTGGGGAGGGATCACCGGCCCGAGCGTCGAGCGATCACCAGTCCCGTGACGGTTCGCCGAGCGCGAGCTTGGCGTGCACTTCGTCGGCGGGCTTGTTCGATCGTCTCCGGTTGCATCCGTGGTGTGAGGCGCGGAGGTTGGAGCGATCCATGCGTAGGTGCGGGTATTCGGACCAGGTCTTCGCGTGGTCGGCTTCGAAGGCTCCGTCCGGGATCGGCTTCCCGGGTCGGTGTCGGAGTCGGTAGTCGATGGGGTGTGAGCAGAGCCAGCAGGGTGCGGATGCTTGTTCGCATTCGGCGCGGAAGGTGCGGATGAGTGCTTTGTACCGTTGGTCGTCGCGCGTGATGTGGACGGGGGGTCCGTTCATGGTCACCCCCGGGCATGAGTGCGGCCCGCCCGCTTGTTGAGCGGGCGGGCCGTGTTCCCCACCAGCGGACACACTTCCGCCACTGCGCTTGAGTATGTCACATCGGAGACGGTGCGTCTTGCATTCGTGGACGGTGGTGTGGGTCTCGTGGGTCTGGGGTGTGGGGGCTGGGGTCTGGGGTCTACCTCCAGGGGTGGGGTCTACCCCTTCGGTTCGTGGGTCTGGGGTCTACCTCTGGAATCCCGGGGGCTGGGGTCTACCCCCTGGGATTTGGGGTCTACCTTCGCGGGGCTGGGGTCTGGGGTCTACGTGCTGCGAGGCGGTATACGTCGTCGAGGGCGTAGAGGGTGCGGCCTTGCTGGTCCTCGCCCTGGCGGGCGAGCTTCCCGCGCGCGGCCCAGGTGCGGATCAGTGCGGGCTTGACCCGGGCGGCGTGGGCTGCGGCGAGCGTGTCGACGAGGCGGGGCATGGTCAGTCGATCACCACCGTCTCGCGGTCTCGCGTGATCGCGCTGATCCGGTCGATGGTCGTGACGTCCCGTCCGTCGCCGATCATCTGTCGGTATCCGTCGATCACGACCACGTCGGCTTGGGCGTGGTCGACCATGCCGGCGCGGATGGACGTGAACGTCGCGGCGATCTTGGTGCGCTCGTCGCGCAGCCACTGCCCGCCGTTGAAGAACGACCAGCGGTATCCGGTGGGGTCTCCCCCGCTGACGGTGTAGGCGTGGTCGAGCAGCTGGGCGTGTGCGTGCTTCGCCTGCGTGAGGGACGGGGACACGACGAGCACGGATCGGCCGGCGGTGAGGTCTTCGAGGATCCCGCGCGTGATGTAGCGGTTCATGGTGTCAGTCCCTTCCGGCGTGGAATGTCTGGGCGGCGCGGCCGTCTCGATACCCGCGCGTGTAGGCGCTCGCGCCACGCCCGATGGCGAGCACGTACGCGCTCTCTGCCCGGTCGGCGCGGCGGTCGAGGACCGCGGAGTATCCGGCCCAGAGCGCGACGAGGAGCCACGCGGCGACGGCGTCCCAGTTGCTCGAGAGGATCGCGAGGACGGCCGCGGTGATGAGTGCGACGGCGATGACGGCGTACATGCCGATGCGGATGACCTTCATGTCGTCCCGTCCTTCCGGCCCTGGATCGCGTCGCGCACCTCGTCGCGGCTGTGGCGCGCGGCCCAGTCGGTGAGGGCGTCGGCGATCGCGCGGGCGTCTCCGATGGGGAGGTGCAGCGTGACGCTGGTCAGTCCGGAGAGGTGCGCGGCGCGGGTGCGCTGCTTGAGCGTGGCGGCGATGTCGGCGACGCTCGTGCGGCGGTGCTTCGCGGCCTGCTCCTGGATGAACGCGGTCGCGGCGGCGGTCTTCCCTGCCCGGCGGGTCACAGGATCGCTCCCCAGATCGCGGCGAGCGCCCACACGCCGAGGGAGCCGACGATCCCGATGACGAGGGCGACGATCGCGAAGCCGAGGGCGAGGCCGGCGAAGTGGCCGGGTCCCTTCCGGGTGGGCTTGGGTCGGTGGGGCGGGTAGCTGTTGTCGTGCTGCATGGTGGTCTCCTGTTCAGCGGCGGGTGCGGCCGCGGGGGGTCTTGGCCTGGTAGCGGTCGCCGATGCGGGCGAGCTCGCGGGCGGCGTTGTTCTTGATCGCGATGGCGGGGTTCTCGACGGGTGCGCCGCGCGCGTCTTGGACGAGGACGCCGTGCTCGCTGACTTTCGCGGTCGCTGCGCGGAGGTCGGCGGTGATGGCGCAGTACGCCTCGAGGCCGGGCCCGATCTTCCGGGCGATGGAGTCGTCGCCGGCGTCGCGGTGCGCGTCGACGACTTCGCCCCAGATCGCGGCGACGTCTTTGGGCATGTCCTTCGGGGGGTCGAGCTCAGTGGTCACGGTGCCTCCAGGGGTTCAGGGTTGGGCGTGGTGACGTTCCCGAGCGCGGCGAGGGCCTGCTCAGTCGTGACCATGCCGGCCGAGACGGCTATGGCGATCGCGGCGGTCCGGCGCATGAGCCCGACCGTGAACCTCGCGTAGTCCAGCGCCTCGCCCCGGGTCGCGAAGTCGCGGCGGATCACTTCGGTGTCCGGGTCGGCATCGAGCTCCGCCCGGAGAATGGCGGGGGTGGCCGGTGAGCGGCGGGCGGCGTAGTACACGTCGACGTACCAGCGCCGACCCTGGTCTCGCCAGTCCTCCGAGCCCGCCCACACGGAGGCGCGGATGCGCGAGTCGGTGATGCTCATGCGCCCATCACCCCGATCCCGCTCATGGGGCGTGCGCCGAGGCTGCTGCCCGTGGAGTCGATGCGGTCGAGCTGCTCCGCGCCGCGGTCTGGGTGCCAGCCGGGGTCGATCCCGCCGAACAGCTCGTCGGCGACGCGCGACCCGAACTCGACCATGCCGGGGTCGTTCGTGACCGTGAACCACTCCGCGCGCTTGTTCTCGTTGAGGTTCGCGCTCGAGAGGATCACGAAGTCGTGAGCGCCGCCGCGGACGATGACGTTCTTCGCGTGAGTGCGGGTCGTGCGGATCGCATCGAGCCCGAACACGTCCTCGAGCACCGCGGCGTACGACGTGCCATCCATCGCGTTGTTGCCCCGGTTGTTGCGGAAGCTGACGTCGAGCACGAGCCGGAACGAGGTGATGAGGTCCGAGGTGATGAACCGGTTCAGCACCTCCATGTCGTACAGCCCAGCGGACCAGGTTTCGACGGTCACTTCCGAGGGGCCGGCGGTGTCGAGGAGCACGAGGATCAGGTCGAGGAGCGAGAAGTCTCCGGTGGTGCGCCAGAACTCGAACCACGACGCGTCGGGCTCCCGTTGTACGTCCTCGAGGAACGGGCCGAGGGCGAGGCGCGCCGAGTTGGTGCGCAGCATGCGGTTGCGGCGGCGCGCGGGGTCGACCTTCACGCGGTGCCCGGCCGAGGCGACGGGCTGGGTCGCACGGTGTGTGCCCGTGCCCTGCACGTCGCCTGCCTGGCCGAGCTTCCCCGCGGGGTCGACGTTGAGGGGCAGCTGGTCGGCGTCACGGAAGTGTGCGCGGGTCGCGGGGTCCCAGTGCTCAGAACGGCGGGTCGTCATGGCGGGCACCCCCTGCCCCGTATCCGAGCTCGGCGGGCTGCGCGCCGCCCTGCGTGGTCGCCCCGGCGGCCGGGGCCGGCGGTGCGGCCTGCCCGGCGCGGCCCGTGCCGGTCGGCTGCTGGTCGCGGTCCCTCTTCGGCCATGCCTTCGGTGTCCCGTCGGCGCGGAGCTTGAGGGTCTGCCCGGGCGTGCCGTCGCGGCGCGTGTACGAGTCCATGTACAGCATCCCGGTCACGCGGATCAGTGCCCCGGACTCGATCGCGAGGTCGGCGGTGTGCTCAGCGGCCTTGCCCCACCACTCGATGGTCAGCCAGGTCTCGTGCTCCTTGAGCCAGCCGCCGACGCCGTCGGGCTTGTCCTGCGACCAGACGCCGCGGACCGAGCAGACGCCGGTCCCGTCGTTGAGGAACCGCAGCTCCGGCTCGCCGCCGGTCCGGGCGACGACCGTGACGATCGGGGCCTTCATGCCTGACCCTCCGCACGGCCGGTGTCGGCGTCGGCGATGAACGCCGCGATGTCGACCATGTCCTGTACGCCGACCATGGGCACGGACGTGCCGGGAGCGAACAGCGAGGACAGCACTCCTCCACCGCTGCCGGTGCGCGGTGAGCGCCGAGACTCGAGGATCCGCACGGCCTGCTCGAGCGCGGCGACCCGCTCGCGCTGGAACTCGTCGAGGTGGAAGCCGGCGGCGTCGATCGCGTCCGCGGCCTCACCCGCGACCTTCGCGATCTTCTCGACGAAGCCGTCGGTGTCCGGGATGACGCGGACGTGCACGTGCCCGACCGTGGTCTTCCCGTCGTCCTCGTCCGGGTCGGCCGTGATGCTGTCATCGTCGGTCTCGTCGGCCTCGTCGGCCTCGTCGGCCGGCTCGTCGGCGTCCGACCCGGCGAAGTCGTCGGCGGTCACGCCGAGGCCCGGCAGGTTGTCGGAGTAGAGCACGAACCCCGCGGTCTTCGTGTGGTCGTCAGCGAGCACGCCGCCCACGCGCCAGGAGCCGCTCTCATCCTTGACCAGGTCGGCGACCCGGTACTCACGACCGATGCCGAGGCGGGGCGCGCCGTCCGCGAAGTCACGCGGCTCGTCGAACGTGAGCGACGACCCGGCGGGCAGCGCCTCGAGCGCGTCCGCGATCGCGAGTGCGTCGTCCTGGTCGACGTCGAGGCCGATCCGAGCGAGGTCGCGGGAGTACATGAACCCGTGCACTTCGTGGTTCCACGGCAGCGAGTCGGCTCCCCCGTCATGCTTCAGCACGTCACCGGGTCGAAGGTAGGTCGGCGCGCTGTCGTCGAGGGTGCTGGCGTCGAAGTCGTGCGGCATCGTCCAGCCGTCCGGGACGGTGACGGTGTCACCCCTCCCTGCGTCCTCGAGGCGGGCGAGGCGGGCGTCGTAGTCGTTGGTGGTCATGGTGGGGGCTCCGTTCAGCGCCGGGCGGCGCGGGTCGTGCGGATGAGTAGTGCGGTCAGGGCGGCACCTGCGAGGAGGTGTCGTCCGTCGATCGGCCCGCCGGGCGGGTCGGTGATGATCGCGAGGGCGATGCCCATCGCGAGCAGGGCGAGGATCAGGTCGAGCAGCGGGACCGTTTCGTCTCGTGTTCGTAGACGGTCAGGGCACGCGGAAGACTGCGCAGTGCGCGCGCGATCCTCCCGGGTGTGCGTCATGCGAGGTCTTCCGCGAGTGCAGCGAGCGCCTCGGCGAGCGCGCCGAGGGTTTCCCTGTCCAGCGGCTCGTCAGGTGCGGTGATCTGCGCACCCTGTTCGGTGCCGTCTTCGTCGGTGACGGTCACGAGGTTGATCGTGACGTCTCCGGGAAGGTGGAACACCCTCGCGTCAGCGGTAGGCATGGTGACTCCGTTCGTGGGGGTGGGTCGCATGGTGGGTTCTGACTCCTTCGTCATCGTCTACTAATCATAGACGGTGCGTCAATCTTTGGCGTGTCGCGGCTCGCCGCCCATATGGGGACGGCGATGTCGCCGACCGTCCATTCCGAGCCGCAGGTCTCGACTCCGCACTTCACGATGCCCCGGCCCGGGTGGACCCACAGGGAGGGCAGGGTGCAGTCCGGGCAGGGTGCGTCGACGGGGAACGCGGTCGACACTTCGCCGACGAGGCGGCGTGCTCGCCAGCGCAGCTTCGCCGCTCCGCCTTCGACGTCTGTCGCGATGGTGGGGTCTGCGAGTGCGGCCTGTCCGAGCATGTTGCCAACGTACGAGAGCGCCCCGACTGTCGAACGTGTGTTCGAACGGCCTGCGCGTAACGTTCCGGCAACGAGACCCGCGTACCGGTTCGCGAACGCCTCGACGTCGCGGGCGAGGTCGACCACGTCGACGCGGATCGGCACCGATGGCCCCGCGGGCGTGCGCCGCCCCGTGGCCTCTCCCCTGCCGGGCGTGACCATCCCGCCGAGCGCGAGGTACCGCACCGCCAGGTCGTCGAGGTGGACCTGCGCGCGGAGCACCAGGTCCCGCAGACGCTCGTCGAGCTCGTCCTGCCAGTTCTCCGTCCAGTCAGCCACGCCGCTCCTCCTTCTTCTTCGCCTGCTCGAGCACGCCACGGACGCGCGCTGCCGTTGCGGGGTCGACGGGCTCTCCCGTGTCCGGCGGTGCCGGCGGGAGGTACCGATCGGCACCGACCCCGCCCGCGGCGAGCTCCAGCGCCGTGTCCGGCTGCTCACCGTTCCCGACCGCGATCCAGTACCAGCGCCGGAACCGCTGCTCGCCCTTGAAGTCGAGCCCGGCGGGCGGCACCGGCTCCGGGGCGCGGTCATGCCGAGCCCGACGGATCGCCTTCGCGCGCCGGACGACGTCACGCGCCGTGATCCACGACCGCTCACCGATCCCGCCAGCGACGAGGTCCCGCACCGCGGCCTCCGCGTCGGCCGCCCGCAGCTCGTTCAGCCCGAGGCCCCACCACACCTGACCGATGCCGTCCTCACGCCGGGCCATGCCCGCCATGACGACGCTCGCCGCGATCTGCGACGCCTGGACAGGGCACATCAGCACGTGCGGGTGGCTCTGGTCCGCGCACTCTCGGGGGCCGCCGCTCACTGGCGACCACCGCCCGAGGCGAACGCTGTCGCGCGCTGCATCTCGCGCTCGACCCATCCGCCGCGCGCCTGGTTCGCATCCCGCCGAGCCTGCCCGACGAGGGTCGGCCACTTCTCGCGCAGCTTCGGCACGGACAGGATGTTCGGCGACCAGAACGATGACGCTGTCACCCACGCCATGACGGCCCGGACCTGTTCCACGGTGTGCCCGTCGGCGTCGAGCATGAGCCGAGCCTGCGTCTCCCACCGCTTCGACCACAGCGGCCGCTTTCCGGTCACCTGGTAGACGTGCTCCGAGACGACCTGACAGACCGCCTGGACGTCAGGCCGCGACGGCGGGGTCGTGGTGACGACTTCCCCGACGAGCGGCGCATCGGCGGCGGGATCGCCGACGTGTTCTACGGACGGTTCACTGGACGGTTCATGGACGGTTCTGTCGGAAGCAGTGTTCCGGTCGTTCGTGCACCCTGCTTCCGGTCGTGAGTGCACCGTGCTTCCGGTCGTGGTGTCGTCGCTGTTCCGCCCGGAATCTGCTTCCGCCCGTCGCATGGCCTTCGTGACGCCCATGCAGAGGTCCCAGACGAGGGGGCGACGGTCGGCGCGGAGGTGCGCGACGAGCTGGTCGTCGCCGGGGCGGATGAGGCCCTCCTCCTCGAGGAGTCGCAGCTTCGTGCGGATCGTGCGGTCGGTGACGTTGACGTACTCCGCGAGACGCTTCTGGGACGGTCGAGCTTCGCGCCCGTCCGGTCCAGCGTGGTCGGCGAGGCCGATCAGCACGAGGTGCGCGAGCGGATCGCTCACCGGGGCGTGCTTGAGCGCCCACACCATCGCGTCGAGGCTCATGAGGCACCTCCGATGCTCTCGAGGGTCACGGTGAACACGACGGACCCGCTGCGGGCCGTGCGGCCCTTCAGGGCGGGGTTCACGCCGCCGTGGTCGATGTACGGTCCTTCGACGTGCCGGTGGTCGTCGTCGACGAGCACTCCGGCGTCACGGAGCCCGTCGACGATGGCTTTCGCGGTGGGGTACAGGTTCTGCGGGTCGTAGTGCGACGCGCGGCCCTTCCACACGGCAACGGTGATCCGGACCTTGACGGTGCCGGGGACGGCGAACATGGTGCGGCCCGCGATCTTGCCGAGCATCCGGATCTGCGCGGTCCGCTCCCCTTCAGGCCGCCAGTGCAGCCGATCATTCGAGCTGAGGACGACCGACGCGGGGACCCGCACGTCGACGGTCTGCCTCACAGCAGCGCCCCTTGCGCACGTTCCGTCTCGCGTTCGTAGACGCTGCGGGCAACGTAGAGACCTGCGGGGTTGCCGTACCTGGACCTCCCGCGCTCGTCCGGGAGCGAGAGGACGAGCTGGTCCTTCTCGAGCTCGTTGCAGCGCGAGCGGATCGAGGAGTCGGTCGCGCCCGGGCGTGCCTGCCCGTTCATCTGCCAGCGCCGGTACTGGGCGATGAGCTGGTCGTGGGTCATCGGCTCGTCGGCGTCCTCGAGGATCGAGTACACGGCGGCGCGGACGGTGGGGAGGTTGCGGCTCGCGACGGCGGCCGCGGCGTGGGAGGTGAAGGGGTCGCTGGTGCGGGCGCGGGCCCGGCGGTTCTCGGGGGCGGGGGTCGTGGTCACTGGTCTTCCTTCCGGGTGGTGCGGGCGTGGTCGCGGATCGCGTCGCTGACGTCGAGGAGTGCGTGCGCGATCGCGAACAGGGCGGCGGTTCTAGCCTGGTCCGGCAGCATGACCGTCGTGGAGAGGTGCTTCGCTGACGCTTCGACGCGGGCGGCGTAGGGCCGTTCCCGCTCGAACCGCTTCTGCGCGTTCACTGGTCGGTCCCTTCCTGGTGGATGACCTCGCCCGTCGCGGCGTCGATGAGACCGCCGACGTCGGCCCGGTACTCCGTGATCCGCTCGTCGGCGCGGGTCGCGAGCGCCATGGCGGTCGAGGCGGGGAGGTCCGGCGCGAGCGCACGGATGCCCGTCTTGCGGATCATCGCGTCGCGGTCCGTGGCCCAGGGGCCCTTCGCCCCGGCTGCGCCGCGGTCCCGGCGAGCGTCGACCGCGTCGATCGGCGTGAACCTGGTCTGGACGGAGCCGGTGTCGATCAGCGTCGCCCACGCGAGCACCCCGATCGGGGGCCGCTTCTCGTCATGGTCGGCAGGTCGCCAGGTCGTGTACTCGCCACCGCGCTGCGTATCGAAGCCCTGATCGAACAGGTCGCCGTCGCGGATGATCTGCGCCTTGACGGTGCCGACCTTCCCGGATCGGCGGGAAAGCTCGACGAGGCCCTTGTAGCCGATGATGGGGACGACGTTCATCTCCCCCTTCAGTCGACGCGGGGTGAGGTACAGGTGGCCGAGCGGCCCGCCGGGCTCGAGGCCGAGCTGCGCAGCGAGCATGAGCGAGCCCAGCAGGGACCCGGGCGTGCACGCCTGGAGGTCCGTGTTCCGCTGGAGCTCCGTCAGGGCGAGGCGCAGGAACGTGTCGACCGGGACGGCCTCCGGGAGCACCTTCCCGAACTCCGGGATCATGGATCGGATGAGGTCGTGGGCGGTGCGCTTCTCAGCGCTCTGGTTCGTGGCGATGGTGCCGGCGAGGTCGGTGGTCATCAGTCGTCGTGTCCCTTCACAGGCCGGAGCACGACGGCCCCGGGGGTGGTCTTCGTGTACTTCGTGAGCAGGTCCGGGTGGTCGGCCCCGAACGTCTTCTTGTCGAACGTCTGCCCGTCCTTGTTGCGCTTCCACGTGGCGAGGAGCTGCCCGTCCTCGCGGGCGATCGCGTTCGACCCCGCGGCGACCATCGCGTCCTTCATCGCGACCTCCGCGGCCTTGACGAGCTCGCCAGCACGCTTCGCCTGCTCCTTCCCGTCGAGCCACGTCGCGACGGTCGCGGTCAGCACGTCATCGGCCGTGACGGGGTCGGCGTCGAGGTTCGGCACCTGGAGGCTGTTCATGAGCGGCGCGTCGTCGATCACGGCCGGCGGTGGCGTCTGCCCGACGATGTGCCGGTCCCACCACGCGCCGGCGTAGGTCACGAGCTGCTCGTGAACGGCCGGGTCGGCGTCGATCCGGTACGGCTCTTTCAGCGCCTTGTCCGGCTGTTCGTCCCGCACCCAGCAGGCGACCCAGCCGGTGTCGAGGCCCGACACTGCGAGCTGCTGCTGGACCTGGACCTGGACGTACCCGGGAGGGACGCCGTCGACCCAGTTCTGTTCGTAGTTCCAGCGCGACGTGGACTTGACTTCGAGCACGCCGAGCGGGTCAGCGGCGCGGGTGCCGCGTGGGTAGAGGAGCCGGTCGAGGGTCGCGAGCATCCATGCGTGCTCCGAGTGCGCAAGCAGTCCGGGGGTCGCGCCGATCTTCCCGAGCTCCGGCCATTCGCGCATGGTCCAGCGCGCGATCATGTCCTCCATGTCGGTCCCGATCTGCGCGGCGATCGACGGTGCCTCGTCGACGACCGGGGACGTGTCCATCTTGTCGAGGTACACGCCGAGCGGTGTCTTCCACTTCGAGAGGCCGAGCACGGCGGCGGTCTCCGATGCGCCGAGGCCGAGGCGGCGCGCCTCAAGCCATGCCCGGCGGGAGCGGGCGTAGTCGCTGGCAGGCAGGATCAGTCGGCCGGTCAGGCCTCGCATGCGGTCCGGGGCGGTCACAGGGCACCTCCGATGGGGTCGCCGTTGGGGTGGCAGAACAGGGCGTCGACGGGCTGGCCGAGCGCGTCGGCGATGCGTTGCGCCTTCGCGAGCTCGATGCGGGGCACGTCCTGCGGCGGGTACTCGTGGATCCGCTGCTGCTTGCGCACCGTCTCGACGGCGAGGCCTGCTCGGCGGGCCAGGGCGGTGCCGCTGATCCCGTGCTTGTTCGTGAGGGTGGTCTGGTCGAGTGCGTATGCCCGCGCTCGAACGTAGGTCGCCATGTTGGGGGCTCCTCCAGTGTGGAATAGACGGCTCGTCTCTTTTTTGTAGACGGCATGACCATACCGCCAATATTGCCGAGCCGTCTACTAGCGATAGACATTTGTCGGTGCCCACCGGTAGATTCAGGGCATGACCTCACCGAAGAACCTGCGCGACCTGGTGCGCGACCACATCGACCGCACCGGCGACTCCTATGCGCAGATCGCCCAGAAGACCGGCCTGTCGAAGCCGCTGATCGGCGCGATCATGACCGTCCAGGACCACCGCTCGTACCGCTCCGAGACCGTGGAGAAGATCGCCCGCGGCCTGCGCCTACCCGTCGACATGGTGTCCCGCGCGGCCGCCGTGTCCGCCGGCATGGAGGTGGACGCACGCCACGAAGCGTCGGACCGCGAAGACGCGCGCGTGATCACCGAGGCCCTCGAGGTGCTCACCGATGAGGAGCTGGCAACGCTGCGCGTCATGGTGCAGGCCCTCGCCGATCGCAATGGCCGGTAGACCCCCCCTCCCCATCGGCACCTGGGGGTCCGTCCACACGCGCAGAGTGTCCGGCGGATTCCAGGCGCGCACGCGCTTCCGTGACGTCGACGGGATCACGCGCTCCGTGACGCGCACCGGCAAGTCCGCCGGCGCGGCGCGCAGCGCGCTCACCGACCACCTGAAGGACCGCCTCGCCCCGTCCGGCGATGACCTGTCCGCAGAGTCCCCGATCGAACAGGCCGTGATCATCTGGCTCGCCGACCGTGAAGCCGCGGACCTGGCATCGAACACGATGCGCCGCTACCGAGAGGTCGCGAACGATCACGTGGTGCCCGCTCTCGGCGCAGTACGCCTGCGCGAGGCCACGGTTCCGCGCCTCGAGGCGTACCTGCGCGTCCTTGCCGGCAGCACCGGCGCGGCGACGGCGCGACTCGCGCGCACCGTGCTGTCCGGGACGTTCAGCATCGCGACGCGCCACGGCGCGCTCCGGCAGAACCCCATGCGAGACGTCGCGGGCGTCACGGTCACGCGCAAGGATCCGCACGCCCTGACCGTCGACCAGGTCCGTGCCGTGCGCACCGCGATCCAGACGTGGCAGAACCCGCCGGAGAAGCGTCGCGGCCGGCCCCGCACAGCCTCACTCCTCGACCTCATCGACTTCATCCTCGCGACGGGCGTGCGGATCAGCGAGGCCCTGGCCGTTCGCTGGGCCGACATCGACCTCGAGGCCGGGACCGTCATGATCGCCGGGACCCTGTCGTGGACGGACGCGAAACCGCCGGTGCTGTACCGGCAGGCGTACCGCAAGGGCGACGCCGCGCACGTCACGCACACCCTCCCCCAGCACGCCGTGGACATGCTCACGCGCCGCCGGATCCACGCGGACGGCAACGCGCACGACGTGGTGTTCCCGACCGTCACGGGCACGCTCTGGGACTCGACGAACGTGCGCAAGACTCTGCGGAAGGCGCTGCTGCCCGCGCACCTGGAGTGGATCACGCCCCACGAGCTGCGGCGCACCGTCGCGACCGAGGTCGACCGCGAGCACGGCACGCGCGCTGCTGCGGACACGCTGGGCCACGGGGATGAGTCCGTGACGCGCCGGCACTACATCCAGCGCAACACCCTCGCGCCCGACGTCCGGAAGACGCTCGACGCGTTCTTCTCCTAACCGTCTACCGGTAGTAGACGATCCGTTCCGATCCGTGTACGCTCGAGTCTGCCCCCACCGTCTATCAACTCAAGACGCACCGTACACGGAGGAACCATGCACCCCGACCCCGATGACACCGCGCTGAAGCACAGCCACTTCGCGTGCACGATCCCCGCCTGGGCCGCCGCGACCCGCATCGGCCGCGCCTACGCCCGAGCCCGAGTGCGCCGCATCGTCGCCCGCGAACTCAGCGAGAAGGGCTACGAGCTCGCCGGACGACTCTGCATCCACTTCGGCATGGTCGACGGCACCGCCATGGCGATCGCGCACTTCACCAGCCGCGACACCCTCGCCGCTGCGTACGCCGACAAGGGAGCGGAGCAGTGAAGTGCGCGCACGTCGGCTGCCGGGCGCGACGGGTCCGCTACGGACTGTGCTCAACGCACCTGCTCGAGCTGTGCGCCCGCGCTGGCGTCTCGCCGACCGAACACCAGCCCGCATTGCTCGCCACCCCGGCGGCCGCGTGATGGCACTCGTCGACCGTGAACAGATGGTGGACGCGACAGGTGCCGTGCACCTCTACCGACCCGTCCCCGACAACACCCCGGGCGTCCCACCGGAGTACCCGCACCCGGACGCCATCCACCAGGCCCGCACCTCAGGGAGGGGCATCCACCCGTGCTTCCACCTCCACCCCCTCGTCGACCTCCTCGCCTACTACGAGGAGCGAGGCGAGGAGCCAGACATCCCCGTCGACGGGGATCAGACGGCGCGGTGGCGGGCCTTGCAGTGCTGGGACGACCAGACCGGCCGCCAGCCCGACCGGAAGTTCTTCTCTGGATCCGAGCCGTGCGAGAACCCGGAATGCCCGCACCCGCAGCCGCACTGCGCGGGGCAGTGGTTCTCCGAGCGCTGGCCCCGGTTCCGCGACATCGCGCACGTCCTCTACCCCGAGGGCCGCGTCCCCTGGCCGGTCGGCTTCAACGGACCCCGCATCTACGGAGCGCATCCGCAGTGGCAACCGTTCAAGGCGATCGCCCCGCCGCCGGAGCCGGAGCCGCCGGCCACCTCTGAACCCGAGCAGCTGGACATGCTCGCCTACCTCGAGGAGTTGACCTCATGACCTTCACCCGTTTCAACCCCGACCCCGACAAGCCCTACGGATCCTGCGTCACCTGCGGGCTCGAGCTCGCCACGACGGAGGACGCCCAAGCGCACCGGAGCGCCACCGTGGAGCCCGTCAACGATGGCGCAGTGGTCGCTCGCGGACACCGGACCCAGGGCACGAACCCGCCCCGTGAGGAGCGGGTCCGCCGCTACATCGAGCGGGTCCTCGAGGACGCCGCCGAGGACAACCACGACATCGACTTCTCCACGCGGACCTTCACCGTCACCGACAGTGCCGTGGACGAGGCGATCGAGGCACTACTCCGTGACGCCGAACGCGGCGATCTGGCCTATCCGGAGATCACGGCGAACCTCAAGCACGAGCACGAGTTCTACGACGCCTGGCTCGAGGCGATCGAGGAGCACGAAGACGCGCCCGATCCCGTGCACCCAGACCAGCTGGACCTCCTCGAAGAACTGTCGTCATGACGCTGCCCGAGACCTACGACTACGCCGAGCTTGGTGCGCTCGCTCCCGAGCCGGACGACGGCGAGCCCCGTCCCTGCACCTGCCGGTCGCTGTTCTGCGACTGGTGCGGCGACGAGGCCTACAACCCCGGACGACCCCCACGAGAGGACACACCATGACCACCACACCCGAGCTGCTCGCGATGCTGCGCCACCACTACATAGCCGAGAGCACGGATCCACACGCCCGCGCCGGCGGCGTGTTCGCCGACGAGGTGTCGCCGAACGGATCGTGGGGCGGCCCGGGCATCCGGCGCGCGGACGCGATCTACGCCGGCTTCACCTCCGCATCCGGCCGGATCCTCGTCGGCCACGAGCTGAAGGTGTCTCGCGCGGACTGGCGGGCCGAGCTCGCGAAGGTCGGCAAGGCCGATGCGTGGGCGGACGCCTGCCACCAGTGGTGGATCGTCGCCCCGTCGACCGACATCGTCCCGCCCGAGGAGCTGCCCGAAGGCTGGGGGCTTCTGCTCCCGCCCCGCTCGTCTCGGGGGCGGAGGATGCAGGTCGCGGTGAAGGCCACGGTCAAGCCCGACCACAACCCGCCCTGGTGGGCCGTGCGCTCCGTCATGGCGCGCCTCGAGACGCTCGAGCATGACCAGCGCCGGCAGGAGATTCAGCGCGTCGTCCAGGCCCAGGTCGAGGAGCGCATGAAGCACTCCGAGCGATACCGCCGGCCTGACCCCGTGAGCCACGAGGACCGGGTACGGCTCAGCACCCTGGACAGCCTCGAGAGAGAGCTGGGCTTCAAGATCCACGACTGGCGGTCCAAGGTCGAGGACCAGCAGATCAGCGCGAGCGACCTCAAGCGCGCGCTGCACATCGCCGGCACCACGCACGGCCCCGTGCGCACGCTCGAGCACACCGACCGTCTCCTCGCCGATGTCCAGCGCGCCGCCGCGGAGCTCGCCGAGGCCATCCCCGCCGCCCTGGCACTCGCCGGGGCCAAGCCCGAAGGAGCCACCCGATGACCACCCGTGTCCCCCGCTACCTCACCCGCCGGCCCGCGCCGAAGCCGTGGCGGCCGCTGCTCGACGCGCTCGAGGCGTACGGCGTGACCGACTACGTGCCCGAGACGGCGACGGTCACGCACGGCCGGCGCGGGATCACGATCGACGTGATGATCCCCGATCCCGAGGCGGAAGACCTGCCGATGATCCACGACGACACGTTCGAGCCCGTCCTCCGCCGCCGCTTCTATCCCCACCCGACCCGATGAGCCGTCTTCGCGTCATCCTCGACGTCCTCCGGCTCGCCGTACTGCATCCGAACTGGACCGTCGACGCCGACTCCACGCTCCGCGCTCTCGGGGCGGACGCCGCAGAGCGCACAGCGGCGCGAGACGCGGTCACCGAGGTGTTCGGCCGCGCTCGCGTGCACCCCCACGGCGAAGCGGCGAACACCGCAGTCATGCTCACCGCCGCCGGCGTCGGCGACGAACCGGACCTCCGCAGTGCGCTGCGCGCCGTGAAGACGCTCGCCGCGCTCGCCGGCGTCCCGCTCGAGGACTCCTGCACCGTCGTCTGTAAGACGCTCGCCACGGACCGCTTCACCTCCGACACGGCGTACGTCATCCAGTCCTGGGGAGTGCCCATCCACCGGATGCTCGCCGACGTCCGCGGCGAGCACCCCGCCCAGACCGTCATGTCGATCGCCGTCGGCCGCGTCACCGCGCTCGACCTCCTCGACGCCCTCACCGACCCGAAGGGGACCCCATGACCGTCCGCCCCCGCTACACAGTCCGCGCGAAGGTCCGCGACGTCGCCATGTTCTGCGGCCTCGCCGCCGGGGCGATCTTCCCGACGCTGCGCGCGATCGCTCAGCAGATCATCCCGGCCGTCATCGCCGAGACCCGCCGCATCGCCACCACCCGCTACACCGACCCGAAGGATCCACGATGATCAGCACGAACCATGCCCGCGCCGCTTCCGGGCTCGAGCCCGCCCCGGCCCTGTACCTGTTCACCGGCGAGACGAACGTCGTGACCGCCCGGCGTGAACGGTACGGCCACGGCGGGACCAAGAACTACCACTCTCCGGCCGTGACGGTGAGTGTTCTCGCCGCCGACCAGGACGACGCCGAGCGGATCGCCGCCGCGATGCTCAGCACCCCGGAAGACACCCCCGAGGACGGCTACAGCGACCACGTCGACAAGCACACCCGGCGCTTCAGTTGGACCCATGTCGATCACGCCCCGGCGGGTACCGCCGAGGCCGAGCAGATCCGGCAAGAGCTGGCCCGCACCGTCGCGCAGCTCGACGAGGCCCAGTCCGCGGGCCGGCTCGCGCTCCAGCAGGCCGAGGCCGAACGGGAACTCGGCGAGTACACGCAGCAGAAGATCGCGAGCGTGTACGCGCTGCACATGCCGGCAGGGTCGCCCGCGGTGTGCCAGCACTGCCAGGGCTCCCAGGGCGGGCACCCGGCCTACCCGTGCGCAACGATCCGCGCGCTCGAGGAGGAGACGTGAGCACCTGCACCGGACCCGAATGCGATCGGCCGGCCAGCGCCCGGGGACTCTGCGCCACGCACTACGCGCAGCTGCGCGCGGGCCGGGACCTCGCTCCGATCCGTCGGCAGTCGCCGCGCTTAGAGCGGACGGTCGCATGCCCCGACTGCGGCGCTCGTCCCGGCGAGGGCTGCTGGCAATGGCACGTGAGCGTTAAGAGCCGCCACGAGCGCTCCGGCTTCCACGCCGCCCGCGCCCGCGCAGCATCGTCGGCGGCATCATGAGTCCCCGCCCGCACCTCACACTGATCCGGCGCACGCCCATCGCTGCTGACCGCGCTCACGACCTCCCGCCCCTATGGGACGGGCACCCCGTCCGGTGGGAGCCGTGGCGACAGCAGGAGGCGGCGTTCATGTGCCAGATCGACGACGCCGGCAACTCCGAAGCCGTACCGTCAGCATGCACGCGCTGCGGGACCGTCCAGACCGTCGACATCATCGCCACCGGCCGAGTCCTGTCCTCGACCGTCGGGCCGTCCGGGGCGCAGCGAGACGGGACACCGCTCGCCCACCTCACCGCGGTCCGGTGCGCCGACTGCGGCCGGGACACCGTCCACGAATTCGCCGCCGGACAAACCTGGGACCTCGACCCCGAGGACTACAGCGACACCGGATCATGGGACCCGGCGTCCCAGTAGTCCACCGCCCTCACTCAGTCACCATCGGCCGTATCGGACTCGGCAGAAGATTCTGGCTCCACGCTCTGTTCGATTGCGGCAGGAGCTCGCAGATAGTCCAGGATCAGCTCGCTACCCACCTCAGTACCGATCCCCTGGATGACCGGGATACCGACCACCGCGAAGAACATAATCGCGCCGACCCTCGAGAACCGGTCTACAAGAGTCTGGCCCTGCTCGGACGTACGCACCGCTGGCTCGAACATGACGGCCCCAACCGCCTGATGGAACTTTGCCCGCGCTGCCATCAGGTCCGGCCGCTCCCCTGCCAATAGCGCCACAGCAGCGTCGATCAGGTCTGCAATGTAGACCCGGTGCGCTTCCGGGATACCCGGAACCGATTG
Organism: Brachybacterium sp.; assembly: GCF_036379615.1. Classification (GTDB taxonomy): domain Bacteria; phylum Actinomycetota; class Actinomycetes; order Actinomycetales; family Dermabacteraceae; genus Brachybacterium. Next base: position 96,970 of record NZ_DASVGJ010000069.1, read on the forward strand.
CAGCGCGGTACTCGCTTCCGCCAGAGCCTCTCGCGCAGCTTCGATATCAGCAGCTTCGAGTGTGAACTGTGGCTGCGCCCCGTCTAGGAGCCGCGCCCACGTTGCCAGAGAGCCCATCTGTTCAGACGTAGCCGCCTTAGCGGACGCCTGGTTCGACCACGCCTGCTCCGGAACGAAGATGGTGGTGGCGATGGAATCGAGCATCCTCCTGTTCGGCTCGAGCAGCTCAAGCGACGCCAGACCCCGCCTTGTCTCATCGAGGAGATGCACCGCCCGGAGCATGCTGTCCCACAGGTCTGAGGTCGCCCCGTTGCGGTTGGGCGTGCCGCGCACCTGAAACAGGGTGCCCTTCTCCTTCCCTCCCCATTGTCCAAGGAGGGTGTGTAGCTCGCGCGCGGGATTGCTCATACCAAAAGACTAGCGAATAAGCGGCCAATAAACGGCCAATCGACCCATAGAGACGCAAAAAAGAACCGGCCCCGACCTGGTGTAAATCCAGGTCAGGGCCGGTTTCCTCGTAGCGGGGGCAGGATTTGAACCTACGACCTCCGGGTTATGAGCCCGGCGAGCTACCGAACTGCTCCACCCCGCGGCGACATGGATTACTCTACGACGCCCCCTCGCTCGAGTCCAACCGGATCCCGGAGAACGTGTGCCATGACACGTTCATAGGCCGTTCACCTGCCTGAACGCCGGAACGCCCGGCCGGTTCCGGCGGTGAGCCGGCGCCGGTCGGGCGTCCTCGATGCGGGTGAGCCGCTGTGGATCAGCCGCCGCCTCCGTCGGAGGGTTCGGCCGGAGCCCCGGTGCCACCGAGCTCCTGGTTCGCCTCGACCGCTCGATTCAGAGCGTCAGCGAGACGCTCCTGGGCCTCGCCGTACGCCGCCCAGTCTCCGTTCTCCATCGCCGTCTCGGAATCGACCACGGCCGTGTCCATGTCCTCGAGCGCCATGTCGAGCCGCTCCTGGGCGCTGCCGTCGGCGGCCGGGGGCGGGCTCTGCTGCTCGTCCTCCCCCTCCGCCGGGGCCTCCTCCGCGTCCTCCTCGACCGAGCCTTCGCCGGTCTCGGTGTCTGCGGTGCCCGAGGGGGCATCGGCGTCCTCGACCGAGGCGTCGCCGGCGCTCGCGCCGGAGTCACCGCCGAAGACGAGGTCCAGGGCCTCGTCGAGCGTCGGCGCGAAGCCGATCTTCTCACCGAAGGAGACCAGCACCATCTGCAGCAGCGGGTACTGGGTGCCACCGCCGGTCTGCGAGGACTGCAGGTACACGGGCTGGACGTAGAGCAGACCGCCACCCACAGGGAGGGTGAGCAGATTGCCGTTGATGACTTCGGAGTTGCCGGACTTCAGCAGGTTCAGGGCCTGGGAGACATTCGGCTCCGCGTTGAAGGTGGCCTGCACCTGACCGGGCCCGTTGACCGGGTTCGAGGCCGGGAGCACCAGCAGCGTCATGTCCCCGAAGCTGTCCGCCGGGTTGCCGCTCTCGCTGCCCGTCTCCGAGTCCACGGCGAGATAGCCGGTGAGCACGTTCTGCCCCTCGGAGGGGATGAAGCTCGAGGAGAGCATGAAGCGCGGCTCGTCAGCGTCCGGCATCTGCATGGTCAGATACATCGGCGGCTGGGCGGGCTGCTGACCGGCGCTGCCGTCGGGGTTGGTCGGGGCGGGGACGGTCGGATCCGGCGGGATCTGCCAGAAGTCCTGCTGGGTGTAGAAGTCGTCCGCCACAGTGACGTGGTAGGTCGACAGGATCTCGCGCTGGGCCTTGAAGTAGTCGGCCGGGTAGCGCAGATGGGACATGAGCTCGCCGCTGATGTCGGAGGCGGGCTGCAGAGCCTCGGGGAACACCTCTGCCCAGGACTTGAGGATCGGGTCCTCGGTGTCCCAGGTGTACAACGTCACCGAGCCGTCGAAGGCGTTCACGGTGGCCTTGACGGAGTTGCGCATGTAGTTCGCCGAGCGCTCCCGGTTCGGGGCGGTGGCGCCCGGATCGGTCTGGGAGTCGTTGACGGTCTGGTCGAGTTCGACCGACTGCGCGTAGGGGTACTCGGTGGTGGTCGTGTAGCCGTCCACCACCCAGACCAGCTGGTCATCGACCACGGCCGGGTACATCTGGGAATCCAGGGACAGGAACGGGGCGACTTCGCGGACCCGCTCGTGCGGCTCGCGATCGTAGAGGATCTGCGACTCCTCGTTGAGGTAGTCGGAGATCACGATGTTGGGGTCGCGGAACTTGATCGCATAGAGCAGCTGGTTCATGAACCCGCCGACGGAGGGCCCGCCGTCGCCCTGGAAGGTGTTGTAGACCTGGTCGCCGCCCTCCTCGTCATCGGTGCCGCCGCGCTGGTAGTCGAACTCCTCGGGCTCGCTGCCCTCGGGGGCGCCGACGATCGAGTAGTCCGGGGAGTGGCGGCCGAAGTAGACCCGCTCCTCGTGCTCGCCGAAGGCTCCGTCGCCGGGCACGCCGGACTGCAGGAAGCTGGGCTCGCCGTCCGCGTTGCGGCGGTTACCGTAGGCGGCGGCCGTGCCGTAGCCGTGGGTGTAGATGATGTGCTGGTCCACCCAGGAGCGATCGGCCAGGCCGAACTTGTCCGGGCGCAGCTCGCGCACGCCGATCACGGTGTCCTGCAGCTCGCCGTCGATCTGATAGCGATCCACGCTGAGCACGTCATCGAAGCCCCAGTATCGACGGTTCGCCTCTCGCTGCTCGAACGTCGGCGAGATGATGTTGGGATCCATCAGGCGGATCTGCGCTGTGGTGGAGGCATCCTCGCGCAGCGCTCCCGGCTCCGCGTCGGTGGAGGCGGTGTACGGGACCTCGTTGACCTCATCGACGTTGAAAGCGGCGCGGGTCGCGTCGATGTTGTGCTGGATGTAGGTCTGCTCGAGCGCGCGCTCATTGGGCTGGACCTGGAACTGCTGGATCGCCCACGGGTAGAGGTTGCCCACCACCAGGGTCGACAGGATCATCAGGCCCGCACCGATCGCCGGGATCCGCCAGTCGGAGCGGAAGATCCACACCACGAACAGTGCCGCCACCGCGATCGAGGCGATCGCGAGGATGGTCTGGGCGGGCAGGATCGCGTTGACGTCCGCATAGGAGGCGCCCTCGAAGCGGGAATGGACCGCGGTGAGGAGGTCATAGCGCTGGAACCAGTGGCCGGCGCCGAGCAGCAGCACGTAGATCGCGGCGAGGATGCCGAGGTGGCGACGAGCGGACTGCGTGACCTCGAGACCGTTCTCCTGGCCCCAGCTCACGCCGCCGTAGATGAAGTGACCGATCACGGCACCCACGATCGCGACCAGCAGCACGAACTGCCCGAAGGAGATGATCAGGTCGATCAGCGGCAGCGTGAAGACGTAGAACGAGATGTCGTTGCCGAAGATCGGGTCGCTCTGGCCGAAGTCCTGCGGGTGCAGGAAGAGCTGCACGTCCTGCCAGCGACGGGACAGCGCGAGGCCGCCGAAGGCGCCGATCACGACGGGTGCACCGTAGGTCAGTCCTCGCCGCAGCGGGTCCACGGCCGCGCGGAACTGTTCGAGAGCCTCCTGCTCCCGCGTGACCGGCGGATACACCGGGCGCTTGGTGTAGGCAAGGCGCAGGCTGAGGAACAGCGGGATCGCGAACACCACCGCACCGGCCAGGAAGAGCACCGCCTGGGTGCCCCAGCGGGTGATCAGCACGTCGGTGAACTGGAGCTGCTCCATCCACAGGTACTTGGTCCAGACCTCGGATGCGACGACCAGCAGGATCACCAGCGCGGCGATGACACCTGCCGTGATCGCCAGCGGCGATATCCGGCGGGGACCGCTCGTGCTCGCATCGGGGGCAGGTCGTGGGCGCGGCCGGGGCATGTCGCCGAACGGGGCGGAGAAACTCACAGATATCCTCTGGTGCGTCATTGCCGGAGCCGACGGTCCCGCCCGCCGCTGCGCAGGCAGTGGATCCAGGGCTCCGGGTACAGTGTGGTGCCGCCGCGACATGCGGCGGTCCATCCCATTCTGTCAGGCCGAACCTGTAAGGGACCTCTCGATCCGATGACGACTCCGGCTCCGGACCCTCTCGACGCCCCGACGGCCGCTCTGGCGGCCGCTGTCCTCGAGGTCGCACGCCATGTGGAGGACGGCCCTCTGCCCGCTCCTCGACTGTTCGCGCTCGCTCGCAGCGCCGAGCTGATGGCGGCCTCGCCCTCGCTCGCTGCCCTGCTCGGTGCGGAGGGCGAGGGCGCGAGCGCGCCCGATGACCTGCATCTGACCCCGATCGATCTCGAGGACGGCTCCGCGACGCCGAGCGACCCGCTCATGGCGCTGGAATCGGCGCAATGGCCGGAGCTCGCGGCCGGCGGCGCGATCGCCTGCGATCTCGCCGCGTCCGCCTGGAGCGTCCGTGACGGTGAGAGCGGCGGGCAGCTGCCCGCGGATCGTCCGCTGCGGGTCGTGGTCGGTGCGCTGAGCGATGGCGCCACCTGGTCTGCCGTGCATCGCGGCGACGAGGACGGCTACGTCCTCGGCGCCGCGCTGCTGCCCGACATCTCCCGGGCCCTGGTGCAGACCCTGCAGAGCACCGACTGAGCTCGACGCCCGAGCACGCTCAGAAGGCCGGCGCGTAGGACTCCTCGCTCGCGGTCTCGTCCGCGCTCGTGTCGTCAGCGTCGGCGTCGGTGTTCCCGGAGGAGGTCAGCACCTCCCCGGTGTCGGGATCGATGTTGGGAACCTCCGAGGCCCGCATGGGACGGGTGAAGGTCGAGGTGCCGTAGGTGAGGTCGTGGCCGACGGCCTCGGCCTGGAGGTTCAGCGAGTACCGCGCGACGTTGTCCTCCCCGGTCCACTCCGAGGTGTTCAGCCGGCCGGTGACGATGAGCGGCTGCCCCTTGTGGACCGAGCCGAGCAGATTGCGTGCCAGCTGCCTGCGGGCGAACACGGTGACGAATTCCGTCTTGCGATCCGTGAAGTCCTGCGCGGAGGAGCTGTAATAGCGCCCCGTGACCGCGACCCGCACCTTCGCGGTGACCGATCCGTCCTCCTGCGGATGGGCGGTGGGATCGGCGGTGGCGTTGCCCATGATGGTGGTCTGAATGTCCCGCATGGCGGTGTCCTTCCTCAGGTGCCGGGACTGTCCCGGCCTCGGCTCCCTGCCGATGCCCTCAGCGTCGCGGGCCGCTCCCCTGCGTTCCATCCCCTGTCTATTCCTGTGGACGACCCTGCCCTGTGGAGGAACCGTCGCGACGGTCAGCCCATGGCGAAGGGAGCGGTCTCCGCCCGTTCTAGGCGCGAGCACTCGTCTCGGACGTGTCACGGAAGGGCCCATAGCGGCACGAACTGGCGATATCGCCAGCTTTCATCGCTATAGGCCCGCTCAGGTCGGCTGCTCCATCGGGCCCGCCGCCGACGGGTGCACTTGTCGCCGACAGGCGCGCCTGCCGCCGATGGCCGCACCTCTCACCCTGCCTCGTGGCACCCGACTCCCGCCTCCCGGCGCCCCAGTGATCAAGACCCCGCACCCCGCACCCGGACAACGCAGCGGCCGGCCCCTCCTACGAGGGACCGGCCGCTGGAGCTCCGCAGACGAGGCGCATCGCCCGCCCGACGGATCAGCTCATCAGAGCGAACGGATCAGACCGAGGGGATCACGAGGCCGGTCGCGGCGCTGCGCGCGGCCTCGAACCGTGCCTGGACATCGGCCCAGTTCACGATGTTCCAGATCGCCTTGACGTAATCCGCCTTCACGTTCTGGTAGTCCAGGTAGAAGGCGTGCTCCCACATGTCCAGCTGGAACAGCGGGATCGTCGCCACCGGCACACCGTTCTGCTGATCGTAGAACTGCTCGATCACCAGGTTCCCGCCGAGCGGCTCGTACGCGAGCACTGCCCAGCCCGAGCCCTGGATGCCCAGCGCCGCGGCCGTGAAGTGCGCACGGAACGCATCGAAGGAGCCGAAGAACTCTTCGATCGCCTGCGCCAGCTCACCGGTGGGCTTGTCGCCGCCCTCGGGCGATAGGTTCTTCCAGAAGATCGAGTGGTTCGTGTGACCACCCAGGTTGAACGCCAGATCCTTCGAGAACTGGTTCACCGTCGCGAAGTCGTTGTTCTCTCGCGCCGCGGCCAGCTTCTCCAGCGCCGTGTTCGCACCCTTGACGTAGGTCGCGTGGTGCTTGGAGTGGTGCAGCTCCATGATCTTCCCCGAGATCGAGGGATCCAGCGCCCCGTAGTCGTAATCGAGATCAGGAAGCGTGTACTCCGCCATGTGGATCATCCCTTCGTCGTGGTGTGCGCGGGCCCGGTCGATACGGGATCCGCCGTGCCGTCCATCCTGCCACGATGGCCGGTGAGTTGGCAGGGCGGGTGCTGGGCGCGGGCACTGCACGGGACGTCCGGGCCGCCTGTCGGCGGCGCGGTCCACAATGGGGGGATGGCCACGACCGCTCGGGCGCTCCCGTCGTCCTTCTCCCCTGCCACGGCGACGTGGTTCGAGGAGTCCTTCGACGTCCCCACTCCGGCGCAGTCCGCGGCGTGGGAGGCGATCGAGCGGGGCGATGACACGCTCGTGGTCGCTCCGACCGGGTCGGGCAAGACCCTGGCCGCCTTCCTCACCGCGATCGACTCGCTCGCCGCCGAGCGCCCGGCCGAGCGCCCTGCCGCGCCGACCGCCCGGCCGGTCGGCGCCACCTCCCGCCGGAAGACGCCGGCGGGGACGACGAGGGTCCTGTACCTCTCGCCGCTCAAGGCGCTCGGCGTCGACGTGGAACGCAACCTCACCTCTCCCCTGGTGGGCACGGCGCGCACCGCGGAACGCCTCGGCATCCCGCACGCGCCGATCAGCGTGGGCGTGCGCACGGGCGACACCCCGGCCGCGGAACGTCGGCGTCTGATCGCGCATCCGCCGGACATCCTCATCACCACCCCCGAGTCGCTGTTCCTCATGCTCACCTCGCAGGCGCGGGAGACGCTGCGTGACGTGGACACGGTGATCCTCGACGAGGTGCACGCGGTCGCGGGCTCGAAGCGCGGCGTGCATCTGGCGCTCTCGCTGGCCCGCCTCGACGCCCTGCTCGCCGCGCCTGCGCAGCGGATCGGGCTCTCGGCGACCGTCGAGCCGGTGGACGAGGTCGCCGCCTTCCTCACGGGCACCGGGCGTGCCCGGGAGGTGACGGTGGTGCGGCCCGAGTCGACCAAGCGCTGGGATCTCTCGGTCTCGTTGCCGGTGGCGGATCTGCAGGCCATCGAGCCGCCCGCGGACGCGGTCGACGACGAGGACGTCTCCGGCACCATCTGGCCGCATGTCGAGCGGGCGGTGCTCGAGCGGCTCCTCGCGCACCGCTCGACGATCGTCTTCACCAATTCCCGCAGCCAGGCCGAGCGGCTCACGGGGAAGCTGAACCGGCTCCACGCGCGCCGCCTCGCCGCCGCATCGGGCACCGGGGACCCGGGGCGCGAGGAGGCGGAGGAGGGGGGAGAGGTCGAGGACATCGCCCGTGCCCACCACGGCTCGATGTCCAAGGAGGTGCGGGCAGGGATCGAGGAGCAGCTGAAGGCCGGGACGCTGCGCTGCGTGGTCGCGACCTCCTCCCTCGAGCTGGGGATCGACATGGGCGCGGTGGACCTGGTGCTGCAGGTCGCCGCCCCGATGTCCGTCTCGAGCCTGCTGCAGCGGGTGGGCCGCGCCGGGCACGACGTCGGCGCGATCTCCACCGGGTCGCTGCACCCGCTGCATGCTGCGGACGTGCTGCGCTCCGCGGTGGCGGTGCAGGAGGCCGTCGCCGGGCGGATCGAGCCGCTGACCGTGCCGCGCAACGCCCTGGATGTCCTCGCCCAGCACACCGTCTCCGCCGCCGCGATGGACGATCTGCAGATCGACGACTGGTTCGACCTGGTCCGCACCGCCCATCCCTACCGGGCCCTGCCGCGCTCGGCCTTCGACCAGACGATCGACCTGCTCGCCGGGCGCTACCCCTCCACCGACTTCTCCGAGCTGCGGCCGCGCCTGGTCCACGATCACGAGACCGGGATCCTCGCGGGCCGTCCCGGCGCCCAGCGCCTCGCCGTCACCAGCGGCGGCACGATCCCGGATCGCGGGCTGTACCCCGTGCACCTGGTCGCCGGGGACGACGACTCCCAGCCCCGACGGGTGGGCGAGCTGGACGAGGAGATGGTCTACGAGTCCCGCCGCGGCGACGTGATCACGCTGGGCACCACGAGCTGGCGGATCGAGGAGATCACCGCCTCGCGGGTCACCGTCTCCCCTGCCTTCGGCCTCTCGGGCCGGATCCCGTTCTGGCACGGGGACGGTGACGGCAGGCCTGCGAGCCTGGGCCGGGCGATCGCCACGGCTCAGTCCGAGCTCGCCTCCCTGGACCGGGCCGAGGCGGAGGAGCAGCTCGGCGCGCTGGGTCTGGAGGCGAACGCCCGCACCGTCCTGCTCGACCATCTCGCCGAGCAGCGTCAGGCCACGGGCACGGTGCCGGGCCCGCAGCAGCTCGTGGTCGAACGCTTCCTCGACGAGCTCGGCGACTGGAGGGTGGTGCTGCACTGCGCCTACGGGCAGCGGATCACCGGGCCCTGGGCCCTCGCCGTCGGCGCCCGGGTGGAGGAGCGCTACGGCCTGGACGGCCAGGTGATGGCGGCCGACGACGGGATCGTTCTGCGCATCCCCCACGGCGAGCAGCCGCCCGGCGCGGACCTGTTCGTGTTCACGCCCGAGGAGATCGAGGAGGAGGTGCGCCGTCTCGTCGGCTCCTCCGCCCTGTTCGCCGCTCGGTTCCGGGAGTGCGCGGCCCGGGCGCTGCTGCTGCCGAGGCGGAACCCGAACCAGCGCTCGCCGCTGTGGCAGCAGCGCCAGCGCTCCTCGCACCTGCTGGAGGTGGCACGGCCCCATCCCGACTTCCCGATCATGCTCGAGGCGGCGCGGGAGTGCCTCCAGGACGTCTACGACCTGCCCGCCCTCGTGGAGCTCATGACGCAGGTGGGGCGGCGCCGCATCGAGGTGCGCGAGGTGGAGACCCCGGCACCCTCGCCCTTCGCGCGCTCGCTGCTGTTCGGCTACCTCGCCCAGTTCATCTACGACGCCGACGCACCCCTCGCCGAGCGCCGTACCGCCGCCCTGGCGCTGGACCAGTCGCTGCTGGCCGAGCTGCTGGGCTCGGTGAGCCTGCGCGAGCTGCTGGACGCCGGCGTCATCGCCGAGGTGGAGCAGCGCCTCCAGGGCCTCACCGAGGAGCGGGCCCTGCGCGGCCCCGAGCAGATCGCGGACGCGCTGCGCCGCCTCGGTCCGCTCCCCCGGGGCGAGCTCGCGCGGCGCGGCGCCGAGGAGCTCGACCTCGACGCGGCGATCGAGGAGCTCGAGCGCTCCCGCCGGATCCTCACGGTGCGCCTGGCCGGGGTGGAGCACCTCGCCGCGATCGAGGACGCCGGCCTGCTGCGCGACGCCCTGGGCACCGCGCTGCCGCCCGGGATCCCCGAGGCGCACCTGGCCCCCGTCGACCGCGCCGTCGCCCAGCTCCTCTCCCGCTGGGCGAGAGGCCGCGGTCCCTTCCCCGCGCACGCCCCGGTGGAGGCCTTCGGTCTCGCCCCGGGCGTGGCACGGGGCGCGCTCGAGCAGCTCACCGCCGAGCGGGTGCTGCAGCAGGGCGAGTTCACGCCCGGCCGCGAGGGCGAGGAGTGGGTGGACGCCGAGGTGCTGCGCCGCATCCGGCGGGCGAGCCTCGCCGCCTCTCGCAAGGAGATCGCCCCCGTCGAGGGGCCCGTGTACGCGCGGTTCCTCGGCCAGTGGCAGCACCTGACGGGCCGGCGCGAGGACGGCCGACGGGACCGCGCGACCTGGCACGGCCAGGACGGCCTGCTCTCGGTCATCGACCAGCTCGCCGGGGTCTCTCTGCCGCTGTCGGCCTGGGAGTCGCAGGTGCTGCCGGCCCGGTTGCCGGATCTGACCCCCGCGATGCTCGAAGCCGCCTTCGCCTCGGGCGAGCTGGTGTGGACCGGGCACGGCCGGCTCGGCGGGGACGACGGCTGGATCCGTCTCCATCTCGCCGACGCGCTGCCGCTCGGTCTCGACGCCGCCGCGCTCGAGGAGGCCGCCGACTCCCTGGCCGAGGGCTCGGTCTCCGCGCGTGTGCTGGCCCTGCTGCGCGGGACGCCCGGGGCGCTGCGCCACGGCGAGATCCTCACCGCCCTGGCGGACGACGGCGCGGCGGTCGCCCCGCCGGAGCTGCACGAGGCCCTGTGGGACCTCGCCTTCTCGGGGCTGCTGACCAACGACTCCTTCGAGGTGCTGCGCTCCTACGGCCAGGGCTCCGGGACCTCCCGCGTCTCACGGGCTCCGGCGCGCTCGCGGTCCCTGACCCGTCGCGGTGCGGCGCGGCTGTCCGCGGCGATGATGCGCCAGGGCGTCTCCTCCGTCTCCGAGCTCGCGACCGGCACCGCCGGGGCGGGCCGCTGGTCGGCGGTGCGAGTCGAGGCCGTGGATCCCTCGGCGCGGGCCGCGGCGCTCGCGACCCTGCTCCTGGACCGGCACGGGGTGGTCACTCGCGGAGCGATGGACGTCGAGGACATCCCCGGAGGCTTCGCCGCTGTCTACCGGGTGCTCGCGGTGCTCGAGGAGAACGGCAGCTGCCGCCGCGGCTACTTCGTCGACGGGTTGGGGGCCTCGCAGTTCGCCCCCGCCGAGGCCGTGGACCGGCTCCGCGACCGGGAGCGGGAGGCCGAGAGCGGCGAGGCCGCCGGAGCCGGCGGCGGGACCACCCTCGCTCTGGCGGCGACCGATCCGGCGAACCCCTACGGCGCCGCCCTGCCCTGGCCGTCGCTCGGGATCCCGCCGCCCGAGGGCGCCACCGTGCGGCCCGCCCGCCGGGCGGGGGCGCTGGTGCTGCTGCGCGAGGGCGAGGTCGTGGCGGTGGTGGACCGGGGCGCGAAGCATCTGCTGTGGTGGGCCGAGGAGGAGGCCACCACCGCGGTCGCCGCGCACCTGGTGCGCGCCGTCGCCGAGGATTCCCGACTCCCACAGCTGAAGATCGAGCGGATCAACGGCCATCCGATCGACGCCGAAGCGGTCGCGCCCGTCGGCGCCGCCCTGGTGGAGGCCGGCTGCTACCGCTCCCCGAAGTCGATCCGCCTGCGCGCAGGTGGCCGCTGATGCCCGAGGGGGACACCGTCGCCAGGCAGTGCCGGATCCTGCACGAGGCCCTCGCGGGCGGCACGCTCACGCACTGTGACCTGCGCGTCCCGCAGGCCGCGACCGCGAATCTCACCGGCTGGAGGGTCCAGGAGGTGCGGCCCCGCGGCAAGCATCTGCTGATCCGCCTGCACTCGCCGTCCCCGGGCACGCCGCCGTTGACGCTGCACAGCCATCTGATGATGGACGGGATCTGGCACGTGGACGGCAAGGCGCTGCGCTCGAGCGACACCAGCGCCGGGCCCCGCCCGGCGGACACGATCCGGATCGTCCTGACCGCTCGGCACGAGGATGGTCGGGAGTCGCGGGCGGTCGCCTACGACGTCAAGCAGGTGCGCCTGGTGCGCACGGCCGACGAGGATTCCCTGGTGGGGCACCTGGGCCCCGATCTGCTGGATCCCGCCTGGGGCGCGGAGCATCGCGCGCAAGCGGTGGAGAACCTCGGCGCGGAGCCGGAACGGCCCGTGGGCCTCGCTGTGCTGGATCAGCGCAACCTCGCCGGGATCGGCAACATCTACCGCAGCGAGCTGTGCTTCCTGCGCCGTATCCACCCGGCCGCGCCCACGGGCGAGGCCGGGGATCTCGGGGAGCTGGTCGACCTCGCCCACCGCCTGCTGGTGCTGAACCAGGATCGCACGGTGCGGGTCACCACCGGAGGGATGCTGGGACGCGATGGAGACCTGTGGGTGTACGGGCGGGGCGGGCAGCAGTGCCGACGCTGCCGCACCCGGATCGAGCGCGGCGAGCTCGCCGATCCGCGCCTCGAGGGGACCGAGGCGCGGGTGCTGTGGTTCTGCCCCCGGTGCCAGGCGGGACCGGGCGCGCCCGCCCGGCAGCACGGGCAGGACCGCCGCGGTGAGCGGCGTCGCTGGTCCGGCCGATGAAGCTGCACCGCCCGGTGCCGGATCCTCGGTAGACTCGTGCGCCGTCAGCCTCCATAGCTCAATGGATAGAGCAACGGCCTTCTAATCCGTAGGTTGCAGGTTCGAGTCCTGCTGGGGGCACCGCCCACCCGTCACCGATCCAGGAGCCCCGGTCATGCTGCGATTCCTGACGTTCGGCGTGATCGCCCTGCTGCTCCTGCTGCGCCTGGCCCGCACCCGGTTCGGGGCGCGCCTGCTGGGGCTCTCGCTGCGGGTGCTGAACACCATCTATCTCGTGGCGCTGCTGCTCGCCGCGGTGCTGGCCGTGGTGTTCGAGCAGTGGATCCTGCTCACCGTCGTGGGCCTCCTGCTCGTGATCGCGCTCGTGGAGTGGCTGAGGGCCCGTTCGTCGCAGCAGCGCGGCGAGGCCGTCAGGCGGCGGTGACCTCCAGCGTAGTGGTGACGGGGGTCGGGTTCTGGAAGAGGTCGAGCACGGGGCAGTGCGCGTCCACCGCGGCGCGCAGCTCCTCGTAGCGTTCCGCGCTCTCGGGACCGGACAGGCGCACGTCCAGTCGCACGGACGTGAAGCCCGCGCGCACGGTCTCGTCCTTGCCGAACAGTCGGGCCGCGTCGAGGTCGCCCTCGGCGGTCACGTCGATGTCGCCGACCTGGATGCCGAGCGCGTGGGCGTACAGCCGGTAGACGACCACCTGGCAGGAGATCAGGGCGCCGAGCGCCACCTCGACCGGGCTGGCGGCGCTGTCGTCCCCCGCGAGCGCGGCCGGCTCGTCGACCGCGAACTCGTGGCGGCCGGCCCGGACGGCGGAGGCGACGGCGCCGACGCCGCTGCCGTGGACCGTGTAAGTGAGGCGGGCGGCCTCGCGGCGGGCGTCGATGCGCTCGCCCCAGGCCGTCCCGGCGGCGGTGAGGCGGTCGGCGCGCTCGCCCGCGGCGGCGGCGAGATCTGCATCGGAGAGGGTGGTGGGGGCGGTGTCGGAGAGCGTCATGGGCTCACCGTAGGGTCGCGCCGCGCGTGAGGCCACGGTCCTGTCACAGACCGTCATCCGGGTGGAGACCGTCCTCGTCCAGGAGGAGCTGCGCGTCGATCTCGAGCCGCTCGAGGAACGCCTCGTCATGGCTGACCACCAGCAGCCCGCCGTGAAAGGCGCTGAGCACATCGACCAGCGCGTCGATGCTGGCGAGATCCAGGTTGTTCGTGGGCTCGTCCAGCACGATCAGCTGCGGGATCGGATCGGCGAGCACCAGCCGTGCCAGCGCCACCCGGAACCGCTCTCCGCCGGAGAGGCCCCCGATGCGGCGCTCCACGGCATCCCCGCGGCAGCGGAAGTGGGCGAGCAGCGATCGCAGCTCTCCGTCCGGGACAGCGGGCGCCGCCTCCTGCACGCAGTCCAGGATCGTCTGCTCCTCCGTCAGATGATCCAGCCGCTGCGGCAGCACGCCGATCCGCCCCGTGGACGCCCTGGCGCGCACGCCGTCCTCTGCGGGTCTGTCGATGAGCTGCTGCAGCAGGCGGGTCTTCCCGATGCCGTTGCGGCCGGTGAGGGCGATGCGCTGCGGACCCTGCAGCACGATCCCGCGACCGCGGGCATCCCGCAGCTCCGCCAGGCGGCGCCCGGCGGGCACGTCCGGATCGGGAAGCGGGATCGTGATCCGCCTGTCCTCCCGCAGCTGCCCCTCCCGCGCGGCGACCGCCTGCTGGGCCGAGGCGACGGCGTCGTCGTGGCGGCCCCGGAGCTTTCCGGCCGAGACCTGCGCCTCCTGGCCGCGGGTCTTCATGATCATCTTCGGACGGCGTCGGTTCTCGAAGTCCGAACGGGCATAGCGCCGGCGACGAGCGAGCTTCGTCTGCGCCTCGGCGCGTCGGCGCCGCTCGGTCCGCAGGCGCTGCTCGGCAGAGCGCAGGTCCTGCTCGACAGAGGCCTGCTCCGCGGCGAGGTGAGCGAGGTGACCGCTGTACGGGCCTCCGAACACCGTCAGCTCCCCGTCGTGCAGCTCGGCGGTGGCGTCCATGAGCTCCAGCAGCTCGACGTCGTGGCTGACCACCACCAGGGTGCCGCTCCAGGCGGAGATCGCGTCGTAGAGCTGGTGGCGCCCGCGGCGGTCGAGGTTGTTCGTCGGCTCGTCGCACAGCACGATCCGGTCCCCGGCGAGCTCCATCCCGGCGAGCGCGACGAGCACCGCCTCGCCACCGGAGAGCGTTCCCACGGTGCGGTCCAGGCCGATCCCTCGAAGCCCCCTGCGGGCCAGGGCGGCGAGGCCGCGAGCCTCGACGTCCCAGTCCTCGCCCACGGCGTCGAAGAGCGCCGGGTCCGTGTCTCCGCCGCCGATGGCGCGCAGCGCGGTGTACGCGCTCCGGACGCCGAGCAGCTCGGCGACGGTGGTCCCGGCACGGAGCGCGACGTGCTGCGGCAGGTGGCCCACCGTCCCGGTCACGGTGACGGTGCCGGTGGTGGGGTGCAGCTCTCCCGCGATGAGGCGCAGCAGAGTGGTCTTGCCGGCTCCGTTGTCGCCGATGAGCCCCGTGCGCCCCTCCCCCAGGGTCGAGGAGAGGCCCTGGAGCACCGGGGTCCCGTCGGGCCAGGCGAAGGCGAGCGAGGTGAGGGTGATGGCAGGGGCGGGCGATGCGGTCATGGGACTTCTCGAGGGTCAGCGGGTGGCTGACGGCGGAGCCCGCTCGCAGGCGGCAGACGGCGTCAGCGCGGCAGGGGCGCGTGAGGTCGGTCGTCGATGAGCATCAGGGGTGTCCTCGTCTCTGCAGAGGCTGGAAGGCTACTGCGTCCCTCCCGGTTCGGCGAGGGGATATCGGTCGTGCCCGGGGAGCTCAGAGCTCGCGGCCGTGGCGTGAGGATCCCTCGTTCCACTCGGTGACCCAGTGCGGGACCTCGAGATGCTCCGGCACGGACCCCACCAGGCCCAGCACCTCCTGGACGTCGACCGAGCCGCCCGAGGTGCGCAGGAAGCGGGCGCGCACGATCGCGTCGGCGATGACCGTGCTCCCGCGCCGGAAGACCTGCTCCATGTAGATCCATCGCTCGTCGTACCCGATCACGCGGGTGGCCACCTCGAACCTCTGCCCCAGCGTGAGGGACCTGCGGTAGGTGATGGTCTGTCCGGCCACCACCGGGTACCAGCCCTGGTCGGTGACCTGCTTCCAGAACCCCGAGCGGAGCATGAGGTCCATCCGCCCCAGGTCCATGATCGAGAGGTACCGGCCGTTGTTCATGTGGCGCTGCACGTCGAGATCCGCGAGGTTCACGCGGAAGCTCGCGTGCGAGGTGTCCCAGATGCTCAGCGGTGCCTTCCTCCGCACGCGCAGGAAGAACAGCAGCAGGCGGAAGTACATGTTCACAGCGGGGTCCTCCCGGAAGCCTCGTCGGCTCGTCGTCGAATCCGGATGACTGAAGAGTAACCTTCTGCACCGCCGTCGCGCCCACCGCCGGAGCCGCTCGCGAGCGCGCCCGCGATACTGTTGTCCGGTGACCTCCAGCTCCACACGTGCCATCAATGACCGCATCATCTGGGTCGACTGCGAGATGACCGGCCTCGACAAGCAGCGCGACGCGCTGGTCGAGATCGCCGTGCTCGTGACCGACGCCGACCTGAACATCCTCGGGGAGGGTGTCGACGTCGTCATCAAGCCCCCGGCCGAGTCCCTGCAGGGCATGGATCCCTTCGTGGTGAACATGCACACCGTCTCCGGGCTGCTCGAGGAGCTCGACGGCGGGATGAGCCTCGAGGAGGCCCAGGCGCAGTGCCTGGAGTACGTGCGCCAGTACTGCCCCGAGCCCGGCAAGGCGCCGCTCGCGGGCAACAGCGTGGGCACCGATCGCGTGTTCCTGGACCGCGACGTGCCCGAGTTCGCGAACTGGCTCTCCTACCGCACGATCGACGTCTCCAGCCTCAAGGAGCTCGCCAAGCGCTGGATGCCGCGGGTCTACTACAACATCCCCGCCAAGCACGGCGGCCACCGGGCGCTCGCCGACATCCGCGAGTCGATCCAGGAGCTGAAGTACTACCGCGAGGTGTTCCTGGCGCCTGAGCCCGGCCCCACCACCGCCCAGGCCCAGGAGGCCTCGCGCGCCTTCGAGCTGCGGGAGGACCCCCAGGCTCCGGCCTCCTCCGCCCCCGGCCCGCACCTGCCCTGGCTCGAGCGAGCCTCGCACCGCAGCTGGCTCGAGGGCGAGGGCGACGAACTGCTCCAGTTCGCCTCCGAATCGGTGCGCGAGGACGGCGGCTTCGCCTGGCTGGACGAGGACGGCGAGCCCGATCTCTCCCGGCCCTCAGAGCTGTGGATCACCTGCCGGATGACGCACTCCTTCGCGCTGGGCCATCTGCTGGGCCGGCCGGGCCTGGGGCGTCTGGCCGATCACGGCCTGGACTCCCTGCGCGGCGTGTTCCACGACGACGAGCACGGCGGCTGGTTCTCCGCCGTGGCCGATGGCGCCGCGGTGGACGACTCCAAGCAGGCCTATGCGCACGCCTTCGTGGTGCTCGCCGCCGCGAGCGCGACCGCCGCCGGTCGTCCGGGCGCGCGAGAGCTGCTCGACGAGGCGCTCGCCGTCCTGGACGAGAAGTTCTTCGAGGAGTCCGCGGGCATGAGCGTGGACACCTACGACCGGGCCTTCGCCGCCTGCGAGGAGTACCGCGGGATCAACGCGAACATGCACACCGTCGAGGCGCTGCTCGCCGCGGCGGACGTCACCGGCGAGCGTCGCTGGCTGGACCGTGCCGTCGGCATCGCGACCCGCGCGATCGACGAGTTCGCGCGCTCCAACGACTGGGCGCTGCCCGAGCACTTCGACGTGGACTGGTCCCCGCTGCTGGACTACAACAAGGACCAGCCGGCCCACCCGTTCCGCCCCTACGGCGCGACGATCGGGCACTGGATCGAGTGGTCGCGCCTGGTGCTGCATGCGCGCGCCGCGCTCATCGCGGCCGACGGAGAGGCCCCGGAGTGGATGCTCGAGGCCGCCACCGCGCTGATGGAGAAGTCCGCCGCGGCCTTCGGGGCCGACGGGCAGCCCGGCTGGGTCTACACCGTGGACTGGGACGGCACCCCCGTCTCCAGCGAGCGCATGCACTGGGTCGCGGCCGAGGCGATCGGCGCCGCGGCCGTCATGCACCAGGTGACCGGTGAGCGGATCTGGGCCGAGCGCTACGAGCAGTGGTGGGAGTACATCTCCACCTACCTGCTGGATCCCGAGAGCGGCTCGTGGTTCCACGAGCTCGATGCGGACAACGAGGTCCAGGGCGTGACCTGGCCGGGCAAACCCGACATCTACCACGCCTTCCAGGCCACGCTCATCCCCCGCCTGCCTGTGACGCCCGTGCTCGCCGCGGCCCTGCGGGACGGCCTGCTGGACCACGACCTGCACAGCTGAGCAGACGGCGAGGACCACCTCGCACCGCGGGCCCCGCTTTTCTCCTCGTGGAGGCGGGCGGGGCCCGTTCGTCGTGGCGGCGCCCGTTCGTCGTGGCGGGGCCGGGCGCGCCCGTCGGCCGCCTGCACCGGAGCCGCTGGCCGCGCGATCCCCGCGTACCCTCCCCCTGTGCCCCCTTCCCCCGATTCCCGCGGTTCCGCGTTCCTGGACCTGCGTCCCTTCCGCGCCAGCAGCGCCTTCACGAAGCTGTGGATCGGGTCGACCCTCGCGGGCCTCGGCGGTCAGCTCACGATCGTCACCGTGATGCTGCACGTTTTCGCCCTGACGGGCAGCACCTTCGCCGTCTCCCTGGTCGCCGTCGCGGGCCTCGTGCCGATGATCGTCGCGGGGCTGTACGGCGGGATGCTGGCCGATGCCTTCGACCGTCGCCGCGTCGCGCTCGCCGCAGCCGTGGTCACCCTGCTCTCCACCGCGCTGCTCGCCGGGCTGACCTGGGCCGGGCTGGAGACCATCGCCTGGCTGTACCTGCTCAGCGTGATCAACTCGGCCGCGAACTCGGTGGGCATGGCCACCCGCACCGCGATCGTGCCGCGACTGATCCCCGCGGACCTGCTGGCGGCGGCGTCCGCGCTGAACGGCATCACGATCGGCGTGATGGTGATGGCGGGCCCGGCGCTTGCGGGCGTGCTCGTGGCGGCCACCGGCTACGGACTCACGTACACGATAGACGTGGTGCTCATGCTGGCGATGTTCCTGGGCCTGTGGAGCCTGCCCGCGCTGCGACCCGAGGGCGAGATCGTGCGGCCCGGCCTCGCCTCTCTCGTGGACGGCTGGCACTACCTGCGCCGCTCGGCGAACATCCGCACCCAGTACCTGATGGACATCATCGCGATGACCTTCGGCAATCCGCTGACCCTGTTCCCGGCGCTGGGCACCGTGCTGCTGGGCGGCGGCGCGATCACCACCGGGGTGCTGACGGCCTCCGTCGCGGCGGGCACCTTCCTCTCCAGCGTCTTCTCCGGGAGGGCCTCCCGGTACCGCTGGCAC
This sequence comes from Brachybacterium sp., assembly GCF_036379615.1. Taxonomy (GTDB): domain Bacteria; phylum Actinomycetota; class Actinomycetes; order Actinomycetales; family Dermabacteraceae; genus Brachybacterium. The sequence continues at coordinate 115,440 of NZ_DASVGJ010000069.1, forward strand.
GGTCGCGGGATCGCGCGCGCGATCCAGGTGTACGGCGTCGCGATCGCGATGTTCGGCGCGGTGCTGCTGGTGGGCACGTTCTTCCCGGGCGCCGACGCGAGCACCCCGCACCTGGCGCTCATCGCGGCGGCATGCCTGGCCCTGGCCGTCTCCGGTGGGGCGGACAACATCTCCTCGATCTACCGCAACACGATGATGCAGGCCGCGGTGCCCGATGCGATGCGCGGCCGCCTCCAGGGGATCTTCATCGTGGTGGTGGCGGGCGGGCCGCGGGTGGGCGCCCTCTACGCCGGCGCCCTCGCCTCGCTCACGGCGCTGTGGTTCCCGCCGCTGCTGGGCGGGCTCGTGGTGATCGTGCTGGTCACGGTGCTCCTGCGCCGGCTGCCCCGCTTCCGGGAGTACGACGCGCTGGCACCGGTGGCGTGATGACGTCCCAGAACGCCGACGCGACGCCGACCCCAGAGGACGACGCCGTGCAGGACCATGCCGCGATGCAGGACATGGCACGAGCCGCGATGGAGACCGCCAGGGCATCGCTCCGTCCCGGCCAGTCCCTCCACGAGCTCCGCGGGCTGTGCGAGGACACGCTGCGAGAACTGGGGGCAGATTCCTTCTGGTACTGGGGCATCGGTGCCTTCGTCGTCGCCGGCGAGGACACCGTCCTGTCCGTGTCCGGCCGGGAGTACCGCACCCCGGAGCACGTCCTGGGCGAGTCCGAGCTCATCACCGTCGATCTCAGCCCCCAGCGCCGCGGCATCTGGGGCGACTTCGCCCGCACCCTCGTGCTCGAGGACGGCGTCCCGCTGGCCGACGCGCGCGAGAGCAGACGGTCCGAATGGAGCGACGCCGTAGCGGTCGAGCACGCGCTCCACGACGAGCTGCTGCGCATCGCGCAGCCCGACATGACCTTCGAGGATCTCGCCCGAGCCATGAACCACCGCATCGCCGCGCACGGCTTCGAGAACCTCGACTTCCGCGGCAACCTGGGCCACTCGATCGCGCGCGAGAGCTCCGCACGGATCTACCTCGAGCACGGGAACCGAGCGCGGCTGGACAGCGTGGAGCTGTTCACCGTCGAACCGCACATCCGACCGCTCGGCGGCCGGTACGGCGTCAAGCACGAGAACATCTACCGCTTCGTGGACGGGACCCTGTCGGCCCTGTGAACAGCCCGGGTGGAACGGCAGGGCAGAGCCCGGACCCGATCGGGGTCGGCGGACTTCAGGCCTCCGAGCCGCCGAGGACCTGCTCGATCCGCTGGACCTTCCCGTCCAGCTCGCCCTCGTGGCCGGGACGGATATCCGCCTTCAGCACGAGCGAGACGCGGGATCCGTAGCGCCCGGCCTCCTCGGTCGCACGGCGCACCACCTCCATCACCTCGCCCCACTCCCCTTCGATCTCGGTGAACATCGAGCTGGTGCGCGTGGGCAGTCCGGACTCCCGCACGATCCGCACCGCGGCGGCGACGGCGTCGTGGACGCTCGCGGCGTCGGACCCGTCGGCGAGCTCGCGCACGAGGGTGGGGTCGGAGGGCTCACCGGTGGGCTGGACGGAGAAGGCGACGATCATGGCGCCAGTCTGCGGGAGCCCTGCTGGGCGATGCAATGCGTCTCACACTCCCGCAGCGCTCTCACGGGCGAGATCGCCCCGCGGAGACGGTATGCTTGTCTCTCGTTGCGGGTCTCGATCCGCACATGGTGGTCGTAGCTCAGTTGGTAGAGCTCCTGGTTGTGGTCCAGGCGGTCGCGGGTTCAAATCCCGTCGATCACCCCGAGAAGATGAAGGCCCCGGTGAGTGTTCATCGGGGCCTTCGTCGTCATGTCCAGGCCCGGTGTCCGTGGGGTCGCGAGCCCCGTCGGCCCGCCTCAGCGGCGCCCTCCGAAGAGCCGCTTCAGACCGCCGAGCATTCCGCCCGGAGCGTCGACCACCATCGGCTCGGGAGCCGACGGGTCACCGTCCAGCACCAGCAGGGCGGTGCGAGGGATGTTCAGCAGCTCGAGCAGCTGGGCGAGCGGATCACCGTCGACATCGTGCGCGCCGCACAGCTCTCTCAGCTGCTGCTGTCCCGCCACCGGGCCGAAGGCCGCAGCCAGCGCGTCGCAGGCCGCGGAGCGCTCTGCGGTGTCGTCGAACTGCCCCACCCAGACGCTGTTCCAGTGGATCGCCTCCAAGAGGTCGTCGCGATCCTCGAGGACGACGCCCGAGCCGCCGCCGCGGGACAGCTGGAGCACCGGGCGGTCCGTGCCCGGCGCACTGCCGACGTCGAGGGCACCAGGGCCGAGCCCCGGGGCGTCAGGGTCATGCACCGTGAACCAGTCTCCACCGATCTCCGTGAGCACCCATCCTCTGTCGTCGCGGGCGAACTCCTCGGCGAGTCTGCGGCGCCGCTCTGCGTCGCCGCGGTCCAGCAGGACATCCCGCTCGGTGAGGTCCTCCAGCTCCGGCAGCCCGCTCTCCTCACCGTTGACGGCCTCGGCGACCTGGGAGAGGGCGAGCTCCTCCTCCGCCGTCGTCTCCCCGAGCAGGTGCTCCTCGAGGGCGAGGCGGAACGGCTCCGCGACCTCGGGCATCCTCAGCGTCGCGGCGATCGCGGCGGGAGCCTCCGCCGGGATGCTCCCGTCGTGGGCGTCCCAGACGAACCTCTGCTCCGCTCCCCCGGCGCGCACGCGCACCACGCGCGGATCCCCGACCTCGCCGAGGACCACCCGGTCCCAGGACCCCGGGAGCGCCGCCTCCTCCTCGACCCAGGCGGCGGTCCACCCGTTCGGCGCGGTCGGACCCACTCTCCACATCCGGGCAGAGTCATCAGGAACGGGAAGAGGGGCGAAGGCGGCGAGGATCTCGTCCTGCGACGCCCGGGCGATGAGCAGCATGGGCTGATCCTAGAGGTCCCGTGTCCCGATGGTCGCAGCGGCCCGAACGGCGCCTCTCCACCGAGCCTCCTCGGATCGTGCGGTCCCGCCTCTGGGCACAGCCCGACTTCGCGACTACCGTGGGAGGGCCACGGGCAGGTCGGAGGACGCCATGGCACAGTTGCCGGACCGCGCAGACATCGTCGTCATCGGAGCGGGGGTGGTGGGCAATGCCGCCGTCGCCCACCTCGCGGAGCGGGGATGGCGCCGCATCGTGCAGATCGACAAGGGCCCCCTGCCGGATCCGGGCGGCTCCACCGGGCACGCCTCGAACTTCGTGTTCCCGGTGGACCACTCCAAGGAGATCACCGACCTCACCGTCGACTCCCTGCACCAGTATGGAGAGCTCGGGGTGCTCTCCCGGTGCGGAGGCATCGAGGGCGCCCGCAGCGCCGAGCGGATGCAGGAGCTCACCCGTCGCCTGACCTCCGCCCGCTCCTGGGGCGTGGAGGCGCACCTGCTCTCGCCCGGCGAGATCCAGGAGCTCGTGCCGCACTGCGAGGCGAACCTGTTCGTCGGCGGGTTCTACACCCCGACCGGGGCGATCGTGGACCCGTTGCGCGCCGGCGAGCTCTTCCGCGAGCGCGCGGCGGCCCTGGGGGCGCTGACCACTCTCGAGGAGACCGAGGTGACCGGCATCGAGACGGCCTCCGGCCGGGTGCGGCGCGTGCTCACCGACCGCGGCGAGGTGGAGACAGAGCTCGTGCTCATCGCCTGCGGCGTGTGGAGCCCGCAGGTGGCCGCCCTCGCCGGGGCCGCGATCCCGCTCACGCCCGCCGTGCACCAGATGCTCGACGTGGGCCCGATCCCGGCCCTCGCCGAGACCGAGGAGTGGGTGAGCTTCCCGCTGCTGCGCGACATGGACAACCTCATGTACGAGCGCCAGCGCGGCGCGGACCTCGAGATCGGCTCCTACGCGCACCGGCCGCTGCTGCACGACCCCGGCGAGATCCCGCCCGTGGGGAACCACCCGGGGCAGGCGAGTCCCACCAGCTTCCCGTTCACCGAGGAGGACTTCACCGCCCAGATCGCCCACGCGCGCGAGCTCTTCCCCTCCCTGCTCACCGATCCCGAGCCCCCGCGGCGCACCGCGCTCAACGGCCTGCTCTCCCTGACACCGGACGGCGGCGCCCTGGTGGGCGAGACCCCTGAGGTCGCCGGGCTGTGGTCCGCCGCCGCGGTATGGATCAAGGAGGCCGCCGGGGTGGGGCGCATGGTGGCGGAGCTGCTCACCGACGGCACCAGCGAGATCGACGCCCACGGCTCCGACATCGCCCGGTTCCACCCTGCGCAGCGCACCCGCGAGCACGTGCGAGCTCGCGCCGCAGAAGGCTTCCCCAAGGTGTACGGCATCAGCCACCCGCGCGAGCAGTGGCTCTCGGACCGCCCCATGCGCACCGGTCCGCTGCACTCGCGCACCGCGGCGCTCGGCGCGGTCTTCCACGAGGCAGCCGGGTGGGAGCGCCCGCAGTGGTACGAGTCCAACCGGCCGCTGCTGGAGGAGTTCGGCGACCGGCTCGAGGAGCGCACCCACGAGTGGGACGCCCGCTGGTGGTCGCCGCTCATCGAGGCCGAGCACCTCGCGATGCGCGAGCGGGTCGCGCTGGTGGACCTCGCCGCCTTCGCGATCCTCGACGTCACCGGGCCGGGAGCCCTGGCGTTCCTCGAGCATCTGGCGATGGCGCGGATCGACGTGCGCCTCGGCCGAGTGGTCTACACGCCGCTGCTCACCGCGACGGGCACCTTCCGCAGCGACCTCACGATCGTGCGCCGCGGCGAGCAGGAGTTCCGCGTGATCACCGGCGGCGCCGAGGGCGGGCGCGATCTGGCCTGGCTGCGCCGCCACCTCCCGGCCGACGGATCGGTGCACCTCACGGACTCGACCTCGGCCCTCTCCACGATCGGGGTGTGGGGGCCGCACTCCGCGGACCTCGTCCAGGGCCTCACCCGGACCGACCTGTCCGCCGACGCCTTCGCCTTCGGCACCGCGCAGGACGCGGTGATCGCCGGGGTCCCCGTCTCGATGCTGCGCATCAGCTACGTGGGCGAGTCCGGATGGGAGCTGCACACCGCCACCGAGCTCGCCCCGCGGCTGTGGGACCGGCTCTGGGAGGCCGGTGCGGGGCTGGGCGCCATCGCGGCCGGGATCGGCGTGTACGGCACGACGGGCCGACTGGAGAAGGGGTACCGGCTGATGGGCGCCGAGCTCACCGGGGAGCACGATCCGGTCGAGGCGGATCTCGCGCTGCCGAAGGTCAAGCGCACTGACTTCATCGGCCGGGACGCCTATCGGTCCGCCCGCGAGCGCGGGCCGGCGGCGATGCTGTGCACTCTCGCCCTGACCGGCGCTCCGAACGAGGCGGGCGCGGCCCGGTGCCCGAGCGGCGGGGAGCCGATCCTCTCTCCGGACGGCGAGGTGCTGGTCGATGCCCGAGGGCGGTGCTCCTACGTCACCTCCGCCGGCCCGGCGCCGTCGCTCGGGCGGTATCTGATGCTCGCCTACCTGCCGATCGAGCAGGCTGTGCAGGGCGCGCCCGTGCAGGTCGAGCTGCTGGGCTCGCGCATGCCGGCAGAGGTGGTGTGCGTGGGCCGCACTCCTGCCTTCGACCCCGAGGACTCGCGCATGAAGGGTTGAGCGGGAAGGCGCGGGGCCGCGCGCGCGGAGCTCATCGCGTTCCGGTGACCTCGGGGCGGTGCCCCAGGCGCCGGGAGACCTCGGCGGCGGCGCGCCGCACCTCGGCCGCGACGTCCGGGAGCCGCGCGCTGGTGAGCCGGTAGGCGGGACCGGCCATGGACAGCGCCGCGACCACGTCCCCGTCGACGCCGCGGATCTCGGCGGCCACGGCGTTGAGCCCTTCCTCGAACTCCTCCTCGGCGAGCGTCCAGCCGCGCTGCGCCGCTTCGAGAAGCTGAGTGCGCAGGGCTGCGGGATCGGTGAGGGTGTGCGCCGTGAAGCGTTCCAGCTCTCCGGCCAGGACGTCCTCGCACTGCGCCTCGGGCAGGTGGGCGAGCAGGATCTTGCCGCTCGAGGTGGCGTGCAGGACGGTCGCATCTCCCACCCAGTTGTGCAGGGCGACGGTGCGGGTGCCCTGGGCCTGGTAGACGTTCACCGCCGCGCCCGAGCGGTAGACGGCGAGGTTGACCGTCTCCCCCAGGCGCTCGGCGAGCGCGTCGCAGACCGGTCCGCCCTGCGCGGCGAGGTCGAGCCGGGGCCGGGTCGCCGCAGCGAGACGGAGGATCCCGATCCCGAGCTGCACGGGGCCGCCCTCGACGGGCCGCTCGACCAGGTCGTGCCGCACGAGCGCGGCGACCAAGCGGGACGCGGTGGACTGGTGCACGCCCAGCTCCTGCGCGATCCGACTCACGCCGCAGCGTCCCTCGCGCGCCAGGATCTCGAGCACCTGCGCCGCCCGTTCCACCGACTGCACACCACCTGCCGACATCTCCTGCCCTCCTCACCCATGCGCATCGTGCATGCCATTGCGTAGAACGCACCCTAATGCCACAGTGAGCTACGGACACGATTCCTGGAGGCCACGATGACCGTGAACCCGAATCCCCATGTGCTGCTGTACCCCCGCATCCGCAAGTCCCCGTTCTTCTACGCCTCGAGGCGTCACGGGGTCGCGATGTACAGCGTGTACAACCACACCTATCACCCCCGGCACTACGGCGACCCGGTCGCGGAGTACTGGGCGCTGCTGGAGGGCGTCACCCTCTGGGACGTCGGCGTCGAACGGCAGATCGAGATCTCCGGCCCCGACGCCTTCGACTTCACCAACCTGCTCGTCACCCGGGACCTCTCGAAGTGCAAGGTCGGGCAGTGCAAGTACGTCTTCCTCACCGATCAGCACGGAGGGATCCTCAACGACCCGATCCTGCTGCGGCTGGAGGAGAACCGCTTCTGGCTCTCGCTCGCCGACAGCGACATCCTGCTGTGGGCCCGTGGAGTCGCCGTCCACGCCGGGATGGACGTGCAGATCGAGGAGATCGACGTCGGCCCCGTGCAGGTGCAGGGCCCGAAGTCCTATGCCCTCATGCGCGACCTGCTCGGCGAGGCCGTCACGGACATCCGCTACTACTACCTCCACGAGTTCACGATCGACGGGATCGACGTGATCGTCTCCCGCACGGGCTACACCGGCGAGATCGGCTACGAGATCTACGTCAAGAACGCCTCCCGGGACGCAGAGCGGCTGTGGAGGCTGGTGTGGGACGCCGGCCAGGCGCATGGTCTGGAGGTCATCGGCCCCTGCCACATGCGTCGCATCGAGGGCGGGATGCTCGCCCATGGCGCGGACATCACCGTGGACACCAACCCCTTCGAGGTGGGCATGGGCTACGACTGGATGGTCGACCTCGACCAGGAGGCGGACTTCATCGGGAAGGATGCCCTGCGCCGGATCAAGGCCGAGGGGCCTGCCCGGAAGCTGGTGGGCCTCGAGCTCGGCGGGGCACCGCTGGGCACCTACAACGACGGCTCGATGATCGATGCCTTCCCCGTCCTCCACGACGGCGAGGTCGTCGGGAAGGTGACCTCCGCCTGCTTCTCGCCCCGGCTGGAGAAGAACATCGGCCTCGCCCTGGTGCCCGCCTCGCTCTCGGAGGTCGGCACCCGCTTCACCCTCGATGTGGCCGAACGGCCCGGCACGCAGCTGCTCTCGGGAGAGGATCTGGTGGAGGCGCAGGTGGTGCCCAAACCGTTCATCGATCCCACGAAGGAGCAGCCCAAGAGCGATGTCTCCTCCCTCGACACCGCCTCCTGACCAGCGGCGCCCTGCGGGACCGCAGCATTCCGTGCCGCAGGAGCGCGCCGCCGGACCGGAGCAGGCCACCCAGTTCGAGGTGATCCCGTTGCGCGGCATCGCCGACGAGGTGATCGCGCAGCTGCCTCGCGGCGCTCGCATCACAGTCACCGCCTCCCCGGCCCAGGGTCTGCCGGCGACGATCGAGGTGGCGTGCACCCTGGCCGCACAGGGCTTCCACGCGATCCCGCACCTGGCCGCACGAATGCTGCGCGGTCCGGGCGAGGTCGAGGAGCTGCTGGAGAGGCTCTCCGCGGCCGGGGTGCGCGAGGTCTTCGTCATCGCGGGCGACGCCCCTCAGCCCGCAGGCCCGTATCCCGGTGCGCTCCCCCTGCTCGAGACCCTCACCGCTGCGGGCTCCGGGGTGCAGATCGGGATCGGCGCCCATCCCGAGGGGCATCCCTTCCTCGAGACGGCGGAGGCGCTGCAGCTGCTGCGGCGGAAGGCGGAGCACGCCTCCAGCCTCGTCACCCAGATGTGCTTCGAGGCCCCGCCGCTTCTGGAGTGGGTGCGCTCGGTGCGCGAGGCCGGAATCTCCCTGCCCGTGAGACCCGGCATCGCGGCTCCCGTCAGCACCGCCCGCCTGCTGCGGATCGGCGCCCGGATCGGGGTGGGCCGCTCCCTGCGCCTGCTCACCGAGGGGGATTCCGGGGTGCGGCACCTCCTGGGACGAGGCACCTGGGACCCGGCGCCCCTGTTCTCCCAGCTGGACGCGGCCGCCGTGGCGGAGCCGGAACTCGCGCTCGCAGGACCGCACGTGTACACCTTCAACGCCGTCCGCGCCGCCCGGGAGTGCGTGGCGGCGCGCTGACCAGGCCCTCCGCAGTCCGACACCGGCACTCCACCGCGGCTCCACCACCTCTCCAGCCTGGTCTGGCATCGTCGGGGCATTGATCCTCTCCCGAAGGAACACCTCGACATGGATGACTCGGACTCACGCGGCACAGGCGCCGCGCCCCACGACAGCGCCCCGGACCTCACCGCCACCCCGGTGAGCGCGGGCACCGCGGACGGTGCAGGCGCCCTGGAGCGCGCGGGCACCGCGGACCCCGCAGCCACCTCGACGGAGCCTGCCGGGGACGACGCGAGCACCACGCCCGATGAGGTGGGTGCGCTCATCGCGGCCCGGCAGCAGCAGCTCCTGCACGAGGAGCCTGATCCCGAGGAGCTCGCCGCCCGGATGCGGCAGGTGTACGAGGAGCTCACCACGTTGCGGATGCACTACCAGTTCGGCATCGACGAGGTGCAGACGAAGGTGAACATCCTGCGCCAGGAGTTCGAGCTGATCCACGACTACAGCCCGATCGAGCACGTCCGCACCCGGCTGAAGTCCACCGAGAGCCTGGTGAACAAGGCGATGCGCACCGGCGGCGACATGACGGTCCCCGCCATCCGGCAACGGGTGATGGACATCGCCGGGATCCGGATCACCTGCAGCTTCGTCTCCGACGTCTACTGGATCGCGGAGATGCTCAGCCGCCAGCGAGATCTCGAGGTGCTCACCACAAAGGACTACATCGCCGAGCCCAAGCCCAACGGCTACCGCTCGCTCCACCTCATCGTCCAGGTGCCCGTCTATCTCTCCGAGCACACGGAGCTGGTGCCTGTGGAGCTGCAGATCCGCACCATCGCGATGGACTTCTGGGCCAGCACCGAGCACAAGCTCTCGTACAAGTACCGCAGGAATCTCCCTCTTCCTCTGCAGGAGGAGCTCGATGATGCCGCCCGGGTGGCGGCAGACCTCGATGACCGCATGGAACGGCTGCGCACCGAGATCCGTCCGCGCCCCGTCTCTCCTCCCTCCCCCGCCCCCAGGTGACCACGGGCACATAATGGAGGCATGACGGACTCGACGCCCACCCGACGCGTGCTGATCACCGGAGCCACCGGGGGTGTCGGCTCGCACCTGGCCACCACCCTGGCCGACCGCTACGACCTGGTCCTGCACGGACGCCGCCCGGAGGACGCCCCCGAAGGGGCCACGCTCAAGATCGCCGAGCTCGACGAGTACGCCCAGGTGCTCGCCCTCATGGACGGCGTCGACACCGTGGTGCACATGGCCGGGGCGGCCTCACCGGAGTCCAGCTGGGAGGCGGTGCTCGAGGCGAACCTCATCGGGGTGCGCAATGTGCTCGAGGCGGCCCGTGAGGCGGGCGTGCGCCGCGTGGTGCTCGCCTCCTCCAACCATGCGATGGGCATGTACGACCGCCACGAGGAGTGGCCGGTCTATCCGCACCAGCTCCCGCGCGGGGACTCGCTCTACGGGGTCTCGAAGATCTTCGGTGAGACGCTGGGACGCTTCTATCACGACGAGCACGACCTGGACGTCATCAACCTGCGCATCGGCTGGTTCGCCGAGGACCCTCTCGCCGCCGAGGAGGACATCCTGCGCGCCATGTGGCTGAGCCCGTCGGACTGCACCCGGGTGGTGGAGTGCGCGATCGAGGCGGAGGTGCGCTTCGGCCTCTTCTACGCGATCTCCGACAACCCCAACCGTCGCTGGTCCCTCACCAACACCCAGCTGGAGCTGGGATACCGGCCCCAGGACTCGTGGACGGCACTGCCCGGGGCGACCGAGCACGTGGTCGAGGGCGGCGCCGATGTGCGGGACGACTGGCCGCGCGGTTCATGACCCGTCTCGCTGCGGCGACCCGGGCGGTGCTCGCACTGCTGATCCTGGCAGCGCTGCTCAGCAATGCGGTGCAGGCCGCCCGCGACGGACTGCTCGCGCAGAACTTCTCCTACTTCACCAACCAGTCGAACCTCTTCTTCGTGGTCCTGCTGCTCGTCGGCCCCGTGCTCGGAACGCGCAGGCCGCCCTGGTTCGAGGACGTGCGCGGCGCGGTCGCCTTCTACCTGGCGATGACCGGCATCATCTACGCACTGCTGGTCGCACCCCTGGACGAGCTCCTGCGCTGGGACATCGGCTGGACGGGGATCGTGCTGCACCGCCTGGCGCCCCTGGTGGCGCTCGCCGACTGGCTGCTCGCCCCGCGGCGGCGGGTGCCGTCCGCCCGACGGATCCTGTGGTGGCAGCTGTTCCCGGTGGTGTTCCTGACGCTGACCTGGGTGCGCGGCGGGGTGACCGGCTGGTACCCCTATGGCTTCCTGGATCCGACGCTCACCTCCTGGGGGCAGGTGCTGACCACCACGGCGGTGGTGCTGGTGGCCTTCTTCGCGATCGCGACCGCGGTGCACCTGCTCGGCGGCCGGCTGGCCCGGACCTCGCACAGGACCTCGGGGGCGCCGGCCCCGCGTCGCTGAGGCCCCGCGGCGCGTCCCTCGCCGCGGCGCAGGTCAACCGCGGTGCGGCTCGGCGCCGCGGTTCAGTCGTGCCCCTCGGCGATGAGTGCCTCGAGCGCCGCGATCGCCGCCGGGTCCCCCTGGATCTCCACCGTCCCGGCGCCGTCGGCGAGGTGGTCGAGGGCCTGTTGTCGCCCCCACCCCCACAGGGCGAGCGCCAGCACCGTCCCGGCGACGGTGGCGCGGGGCAGCCCTTCCGCCTGGGCCGGATTCTCCAGGCGACGTGCCACGACGCCGTCGAACAGTTCTCCGTCCCGGGGGCGGGTTCCTGACCAGCGGCTGATCCCGAGCAGGGAGCGGGCACCGTCCTCGGGGCGGATCTCGGCGATGGCGAGCAGCTCCACCTCCGCCCAATCCGGGATCCACTCGAAGCCGGCCGGCCACATCACGTCCAGCACGTGCTGGAGGGACGCGGCGGCGCGCTCGGCATCGATGGGCGTGACCGCTCGGCCGGCGGCGAGCTCGGCGTCGACCCGGTGGATGGTCGCCTCGTGGGTCTGCATGCGGCGGGTCACGCCGACGGTCTGCTCCGCGGAGTACCAGAACCAGGCCGGCTCCTCGTCGGCGTGCTGCGCGAGCTGGGCCAGCAGCGCTGCGGTCGCGGATTCGCGCCGTGCGAGCAGTGCGTCCGTGCCCTCGGCTCGCGGTGACTTCGCCTCCTCGATCGCCATCACCTCCTCATCCGTGGTGGCACCGCCGGCGAGGATCGCGGTCCAGAACTCCTGCACCTCGACGAGATGCCACAGCAGGTCCGAGGCGGTCCATTCCGGACAGGTGGGGACCTTCTGGTCGGGGTCGGTGGTCGCCAGTGCGTCGGCCGAGCGCTGGGACTCGGTGCGGATGGTGTCGAGGGCGTCGATGCTCATGTCCCCCATCGAAGCACTCACCTGTGACTGGGGACACCCCTTTCCTCCGTCGGCATCCTCTTGCGCGAGATACCCCAGAGGGGTATAAAGGCGGGGAGGCATACCCCTGGAGGGTATCTCTCGATGATGACCACCACAACTGAAGGAGCACCCCATGAGCGCCACCACCACCGAGTTCCAGGTGACCGGCATGACCTGCGGCCACTGCGAGATGTCCGTGCGTGAGGAGGTCAGCGAGATCGCCGGCGTCCAGGGCGTCGAGGTGAGTCACGAGACCGGCCTGCTCAGCGTCTCGGCCGAGCATGGCGTGGACGACGCGGCCGTGCTCGCCGCCGTGTCCGAGGCCGGCTACTCCGCGGTGCGGGTGGTCTGATGAGGGCCGGTACCCGGGTGGCGCTGTACGGCCTGCTCCTGGCAGTGCTGTTCGCCGTCTCACTCGTGCTGGGAGACCTGCTCGTTCCCGCCTCGTGGGTGGAGGGCTTCTCCGCACCGGGGCACTGACATTCCGCTCCGTCCTCCGCCGCCCGCCCCGTCCTCCGCCACCACGAGCATTCCGCTCGTGAGAGAGAAGACAGCATCATGACCACTCCCCCAGCCCCGCTCCAGCCCGTCCCCGGGGTCGACATCGAGCTCGAGATCGGCGGGATGACCTGCGCCTCGTGCGCGAATCGGATCGAGCGCAAGCTCAACAAGCTCGACGGAGTCACCGCGGCGGTCAACTACGCCACCGAGAAGGCACGAGTCTCCGTGCCCACCGGATATGACCCGCACGACCTCGTCACGGTCGTGGAGCAGACCGGGTACACCGCGACGCTCCCTCGAGCGACGGACGAGGCGGTCTCCGGCGGGGAGGGCGCGGAGCAGGAGGACCCGGAGCTGGTCTCGCTGCGTCAGCGGCTGATCGGCTCCGTGGTGCTGGCGGTGCCGGTGATCCTGCTCTCGATGATCCCGGCCCTGCAGTTCACCTACTGGCAGTGGGCGGTGCTGGCCCTCAGCGGACCGGTCATCGTCTGGGCCGCCTGGCCCTTCCACCGGGCAGCGGCCCTGAACCTGCGCCACGGCGCGGCGACCATGGACACCCTGATCTCCGTGGGCACGATGGCCGCCTTCCTCTGGTCGCTGTACGCACTCTTCCTGGGCACCGCCGGCGAGCCCGGCATGACCCACGAGTTCGCCCTCACCGTCGGCCCCTCCGACGGGGCGGCGAACATCTACCTCGAGGTCGCCGCAGGGGTGACCATGTTCCTCCTGCTGGGCCGCTACATCGAGAGGCGCTCGAAGCGACAGGCCGGCGCCGCGCTGCGCGCGCTGCTGGACATGGGCGCCAAGGACGTCGGCGTGATCCGCGACGGCCTGGAGACCCGGATCCCGATCGGCGACCTCGCCGTCGGGGACGAGTTCGTGGCCCGTCCCGGGGAGAAGATCGCGACCGACGGGGTGGTCTCCTCGGGCAGCTCGGCCGTGGATGCCTCCATGCTCACCGGCGAGTCCGTGCCGGTGGAGGTCGGCGAGGGCGATGCGGTCACCGGCGCGACCGTGAACGCGGGAGGCCGGCTGCTGGTCCGTGCGACCCGGGTGGGCGGCGACACCCAGCTCGCCCAGATGGCGAAGATGGTCGAGGACGCCCAGTCCGGCAAGGCCGAGATCCAGAGGCTGGCCGATCGGGTCTCGGGGATCTTCGTGCCCATCGTGATCGCCGTCGCCGTGATCGTGCTCGGTGCCTGGATCGGGGCCGGCTTCCCGCTCGAGGCCGGGTTCACGGCCGCTGTCGCGGTGCTGATCATCGCGTGCCCCTGCGCCCTGGGCCTCGCGACCCCCACCGCCCTGCTGGTGGGCACCGGGCGCGGTGCACAGCTGGGCATACTCCTCAAGGGCCCCGAGGTGCTGGAGTCCACGCGCCGGATCGACACCGTGCTGCTGGACAAGACCGGCACCGTCACCACCGGCCGGATGGCCCTCGTCGGCGTCATCCCCGGCGACGGGGTGGACCGCGCCGTGATGCTGCGGCTCGCGGGCGCGGTGGAGGACGCCTCCGAGCACCCGATCGCCCAGGCCATCGCCCAGGGCGCCGCCGCCGAGGCGGGCCCGCACCCGGCCGTCGCCGACTTCGAGAACCTCGAGGGCCGCGGCGTGCGCGGTACGGTCGAGGGCCGCACGGTCCTCGTCGGCCGCGCCACCCTGCTCGAGGGTCAGGCGCTGCCCGAACGGCTGGCGGCGGCGAAGACCGCTGCGGAGTCCCGCGGCGAGACCGCCGTCGTGGTGGTCGCCGACGGCGCGGCCCTCGGCGTGCTCGCAGTCGCCGACACCGTCAAGCCCACCAGCGCGCAGGCGATCTCGCAGCTGAAGGGCCTGGGGCTCACCCCGATCCTGCTGACCGGCGACCACAGTGCCGTCGCCGAGCACATCGCCGACGAGGTCGGCATCGACGAGGTCATCGCCGAGGTCATCCCTCAGGACAAGATCGACGTGGTCACGCGCCTGCAGGACGAGGGCAAGGTGGTCGCGATGGTCGGTGACGGCGTCAACGACGCCGCGGCCCTGGCCCAGGCGGACCTGGGCCTGGCGATGGGCACCGGCACCGACGTCGCCATCGAGGCCGGGGACATCACCCTGGTGCGCGGGGATCTGCGCTCCGCGGCCGATGCGATCCGGCTGTCCCGCCGTACCCTGGGCACGATCAAGGGCAACCTGTTCTGGGCCTTCGCATACAACGTCGCGGCGATCCCGCTGGCGGCGCTGGGCCTGCTGAACCCGATGCTCGCCGGCGCGGCCATGGCCTTCTCGAGCGTGTTCGTGGTGGGCAACAGCCTGCGGCTGCGCTCGTTCCGCAGCCGCACGCACGACGAGCAGCCGTCGGCCGCCCCCGCCCCGCAGTCCGTCCCGGTGGCCTGACCACCCCGCCTCCTGGAGGAGACCCCCATGACCACCACCGATCCCACGGCCACCACGGACCCCGCGGCCGCCCCTGGCACCGCACTCTCCTCCGTCGAGAGCGCCGAGGAGCATCATCACGGATACATCTCCGACAAGTCCCGCTACCTCGCCCGCCTCAAGCGCATCGAGGGCCAGGCCCGGGGCCTGCACCGGATGGTCGATGAGGAGAAGTACTGCATCGACATCCTCACCCAGATCAGCGCGCTGAAAAGCGCTCTGGACGGGGTCGCGATGGGCCTGCTCGACGACCATCTCCAGCACTGCGTGGTCGATGCCGCGCGCGCTGGGGGCCCCGAGGGCGAGGAGAAGATGAAGGAGGCCTCCGCCGCGATCGCGCGGCTGGTGCGCTCCTGAGCCCGTCGATTCCCGACTCGCGGGGTCACGTGCAGAGGTCGGTGAGCGCCGAGCGCGCCCCGCGCTGCCGTCCGTTCTCTCGCGGCGCGGTGTCCGCTCGGGTCACGGGGTCGGGCTCCCTCCCGTGACCGCGAGCGTCTCCCCCAGCACGTAGCTGGATTCGGACGAGGTGAGGAAGACGTAGGCCGGGGCGAGCTCGGTGGGCTGGCCCGCTCGGCCCAGCGGCGTGCTCTTCCCGAACTCGGGCAGCTTCTCCTTGGGCTGACCGTCCGAGACCTGCAGCGGAGTCCAGATCGGACCGGGCGCGACCGCATTGACGCGTATCCCGCGGGGTGCGAGCTGCTGGGCGAGGCCCTTGGTGAAGTTGTTGATCGCGGCCTTGGTGGAGGCATAGTCCACGAGCGTGGGCGAGGGCTGGTACGCCTGGATCGAGGTCGAGTTGACGATCGTGGAGCCCGCCGGCAGATGCTTCAGCGCGGCCTGGGTGATGCGGAACATCGCGTGGATGTTCACCGCGTAGGTGTCTTCCCACTGCTGGTCGTCGATCTCCTCGAGGGACTCCACCGCGATCTGCCGCCCGGCATTGTTCACCAGGGCGTCGAGGCCGCCGAGCCCCTCCACAGCATCCTCGACGAGGCGCCGGCAGAAGTCCGCGTCGGCGAGATCTCCGGGCAGCAGCACGGCGTTCCGTCCCTCCGCGCGGATCACTTCGGCGATGTGTCGGGCGTCCTCCTCCTCCTGCGGGAGATAGTTCAGCGCGACGTCGGCACCTTCGCGAGCGAAAGCGATCGCGACCGCCCCGCCGATGCCGGAATCCGCACCGGTGATCAGTGCTCGCCGACCCGGGAGCCGGCCGGTGCCGCGGTAGGACTCCTCTCCGCGGTCGGTGCCGGGGATCAGCTCCGCGTCCAGGCCCGGTTCGGGCTGGTCCTGCTTCGGCGGGGTGATGTCGGGGAAACGCGTGACGGGATCGGTGAAGGTGAGCTGGTCTGCCATGGTGCTGCTCCTCGGGGTCGAAGGGTCGGCGCTCGTCGACACGGGAGGCCGGGACGGCTGCCGGGCAGGTCTCATGGGGTGGAGGTGACGCCTGCCAGGTCACCGCTCTCGTGCTCCCCCCGGGTTCTTCGCCGGGTGGTGTCCTTCCACGCTAGGGGTGGCCGGCGCTCGTGTCGTCAGTGTCGACCGAAAGGTCTGCCTGTTCGACAGCTCGGGCACAGGCTCACTGGCTAGAGTGCTCCGGGACACTCCACCGTGAGAAAGACACTGATGCCTGCTCCCTCCCGCCTCACCGCCAGCTCCCTGCACGCCGGATATCCGGGCGAGGAGGTGCTTCGCGGTGTCGACCTCACCATCGGGGCCGGGGACCCGCCGCTGGGCCTGCTCGGCGCCTCCGGCGCCGGAAAGACGACACTGCTGGCGACGCTCAGCGGCGAGCACCGGCCCTCCGCGGGCCGGGTCACCTGGGACGGCCGTGATGTGGCGAAGCTGCGTGGGAAGGACCGGCGCCGGTTCCGGGCGGCGGTCCGTTTCGTCTCGCAGTACGCGATGACGATCGCGGATCCTCGCGAGACGGTGCGCTCCCGCCTCGAGCTGGCCGCGAAGGAGGCGCGCAAGGGCGGACGCACCCATGCCGTCTCCCCCGCCGAGCTGCTCGACTCGGTGGGACTCGCCGAGCATCACCTGCCGCGCACCATGCGCACCCTCTCCGGCGGGGAGACCCAGCGGGTCGCGCTCGCCACCGCCCTCGCCACCCGGCCCGAGATCCTGGTGCTCGATGAACCGATGACCGCGGTCGACCCCACCACCCGGAGCCGGATCAGCGCAACGCTCGCGGCGACGATCCAGCGACTGGGCATCGGTGCGCTGATCGCCTCGCACGACGTCGAGCTGCTGCAGCGTCTGTGCCCGCAGGTCGCGTTCCTCGGAGAGGGCCGGCTCCTCGCCCAGGGCCCGCTCGCCGACGTGCTCGCCCGCACGGAGCACGCGGACATCCGTGACCTCGCCGAGGCTCAGCCGGTCGCGGTCCAGCGCTTCCGGTGATCACGGCGCCCCGTCGCGAGCACCAGCACTGTTCGCTCGCTCACAGAGCGCCTGCTCGAGTTGGACTCGAGAAGACTTGGGGGTAAAGTTCTTTCCTGTTCGCGCCATTAGCTCAGTTGGTTAGAGCAGCTGACTCTTAATCAGCGGGTCCGGGGTTCGAGTCCCTGATGGCGCACCTGGAGAAGAAGCCCCACCGGTTACCCGGTGGGGCTTCTTCGTGTCCCGGAACAGTCCGAGGCCGTCGAAGAGGTCGCCCACGGGCACGTCGAAGTATCGGGCCAGGCTTGCGACCTCACTGGCCTTCCATGACGTCTCGCCCTTGAGTTTCGCGAACACGGACGCTCGGTGAATCCCTAGCACCGGTGCCAGCTCTGCGTTCTTCAGCCCGGTACCGGCTGCCAGCGCCCGCACTGCTGCGGAGATCCGCGCGTCGTCGTCAGTCTCGCCTGCCTGGGGTCGTTCATTGATAGCACTCATGCAGGAATCCTACTCGCGATGAGAGCTCTAGGCGAGAGATGTCGTCCAGACGTGTTGCTGAGTCGTGAAAACACGACTAGGGTCAGTTCTCATGAGAAGCCAGGCACCGTACGCAGACCTTCTCCTCCGCCAGTCCGGCCACGGAGGGCTGTGGGAGTGGGCGATGGAGCAGCGCCGTTCAGTCCGGCCACTGAGCTGGGCCAAGCTCGCGGAACGACTCGCGGCGGAGACTGGGGGCGCGATCGTGATCAAGGGCGACATGATGAGGAAATGGTTGCTCGCCGCTGAGGACGCTCGCGCTCGCTTTGGCGAGGACGCGGCCAGCGGGGTGAATCGGCCGTGACCGAGGGCAGGGGAACTGAAGATGCGGAGTTCCGACAGGTCATGGAGTCTCTGGCCTCGGACTCCGAGGGGTGGAGCGGGCCGGCTGGGGACGACTTCGTTGCGCTGATGCAGCGCGTGTTCGCTCGCATGATCGCAGGGCGGGGCCGTGGATCGCGCGGCGGTTCGTTGCTGGTCGATCCCACAGATGCCGTCGCTGAGGCAGTGCTCGTGGTGGAAGGGCCTGATCGACTGTCTCGGTCGCAGAACGTGAATCGGATCTTGGCGATGGAGCGGCCGCTCGGCTATGTGGTGGGGGCAGTGGCCGCGAACTTGTCTCGCGCCGATTTGGCGGGACGCATGGGCGCCGGCTCTCGCCAGGTGTCGCGCGGATCATTGCGGATCCTCCACTTCGACGAGCTTTCCCGCGCGCTGGATGGCGAGCCGCTGGACCGGTTGTCCGCTCAGCCTGCGTGGGCTCGCGGGCCTGACGGAACCTCACCGGAAGCGCGGATGGTCGTTGGCGTGTTCGTCGGTCTGCTCGCGCAGAGGTTCCACGTCCGGTCCGAAGCGATCTGCCGTGGCCTTGAGGTGGCTGGTACGGCCGCACTGGCAGGGGACGCCGGGGCGGGGATGACCCCCGCGACGTCGCGGCGGCGGGTCGGTCGGTTCATGAAGGAGCTGCCCTCGCTGCGGGGGTCATTCGACCGGGCGCAAGCGCAAGCGTTCGCGTGGCTGTTGTTCGGGACCGAACGGCACCCGGAGTGGTCGTTGCTCGCGGAGTGCGCTCGGGCGGTACGTGAGGGCGACGCGGTGAAGGTCTCTCCATGGCACGCCCGAAACGCACGCACGGTGGCCGCGCGGCCTGGTCAGGGTCGGCGCGAGCCGGGCCGCCAGCCCGCACTCTTCGCTCCCCCGGTCGAGACGGCACGGCCTAGTCGAATGACGGCATAGACAAACGAAGCGCCGACCCGTGGGTCGGCGCTCCGGAGAAGCGGAGTCGGAACGATCAGGTTTGGCGGCCTGTTCCGAGTCCTGAACCCCACCAATCAAGAGAGGTACGTGGCACATGGTACGACGGCAAACACCGTCAGATCAAGAATCCCAGTGGGCGCTGGGCCTGCTCATCGCGGGGCGGTCTCGCGTCCGTATCGGGCGGTGGGATGGCCGGCGGGGCAAGTGGCAGTACTCCACACGCGATGAGCGGGACCTGACGGCTGAGGTGCCGAGCAAACCTGCGGCGGTGCTGCTGTACAACTCGCAGGCGCGCTGCCGGACGCTGGTGGTCGATGCGGACGTGTCCGGGGCGGACGGGCTGGAGTTGGTGCATCAGGTGGTGGCGTTGCTCGAGCGTTGCGGAGCCAGAGTCGTTGTTGACCACTCCCCCGCTGGAAAGCATCACGTCTACGTGCCGTTGCGCGAGGGTCTGAGCGTGGAGGACGCGGGTGCACTGGCGAAGGCGCTGGCGCTTCGGTTCCCAGGCATCGATCCTCTGCCGCACACCACCGGGGCGACCTCGGGCTGTATTCGCACGCCGGGCTCTCCCTACAAGGACGGCAGCGGCTTCCAAGAGCTGGTCACGCCAATGGACACTGCGCGCCGGGTCTTGATGATGCGCAATGGCTCCGAGGTGATCGGGGCGCTTCGGCGTGAGTTGATCGAGGAGCTGGCCACCGGAGCGCGCGAGGCGATGACGCTGGCGCGGCCTCTGGAAGAGCTGGAAGACGAAGCAGCTGTGCTCAATGCGCCGTTCGTCGGCCACGTCATGGCTCCGCGCCTGTTGGCCCTCGCCCAGGAAGGGCTGTACCAGGAGGCGGGCTACGGGGACCGGTCCACGGCCCGCATGGCGGTGCTGTGCGCTGCGGCTCGGGCCGGGCTGCGGTTCGAGGATGTGGCGGCGCGCGTGGAGGACGGGCGCTGGGCGGGACTGGTCGAGCTGTTCCAGAACGCGAACAAGCCGGGCCAGCTGCTCGGGAAGGAGTGGCGTAAGGCGATTGCCTTCGTGGCGAACAGCCAGCGCACGAAGAAGTCTGTCCGTCACTGCAACACAAGCGAGGACGTAGAAGTCACGAGGGGGGCACCCCGGGCTCGCACGAACGAAGAGATCACGATTGACGAGCATCGCTTCATCCGACGTTGGAGGGCTGTGCTGGGTGAGGTGGAGGCGCTGGAGCTGTCGGGGCCTCGGGGGATGCACGCACGGTTCCTGCTGCGGGCTCTGGCGGCTGCTGCTCATCAGAAGGGCTCGCGGCACGTCGAGTTCGGTGTGCGGTCACTGTCGCTGTCTCTGCCGGTCCAGCCCTCGACCGTCTCTCGTGTCCTGGCGGAGCTGCGGGCTGAGGACGATCCGTGGATCTCGCTGGTGCGTGAGGGAGAGGGCACTCGGGCTGACCTGTACGAGCTGCGACTTCCGGAGCGCCACATCGAGCGTGCCGAGCGGGTGGAGCTGCCGAGCGGGAAGATCCATGCGCTGCGACCGGTGTTCCGTGAGCTTGGCGTAGTGGCGGCGCTGGTGTTCGAGGCGATTGAGCAGGGAGCCCCCTCGGTCGAGACTGCCCGGGTGCGCGCTGCGGTGTCGAGGTCAGCGGCCTATGAAGCGCTGGAGCTGCTGGTGGCGTGGGGATTGATCGAGCGCGACGGCAGGGGCCGGCTGTTGGCGGTGCCGTCCCGATTGGGAGAGGTGGCCGAGCGCGTGGGAGCGGCCCTCGTAGTTGGGGTGCTGGTCGAGCGGTTCCGTGCCGAGCGGCGCGCATGGATTGAGCACCTGTCCCGGCACGCGGTCTCGGCCGAGTGGTGGGCTGCCGTCGTGCGGGACGGTCCTCCGCCCGATGTGGATCTGGAACCGGAGCTCGTGAGCGTTGCCTAGCGCCGTGTCGTGGTGGGCGCGCTTGTCGATGAGGACAGAGAGACGAAGGAGCTGCCATGTGGATTTTCAGGGTGCGCAAGGTGCAGATCGCACTGGCTGCTGTGGGGGTGATCGTCCTCGTCATCGCCGGACTGGCGGTGGTGGGGCACTTCTCCAACGTGCCGGATGACGAGCGGATCGAGGTGAGGCCGACGAGCGAGGAGCCCAGTGTGGTCGGGGCAGATGACCCGACACTGGAGGCGAACCCGGTGGTGCTGCCGCTGCCGAGCACGAGCGAACCCCAGGAGCTAGCTCCCGCGGTCGCGGAGGTGCTGGGTAGTGCGGACACGGCCCGGTTCCAAGAGGCGTACTACGTGGCGACCATCGCCTCGGCTGCGCCGGAGATTCCGAACGAGGGCGAGGCCCCGACGACGCCCCAGCAGTGGGCGCAGCAAGTCGTCACCACGGCATGGGAGCAGGACCCGTGGGCGGATCGGGCGCAGTACAAGACGACCGACACGTTCACGGCGCAGAAGGTGACCACGGCCGACAACGGGGAGTTCCTGGATGTCTTCGCGCCGCCCTCGGCAGAGGGGTCGGCCGAGGCGCGGGAGTACTTGACCGGGGAGGGCCTGGTGGTGATGGAAGTCGAGGGGACACTGCTGCGCGAGCTGACCGATCCTGCGGACGGGCAGCGCAAGCAGAAGGACATGGGCACGGTGAGCTGGACGGTCGCCATGCTGTGCACCGAAGGGCAGGACTGCACGGTGTTCCTCGCGCTTCCTGGCTCTCTTTCGGAAGCTGCGGAGGAGGGCTGAGCGATGGGTGACCTGTTGAAGGATCTCGCGGGAGTGGGTTTCGGGTTGCAGACGGCCCCTGCGAAAGCAGGGGCGACTGCTGCTGCTGGGGGGATGACCCTGGTGGGCGATGCGGCCAAGGAGGCTGTGGGAGACGCGATCCAGGGCAAGGCCGAGGAGTTCCTGTGGGATCTCGCCCAGAGCGTCGTGGATGGGACGCAGATGCTCTTCCACATAATCATCGACCTTTTGCTCCAGCTGTCGGAGCCCCAGGTGACCGGTGAGTTCATCTACACGATGGGCGGGCGGATCTTCTTCATCAGCCTCCCGCTGATCGTCGCGTTCGCAGCGATCCGCATCATCGCGGCATCCCTGCGCGCGCAGGCGCTCACCGGGGCGCGGGACGCTTTTTTCGGCGCAGCCGTGTCGGTGTTGGGAACAGTGGCGCTTGTGCCATTGACGGCCGTCGCGGTGCGAGCGGTCGATGCTGTCGCCAACGGGATGATCACAGCGACTCTCAGCGACGGCGACGAGTTCGTTGACGACGTCATGGCTGCGGTCGTACAACTGGGGACGATGATGGGCAACACGGTCAGTGGGGCTGAGGTCTCTGGCCCGGTCCAGCCCTGGGAGGTCGCCGCGGGGGGCGTCATCACTACCTCACTGATCTGCATCACGGCGGCGGGTCTGCTGTTGATCGCGAGCCTCGTCATCGGTCTGGCGCTGGTGGCGCGGAACATGCTGCTGTACATCGTGATCGTGGTCGGTCCGCTGTGCCTTTCGGGGATCGCCTGGGGGCCGACCCGGCGCTGGGCGTCGATCTGGCTGGGCTGGATGGTGGCGCTGATCTTCACGAAGCTCGCGATCGTGGTCGTGATGGGTCTGGGGGTCCTCGCGGTCACCGCGACGATTCAATCCGGTGAGGTCACCGCCGATCCGCTGCCGGGGCTGACCACGGTCCTGTCCGGGGTCTTGATGTTGATCCTGGCGGCGTTCATGCCGATCGCGTGCTTCGCCTTGTTCGGCTGGATGGGTGAGGCCGGGGTGCGGGAACTCCAGGGAGCTGCCGACGGCGCTCAGGGAATGCTGACCTCAACTCCCGCGGCGGCGCTGTCTGCCTCGCAGAGCGCAGGCGGGCGACTGTCCTCACTGCTGGAGGGATTCGGCTCGGACAAGGGCGGCGACGCGGGCCTGGCCGGTGGAGAGACTGGCGGGGCCGGTGGTGCCGCCGAAGCGGCCACGACCGCACAGACGGGCGCGGAAGCGGGTGCGGCCGTGGGTACGACGGCCGCGACCGGTGGACTCGCTGCGGGCGCTGTGGTCGCGGCCGAGGCAGCAAATGGGGCCAAGGACGCCGGAGAAGCGGTCGCGGACGGGGTGCAGGACAACATCAACGGCGCGGTGTCGGAGACGACCGAGAGTGGCGGGGATGCCTCTTCCAGCGCACCGAGTAGCACTGGCGGTGGCGGCGGCGAGCAGCCCTTCTCCTGGGAACAGTCCGCACCGGGTGAGGGCACCGAGAACGGCGGCAGCGCCGCTCCCGTGGTGGCCGATGAGCCGATCCGCGGCGAAGGGCCGGCTGCGGCTGAGCCCGTGCCGGTCGATGCCGCACCTGGGGAAGTCCCCGAGAGCGGAGCGCCGGTGGATTCGGCGCCATCGGCGACTCAGACGCCGCTATCCGAACCTGCATCGGTCCCTTCAGACATGGGAGCTGCGCCGGAGGCGACAGCGGGAGGGGATCCGCCTGCTCCTGTGAGCGTTCCGCTGGATGCTCCGGTCACCGGGGAGAGCACGGAAGGGGGTAGGTGATGGAAGAGGTCGAGACACCGCCTGCGAGACCGTTGGTGCCGGTGAGCGACGGCATGGACTCGGCGCGCGAGCTGCTGGTGTCGGTCGCTGGGACGATCGCCAACGCGGCGATTCTGGCGACCGTCGCGGCGCTCATCATCGGCGCGATTCTGTGGGGTGTCGGGGTCGCACTCCAGCGTCCCGGCATGAGCCAGAAGGGGGTGCAGACCCTCGTTGGCGCGGTCGCGTGCGCGATCGTCGCGGCAGGGCTGAACACTTGGATCGCGTGGTTCGGGCAGCAGGCCATCTCCATCTGGCACTAGCGCGACTCGAGGAGCAACGGGGTGTCTCGGCGGAAGCCGGGGCACCCCTCGTTGTGTGTCGTGACGGGCTGGCTTGTCCCTTCATGAGCGGTGAGAGGCACCGCGGGTGAGTCGTGAAGGAGCCTGAGATGCGAGACGAGCTGGTGGCAGGAACCGACCCGGGGGTCACGCCGACGTGGGATGCACTGCCCCCGGGGGTGCGGACGTTCCTGGTCGATGTGGTGGGAACGCTGATGAACGTCGGCATCCTCGCGGCTGTGGCCGTGGTGATCATCGGAGCGATCGTGTGGGGCTTCGGCTCGCTGAGCAATCGTCCCGGCGTCGGCAGCATCGGCGTGAAGATCCTCGCTGTGGCTGCGGCCGTGGCGATCATCTGTGCGGGTGCCAACGCACTGATCGGCTTCTTCGCGGGCCAGGGCGTGACGATCTTCTCCTGACCAGGAGAGCGTGAGAAGGAGGAGACCGGCATGACTGTGGATACACGCGAGGAACGACGGATCACTGCCCGGTTCCCGAGGCTGTCTGGCCGCGGCCTCATCATGGGCCTGGGCACGGCCCAGCTGGTGCTGGTCGGCGTCGCGTTCGTGAGTCTGATCGCGGCGTTCACGACGGGGCGGTGGATGTTCTTCGCTGCCGTCATCGTTGTGTCGCTGACGCTGGTGCCGACCTGGTTCACCGGTCGGCCGCTGATCCAGTGGGTGCCGTTGATGGGGCAGTGGGTCCGTCGCAATGTGCGAGGCCAGGCGTCCTACCGGGTTCGGCCGCTGGCCCCTCGTCCTGCTGGAACGCTGGGTCTTCCCGGTGATGCGGCGCGGCTGCGGGTGTTGGTCGATGAGCGCACCGGGGCGGGGCTGCTGCATGATCCGAGCACTCGGACGCTGACGGCGATCGCCAAGGTTGAGCCGATGGATTCCTTCGCGCTGGCAGAGGGGTCTTCGCAGGACGTGGTGGCTGGGGCGTGGGGGTCGCTGCTGTCGAGCTTCTGCACTGACTCCTCCAATGGCGTGACGCGGGTTGGGGTGCTGCTGCGAGCGGTCAGCGACGGCGGCGAGGAGATCAACGCGTGGTTCCAAGAGCACGGCAGCGATCAGATCTCCCCGGCGGCGTACGAGGCGTATGCCGACTACCTCTCGCGCTCGCGTACCGATTCGATCCGGCACGAGTCGTTCATCTCGATCACGCTGGATATGAAGGCGGGCGGCGTGGCGGCGCTGATCCGGCAGGCCGGTGGCGGTGTGACGGGCGGTGCTGAGGTGCTGCGCAGTCGCATGGAGTTCGTGCGGGGGCAGTTCACTGAGGCGTCGCTGTCGTTCGTGTCCTGGGTCGGTTCAGGCGATGTGGCACTGCTGGCGCGCACGGCCTATGACCCGGACGTGCAGCCGGAGTTGGAGGCTCACCGGGAGGTCGGCCGGTCCCTGGCGGGGGCCGGTCCGATGGGGCTGGATGAGTCCTTCACGTATCTGCGGACCGAGGCGGGGTATCAGCGAGTGCTGATGGTGGTGGAGTGGCCGCGTAAGGCGACCACGGCTGGGTTCCTCCAGCACCTCGTGGTCGCCCAGGTGCGCCACACCTTCGCTCTGGTCTGCGAGCCGATCCCGACGAAGAAGGCCATGGCGCAGGCTCGTCGCGCCTCGACCTCGGCGGAGACGGACCGGATGTGGGAGCAGAAGTCCGGGGCGGTGGACAGCGTGGAACGCAAGCGTGAGCGGTCCGCTCTGGCGCGTGAGGAGGAGGCGCTGGAGTCCGGGCACGGGGCGTTGAACTTCGCGGGCCTGGTGACGGTCTCGGGGCACACGCTCGATGAGCTGCGCATGGCGACAGAGCAGGTCCGCACGGCCGCGCTGCGGTCGGGGTGCGAGCTGCGGGTCATCGGTGGAGAGCAGGCGTCGGCGTTCATCGCAGGGGCGCTGCCGTTTGGAAGGGGCCTGTGATGGTGGAGGAGCGCACGAAGCGCCGGGTGATGCGGTCCCGGTTCGGGGATCTGTCCAAGCAGGAGCTGCGCGAGCTGCGCAAGGCTGAGCGTCGGTTGGTGACGGATGCGTACAAGGAGGAGGCGGCACAGCGCGCGCGGGTGGCGGAGCAGGAGAAGGCCGCGTGGCGATCGCGAGACTTCCTCCCTGCCGCTGGTGAGGCGGGGCCGGCTGCACTGCACACCCCGCGGTCGTTCGTTGCGCCGTCGCACCGGGCCGACTCAGGGATTCTGGGGCTGGCGTATCCGTTCCTCGCGGACCCGGGCCTGGGGACCAAGGGGACGATGGTGGGACGGAACCTGCTGGGGGGCAGCGCGTTCGTGTACGGGCCGTTTGACCTGTACAAGGCAGGGATCATCTCTGATCCGAACATCATCATCAGCGGCAAGGTGGGCGAGGGGAAGTCGACCCTGGTCAAGGTGCTGACCTCGCGCGGGGCAGCGTTCGGCTACCGGTCCTATGTCCCGGCTGATGTGAAGGGTGAGTGGACCGGGCCGTGCCGGGCGATCGGAGGATCGGCGTTCGAGATCGGGCCGGGGATGCTGGCGCGGATCAATCCGCTGGCCAACCCGATCCATCGGCCCCCGTCGATCAGCGAGCAAGAGTGGGTCATCACCTCCCGGAACCGGCGCGCGATGCTGCTGGAGTCGATCGCTGAGCGGCTGCTGAATCGGGAGCTGTGGGCGATGGAGCGCAGTGCCCTGTCCTACGCGCTGGAGCAGGTGGAACGGCGCGAGCAGGAGGAGCCGACTCTGGCTGAGGTCGTGCACGAGCTGTTCAATCCGGAGAAGAACAGCCACGGTCGCGTGCCGGAGGGGTTCGGCCGCATGACTGAGGTCGCCGCGCATTCGCGGGAGGTGGGGCACTCGCTGGCGCGGCTGACGACGGGCGCGCTGAGCGGGGTGCTGGATCGTCGCTCCGAGGGGGTGCAGTTCGATCCGTCTGCCCCGATGGTCTCGGTGGACGTGTCGCGGCTGCGGGGCAGTGAGCTGCTGGACGTGGTGATGACGTGCACCTCGTCGTGGATGGAATCGGCGCTGATGGACGGCACCGACTCGCAGCGCTACATGATCTATGACGAGGGGTGGAGGGTGTTCGCTCGGCCCCCGCTGCTGCGCCGGATGCAGGAGCACTGGAAGGTCGCCCGGAACTGGGGGATCTCCAACGTCTTGGTGATGCACGGCTTCGGGGATCTCCAGACAGCGGGCGACGGCGGGGAAGCCTCTCGCGCCATGGCCGCGAACCTCGTCAACGACTCTTCGACCGTGATCTCTTTCCGGCAGTCCGGAAAGGCTGTGGCGGCTGCTCAGGACATGTTGGACCTGACCGACACGGCTTCGAGCTTGCTGACCCGGCTGCGGCGCGGGCAGTCGCTCTGGCGGATCGGGCAGCGGATGAGCCTGGTTCAGGTCACCCGCAACGCACGCGAAGCGGCCCTGTTCGACACTGACGAGCGGATGGTGACTCATGGCGCGGCGTGACACTAGAGAGGAGATGCGGCGTCGAGCTGGAGGGCTCGAGGCCGCGTTGCCATATCTGCTGCTGGTGGTGATGGTTCCTCCGGCGCTGCTGTGGGGGGCCGGTTGGATCGTCGCCAGGCTCTCGGGCCGCACGTACAGTGCCGGTCCCGGTGAGCTGTGGGCAGCGGTCACCGGTCCCGGACGGGCCGGTGCCGCTCTCGGCGCGGGCTCCACCATGGCCGTTTGGGCGGTATTCGCCGTACTGCTGGCGGTGGTGGGGTTCCTGGCGGTCGCGATGTTCCGCACTGTGCGGGGGCAGCGCGAGCAACAGCGGCAAGAGATTCAGAATGAGAAGGGGCTACCGGACAAGCGCGTGGTCGCACGCGAGTACGGAGAGCGCTCGGTCATGGCGCGCCGGACGCAGATCCGGCCGGACTTCGTGCCCGAGGGGCGGCGTCCTCGGGTCACGGACTACGCCTTCTATGACGGTCGGTGCCAGGGCGTGAAGATGTACACCACGTTTGAGACGCCGACGATGCTGCTGGCTCCGAGCCGGGTGGGAAAGACGCAGAACGTCATCGCACCGCGGGCAATCGAGGCCCCCGGCCCGGTGCTGTCCACGTCCACCAAGACGGAGCTGGTGCGCCTGACGTGGGAGCACCGGGAGAAGCTGGGCGGTCCCATGCTGATCTGCGACCCCGAGGGCGTGGGCGCGGAAGCAGGATTGCCCGGCACCGTGCGGTGGTGCCTGTGGTCCGGGTGCGAGGACGTGACCGAGGCGCTATCGCGGGCGAAGGTGCTCGCCGCGGGCGGTGCCAGCGGCGTGCAGAACGGAGAGTTCTGGGAGAACGTCACCAAGCGCGTGTTCACGCCGCTGCTGCACGCCGCAGCCGTTGACGGTGGCGTGCGCATGAGCGACTTCCAGCGCTGGTGCTTCGATCCGAAGTTCGCGGAGGACGCGCTGACGATCCTCCAGGACCGGCCCGGCGCGGAGGATCTGGCGTCGATGCTGGAGTCCGTGGTGAAGATGGACGACCTGGAGACCCGCGCGAATATGTGGGCTCCGGCCGCGAACCTCGGCACTGCGCTGGTGGACCCGCGTATCCGAGACACGTTCGGCCCTGACGGCGAGCAGCTGAACATCGATGACTTCCTGCGCCGTTCGGGCACGATCTACCTGATTGCTCAGGAGAACGGCAACGCTTCGGCGCTGGTGCTGACTCTGGTGGATGCGGTGTGGCGGCGCGCGGTTGTGCAGGCCAATGGTGCCCCGGGTGGGCGGATCGAGCCGCCTATGCACCTCAGCCTCGATGAGATCGGGAACATCGGCACGCTGCCGGTGCTGCCGCGAATGATGAGCGAGGGCGGCGGTCTGGGTGTTCAGACCACGGCCGGGTTCCAGTCCCTCGCGCAAGCGGAGCTGCGCTACGGCGCGGCCGGTGCGCGTGCGCTGTGGGAGGCGGTGACACAGCGGTTCGTCCTCGGTGGTGTGAGTGACGACAAGGTACTTGCAGAGCTGTCGCGGATCGCAGACACGCGGACTGTGGTCCAGGAGTCGGTTAACAGCGCCCGTCGCGGGGAAAGCCCGGGACGGGGCTACTCCGACCGCGTGGAAAACGTGCTGGAGAAAGCCCAGATCGAAAAGATGCGGCGCGGCCTCGCCTGCGTGGTGGAGGCGACGAAGCCGCTGATTGTGGTGGAGCTGGAGCCAGCTTTCCGCCGCTACGCGAAGAAGAAGGACCGGGAGAAGGGGGGCTCACGTCCGGTAACTGCGGGGGCAGTGCCAGGACCGACCGAGACCAGTACAGAGACCCCGAAGGGTGAGCAGTGATGCCGAAGCAATCGCGCGAGGAGTACCTCGCAGACAGAGCCCAGAGAGTCGAGCAGCTGACCGAGGCCATGGCCGATCGCGTCTCGGCGATCGCGACCGGCACGGAGGCGCAAGAGCTGGTGGCGTTCGTAGCTCAGTTCCGCTCCCGTTCTCCCCGAAACGCGATGCTGATCTTCCAGCAGTGGGAGGCACGCTGTCAGGCTCAGGAGGACCCGGCACAGCGGCCGGAGCGTCCCAGCATGATCGCCGGATACAAGCAGTTCCAGGAGATGGGCCGACAGGTCCGCATGGGCGAGAAGGGCTATCAGATCCTCTCCCCCGTCACGGCGCGATTCGCCTCGGCCACACCCAAGGTCGCGGAATCGTGGCGTCGGCTCGCTCCTCGCGAGAAGCCGAACCCGGGTGAGCGAGTGGAGTCCAAGATGGTCGGGGTCAAGCCCACGACCGTGTTCGACATCGCGCAGACGGACGGGCCGGAGATCCCGGCGCTGCCCTCGTGGGAACCGCTGGCCCCCGGTGTCGTCCCGGAGGGACTGCGCGAGGCCGTAGAAGCGGAGATCGCGGCGGAGGGGTTCAAGCTCTCGGCCACGGCCGATGGACAGATCGGTGCGGAAGGATCGACCAACTTCGGCACCAAGGTGGTGACCTTCGATCAGAGCCGCGGTGAGAACGAGCAGCTGGCGACCTTGCTGCATGAGTTGGGGCATATCAAGCTGCACTCCCCAGGTGAGGGCGCGCCAGAACTTTCGACCCATCGCGGCCAGATCGAGTTCGAGGCGGAGACGTTCGCTCACGTCATCGCGGGGTTGCACGGCATGGATACCTCGGCCTCGTCAGATGCCTACGCGGCAGGCTGGACTTTCGGACAGAACCGGGCCGATCCGAGCCTCACCGCAGAGATAACGGTCAACGCGGCCGATCGAGTGATGAAGGCCGTCAACGGCACCCTGGATCGGATGCCGGTCGGTGGCGATCTGGGTACCGGAGCTCCGCCGAAGCCAGAAGGGAAGGACGCACCCACCAGCGACCAGCGGCGGGTGCGCAATGCGCTGCGCATGGAGGCGCAGGCACCGGCGAAGATCCGTGAGGAATCGCCGGTCGATGAAGGCCCGCGGCCCACGCTGCGCGCCCACCGATGAAGGTTAGGAGACCGGGCGATGAAGATTCCGTCAGAGAAGCCTGCCGATACGGCCGAGAGCGTAGGGCAGCGTTGGCCGCTCCGCGTTGAGGACGAACATCGGGAACAGTGGGAGTGGTTCAAAGCTCGTTGGAACGCCCACAGCGAGGCGGTGTCGGGGCCGCTGGAGGTCCGGTGGGCACAGCTGGATCGTGAGCCTCCCTTCGCTGTAATCGGCCGGGAAGGGGCGGAGGAGAGCATCACGGTAGCGCTGAGTCGGGACGGCGCCGCGCTGCGGTTCATCCGCACCGAGGGAGGGCGGAACATGACGCTCCCGAGCGCTGCGCGAGTCCTCGAGGTTCGTCCCGTTGAGATGGATCGGGCGCGGGCGGCGATCCTTGACGGGCTAGAGCAATCAGAACGAATCGCCGGCCGAACGCCTGTGCAGGCCGCGTTGAACGACTGGGTAGATCTGAGCAAGCTCGCCCGTTACCGGGATGCGATCGAATCGGGCTATATGACGGCCACGAGCACCCTGCTGAACGAAGGCATCAACCCGGACGGAGTGTGGACAGACGAACATCTGTCCCTCTCTGACGAAGCGGTGCAACGGTTCGCTGTGCTCGGACGTAGCGCGACGGCCAACGCGGCTGCGGTGCTAGAGCACGGGGACAGGGCCGAGGACCTGATGGTGGCTGTCGAGGTTTTGACGGGCAATCCGTGGGAGTGGTCGGTCGAGCGCAAGGAGTTGGAAGATCAGCTCGACGAGCGGTTACGCGGAATCGGGCTCCATACGATCGCAGAACAATCGCGGCGAGACTTCAACCGCGCGCGGGTGCGAGGAGTTGCGATTGCAGGCGGTCAGATCAGCAATCTGGTGGCTGAGAGACCTCGTGTCGAGCGGCTTAGTTCTCGGAACGTCCAGCAACGCAACGAGGAGCGTATGGAGCGCCAAGTGACTGCCCGGATTCGGGATGAGGACCCAACGGCAGCGCTGCGCTCGAACAGGCCGCGACTGAGTCGATGAGGAGAGTTCGAGCTCACGCCGTGGTGGGCCAACAGCGGGCGCGCCGCCGACGCCAGTACGCCGAGTACATGGCCTCGGCGGCGTGGCATATGCGGCGCCGTCGCTGGGTCGAAGAGGAGGAGCAGCGCACCGGGAAGCCGGTGTGCTGCGCCGTCTGTGACAGCGAGGAGTGGGACGACTTGCACCATCTGACCTATGACCGGATGGGGCAGGAGCGCCACACGGACATGGTGGCGCTGTGCCGTCCTCACCATGACCAGGTGCACCGGGCCTACGATGCTGGCCGGTGGCGGAACATAGGCTACGAGGCGGTGATGCGACGGTTGCTGCGGCTGGCGCGCGAGGAGCACGGACGGCGGAGAGCATGACGCGATGGTGGATGCGCGACGGGGCGGGGTTGGTCGAGGACCAGAGCCGTCCCGCTGTGCCGTTCCCTGCGCTG
>NZ_DASVGJ010000070.1:0-102644 GCF_036379615.1 Brachybacterium sp.
GCCGGCGCGCAGGCCCGCCGCCCGCAGTCGTTCAGGCCCGCCGCCCGCAGGCCCGCCGGCACTCGGGCCCGCAGTCACTCAGACCCGCCGCCCGCCGGCACTCAGACCCGCAGCCCCGTCGGCCCTCAGGCCGTCTTGGTCGCCGGGTCCGCGCCGCCGCGGCCGTCGGGCCGGTCCAGCTCGTCGATCGCCGCGACCTCCGCGGCGGTGAGCTCGAGCTCCGCCGCGGCGAGGTTCTCCACGATCCGTGAGGGCGTCACCGACTTGGGGATGGTGACGATGCCGTGGGCGAGATGCCAGGCCAGCACCACCTGGGCGGGGCTCGCGCCGTGCGCCTCGGCGATGCCGGTGACCGCCGGGTTCTCGAGCAGGTCCGACTTCCCCTGGCCCAGCGGGCCCCAGGCCTCGGTGAGGATGCCGTGCTGCTCGTGGACCTCCCGCAGCTCCCGCTGCTGGAAGTAGGGGTGCAGCTCGATCTGGTGGATCGCGGGGGCCACGCCCGTGGCCTCGATGATCTCCTCGAGCTGGGGGCGCGGGTAGTTGGAGACGCCGATCGCCCGGACCAGTCCGCACTCCTGCAGTGCGATCAGCGCCTTCCACGCCTCGACGTACTGTCCCTGCGAGGGCACCGCCCAGTGCACCAGGTAGAGGTCCACGTACTCCAGGCCGAGTCGCTCGAGGGAGGCCTCGCAGGCGGCGATCGCGTCGTCGAACGCGTGGGCGTCGTTCCACAGCTTGGTGGTGACGAAGAGGTCCTCCCGGGCGATCCCGGAGGCGGCGATGGCGCGGCCCACGCCCTCCTCGTTGCGGTAGGCGGTCGCGGTGTCGAGGTGGCGATAGCCGGCGGCGAGCGCCTGGGCGGTGACCTCCTCGGCGACCTCGGGCTCGACCTTGAACACGCCGTAGCCGAGCTGTGGGATGGGCCTGGCGGGCGTGAGCGGGAGGTCAGGGACGGTGGCGGGCATGGGCGGCCTTCCTGGAGCGGGGATGTCCGGACACTGTAGGCGCCCCGCACCGCGCTCGGCACGGCCGCCTCCGAGGCGCTGCACGGGCCGGTCCACGGCGGGCGTCCCCCGGGGCGCTTCCAGGCCCTGCCCCCTACGATGGCCCCATGAGGTCGCGGAGCATGGAGCGGGAGCGGTGACCCCGGCGCGAAGTTCGCGTCTGGTGCCTCTCGGGCGACCTGTTCCGCAGGAGTCCCCGGTCTACGACCACGCGCGCGGGCACACTCCGCAGGGCCCCCGCGTCGAGCTCTACGCCCTGCTGGACAACCTGTTCATCGCCGCGGGCGTGGTGGTGTCGATCTGGCTCGCGCTGCTGTACCTGGTCGAGGGCTTCTCCCTCACGCCGATCGGGCTGCTGTACCTGCTGGGCTTCTGGATCCTGCTGACCTACATCACGCTTCCGCGCCTGCACCAGCTGATGACCTGGATCTACCTGCCGGACTACTTCTTCGGCCGCACCCGCACCACCGAGGGCGTGCTCTCGGACCCGATCAACATCGCCTTCGACGGCTCGGAGCGGGACCTGCACGTGGTGATGCGGAGGGCCGGATGGGTGCTCGCCGAGGAGCGCACCCTCGCCTCGGCGTGGTCCATGGTGCGCTCGACCCTGATGCGCCGCTCCTTCCCGGCCGCGCCCGTCTCGGACCTGTACCTGATGGGGCGGCGCCATGACTTCACCTACCAGCAGGAGGTGGGCGGCACCACCACCAAGCGGCACCACGTGCGGTTCTGGCGGATGCCCCCGGATTTCGTGCTGCCGGGCGGCTATCGGGCGGACTGGCTGGCCGCCGGCACCTACGACCGCGCTGTCGGCTTCTCCTTCTTCACCCTGCAGATCACCCACCGGATCGACGAGAACATCGACGTCGAACGGGACTTCGTGGTCGACACCGTCCGCTATGCCGATCCGCAGGTCGAGGTCGAGGTGATCGAGGAGTTCTCCGCCTCGTACCACCACCGCAACGGGCAGGGCGACCGCATCCGCACCGACGGCGACCTCCCGGTGCTCGATGTGTCCGGGGCCGTGACCCGCTCGGACGGTGCCACCGCGATGATGCTCGCGCGACATCGGCCGACGGGGACCTCCGTGATGAAGTCCCGCACGCGGGCGGCCACCCAGACCGCGCTCGCCGCCACCCGGCGGGGTGGTGGTTCCCCCGGTGCCGTCGCCGATGAGCTGACGGCGCAGTGGCAGGACACGGTCGACGACTTCCATGAGGTCATCTCCCGGGCGGCGGACCACCACCTGCCCCCGCCCACGGTGGTCTTCACCGGGCTGCTGGTGCTGCTGCAGGCCGCACTCGTGGCCCTGCAGTGGGGTGCCCGGCTGAGCGGGGTGGACCTCGCCGCGCTCCATCCCGCCGCCTCGCTGGTGCTGCCCAGTCCCGAGGATCTCCCCCTGAGCACGGTCTTCGCCGCTGCTCTCCTCCTGCTGCAGCTGGGGGTGCTGCGCCGCAGCCGGTGGTCACGGATCGCGCTGATGGCCCTGTTCACCGCAGACGCCTTCGCCCGGCTCGCGGTCGCCACCTCCACGACCGGCGACGTCGCCCACTCCCTGCTGGTGGGGGCCGGCGCCTCCGCCCTCGGCGTGATGGCGATCAGCTCGGACGCCTCCCGGCAGTGGGTCCAGACATTGCGCCTGGACTCCCGCAGCGCGGAGGCCGACGAGGAGACGGAGCCCTCGACGGGCGAGGACGCGTCGCCGGTGGCCGACGGGGAGGCAGGGGCCCCGGAACCGGCCGAGGGGCGCGTGCTGTGAGGGCTGTCACCGGGGAGTAGAGTGCGACCACCGTCGTGCGGATTCCTCGCGCCGGGCGGCCTGCTCGCAGGCCGTCCCCGCCCCGTCGTCGGCGCCCGTTCGCTTCCCTGGGAGGATCCTCATGAGCGAGTCCCCTGACACCCCCGCGGCCTCGGCCGGAGCTCCCGATGCCGCCGATGACGGTCAGCCCGCGCTGAAGAAGGCGATCACACCCAAGCTCCTGCTGCTGTTCATCGTCGGTGACATCCTCGGCACCGGCGTCTACTCGCTGACCGGCAAGGTCGCGGGCGAGGTCGGCGGCGCCGGCTGGATCCCGATCCTCATCGCCTTCGCCGTGGCGATGGTCTCGGCGCTGTCCTATGTCGAGATGGTCACCAAGTATCCGCAGGCCGCAGGCGCGGCGCTGTACGTCCACAAGGCGTTCGGGATCCACTTCCTGACCTTCATGGTCACCTTCGCGGTGCTCTCCTCGGGCATCACCTCGGCGTCGACCAGCGCGATCTTCCTCTCGGAGAACGTGCTCAAGGCCTTTGCGCTCGAGGAGCCGCTCGGCGATTCCGCCGGAGCGGTCGCCACCACTATCGCGCTGGTCTTCCTGGTGCTGGTGGCGCTGATCAACCTGCGGGGCGTCGCCGAGTCGGTCACGGCGAACGTGGTGCTCACGTTCATCGAGCTGACCGGCCTCGCCCTCGTGATCGTGGTCGGCTTCTACGCGCTGGGCCGCGGCGAGGCGGACCTCTCGCGGGTGGTGCTCTTCGAGACCCAGGACGACAAGAGCTTCATGATGGCCATCATCGGCGCGACCGCCCTGGCGTTCTTCTCGATGGTCGGCTTCGAGGACTCGGTGAACATGGCCGAGGAGACCGTGGACCCGGTGAAGAACTTCCCGCGGGCTCTCATCGGCGGGCTGTCGATTACCGGCGTGATCTATGTGCTGATCTCGATCCTCGCGGTCTCGGTGGTACCCATCGGGCAGCTGACCGAGTCCACCACCCCGCTGCTCGAGGTGGTGAAGGTGGGCGCCCCGGACATCCCGATCGACACGATCTTCGCGTTCATCTCGATCTTCGCCGTGGCCAACACCGTGCTGATCAACATGATGATGGCCTCCCGCCTGCTCTACGGCATGTCGAAGCAGGGCGTGCTGCCCGGCTTCCTCAAGGGTGTGCTGCGCGGCCGCCGCACCCCGTGGGCCGGCATCGTCTTCTCCACCGTGCTCGCCTTCGCCCTGGTGCTCTCGGTGCGCTACGTGCTCGCCGAGGGGACCATCTCCGCGCTCGGCGGCACCACCGCGCTGCTGCTGCTGGCGGTCTTCGGCATGGTCAACATCTCTGTGCTGGTGCTGCGGAAGGACACGGTGGACGTGCGGCACTTCCGCACCCCCACGGTGCTTCCGGTCATCGGCGCGATCACCTCCTTCGCGCTGGTGAGCCCGCTAGCGCAGCCCGCGCAGAACTACGTCATCGCCGGTGGTCTGCTCGCGATCGGGCTGCTGCTCTACATCATCACCTGGTTCTACAACAGTGCAGTCAGGGCCCGACGCACCCGGTTCCACCATCCCGATGACATCGGGAAGCCCTGACCGGCTCGGCGCCCCCGTCGCATCCGTCCGCCCCGCTGCACCTGCCGACCCCGTGTCCCCGAGGGAGTTCTCATGACCACCATCCTGCTGGCCTACGTCCCCAGCGCGACCAGCGAGGCCGCGCTCACCTTCGCCGTCGCGGAGGCGAACCGGCGGGACGCCTCGCTGCTGGTCCTCGCCTCCGAGCGAGCCCCGGATCCGCGCAAGGCCCGCGGCGTGGCGGACGAGCGCCCGCTCGACGAGCGACTGGCGGAGACCGGGCTCGAGTTCGAGCTGCGCACCGTCCCCAAGCGTGACGACCCGGCGGACGACATCCTCGACGCGGTCGAGCACGACGACGTCATCCTGGTGGTGCTCGGGATCCGCAGGCGCACCCCGATCGGGAAGATCCTGCTGGGCTCCACGTCCCAGCGGGTCGCGATCGAGTCGCCGGTGCCGGTGGTGCTGGTCAAGCCCGAGGATTTCGTGGCGCCGACGCGCTTCTGACCCCGGCCGGGCCCGGGGGATCACGATGATCCCCCGAGTGTTCACGCGCAGTTTCCTTCGTCGAGGGATGACCCTCACTTTTCTGGCGCACCGTCAGCATGACCCCTCGCCAGATGTGTGCGGGGACGTACTCGACTGCGAAGGATCATTCCCATGGCCCTGATCGACCTCCCCCTCCTCATGAAGGATGCGGCGCGCGGCAAGCGTTCCGCGGTGACCTGCGCGCTGAAGTGCGCCAGCCAGTGCGCCTACGGGCCGTGCAACCACAGCGACAACCCGACCTTCCGGGACATCGCCTCCTCCGCGCTCACGCGCCGCACCGTCCTCGGCGGCTCCACCGCCGCGCTCGCCATCGCCCTCGGCGGCACGCAGGGCGCGCTCGCCGACCCCGGCAAGGGCAAGGGCAAGGGCAACGGGAACGGCAACGGCAAGGGCAACGGCAACGGGAACGGGAAGGGCGCGCCGCACGCCCCGAACGGCTCCAAGCTCCGCTTCGAGCCCATCGCCCCGGTCGAGCACACCGCCGACGAGTTCACCGTGGCCGAGGGCTTCGCCTGGCATCCGATCATCCGCTGGGGCGACCCGCTGTTCGCCGACGCCCCCGAGTTCGACTGGAACGTCCAGAGCGCCGAGGCTCAGAAGCAGCAGTTCGGCTACAACAACGACTACACCGAGATCCAGGAGATCCCGGGCAGCAACGGCAAGCGCGCCGTGATGTTCGTGAACCACGAGTACACGAACGAGAACATCATGTTCCCGCCGGAGATCGATCAGGACGACTTCATCGAGATCGGCATGGCCGCCCACGGACTCACCGTCGTCGAGCTGGAGCGGAAGAACAAGAACTTCCCCTACTCCTACATCCAGGGAGCGGAGCTGAACCGTCGCATCCTGCTCACCGACGAGTTCTCGCTCACCGGCCCCGCCGCCGGCAGTGACCTGGTCACGACCGTCGAGGACCCCTCCGGCACGACGGTGCTGGGCACCCTCGGCAACTGCGCCGGCGGCCTGACCCCCTGGGGCACCCTGCTCTCCGGCGAGGAGAACTTCCACGGCTTCTTCCGCACCGAGGGCACCTCCGAGGCGGATCAGCGCTACGGCCTCGCCGACCGCGCCACCGCACGCGGCTGGGAGAACAAGTACGAGCGCTTCGACGCCCGCAACGAGGGCTACGAGAACGAGCCCAACCGCTTCGGCTACATCGTCGAGGTCGATCCCTTCGACCCCGAGTCCACGCCGCGCAAGCACACCTCGCTGGGCCGCTTCAAGCACGAGGGCGCGAACGTGATCATCGCCGAGGACGGCCGCGCCGTGGCGTACTCCGGGGACGACGAGCGCTTCGACTACCTCTACAAGTTCGTCTCCCGCGACACCTACGTCGAGGGGGACAGGGCGCACAACATGACCCTGCTGGAGCACGGCGATCTCTACGTCGCCCGCTTCGACGGCAACTCCCCGGCCGCGGAGATCGACGGCTCCGGCGAGGTCCCCTCGGACGGCGACTTCGACGGGCGCGGCGAGTGGCTGCCGCTGGTGGTGGACGGAGAGTCCCAGGTCTCCGGTGTCACCGTCGAGGAGGTCCTGGTGAACACGCGCCTGGCGGCGGACACCGTCGGCCCCACCAAGATGGACCGCTGCGAGGACGTCGAGCCCTCGCTGCGCTCCCGCCGCGTGTACGTGGCCTGCACCAACAACTCCGAGCGCGGCGTGGGCTCCAA
Source organism: Brachybacterium sp. (assembly GCF_036379615.1). GTDB lineage: Bacteria > Actinomycetota > Actinomycetes > Actinomycetales > Dermabacteraceae > Brachybacterium. The sequence goes on from NZ_DASVGJ010000070.1 coordinate 6,550, forward strand.
CGCCCCGGCCGACGAGGTCAACCCGCGCTCCGAGAACCGCGACGGCCACATCGTCGAGATCGACGAGCGGGGCGACCAGACCTCGACCGGCTTCGACTGGAACCTGCTGATGGTGTGCGGAGACCCGGCGCAGGGCGACCAGACCTACTTCTCCGGCTTCCCGGTGGAGCAGGTCTCGCCGATCTCCTGCCCCGACAACCTGGCCTTCGACTCGGTGGGCAACCTGTGGATCTCCACCGACGGCGCCCCCTCGGGCATCGGCTACAACGACGGCCTGTTCCGGGTGACCCTGGACGGCCGGAACCGGGGCCGGGTCGAGCAGTTCCTCTCCGTCCCCCGCGACGGCGAGACCTGCGGTCCGATCATCCACGACCGTGACCGCTCCGCGTTCGTCTCGGTCCAGCACCCGGGCGAGGACGGCGAGTGGGGCGCCCACAGCTCCCACTTCCCCGACTACGACGGCCAGGGCCCCAAGCCCACCGTGGTCCAGGTGCTGCCGAAGCGGGGCGGCAACGGGCGGGACTGACTGACCCGTCGGGCCTCCGGCGGCGGCCCTGTCGGGTTCCGCCAACAGGACTCCGATGCTCACGAGGGGTGAACGGCGATGGGCCGTTCGCCCCTCGTCGGCGTCTTGCGGCGTCGCAGTCCCGCTGCCGGCGGGCATACCTGCGGTTGCGGGGCAGGAGGATCGCCGCGCCCACCGTTGCGGCGAGAGGGGCGGCGTGCGGAGTGCGAGCGGAGTCATCTCGAGTCCCAGACGGTGAACGGTCGGCGAGCGCGGGACTGCTAGGATCCACTGGCGCTGACTTGAGGTCTCGATGTCGGCGCAGGAGCGCCGGGAAGTCTGGTCGGCACAGGACACGACTGTGCGCGACGACGATGGAGAGACGCTATGGACGGACCGGTACGACTGACCCCACGAGTGGTCGATCCTGCATCGGTGCAGGATCCGCTCCCCCTCCGAGAGGAGCTCGCGTGAGTCTCCTGCTGGCCGTCGTCTCCGCCTGGGTGCTGGTACCCCTGGCTCCGTTCGCCGTCCGTGTGTGCGGGCGTCACGCGGGCTGGCCCCTGGCGGCGGGAATGCTCTTCCCTCTCCTCGTGCTGGTCTCGTTGCGCGCCACTGCGGGGGATGTCAGCGAGGCAGTGCCCTGGATCCCCGCCCTGGACGTCGCGGTGCGGCTGCGCATGGACGGGCTCGCGTTCCTGTTCGTGCTGCTGATCCTGGTGATCGGTGCTGTCGTGCTGGTCTACTCCAGCTCGTACCTGCGCTCTCCCCGCTCGCCAGGGTTCTACCTGCTGATGACGGCGTTCGCTGCGGCGATGCTCACCCTCGTCCTGGCCGACGACCTGCTGCTGCTGTACGTCGCGTGGGAGCTGACCACCCTGTGCTCCTATCTGCTGATCCTGCGATCGGGGCCACACGCCGGAGCCGCCGCCACTCGCACACTGCTGGTCACTGTGGCCGGCGGCCTCTGCCTGCTCGGCGCGGTGGTGCTGATCGCCGTGCGCACAGGCACCCTCCATCTCTCCGAGGCTCTTTCGGATCCCGCCTGGTCGACCGATCCCGGTTTCGCCACCGCTGCTGCGGTGCTGGTCGCGGTGGCTGCGATGACCAAGTCGGCACAGTTCCCCTTCCACAGCTGGCTGCCCGATGCGATGGTCGCGCCTGCTCCCGTGAGTGCGTATCTCCATGCCGCGGCGATGGTCAAGGCAGGCATCTATCTGCTGATGCTGTTCTCCGCAGCGGCATCGAACGCCTCCATCTGGCCGATCGGACTCATCGCGGTCGGTCTGTTCACGGCCGCCCTCGGTGCTGTCCTCGCGACCACCCGCAGCGACCTGAAGTCCCTGCTCGCCTATTCGACGGTCAGTCAGCTGGGACTGCTGGTCGCAGTGATCGGCGTCGGCACCTCGACCGCTCTGCTGGCCGCCTCGATCCACGTCGTCGCCCATGCTCTGTTCAAGTCCTCGCTGTTCATGGCGGTCGGATTGGTCGAGAAGCGCACGGGCACGCGCAACGTGCACGAACTGAGCGGGTTGTGGCGGGTGCTGCGCTGGGACTCGCTGATGATCGTGCTCGCGGCGGCGAGCATGGCGGGGATCATCCCGCTGCTCGGCTTCGTCAGCAAGGAGCTGATCTTCGAGTCGCTGCTGCACTCGCCCTGGGGCACGGGGGTCGGATGGCTGCTGGCCGTGCTCGCCACCGCCGCGACGGTGTTCACCGTCGCGTACTGCGCCCGGTTGGTGCTGCCCACGCTTCCGGGGCCGGCCATGGACGGGGTCAAGCCCTGGGGCTATGCCGCGGCGATGTCCGGCACCGTCAGCATCACCGCGCTCGCCGGGCTGATCCTCGGTCTGGGTGTGGGGGTCCTGGACCCCGTGGTCGTGCCCGCCGCCGCGGATTCCGCGGGCGCTCCCGCAGGAGACGTCGGTCATCTCGCTCTGTGGCACGGGCTCAACATCCCGCTGGTGCTCTCGATCCTGGCCATCCTCGGCGGGCTGTCGGTCGCCGTGGCGCTCGGCCGGCGCGACGCATCGCGCGGCGCGCGCGAGGAGTGGCGTTCTCCCGTCACCGGCGTGGGCGTGGTGCAGGGCATCCATGACGGGATCATCACGTTCGGCCGGCGCGTCGGCGACCTCACGCGACACGATTCGACAGCAGGCCAGCTCGCCGTGCCGCTGGTGATCATCGGTGCCGCCTCTCTGGCGACTCCGTTGCTGTGGCGCGGGTTCGGGGACCACAGCTCATCCACCATGTACGACGCGATCCTGCTGGTCGTCATGGTCTGTGGCACGCTCGCCGTGGTGCGCGCGCGCACCCGGCTGGGCGGTCTGATCGCGAGCGGAGTCGTCGGCTTCGCGGTGGTGCTGAGCTACTTCGTGCTCGGTGCCTCGGACGTGGCGCTGACTCAGCTGCTCGTCGAGGTGCTCACCGTGGTGGTGATGGTTCTGGTGCTCCGCCGCATGTCGTGGCGCTTCCCGAAGGAGAACGCCCGGCGACGGGCGGCGGCCGCGGTCGCCGCGGTGTTCGCCGGCGCGGCGGCCACTGCGGCGGCGCTGGTGTTCACCGGGCACCGGGACCTGTCGGAGATCGGCGCATACATGCTGGCCGAGGCCGAGGAGCTGACCGGCGGCACGAACGTGGTCAACGTGATCCTGGTCGATTTCCGTGCGCTCGACACCTTCGGCGAGCTCGTGGTGCTGGCGATCGGTGCGATCTCCGTGGCAGCGCTGCTGGATGCGCGGCCGCTGGTGGACAGGCCGACACCGGCACCCGCCTCCCGTGCGCTGGCCGACCCCTTCGGGAACGCGGACTACCTGCGGATCCTCGGCAGGGTGCTGGTTCCCGTGCTGATCGCCGTCTCCGCACTCGCCCTGCTGCGCGGTCATACCCAGCCCGGAGGGGGGTTCATCGCCGCGTTGCTCGCCGCCTGTGCTGTCGTGCTCTCCTACCTGTCGGCGCCGACGGACGACGTCCCGCGCATCCAGCGGCCGTACCTCGCCATCGCCGGCCTCGGCATGATCGTCGCCGGAGTCACGGGCTTCCTCGGACTGGCCGACGGCTCGTTCCTCCGCGCCCTGCACGCCGACGTGCTCGGGTACCACTTCACGACCGCCCTGGTCTTCGACCTCGGCGTGTACTTCGCTGTCCTCGGCGTCGTGCTCGCCGCGATCAACCGCCTCGGCTCCTCCACTCCCGACGACGGCACCGGGCGCCCTCCTGGCGGCGCCCGGACGCAGTCGACGAGAGCGAAGAGAGGCGAGCGGTCCGAGAGGGCGATCCGAACGCTGGAAGGAGGTGACGGACGATGATCCTGGCAGTGATGATCGGGGTGCTGTTCGGCGGCTCGGTGTACCTCATGCTCCAGCGCGACAGGCTGCGCGTGATCTTCGGTTTCGTGCTGCTGGGACACGCCTGCAACCTGCTCATCTTCAGTGCAGGGGGAACGATCCGTCGCGGGGAGCCGCTGGGCTCCGACCCGGATCCGACGGTGACCGCGGACCCGCTGCCGCAGGCCTTCGTGCTGACGGCCATCGTGATCGCCTTCGCCATCACCGTCTATCTCCTGGTGCTCGCCGTGACGGGGCCCGAGGACGAGGACGGACCCGACCCGGTGAGAGAGGACGGGACGCGCCCTGCCGCCGTCGGCACCCTCGAGGACGTCTACGACGAGTTCGGCGAGCCGGCCGGTTCGACCGACCCCCATGCGGAGGACGGCGGTCCCCCGCCCGATGCCGGACGGACAGGGTCCGCCCCGGAGGCGGAGCGTGAGAGGACGGTCCGCACGGCACAGGAAGGGGGCGAGACCCGATGACTCTGGCGACCATGCTGCCTCTCCTGGTGGCGATACCGATCATCGCTGCAGGCATCACCGCCTTCGACCGTCGGCACCGGGTCTGGGCGACCGTCGTGCTCCTGATCGTGCAGAGCGGACATCTCGCCGCCGCGATCGCGCTGGTCGCCGCGACCGCGGACGGCAGCGCCCACGCCCATCACGTGGGCGGCTGGATCCCGGGCGTGGCCATCCCCTTCGTGGCGGATGCCTTCTCCGCACTGATGCTCGCCGTCTCCGGCGGATTGATCCTCGTGTGCACCTTGTTCGCGCTGCAGGTGGAGACCGGTCGCAACCGCTTCTACGCACCACTGGCGATGGTCCTCCAGGCAGGGGTGAGCGGTGCTCTGCTGACCGGCGACGTGTTCAACATGTTCGTGTTCATCGAGGTGATGCTCCTCCCCACCTACGGCCTGCTGGTCCTGGCGGCGCGGGGACGAGGGACCCGTGCCTCGGTCGTCGGATCGCGCCTGTACGTGACCTTCAACCTGTTCGTCTCGACGCTCTTCCTGGGCGGGGTCGCGATGATCTACGGCACGGCGGGCACCGTCAACCTCGGTGAGCTCGCCGGCGCCGCCGTGGAGGATCCGGTGGTGGCCGCCGCCGCAGCGGTGAGCCTCTTCGCCCTGTCGATGAAGGCTGCCGTCGTCCCCGTGCACGGATGGCTCGCCCGTGCCTATCCCTCGACCTCGCCGGCGATCACCGCGCTCATCTCCGGCCTGCACACCAAGGTCGCGATCTACGCGATCTACCGGCTCTACGCGGTCATCTTCGACGGCGACGAGCGTTTCCTGTGGGTGGGCATCGTGCTGTTCAGCGCCACCATGCTGATCGGCGTCCTGGGGGCTGTCGGTGAGGACCGGATGCGTTCCATCCTCGCGTTCCACATGGTCAGCCAGATCGGCTACATCCTGCTGGGCGTCGCGCTGTTCACCCCGTTCGGTCTCACCGCGGGCATCGCCTACCTGCTGCACCACATGATCGTGAAGGCGTCGCTGTTCTTGTCCGTCGGCGCCATCGAGGAGCGGTTCGGCACCGACAGGCTCTCCGAGCTCAAGGGCCGCATCGGCAGGGAGCCGGTGCTCGCCGTCGCCTTCGGCCTCGCGGCGATGTCGCTGGCCGGGATCCCGCCGCTGTCCGGCTTCGTCGCCAAGTTCTCGCTGATCAAGGCGACCGTCGAGGCGGGCTGGATCGTGGCGGCCGTGATCGCCCTCGTCGTCTCCCTCATCACTCTGCAATCCATGCTGAAGATCTTCAACGGAGTGTTCTCCCCGACGATCAAGGGCCACCCGGCCCCGGCCCCGGCTGCGGCACCGGGAGCGGTGTCCGCCTCCTCGGGCACGATCTCCACCGAGGGCGCCCGCACCCTGCCGCGCTCGACGTCCCTCGCCCTGGCGGCGCCTGCCCTGGTGCTCGCCGCGGTGTCCGTCACGCTGGGCTTCGGCGGGCACTGGCTGCTCTCCTTCTCGGAGACGGCGGCGGCCGGGCTGTACGACACCTCCCACTACGTCGAGGCGATTCTGCGATGACCGGTTCCGTGCTCACCCTTCCGCTTCGTGTGCTGGCCTTCGCCGGCTGGTTCGCCAAGGAGATCGTGACCTCGTCGCTCGCGGTGGTCCGTGATGCGCTGACGCCGGGGCACAGCTCGACGCCCCGAGTGGTGGTGATGAAGCTGGGGGAGGTCAGTGATCTGCATGTGACGATGATCAGCATGCTCATCACGCTCACGCCGGGCACGCTCACCCTCGGGCAGGTCGGTCACGGCACCGGTTACCGCCGGATCCTCGTCCACACGATGTATCACCGGGACAGCGAGAGCGCCCTGGTGGACCTGCACGACATGAATCGGCGCATGGCGCAGTCCGTCGAGATCGGAGGCAGATCATGAGTCCGCTGGATATCGCCGTCGTCGGTGTCTCCGTCGTCCTGGTCGTCGCCGTCTATCGGATAGTGGTGGGGCCGACCTCCGCGGATCGCACCGTCGCGGCGGATCTGCTCACGTTCAGCGTCGTGGGTGTGCTCGTCCTCGTCGGGGCGCGATGGGAGCGTGTGGGGACGTTCGACCTGGTCCTGGTCGCCACGCTCGTCGCCTTCCTGTCCGCCGTCTCGCTGGCTCGCGCGTTGATGGGAGGTCGGCGATGACTGTGCTGACCGTGATCGCCTACACCCTCATCCTCGCCGGTGTGGTCGTCTTCGCAGGTGCTGGGCTGGGCCTGATCAGGTTCCACGATCCCTACATGCGCGCATCGGCCGTGGGCACCGCAGCGGGACTGGGCATCGCACTGATCACCATCGGTGCGGCACTGACCATGCCGTCCACCGCGAATCTGGTGAAGGCCGGGTTGGCGGTCGTGCTGCAGCTGGCCACCTCGGCGGTAGGGACGACCATCATCGCCCGAGCAGCGGTGAATTCGGGCCATGACTTCAGCCCTGGCACGGACCTCTCGCATGCCCAGCAGATCGACCCGACGCTGCTCGCCGCATTGCTGGAGGATGACGCGGAGACGTCTTCTCCGTCGAACGGGGCCTCGATGGAGTCACCTCCGAGCGACCCTGGGTGATTTCCGCTGAGGTGGCGCACGACGCGGCGGTTCCGGACGCCGCGCACTGACGGCGACCCACGCGCCATGGGGTCGCCGTTCGCAGCGGGGCGGTCCGCGACGGGCTCTCCACCCGCTATGTGACCGATTGGTAGGAGAACTCTCTCCGAGTCCCGATTCTCCGCTGCTGACCTGCACTCCTGCTGTCTCTCCTCGGCTCCTCGACTGGTCGGGACGGCGATCGCTGTCTACCGTTGCGGCGTTTGTCGACGGGGCGCGTGCCGGACCGGGAGGTCATGGCGGCGCCCCTCGGCCGTCCGATGACCACCTGTCATCGGCCGCCTCCCGGGCCCCGTGCCCGGAGCGGCGCGCCCCGAGCGACGCTCCGCCCCTCCGGGAGGTGCCGCCACAGCGTGCTCCGGCACGTGCGCGAAGAACGGACGATCCGTCGGTGATGACAACCCCCACCCACGCCCCAGACCCCGCCTCTCCGGGCCCCGCGCCCGGTGGGGCCTCGGGCACCGCCTTCGAGGACCTCCCTCCCCGTCGGACCATCCGGGAGGCCGTCGCGGCCTCGGCGATGGGCAATGCGACCGAGTGGTACGACTACGGCGCCTACGCGGTCGTCGCGACCTACATCGCGACGCACTTCTTCCCCTCGGGCTCCGAGGGCCTCCTGTGGACCTACGCCTTCCTGGCGATCTCCTTCATCGCCCGCCCCTTCGGCGGCTTCGTGTGGGGGCCGCTCGGCGACCGCCTGGGCCGCAAGCACGTGCTCGCGCTGACGATCATCCTGATGAGCGCCGCGACCTTCCTGATCGGCGTGCTGCCCACCTACGAGCAGGTGGGCATCCTCGCCCCGATCCTGCTCGCGGTGCTGCGACTGGTGCAGGGCTTCTCCACCGGTGGTGAGTACGGCGGAGCGGCGACCTTCATGGCCGAGTACGCCCCGGACAAGCGCCGCGGCCTCTACGGCAGCTTCCTCGAGTTCGGCACCCTGGGCGGCTTCGCGCTCGGCACCGTGGTGGTGCTGGTCCTGCAGCTGATGATCGGCGAGGACGCGATGGCCGCCTGGGGCTGGCGCGTGCCCTTCTTCATCGCCGCCCCGCTGGGCCTGATCGGCCTGTACCTGCGGTCCCGCCTCGACGAGACCCCGGTGTTCCAGGACCTCGAGGAGGCCGGCGAGTCCGAGCAGAGCGCGACCAAGGGGCTGCGCGACCTGATCGTCGAGTACTGGAAGCCGATCCTGGTGATGGCCGGCCTGGTGATCCCGCTGAACATCGCGAACTACACCCTGCTGACCTACATGCCCGGCTACCTCGAGACCAAGATCCACCTCACGCCGAACGAGTCCCTCATGGTGATCCTCGTGGGCGAGGTCGCGATGATGGCGGTGATCCCGTTCTGCGGATCCCTGTCCGATCGGGTGGGCCGCAAGAAGATGTGGTGGTTCTCGATGATCGGCCTGTTCGTCATGGCCCTGCCGATGTACACCCTGATGGGGCAGAGCTTCGGCCTGGCGATGCTGGGATTCGCGGTGCTGGGGCTGCTGTACATCCCGCAGCTGTCCACGATCTCGGCCACCTTCCCGGCGATGTTCCCCGCGCATGTGCGATTCGCCGGCTTCGCGGTGACCTACAACGTGTTCACCTCGATCTTCGGTGGCACCGCGGCGGGCATCAACGAGGCGGTCGTGGAATCCACCGGCTTCCTCGAGTTCCCGGCCGTGTACGTGATGCTGGGCTGTGTGGTGGGCATGGTCGCGCTGCTCTTCCTCAAGGAGACGGCGGGCGCGTCCCTGCACGGCACCGACATCCCGGAGTCCGAGCCCGAGGACTACGGCATCGAGGCCATCCAGGCCGAGGACCAGGCGCTGGACGAGGCGGGCCGCTGAGGTTCGTCGCTGCGCCTCGTCGCGGAGGGCAGGATGTCCCCATGACTCTGCCCTCCGCGCCCCGTCGGCGTCCCTTCCGCCAGCTCGACGTCTTCGCCGATCGTTCCCTGCGCGGCAATCCGCTGGCCGTCGTGCTGGACGCCGAGGACCTGTCCGACGAGGAGATGCAGCGCCTGGCCCGGTGGACGAACCTCTCGGAGACCACCTTCCTGCTGGCTCCCACCGACCCCGGCGCCGACTATCGGGTGCGGATCTTCACCGGCTCGGGGGAGCTGCCCTTCGCCGGCCATCCCACGCTGGGCACGGCGCGGGCGTGGCTCGATGCCGGGGGAGCGCCGGCCGGGGAGCGGATCGTGCAGGAGTGCGCGGCCGGGCTGATCCAGGTGCGGAGGGACGGAGACCGCCTCGCGTTCGCCGCCCCGCCGCTGCGTCGCAGCGGCCCGCTCGAGGAGGTGGACGTCGCCCGGATCGCCCGCGCCCTCGGCATCCCGCGGGCTGACGTGCGTGGCCACAGCTGGGCGGACAACGGCCCCGGCTGGCGCGTGGTCGAGCTGGGTGACGCCGAGGAGGTGCTCGCCCTGCGTCCCGACCTCTCCGCGGTCCAGGACCTCAAGATCGGCGTGCTGGGATGGCACCGCAGCGGTGGCGACAGGCCCCCGGAGACCAGCGGAGCTCCGCTCTACGAGGTCAGGGCCTTCGCCCCCGGGTTCGTCGAGGACCCGGTCACCGGCAGCCTCAACGCCGGTATCGCCCAGTGGCTGGTGGGACGCGGCGGGGTGCCGCCGCGCTGGACCGCGGCGCAGGGCACGGCGCTGGATCGCGCGGGGCGGGTGGACGTGCAGGTCGAGGCAGACGGCACGATCTGGATCGGCGGCGGCACCGTCACGACGATCGAGGGCACGATCCTGGCCTGAGTCCGGCGGAGGGCGGGGCGGTGGGGGCGCATTCCCGCTGCGCAGGGCGCACCCCCGCTCTCGACAGCGACGACGCGGGCGTTCGGGCTCATCCCCGCTGCGTGGGGCGCGCTGATCCTGCAAGGGATTCCGGCGCCCCACGGCACCTCATACCCTGTCCCCATGGTGACGACACTCCCTTACGGCTCCTGGCCCTCGCCCCTGACCGCCGGACTCCTCGCGACCGGCGGCATCCGCCTCGGCGCACCACTTGCCGTGGGCGACGGCGTGTGGTGGACCGAGGGGATCGCCACCGAGGGCGGTCGCCAGGCGATCCTGCGCACCGCCGGCCCGGTCGCCCTTCCGTCGGCCGACGGCGCGACCGACACCCCCGATGCCGCCCTCGCTGAGCCCGTCACCGTGCTCCCCGCCCCCTTCAACGCCCGGTCCCGCGTGCACGAGTACGGCGGCGCGAGCTGGACCGTCGTGCCCGGCAGCACCGACGAGGGGACCCGTCGGCCGCCGCTCGTCGTCTTCGTGAACTTCGAGGACCAGCGTGTCCACGCGTTCCGCGAGGGGGAGCAGCCGATGCCGCTGACCCCTGCCGGTCCCGAGGTCGAGACCGCGCAGGGCCCCTCGCTGCGCTGGGCCGACCCCACCCCGGTGACCCTCCCCGACGGCACCGCCGAGATGTGGTGGATCTGCGAGGACCACACCGGGGGCGAGGCCGGGCCCCGCCTCGGCGCGGACGGCGCCCCGCACATCGAGCGCTCCGTGGTCGCGGTGCCGTTGGACGGCTCGGCCGCGGAGAACCCGTCGGCCCTGCGCCGCGTCACCCCGCCCTCCCGCTTCGTCGCCCACCCGCGCGTCAGCCCCGACGGCACCCGCGTGGCCTGGCTCAGCTGGGATCATCCGCAGATGCCGTGGGACGGCACGCTGCTGCACATCGCACCGCTCATGAACGGCAGCGCCGGCGAGGGCGAGGTCATCGCCGGAGGCACGGAGGAGTCCGTGCTCCAGCCCGAGTGGCTCGATGACGAGCGACTGCTGTTCATCTCCGACGCCTCCGGCTGGTGGAACCCGTGGGAGTGGTCCGCGGCCGGCGGGCCCCGGCAGGTCCTCGAGCTCGACCAGGAGTTCGCCGGCCCGATGTGGGTGCTCGGCGCCACCTGGCACCACGTGCTCGATGCGGACCGCGCCCTCGTGCGGCACGGTCGCGCTGCGGACTCCCTGTCCGTGCTGCGGATCAGCACCGGCGAGCTCACCGCGCTGGACTGCCCGCTCACCGCGATCGACGGCGCCCACCTGCGCGAGGACGGTCTGCTCGTGCTCGCGGGGGCCTCGCCCACGCAGTTCGCCGCGATCCATGCGGCGCGGCTCGATCTCGACGCCGCAGCCCTCTCCCCGCTGACCCTGCTGCGCTCCTCGCGACGCGATGCCCCGGACCCGTCGCTGCTTCCCGAGAGCGAGAGCATCGAGGTGCCGCTGCCGGACGGCGGCGTCGTGCACGCGATCGTGCACCGGCCCCGTCAGGAGGGCCTCGCGGGCCGTGAGGGCGAGCTGCCGCCGTTCATCGCGCGCGTCCACGGCGGACCCACCGCCCATGTCTCGCCGGTGCTCTCCCTGCCCACCGCCTACTACACCTCCCGCGGGCTCGGCGTCGTGGATGTCAACTACGGCGGCTCCTCCGGCTACGGCCGCGCGTACCGCAACCGCCTGCGCGGCCAGTGGGGCGTGGTCGATGTGCAGGACACCGTCGCAGTGATGGAGCACCTGGTCGCCGAAGGGATCGCCGACGGGGACCGGCTCGCGATCGAGGGCGGCAGCGCCGGCGGCTGGACGACGCTCGCGTGCCTGACCCGCACCGATGCCTTCGCCGCCGGGGTGTCGAGCTTCGGTGTCGCCGAGCTCGAGCAGTTCCGCCAGGACACCCACGACTTCGAATCGCGCTACATCGACGGTCTCGTCGGCCCCTATCCCGAGCGGCGCGACCTCTACCTCGAGCGCGCACCGCTCAGCCACGTCGACGAGCTCGAGGTGCCGGTGCTGCTGCTCCAGGGCGACGAGGACAGGATCGTCCCGCCCAACCAGTCGGAGCTGTTCCGTGATGCGCTCGCCGCCAAGGGCATCCCGCATGCCTATCTCCTGTTCGAGGGGGAGCAGCACGGGTTCCGGAAGGCGGAGACGATCATCCGCGCCGTCGAGGCGTCGTTGTCCTTCTACGGCCAGGTGCTCGGATTCAGCCCCGCGTGCGTGCCGGTGCTCGCACTGCAGCGGGACTGAGCGGCGGGGAGGGGGAGCCGATGGCGACGACGGAGCCGACGGGCCCGACGGGTCCGACGGGCCCGACGGGGCCGACAGGGCCGGTGCGAACGACGAGGCCGTCGAGAACGATCCCTCCGCACGAGCAGCCGCTGCGGCCGGCGATCGCGCTGCTGGTGGTGGCCGTGCTGCTGCTGGTGATCCAGGGGGTGGTGAGGGTGCTCCCGCTGCTCCTCGTGGACAGGCTGGAGGCGAGTCTCCCCGGTGGCCCCCTGCCTCCCATCGGCCCGATGCTGGTGGCGGGCTTCGCCATCGTGGCCCTGGTGCTCGGCCTCGGGCTGGCCACCTTCCTCCTCGCCGTCATCGTGGCGGTCAAGGGTGACGGGAAGCTGAGGATCGGTGCCGCCCTGATGCTCACCGTCTTCGTGGTCGAGGTGGTCTTCTCGTTCTCCGTCTCCGGGGACACCTCGCAGGTGCCCGACGTGGCGGTCGCGATCTCCAGACTGTTCTCGCTGCTCGAGACGCTCATCATGGTGGCGAAAGCCCTGGCACTGGTGGTCGGGGCCGTGTTCCTGGCGCTCGGGATCCGCACAGTGCGCCGGCGGCGCGCGGAGCTCGCGCTCGACTGAACCGTCCGTTCACCGGGACGGGCCCGTCTCCCGACCTTCGGGCCCCGTCCTTCGCACCCCCGATCCCCGTCGGCCGGTATGACGCTTGCCACTGATCCGCCGTCTCGTTAGGTTGGTCGGCGGTGCGCGCCGTCCCACCGTCGCACGGCCGGGCGCCTCCCGATGCGAAGGAGCTTCATGGACCCCCGACTGTCCCGCCGGACCGGACTGGCTGTCGGCGCCCTCGCCGCCGCAGGCGCCGTCGGCCTCCCCGCCATCGCGCATGCGAAGGGCGACCCGGCACCGCACAAGGAGCGCCCCCGCGCCGAGGTGGCGCGATCCGCACCGGACTGGAGCCGAGGTGGCCCGCACCGTCACCCCTGGGATCGCCGAGGCTCCGGCAAGACCTTGCGGGATGCACGGCCGGAAGCCGTCGGCCTCGACCCCGCGGTGCTCGAGCAGCTGCCCGGCATCCTCCGCGCCGGGATCGAGCACGATCCGCCGCGCTTCTCGGGCGCCTCCCTGCTGGTCGCCTCGCAGGCGGGCATCGCCGTCGAGCTGGCCGACGGGTACGCGCTGCGCTGGCAGGACGCCGCCACCGAGGTGCCGCAGGAACGGCGGATCCCTGCCCGCACCGACACGATCTACGACCTCGCCTCGATCTCGAAGATCTTCACCGCCACCGCGGTGATGCAGCAGGTCGAACAGGGGAGGCTGGGACTGGACGACAGGGTCGCCGACCACCTGCCCCGCTTCGCCGAGAACGGGAAGGGCGAGGTCACCGTGCAGCATCTGCTCACCCACGTGGGCGGGCTCCCGGCCTTCATCAACCTCTACTCCGCCCATCCCGACATCCCCTCGCGACTGGACGCCGTGCTCACGGTCCCGCCGGCCGCCGCGCCGGGCACCGCGTATGTGTACAGCGACCTGGGCCTGATCACGCTGGGCCTGATCGTCGAGCAGCTCTCCGGGCGCACGCTCGACGACTACGTGCGCGAGCACATCACGGAGCCGCTCGGGATGCACGAGACCATGTACAACCCGCCCGCGGAGCTCAAGGGCCGGATCGCGGCGACCGAGCACGTCGGGTACTACGGCTACCTCGTCCACGGCCACGTCCACGACGAGAACGCCTACTCCCTCGGCGGCGTCGCCGGACACGCCGGGGTGTTCTCCACCGCGCGCGACCTCGCGATCTTCGGGCAGATGTTCCTGGGCGGGGGCCGGTACGGCGAGGCGCGGATCCTCCAGGCCGGCACGGTGCAGGCGATGTTCACCGACCGCATCGCCGAGGTCACGGGAGTGGGCGGTGCCCGCCGCGGCCTGGGCCCGGAGCTCGCCGCCTGGTACTACCACGCAGGCCTGACCAGCCCGTACAGCGGCACCCACACCGGATTCACGGGCACCTCGCTGGTGATCGACCCGCTCACGGACACCGTCGTCGTGCTGCTGACCAATGCGGTCCACCCCACCAGGGAATGGTCGACCACCTCGGTCACGCGCCGCGAGATCTCCAGCTGCATCGCCCACGCCCTGGACCTGGTCCCGAAGGAGGTCCGCTCGGGCTGGCACGCGGGGGAGGAGGACGCGAGCACCGCGACCCTCGGCTTCGCCGTCGCGCTCGAGGGCGCCCCCGCCGTGCTGCGGCTGGACGTCTTCGCGCACCTCGAGACCGCCTACGACCTGCTCGAGGTCCAGGCGTCCTCGGATCAAGGGGGGACCTGGTCGCCGCTCGCCGGCCGGCTCCAGGCCCGGCACGAGGAGCCGGTCGAGGTGCCCGACGGGCGGGTCACCGGCTGGGGGCGCCGGGTGGTGTGGGACGGCGAGTTCGCGCTCGCCGACGGGGCGGAGCCGCTCAGCGGCGAGGTGCAGATCCGCCTGCGACTGACCACGGACGGCTCCACCCGCGGACTCGGCGCCTGGGTGGGACGGCTGCGCGTGCTGCAGGGGCGCGAGGCGCTGTTCGACACCGACCGCGCGGACGACCGGGCAGAGGTCATCGCCGAGGGGTGGACGCTCGGGGAGTGACTCGCGAGCGACGTCAGCCCTTGGTCGCCAGCGCCGCCTCGATGTCGTCGGCGAGGTCAGCGGGCTCCGTCTGCGGCGCGTAGCGTCGCAGCACGGTGCCGTCGCGGCCCAGCAGGAACTTCGCGAAGTTCCACTCGATGTCGCCGCCCGGGATCTCCTCGCCGTGAGGTGCGGTGAGCCACTGGAACAGCGGATGGGCGCCCGGACCGTTCACCTCGACCTTCGCGAACATCGGGAAGGTGACGCCGTAGTTGACCTGGCAGAACTCGGCGATCTCGGCCTCGGTGCCGGGTTCCTGGTGCATGAACTGGTCGCAGGGGAAGCCGAGCACGGTCAGGCCCTGCTCGCCGAAGCGCTCGTGGAGCTGCTGCAGTCCGGCGTACTGCGGGGTCAGGCCGCACTTGCTGGCGGTGTTGACCACGAGCACCACGGAGCCGAGATGATCGGCCAGCGGCTGGTCCTTGCCCGCGAGGGTGGTGGCGGTGAAGTCGTCGAGAGTCGTCATGGTGTCCATTGTGGTCCGTGGGGCGGGGTGGTGCCTGGGTGGACGCCGGGCGTCGACCGTTCCTCCCCAGCATCGTCCGATCCACATTCCCGGGGCTCCTCTTCACGGACGTTCCCACCGCGGGGACGATGGAGCCATGACCAGCTCAGCGCCCATCCAGGACCCCGAGGGAGAGTTCTCCGCTCGGGCGCTCCTGGACGGGCTGCGGGCACAGGGTCCGGCGGCGCTCGCCGAGGCGCTCGGGGACCTGGCCCATCTCCTGCAGGACATCGCGGGGGATCCCGGAGAGGCGTTCGAGATCGCGGGGAGGGCCCGCAGTGAGGTCACGGACCTGCTGGGCAACCTGCAGGCGTGCGCCGCTGCGATGGATGTGCTCGAGGCGCGCGCGGTGATCGCACTGCGGGACATCACCCGCCGCGACCGGCACGCCGAGGCGCGGGACCAGGCGGCGCACGAGGCCGCTGCGGAGCCGTCACGGACCATCGTGGAGGAGAAGGCCGACGGCGCCACGAAGGACGACCTCTCGCTCATCACCAGGCGCTCACCGCACATGGCCGGTCGCACGCTGGCCTCTGCGCAGCGGCTCCTCGAGGTGCTGCCACGGATGCTGGACGCGCTGCGGAGGGGGAAGGTCAGCAGCGATGTCGCCTACACCGTGGCCGGCGCGACCTCGGGGCTCACCCCGGACCTCGCCCATGAGGTGGACCGACGGCTCTGCGATCGCCTTCCCGAGCTCGACGGCGCGGGCACCCGGCGCTGGGCGGATGCGGTGGCGACCATCGCGGGCGAGCTCGACCCCGAAGGAGCCGCCCTCCGCCACCGCCGCGCCTACACGGAGCGTCATCTGACGATGCGACCGGGCCAGCACGGCATGGCCACGCTGTCTGCCCGGCTCTCCGCCATCGATGCCGCCAGGATCCACAAGCGCTTCTCGCTCGAGGCCGAACGGCGCCGCGCGGACGGGGCCCGGGAAGGGCACGGCGCCGCCATGGCTGACTCCTTCACCGACACGCTGCTGGGGCGTGACGAGGGGGCCGAACCCGGGACCCTCGACATCGGACTGATCATCACCGACCGAGCCCTGTTCCGTCCCGACGTCGGAGACACCGCCCATCTCGAGGGCTTCGGGGCCGTGCCCGCAGAGGCGGTCCGGGAGCAGCTGCGCGCCGCGACCGCCGACCCCGCGGATCCGGTCGATGATCCCTACGGTGCCGACGGCTCCGCGGTCCGTGCAGTGCTCCGCCGTCTCTACACCCACCCCACCACCGACGAGCTGGTCGCGATGGACTCGACCGCACGCGCCTTCCCACCCGCGATGCGACGGTTCCTCACCTGGCGCGACACCTCGTGTCGCGGCCCGTACTGCAACGCCGCGATCCGACAGCGCGACCACATCGATCCCGCCGCCCGCGGCGGGCCCACCAGCCTGGACAACGGGCAGGGCCTGTGCGCGCACTGCAACAAGAAGGAGAGCGGCGCCGCCTCCGTCGAGCGGGTAGACGGTGAGGATGGCTCCGGCCACCGGGTCCGGTGGACCGGCCATTCCGGTGTCACCCGGATCACCACCCCGACCCGGCTGCGATGGCCCCGTCGGCCTGATCCTGAGCGCGGCTCTGATCGTGAGCCCGGTCCCGAGTCAGCGGGCGGACCCGCCGGCGAGCCCGGTCCGGAACCGGCGGGGGGATCCGCCGGCGAGCCCGGTCCGGAACCAGCGGGCGAACCTGCCGGCGAGCCCGATCCCGGGAGGACGCGGGCGGCTACTCCACGCCCTCCTCGGCGAGTCTCAGCGCCGCCTCCGCGGCAGCGTCCAGCTCACCGGCTTCCTGCACGCACCGGGCGAACAGCCACCGGCGCAGCCGATGCGGGTCCAGCCCGGCGAGTGCCGCCATCCGCTCCGCGAAGGCGCCGGGCCGAGTCCGCAGACGATCCGGATCATTGAACATGTGCTGGAGGACGTCGTAGTGCGGATCGCCCACGTACGGCTTCGGATCGATGAG
Organism: Brachybacterium sp.; assembly: GCF_036379615.1. Classification (GTDB taxonomy): domain Bacteria; phylum Actinomycetota; class Actinomycetes; order Actinomycetales; family Dermabacteraceae; genus Brachybacterium. The sequence continues at coordinate 23,611 of NZ_DASVGJ010000070.1, forward strand.
CACCCACCGCCCGCCCGACGCGGCGAGCACGTTGCCCGGATGCAGATCGGTGGCCAGCAGCACGGCCTCGCCGTCCCAGTGCGCAGGCAGCTCACGGAACAGTCGCAGACCATGCTCCACCAGATCCCGGGGGAGCGGGGACGGCCCCGTCTCTGCACGCTGCTCTGCGTCGTCGGCCCGCTGTCGTGCCTCGTCGGCCCGCTGCTGGGCTTCGTCAGCCCACCACGCGCACATCTGGCTCAGCGGCCGGAAGCCCGCAGCGGCCTCCGGCCCCACCAGCTCGCTCGGCGGCTTCCACAGACGCCGGGCGACCTGCGCGACCACCTCGTCACGTTCAGGCCAGGTCAGCAGCTCGGCGAGCGGGGTCCCCGGACGCACCCGATCCAGCAGCAGGGCAACGGTCTCACCGCGCCGCTCGTGCCGGTGCGTGCGTGCCGCGCCGAAGCCCTGCCAGGCGGCCATCCCTGCGGCCTCGTCACGGGACTCCTCATGCGCCCAGGCCACCTTCAGCACGTGCTCGGCGCCGGCCGCGTCCCGCACCGGCGCCACCCACGCGCTGGAGCCGCCGGGCAGGAACGGTGCCTCGGCGCGCAGGGTCCAGCGCTCCAGCAGCTCCTGGACCAGCAACGGCACTCGTGCGCGCCAGGCGATGAGGCCGGGATCCGTGCCCTCGGCCAGGCGCGGCGGCACCGGGTGGCCGGCGATGCTCTCCGTCATGGTGCGATCACGCGTTCAGGCATCTCGAAGTCGGCGCTGGGAGTCTTCAGCTGGCCGGTCACCACCAGGCCCGTGCAGCGCAGCATCTCACCGGCCCCGCGACGCTCGAGCCGCGCCAGGATCGGTTCCGCCCAGGATCCGTAGCCGCTGTCGCCCCAGGTCGCGAGCTCCACCACCTCGATCTCCGGGTCGATCGGATCCGCCCGCACCCCGCTCACGGCCAGCTCGAGCGCCGTGGCCGTAGGGTCCGTCGAGGACTCGTCCACGAAGAACAGCCGACCACCGAGCGTGACCAGCCGAGTCCTGCCCCACAGCGAGTCGTAGGTGCCGACGACCAGCTCGGCGACCTGTGCCGCGGTGACCGGGACGTCCCCCGCCTCCGACTCCGCCCCAGCCCCAGCCACTGCCACACCCGGCTGCTCGGCGAGCACGTCCGGGCGGGCACGGCCGTCCGAGGCCCCGCCCTGCGCTCCGGCACGCTCCCACTGATCGGCCTGGGGCGCGGGACGACCCGCCGCCAGGGAGAGCAGCCCCAGGATGCCGTGTGCGATCTCCGAGCTGGGGGAATCCACAGAGGTTCCGATCACGCTGACCACCAGGTGCTCCGCCGGCGCGGCCCAGGTGCGGGAGAGTCCGGTCGGGAACCCGCCGGAGTGGCCGACCACGGTGAAGCCGTGCAGGCGACCCTCCTGCAACCCCAGCCCGTACTGGCCGCCGTCATCCAGCGTCCAGACCCGGCGCCGCATCTCCCGCAGCGACGCCGGCTCGAGCAGTGCGCCGCCCGTCAGGACGCGCCCCGCGACGCTCGCGATCGCACCGGCGTCCGCCCAGAACCCGGTCGCCGCTGCGAGCGCTCCGGTGCTGACCTGTGCGACCGTTCGGCGAGGGCCGTGCAGCAGCGAGGTGTGGCCCAGCGCGAAACCGTCGGCCTGCTGGGGGCCGGCGGCGTCGGCCGGCAGATCCGGACCCACGCCCCCGACGCCCACCGGATCGAGCACCAGCTCGGTGATCGCCTCCGCGAAGCTCGAGTCGGTGATCTCCTCGATGACCAGGCCCAGCAGTCCGTAGCCGATGTTGGAGTACTGAAGGTGGAGCCCGGCCTCCGCCTTCACCGCCCCGGTGCGGGCGATCTCGAGCAGCCGCGCCCGGTCCGCGAAGGGGATCCCCAGGCGCCACCAGCGGGAGTCGTCCGCATCGCGGGTCAGGCCCGCCGAGTGCGAGAGCAGATCACGCAGCGTCCGGTCGGCGACGGGGGAGTCCGCGAGCTCGCCCACGTGATCGCCGACGGTGTCGTCCAGCCGCAGCCGTCCCTGCTCCTTCAGCCTCATGATCGCCAGCGCCGTGAACATCTTCGAGTGAGAGGCGATCCGCAGCCGGTGCGTGGTCAGCAGCGGTATCCCGGAGGGTGCGTCGGCAGAACCGACGGCGACCTCTGTGACCAGTTCTCCGTCGTGCCAGATCGCGGCCTGGAAACCCGACTGCCGGCGCAGGTGGCGCACGGTCTCCAGCCACTCCGGGAGCATCGCGGCGACGTCCTCGACGGCGGTGCGGGGGAGGGGGGAGCCAGCTGGCGCCGAGCGCGCCGCGGGCGGCGCGGAGGTGGACGCGGCGAACTGCGCGGCGGTGGGCTCGGCGGGCGGCGCTGAGGAGTGCGCAGCGGACGGCACGGGCATGACATCTCCTTCGAGGTCGACTCTCGCCCGTGCAGACTACGGGCAGGGGACCGCCGCCGATGCCGTTAGCATCACCCTCGTGAAACCGTTCGTGCAGATCGCCACCCGCCCCGAGGACGACGTCGCCCTCACTGAGCGCACCGCCGTGCTGGATTTCACCGGACTCAGCGAGGACGAGCTGCTCTGGGCCCGCCTGGACCGGGACCCGTTCCCCGCGCTGGCCGCCGAGGACATCTCCGGGATCATCCTGTGCGGCAGCCCGTTCACGGTCTCCGACCCCGTCGAGACGAAGTCACCGGAGCAGATCCGGGCCGAGGCCGAGATCTTCCGCGTCCTGGATCAGGTGATCGCCCACGACATCCCCTTCCTCGGCGCCTGCTACGGGATCGGCACGCTCGGCACCCATCAGGGTGCCCTGATCGACAAGGCCTTCGGGGAACCGCTCAGCGCCGTGGAGGTCACGCTCACCGCGGCGGGGCGGCAGGATCCGCTGATCCTCGAGGCGTCGCTGCCGGAGACCTTCACCGGGCTGGTCGGGCACAAGGAAGCAGTGAACACCCTGCCCGAGCACGCGACGGTGCTCGCGACCGGCCGGACCTCGCCCGTACAGATGTTCAGGGTCGGCACCCGGCAGTACGCGACGCAGTTCCATCCCGAGCTCGACGTCCCCTCGATCATCGAGCGGGCCCGCGCCTATCGCGACCACGGCTACTTCTCCCCGGACGAGATGGAGGAGGTCTTCGACGCCCTGCGCGGGGCGAGCGCCGATCACGCCCCGCAGCTGCTGCGGGCCTTCGCCACCCTGTTCGCCCGCTGATCAGGCCGGTTCTCACCGGCACGGCGTCCCGCGCAGGACGCGAGGGCTCCGGTAGCGTCCGACCGTGCCCCGTTTCACACCAGAGCAGGTCCGTCGGCGTCAGCTCGTCGTCGGCGCGCTCGCCCTCGTGCTGCTGCTCGTGATCGGCGGCTGCACGGTCTCCGTGATCGGTGCCCTGCGCGGCGGTGACGACACCCCTCCGCTCAGCGCCCCGGAACCCTTCGAGGCCGACGACGCCGCGATGGCCGTCCCGGCCACCCCGGAGGATGCGCCAGCCCTCGCGAACCTGCCCGACGGGGCGAGACTGATGCCCGGCGAGGTGCTGGGCATCGATGTCTCGGCCCACCAGGAGGACATCGACTGGGCGCTCGTGGCCGAGGACGGCATCAGCTTCGCGTATCTCAAGGCCACCGAGGGGGCGGGCTTCACCGACAGCACCTTCCGCGCGAACTGGGACGGAGCCCGAGCCGTCGGGATCACGCCCGGCGCCTATCACTACTTCACGCTGTGCTCCTCCGGCGCAGCGCAGGCCGAGGACTTCCTCGCCGCCGCCCCGCCGGATGATGCGGCGCTGCCTCCGGCGCTGGATCTCGAGTTCGACGGGGCCTGCGACGAACAGCCGGAGGCGGCGGCGGTGCAGGCGGAGATCGATGCCTTCACCGCAGTGGTCGAGGAGGCATGGGGACGGCGCCTGGTCATCTACTCCTCCTCCGAGTGGCGGGAACACTACGGGCTGCCGGTCACGGACTCCCGCGCCGACTGGCTCTTCTCCGCCGGGCAGCGACCGCAGCAGGAGGACTGGGCGGTGTGGCAGCTGCGCTTCGACGGCACTGTCGACGGGATCAGCGGCGGGGTCGACATCGATGTGGCCCGGATCGAGGTGCTGCGCGAGCACTCCGCCATCCCGGAGGGGGAGGGCGCCCTCGGTCACGAGGTCGCGGACGGCTGACAGCACCGCCCCGTGACCAGCCGGACAGGCCGTGACCAGCCGAGCAAGCCGTGACCAGCCGAGCAGGCCGTGGTCAGCCGGGCAGGTCCTGGCTGCCGGAGCTCTCGTGGGCGTAGACCTGCACCAGCTCGTCGAGCACTCCGGTCCACTGCTCCAGCAGCCCCTGCCGCTCGGCGGCCCCGAGCAGTCGCTCCTGGTGGATCTCCAGGACGGTGCCGAGCAGGGAGCTCTCGAGCGGAGCCTGCAGGGTGACCTGGAAGACGGTCTCGTGGTCGAGGGTCGACGGGGTCCAGCGCACGCGCACGCGCCGCCCCACATGGCAGCCGATCACGCGACCTCGCACCGTCCCCTGGTGGCGCAGCGGGGCACCCACCATCTGCGGTACCGAGTCCACGCCGAGCCACTGCGGGAGCCACTCGGCCAGCAGGCGTCGCCACACATCCCCCGTGGGGGCGGGCAGGGTGCGACGCACGGCGAGCTGCCACCCGGCGTCGCGGGTGAGGCCGACGGGGGAGTGCCTGGTCTCGGTGCGCATACGGCCACCGTAGGCGGGCAGGTGCCCGAGGCCCAGGGAGTGCCCCGAGCTGTCTTCAGGTGTTCTCCGCCGCGTCGCCGGGCCGTCACCGGAACGGGCAGCCCCTGGGATGCTGTATCCATGACGCCTCCCACTGCCGTGCCGCAGACCCCGTGGACCACTCGCGCCGAACGGCCCGGGGACGCCGTCGCACTCCGCTCCCTGGCACCCGGCCGGCCGGTGCCGTGCGGGCGGATCGCCTATCCGGCCGCCTTCGGGGGGTGAGGCCCGTGGAACCCCTCGGTGTCGGCGCGGATCGTCACGGAGACGATCCGCTCGACCGTCCGTTCGACGGTCCGCTGCTGCCCGTGCGTGCCGTCCGCGAGCACCCGCGCGCTCCGGCCGACGGGGAGGCCTGGCCCGCGACCCTGCCTCCTGTGCGCCAGGTGCTGCGTGAGGGTCTCGAGCTCGGGCCGCTCACCGTGCTCACCGGTGACAACGGGACCGGGAAGTCCACCCTGGTGGAGGCGATCGCCGGGGCCTACGGCCTGAACCCCGAGGGAGGCGGCACCGGTGCGATGCACACGACTCGCGTCACGGAGTCACCGCTGGCCGAGCACCTGCAGCTGGTGCGCGGTGCCGGCGCCTCGAAGTCCGGGTTCTTCGTGCGCGCCGAGACCATGCACTCCCTGTTCACGTACTACGAGGAGATCGGGGTGGGCGGGATGATGCACGAGCTCAGCCACGGTGAGTCCTTCCTCGAGCTCGTCGCCGAGCGCTCCCGGATCCGCGGCCTGTGGCTGTTGGACGAGCCCGAGTCCGCGCTCTCCCTGCCGGGATGCCTGGCCCTGCTGGGGCAGCTGCAGGAGCTGGTGCGGGACGGCTCCCAGATCGTGCTGTCCACCCACTCGCCGGTGCTCGCCGCCCTCCCGGGAGCTGCGCTGTACGAGGTGGGGCCGTGGGGGCTGCGTCGCGTGGAGTACGACGACCTCGAACTGGTGCGCACCTGGCGCAGCTTCCTCGACGCGCCGCAGCGCTTCGTGCGGCACCTGGCCTGACGGGAGCAGTTCTGCGCTTCTGTCCCCGCTCTGCCGTCACGGCTGCAGGCGGTGGCGCTCCCACGTGCCGTCGGCCGAGGCGGTGTAGAGGATCCGGTCATGGAAGCGGTGCGGGCGACCCTGCCAGAACTCCAGGCTCGTCGGCCGCACCCGCAGCCCGCCCCAGAACTCCGGGCGCGGCACCGGGCCGCCCCCGAAGCGCTCCTCGGCCGCGGCGTACTGCGCCTCGAGCGTCTCGCGGGAGGCGATGGAGCGGGACTGGTGCGAGGCCCAGGCGCCGAGCTGGGAGCCGCGCGGGCGCTGTGACCAGTAGGCGTCGGACTCCGCGGCGGTGACCTGCTCGGCAGTGCCCTCGATCCGCACCTGGCGCTGCAGCGGATACCAGGGCATCAGCAGCGCCGCGCGCGGCGTGGAGGCGAGCTCGTGGCCCTTGTCCGAGTCGAGGTTCGTGAAGACCACGAACCCTTCTGCATCGTGCCCCTTCAGCAGCACGGTACGGGAGCGTGGCCGGGGTGCGCCGTCGGCCTCGAGCGCCACGGTGGCCAGCACCACGGCCGACGGCTCCGGCAGGTCCCCGTGCTCCTCGCGCCGCGAGAAGGCCTCTGCCAGCCAGATGTCGAACAGCTCCAGCGGATCGGCCGGGGCGTCGTCGGGCAGGGAGCCGGCGAGGTAGTCGGTGCGCTCGCCGGGCAGGCGCGGGAGGGCGGAGCGGTCGGTCATGACGGTGATCCTAGGTGGGGTTCGCCCTCGGCGATGGCCCGCAGCGCGGCCAGATGCCCGGCGAGGGCGGAGCGCCCGTCCGCGGTGAGCGAGACCCAGGTCAGCCGACGTGCATCGTTCCGCACCGGAGAGAGCTCCTTGCGAAGCGTGACCAGGCCCGCCTCGGCCAGGAGCTTCAGGTTCTTCGAGAGGTTCGCGTCCTTCAGGTGCAGGGTGTCGCGCAGCACCGAGAACTCCACCTCGCTCACCGGGCGCAGCATCCCGCAGATCCGCAGCCGCACCGGGGCATGGATCAGCTCGTGGAACTCGGGGGCGGGGCCGGGGCTCTTGCCCGAACGAGCCGCAGGCGCCCTGCTCATCGCTGTGGGGAGGCGGGCGCCGGGGTGGAGAGGTCCGCGCGCAGTGCGGCGTCGTAGCGGCGCCCCAGCCACACGGTCGCGGGCAGGCCGAGCGCCGCCGGCACCAGGACCCACCACGGGGAGAGGCCGCTGATCTTCATGAGCACCCCGGAGGTCATCAGCACGACCAGCGTCACCACGAGCAGCACCATCATGCGCCGGCTGCGGGGGCCGGCGGGCTCGGACATCCAGACCTTGTACCGGCTGGTGTAGGCCTTGATCAGGAAGGGGATCCAGATGATGACCAGCACGATCACGGTCATCGAGGAGACTCGCGGCAGGGCCTGGGCGCCGATCGCCGCGCACACCATCACGCCGAGGACGAGGTGGTACCACCAGGGGGTCACCAGGCGTGTGGCGAGCCGGCTGGAATCGGCATCGAGGGCGTCCAGCGCGACGCGAGCTTCTGCGACAGAGGGCGCGCTCTCGCAGCCGCCTGCTGCGCCGTTCTCGGGGCCGCCGCTGGGAGCACCATCGGTGCCGTGTCGCGGCACGTGGTCTTCCATGGTGGAGACCCTAGAGTTCACTTCACTGATCGTCAAGTGACCTACGGGTGCCGTGGGAGTGGTCAGGCGGTCGCGAGATGCCTGCGGCTGTGTCGCGGCCGGCGATGACCCCCGAGCTCGCGCAGCAGGGCCGCGAACAGGTCCCCGCGGCGGCGGCGCGTCGTCGCAGAATGGGAATGCTGCTCGGACGGCGCGGCGATCTCCAGCGTGCTGCGATCCAATCCGCGCTCAGCGACGCGGGCCTTGGCGGCGCGGACCTCCTGCAGCGCGGCGCGGTCTCCCCAGGCTGTGGGCAGTGGGCGGTAGTCGATGAGGTGCTCGGTGGTGGCTCGGGTGCGGCTGGTGGCGATGGTCGCGTTTCTCATGCCTCCACTCTCACCGCGGGCAGGGCCCGACGGCGTCCCTCTGGGAGCGCGAGCCCCTCCTCCCGTAGACGGATCCTGCGGGGGAGGACCGCGACCCGGGTGGGACCCCGGTGGCGCCCCGGTGACCGCCGCCGCGCCCCGAGCCGCTGCGGCGGCACCGTTATGCGACCGAGTCGCCGGGTACATGTTCCCGTCACCGGGTGGTCGCCTGTGCCGGTTACTACTTGATCCGCCCCGCGCACTCCCCGATCGGCGCCGCGACCTCGCGCCGCGCTCCCTCCTCCTCCGGAACGGATCTGACATGCCTCCTGCCATGCCGGCGCGCCCGCGCGCCCTCCCCACCGGCCCCGGAGGCGCGCACGCCCGTCGCGCCGCCGTCGCTCTGCTGGCGGGCGCCGCCTTCGCCGTCGGCCCGGCGGTTCTGCCCCTGGCCGGGACGGGCTCCCTCCAGGGCCTCTCCGCCCCGGCGGCGCACGCGGCACCTCTGCCCGGTGCCCCGGACACTGCGGAGACGGATGCTGCGGAGGTGGCCGACGCATCGCCGCTGCTGGTCACGGAGATCGCTCCCGACACCGTCGGCTACGACGATTTCGAGTTCTTCGAGGTCACGAACATCTCGGCGACGCCGGTGCGTCTCGGTGGTGAGGACGGGCATCGCTTCTCCTATGTCTACGTCGACGCCACGGACACGGCACGCGACGTGCCGCTCGTCCTCGATGAGGGCGTCGACCTCGCGCCCGGAGCCTCTCTCGTGGTGTGGCTGAGCTACGAGACCAGCACGGTCGACTCCTTCGCGCACGCGGAGTCGGACCTGCTCGCCCACTGGGGTGCGGGGGAGGACGCACAGGTGGTGCGCGCGACCGGGCAGTCCGGGATGGCCAACGGCGGCGACCGCGGGATCCGAGTGCTGGACCCCGCCGGTGCTGAGGTCACCCGCAGCTACTACCCCGCCGGATCGGTCGCCGTCGGCCAGAGCGCGCACTTCCGCCTCCCGGCCGGTGCGGACGATCTCTCCGCCGCGCTGTTCTCCGGCCCGGCCGACGCGACGCCGGGCGCCACCGACCCGGAGCAGCTCATCGCGGCGACGCCGGAGGAGCCCGAGGAGCCGACGACGCCGGAGGAGCCGACGGAGCCCGAGGAGCCGACGACGCCGGAGGAGCCGACGGAGCCCGAGGAGCCGGAGACCCCGGAGGAGCCGACGGAGCCCGAGGAGCCGGAGACCCCGGAGGAGCCGACGGAGCCCGAGGAGCCGACGACCCCGGAGGAGCCTGCGGAGCCCGAGCAGCCCGCCGGGTCGCCGGCCGCGCCCCCCGCGGACTCCCCGGTCGGCCACCTCCAGATCACCGAGGTCACCCCGGACTCCAGCAACGTCGGCGGAGCCGACGGCTACGAGTTCATCGAGCTGTACAACGCCACCGACGCCCCCATCTCCCTCGTGGACCACGCGCTGCGCTACCTGTACACGAGCGACGGCGTGACCATCACGAACGCGGCGGACTGGCCGCTGGTCCCGGACGATGCCGTGGTCGAGCCCGGCGGCGCCGTCGTGATCTGGGTGAAGAACGGCGCCAACGACGCCCTGACGACGGCGGACTTCGCCGCCCACTACGGCGTGGACCCCGCAGCCCTGACCGTCGTGGAGACCGCCACCGCCGGCATGGCCAATGGCAGCGGCCGCGGGCTGGAGCTGACCACCCGCACCGGTGACAGCATCCATCGGGTCTTCTACAACGTCTCCGGCACCGACGACACCACCGCTGACCAGGGCATCCAGTACCGCACCGGAGGCACCACCGACGGTCAGGAACCGGACTTCTCCCTCGGCGCCCTCACCGGGCAGGCACCGGCCAGCCCCGGCACCGTCGACCCCACGCAGGTCCCGGCCGAGCTGGTCGCCGTGCCCGCCGACGAGCAGGCCCCCGACGTCACGGACCTCACCGCGGACGAGCTCGACCCGTCGGCCGACGCCGTCATCAGCCACGAGGTCACCGATGACGTCCAGGCCCGCACCGTGACGCTGCACCTGCGCTCGAGCGCGGACGAGGACTTCGTCGCCCATACGCTGCGCCGCACCGACGGCGACCGCTTCGACCATGCGATCCCGGCCCCGGACCTCACCGGCAAGCGCTGGTTCGAGTACTACCTGGTCGCCTCCGACGGCACCCACGAGACCCGCACCGAGACGACGCGCGTGGGCCTGACCGGCGTGGACACGGCACCGTTGCGGATGAACCTCGACGAGGGCGAGTTCGTCTCCGGCACCACCGCCGTCTCCGTCGCCGGGGACGAGCACCCGGCGTCCGTGCGCCTTGCCATCGACGGCGACGCTCGCACGGACGCCGTCCCGGCGCTCGAGTCCGCCCCCGTGTTCGCGATGGGCGCCAGCCAGACCGACGTCTACTTCCGCAACGGGATCCTGGTGGGCGACGAGGTCGTCGAGATCTTCGACGAGGGCTTCTACGGCGACTGGGTGACCGTCGACGCAGAGGTGCCGCTGCAGCATGTGGTCCAGGGCGATCAGCTCGTGGTCACCGTCGCCGCGGGCACCAAGGCCTACCCCGGCATCGACGAGGACGAGAACAACGACGACTTCTCGATCCGAGACCTGCGCCTGGTCCTGCCCGACGGTCGCACCCTGCGCCCCGCCGGCCACGAGGACCCCGCTGAGATCATCGCCATGGGCGACTCGGCCGGGAAGCACGACCTGCTCGATGCGGTCTTCACACTGCCCGAGGATGCCTTCACCGCCCAGTCCATCACCTGGGACACCACCGCCGTCGAGGACGGCGAGCATCTGCTGACCGGCACCGATGAATCCGGGCACAGCATCGAGCGCATCGTGGTCGTGGACAACACCGCACCGGTGATCACCTCCGGGATCGAGGACGGCATCACGTACCAGGGCGAGTTCGCCCTCGGCGCCGACATCCAGGACGCCGGGAGCGGCGTCGAGGAGGTGACCGCCACCCTCGACGGGGAGGCGATCGAGCTCCCTCACACCACCTCCTCGCTGGACCTCGAGCCCGGTGAGCACACCTTCGTCATCACCGCGGTCGACGCCCTGGGCAACGAGAGCACCGAGACCCGCACCCTCGTCACCCCGGAGGAGACCCCGTCGGTCACGGCGCTCACGGAGGACGGCACCACCGTCCCGGTCTGCTCAGACCAGTCCGTCGCCGTCGAGGTCGCAGACCCCTCCGGCGACCTGCTGGACGTGTCCTTCCGGGCCGGGACCAGTGCGTCCCTCGCCGAGGGCACCGTCGGCGCCGTCGCCGGCGAGGTGCGCGACGCCGATGCGGCCGAGCGCACCGGCGAGACGCTGACCGCCGGGGACACGACCGCTTCCGTGGACGCCCTGCCCTTCCACGAGTTCGCCGTGGACGTCCCCGACTCCGCGTCCGAGGGCGCCGAGGTGCGCCTGACCTGGTCGGGCGCCGCCGACCCGGGAGCCCGGGTGCGGCTGCTGCTCGAGAGTGCCGCCACCGGTGAGCTGGTGGAGATCGCCCACACCTTCGCCGCCGAGGACGGCACGGTCGCCTTCGACGAGGTGGCGCCCACCAGCGGCCATGTGGTGGACGGGCAGGTGCGGGCCGTGGTCCAGCACTCCGTCGGCTGGTCCGGGGCGGACCTCTCCACTCGGGAATCCGCGGTCACCCCGCACCACCCCGAGGCGACCGACCGCAGCGAGTACGACTTCACGCTCGCGTGGGAGTCGGACACGCAGTACTACAACGAGGAGTTCTACGAGCACCAGCTGAACATCCACGAGTTCCTGCTCGAGGAGCGCGAGGAGCTGAACCTCCAGTACCTCTTCCACACCGGGGACATCGTCGACGAGTACGACGATCCCGCGCAGTGGGCCAACGCCGATCCCGCCTACCGGATGCTCGATGACGCCGAGCTGCCGTACAACGTGATCGCCGGCAACCACGACGTGGGCAGCATGTCCAACGACTACACGCAGTACAAGACCTTCTTCGGCGAGGACCGCTACCAGGACAACCCCTGGTACGGCGACTTCTACGAGGACAACCGCGGCAGCGTCACCCTGTTCAGCACCGGCGGCGTCGACTTCGTCGTCGTCTCCCAGGGATGGGGCCCCGGTGACGAGGAGATCGCGTGGATGAACGAGATGCTCGCCAGGTACCCCGAGCGCACCGCGATCCTCAACCTGCACGAGTACATGCTCACCACCGGCGGTCTCGGTCCCATCCCGCAGCAGATCCAGGACGAGGTCGTGGCCACCAACCCGAACGTCTCCATGGTGATGAGCGGGCACTACCACGACGCCCACACACGGGTGGACTCCTTCGACGACGACGGCGACGGCACGACGGACCGCGAGGTCACCCAGATGCTGTTCGACTACCAGGGCCTGCCGGAGGGCGGCCAGGGCTTCCTGCGCCTGCTCCATTTCGACAACGAGGGTGAGCGCATGCTGGTGCGCACCTACTCGCCCTCGCTCGAGCAGTACTCGAGCGACGACCCGACCCTCACCCCCGAGGATCAGGACTTCGCGGTCTCCTACGAGCAGCTCGGCATCACGCCGCAGGAGAAGGAGCTGAGCACTCTCGAGTTCAGCGCCGACGTGCTCGGCGAGCAGGAGTTCGCGCTGGTCGAAGGCGTGGCGACCGAGGGCGGCGAGGCCGCGTCGACGGTCACCGTCGACGTCTCCTCGCTCGGGTTCGGCACGCACTCCTGGTACGCGCTGGTCACCGACCCGCACGGCGGGGTGGCCCGCTCCGAGGTGCGCGAGCTGACGCTCACCCCGGGCGGTCCGGAGTGTGCGCAGAACGGCGGCGGGAAGCCGGGGAAGCCGAGGAAGCCAGGGAAGCCGGACCATGCCGGGGGCCCGGGGACGCCGGCCGCGCCCGGCAAGCCCGGCAGGTCCGGAACGGTGACGTCGGGCGCGTCGCCCGTCTGAGCGGCCGGCGGGCCGGGGCGGAGCAGGTCGTGGGCTGACCTGCTCCTCCCTGCCCGGGCTTGCGCTCCGGCGGAAGCCTGCTAACGTTCCTCCCCGAACCTCAGAGTTCATCGACCACCGGATTGTCATCCCCTGCCTCGGCGGGGGAGCAAGACCTGGGACCCGTTCCGTGCGCCCTCGCGCACTCGGCGGGACCCGGGTCTTTTTTGTTGCCCGGAACCTGCCAGCGGCGGGTCCGGCCCGCTTCAGGAAGGATGCGAGGACGCATCATGAGCAGCTCAGCCCCAGGGAGCACGTCGACCGCCGAGGAGATCGTCCGCGGCGTCGGGGGTCCCGAGAACATCGAGAGCCTCACCCACTGCGCCACCCGGCTGCGGTTCCAGCTCCACGACGGAGGGGAGGTGGACCAGGAGGGCCTGGACGCCCTGCCCGAGGTCATGGGCACGGTGCCGCAGTCCGGTGACCGGTTCCAGGTGGTCATCGGCGGCGCCGTCGCCGGGGTCCACACCCAGATCATGAACCTGCCCTCGATGGCGGCCGGCGGCACTCCCCGTGCGCAGTCGGACGCCGAGGTCAAGGCCGCGATCCGGTCTCGTGCCCGCGGGAAGTGGTCCTGGCTGGACAGCTTCTTCGAGTACCTCTCGGACTCCTTCCGCCCGCTGATGGGCGTGCTGCTGGGCGCCTCGCTGATCATCGCGATCGCCTCGGTGCTCGACGCCCTCGGCGTGATCGACTTCCGCGCCGAGGACAAGTCCGCGACCTGGGTCTTCGTCGACGCGATGTGGCGCTCGGTGCTGTACTTCCTGCCGATCATGGTGGCCTTCAACGCCGCGAAGAAGCTCCAGATCGACGGCTGGGTCGGCGCGGCCGTGATGGCGGCGGTGATGACCCCGGACTACATGGGCATGATCGGTGGGGGCACCCCCGGCGTCACCTGCTCCACCAACGAGCTGCTCGGCACCGAGCAGTGCATCGCGACGGTGTTCGGCCTGCCGATGCAGCTGAACGACTACGGCGGCCAGGTCTTCGTGCCGCTGCTGATGGTCGCCCTGCTGGCGCTGGTCTACAAGGGCCTGCAGCGCGTCTTCCCCGCGAACGTGCAACTGGTGTTCGTCCCCTTCCTCTCCATGCTGGTGATGATCCCGGTGACCGCCTTCCTCATCGGCCCGCTCGGCATCTGGGCCGGCAACGGCCTGGGCTCGGGCCTTGCCTGGCTGAACGGGAACGCTCCGATCGTCTTCGCGATCCTCATCCCGCTGCTGTACCCGTTCCTGGTGCCGCTGGGCCTGCACTGGCCGCTGAACGCGCTCATGCTGCAGAACATCAACGCGCTCGGCTACGACTTCATCCAGGGCCCCATGGGCGCCTGGAACTTCGCCTGCTTCGGCGCGACCGCCGGCGTGCTGCTGCTCTCGATCCGCCACCGTGAGGCCGAGATGCGCCAGACCGCCACGGGTGCGCTCGCCGCCGGCCTCTTCGGCGGCATCTCCGAGCCGTCCCTCTACGGCATCCACCTGCGCTTCAAGCGCATCTACCCGCGGATGCTCGTGGGCTGCCTCGTGGGCGGCCTGATCGTGGGCCTGCTGGGCGGCGTGAACACCTCCGTGTTCGCCTTCACCTCGCTGCTGACCATCCCGGTCTTCGACCCGATGCTCACCTACGTCATCGCTATCACGGCGGCCTTCGTGGTCTCCATGGCGCTGGTCTACGTCTCCGACTACCGCACCGCCGAGCAGCGCGCCGAGGCCAACTCCTCCCGTGACGCCGCCGAGGCTGCGGCCGCCCCGGTCGCCGCAGCGCAGCCTGCCGCAGCGCAGACCGCCGATCAGCCCGCCGCCGAGCGCGAGCTCGCGACCGTCGGCGCCTCCGCCCCTGGTGCGTCGGCCGGTGCCGCGGCCGGATCGGTTGCTTCCTCCGGTGCGAGCGGCGTGCCCGCCGCCGGGGGCGCCGCCTCCGATGCGGTGGTCATCGCCGCGCCGGTCGAGGGCCGCGTGGTCCCGCTGGACGAGGTCCCGGACCCCGTGTTCGCCTCGCGCGCGCTCGGCGAGGGCGTGGGCATCATCCCGGCCGACGGGCGGATCCTCGCCCCGGCCGACGGACTGCTCGCCACCGTCGCTGGCACCGGGCACGCCTTCGGCCTGCTGGCCGACGGCGGCGCCGAGGTGCTGGTCCACGTCGGTATCGACACCGTGAAGATGGACGGCAGGGGCTTCGACGTCCGCGTCGAGCAGGGCCAGAAGGTCGCGGCCGGGGATCTCCTCGCCGTCGTGGATCTCGAGGCTATCCGCGAGGCCGGGTACGACCCGATCACCCTGCTGACGATCCCCAATACCACCACCTTCGCCGCGGTCGAGGCGGTGGGCGCGACCGAGGTCGCCGCCGGGGAGACGGTGGTCACCGCTCGACGCTGAGCGGGAGCCCGGTGCGCGTACCCTCCGATCCAGAGGGTGCGCGCACCCGGCCGATGCCGGGGACTGCGCCGGGGCCGAGGAGACTGGAGAGGTGATGCGCCGATGAAGGTGCTGAGGGTCCTGAACAACAACGTCGTGCTCTCCCGCGACGAGTCCGGCCAGGGCGTCATCCTCACCGGCCGCGGCATCGGCTTCCGCGCCTCGCCCGGCCAGGAGGTCGACCCGGAGAAGATCGTGCAGGTCTTCGTCCCGGCCGACGGTCGCGACCCCGACCACCTCGCCGAGGCCTTCGCGATGATCGACCAGGAGATCCTGCGGGCCGTGGTCATCGCCCTGCGCGGGACCGGGATCGAGGACCGCGAGTCGCGCCGGCCCACCCTCGCGATCGCCGTGGCGGACCACGTCTCCGGCGCCCTGGACCGTCTGCGGCAGGGGATCGAGATCGAGTACCCGCTGGAGACCGAGGTGCGGACCCTCTACGCCGAGGAGCACGAACGGGCCCGTCGGCTGCTGGCCGCGATCAACGAGCAGGTCGATCCCGCGCTGCCCGAGCACGAGGCGACCGCGCTCGCCCTGCACCTGGTCAACGCGGGATTCGCGACGGGGGATTTGTCCTTCACGTACACGATGACCGGGGTCATCCAGCAGATGCTCGCGATCGTGGGAGAGCGGTTCGGCATCGAGGTGGACCGCCACTCGATGGCCGCCGCTCGCTTCATCACCCACGTGCGCTACATGTTCGTGCGCATCCAGCAGCACCGGCAGCTCGATGGCGAGCAGTCGCTGATCAGCCGCACCATCCGCGAGAGCTACCCCGAGGCCTCCCGCGTCGCCGAGCAGCTCGCGGTGATCGTGCGGCTGCGCATGGGGGAGGACCTCTCCTACGACGAGATCGCCTACCTCGCCCTGCACGTTGCCCGTATGACCACGGAGGTCGAGGCCGCCACCGCGATGCGACCGGGCGGCGTCGCGGAGGGGTGAGCCCTTCCCGGAGCGGAGCGTCTTGTGCAGGCGCTGTGCATCGCCTTGACTGAGCAGATGGACGCCGCCGCCGACGCTGGACCGGTCCTCGTGACCGAGCGCCTCAACCTCCGGCCGTGGAGGGTCGAGGAGGCCGCGATCCATCGTCGGCTCTGGACCGAACGGGATCCCCGAGTGCCCGCCCACCGCCGGATCGATGCCGAGGGTCGCCCGAGCATCGGTGATCTCGAGGACTGGATCCGCCGCAGCACCCGGGAGATGCGACTGGGGCTCGGTCTGCTGGCGCTCGAGCGCATCACGGACGGCGCGGTCCTCGGATACTGCGGACTGGTCGACGGCGGGCCGGGCTCCGCGGCGCTCGAGGGCGAGCTTCCCGGCCCGGAGATCGCGTTCGAGCTGCTGCGCTCGGCCCAGGGGCAGGGGTATGCCACCGAGGCCGGGCGGGCCGTGGTCCGGTGGGCGCGGGAAGCGGGCCTCGAGCGGGTGCACGCCACCGTCTGGGCCTGGAACACGGCATCCCTCCGAGTCCTGGACAGGCTCGGGTTCGAGACGAGGAGCCGCCGAGCGGCCCGCCCGACGGACGCAGAGCTGCTGGCGCTCACGACGGTCCTCTGACCGGGCGGCTCCGATGGGTGCTCGACTTCCCCCGAGGTACCTGCAACCCGTAGTATCAGGAACGCCGGGTATCGTGCATCTCGCCGACCCCGGCCGGCAACCGCCCCAGACACCGCCGTCGAAGGAGAACCCTCGTGCCCGAGGCCGTCATCGTCGCCACCGCCCGATCGCCCATCGGCCGCGCCCGCAAAGGATCGCTCAAGGACATCCGCCCCGACGACCTCGTCGGCCAGATGATCCAGGCGGCCCTGGACCAGGTCCCGCAGCTGGACCCCACCACGATCGACGACCTGCAGCTGGGCTGCGCGATCCCCGAGGGGCAGCAGGGCGGGAACCTCGCCCGCACCGTCGCCGTCCGCCTCGGCCTGGATGCCGTGCCCGGCGCGACCGTCACCCGCTTCTGCGCCTCGTCGATCCAGGCCACCCGCGCCGCCTTCCACGCGATCGCCTCCGGCGAAGCGCGCGCCGTGATCTCCGCCGGCGTCGAGTCGATCTCCTCCAGCACCGGCAAGCTCATGGAGGAGGACGCCCGCGACCCGCTGTTCCAGACCGCCTGGGAACGCACCGAGAAGCGCGCGAGCCGCGAGATCCCCGCTCCCTGGCACGACCCGCGCGAGGACGGCGAGCTGCCCGACGCCTACATCGCCATGGGCCAGACCGCCGAGAACGTCGCCGAGCTGCGCGGCGTCACCCGCGCCGCCCAGGACGAGTACGCCGTCCGCTCCCAGAACCGGGCCGAGGCCGCGAAGGCCGCCGGCTTCTTCGACCGCGACATCACTCCCGTCACCCTGCCCGACGGCACCGTGGTCAGCAGCGATGACTCCCCGCGCGCCGGCGTCACCCTCGAGGCCGTGGGCGGGCTCGACCCCGTCTTCCGCCCCGACGGCACCGTCACCGCCGGCAACTGCTGCCCGCTCAACGACGGCGCCGCCGCGCTCGTGATCATGGAGGCGGAGTACGCGAAGGAGCTCGGCATCACCCCGCTCGCCCGCGTGGTCGCCACCGGCGTCTCCGGGCTCAGCCCCGAGATCATGGGCCTCGGCCCCGTCGAGGCGACCCGGAAGGCACTCGCGCTCGCAGGCCTCACGATCGAGGACATCGACCTGGTCGAGTTCAACGAGGCCTTCGCCGCCCAGGTGCTGCCCGCCGCCGAGGACCTCGGCATCGACCACTCGAGGCTCAACGTCCACGGCGGAGCGATCGCGCTCGGCCACCCCTGGGGCTCCACCGGCGCCCGCATGACCACCACCCTGCTCAACGGCCTGCGCGAGCGCGAGGGCCGCTACGGCCTGGCGACCCTGTGCGTCGGCGGCGGCCAGGGCATGGCCCTCATCATCGAGAGGATCAAATGATGACCAGCAACGACACCACCTCCCAGACCGCCCCGCAGCAGTCCGGGTGGGACGCTCCCGCTCCCGGCCACATCTCGCTGGGCGGCAACCCCGGCGGCACCGACGAGACCCGACGGGACTCCGTCGTGACTGAGCGCGCCGTGGTTTCCGCCCCAGAGGCCACCGCGGCGACCCCCGCCGAGCTGCTGCCCGCCGCCGCGGACCACTACTCCCTCTTCCAGGACGTGGCCGGCGAGGACCTGAAGGCCTGGTCCGACGCCCGCTCCCTGGCCGCCGAGGTGCTCCCGCAGATCAACGACTGGTGGGACCGTGGCGACTACCCGATCGAGCTGATCGCCCGCCTCGGCGAGCTGGACCTGCTCACCGACGGTCTCGACGTCCCCGGCCACCGCACCCTCTCCCCACTCGCCACGGGACTGGTGAACATGGAGCTCTCCCGCATCGACGGCAGCGTGGGCACCATGGTGGGCGTCCAGGGCGGGCTCGCCCTGCGCTCGATCATGCTGCTGGGCTCCGAGGAGCAGAAGCAGCGCTGGGCCGAGCCGCTCGCCACCGGCGCCGAGCACGCGGCCTTCGCCCTCACCGAGCCCGATCACGGCTCCGACTCCGTGTCGCTGGAGACCGTCGCCCGCCGCGACGGGGAGGAGTGGGTCCTGACCGGCCAGAAGCGCTGGATCGGCAATGGCGCCGGCTGTCACCTCTCCGTGGTCTGGGCGCGGGTCGACGATGAGACCCAGCCCGAGCTCCACGGCCAGGTCAGCGGGTTCCTCGTGGACCAGTCCCTGCCCGGCTACGAGGCCGAGGTGATCCGCGGGAAGGTCGCCCTGCGCGCCATCCACCAGGCCCACATCACCCTGACCGACCTGCGGATCCCCGTGGACCAGCGCCTGCCCGGGGCCCGCTCCTTCAAGGACACCTCCAAAGTCCTGTTCGCCACCCGCGCCGGAGTCGCCTGGGGCGCGCTCGGCCACGCGATCGCCTGTTACGAGGCAGCGCTCGAGCACGCCCAGCACCGCATCCAGTTCGGTCGCCCGCTCGCGAAGGCCCAGCACGTCCAGGTGCGGCTGGCCTCGATGCTGCAGACCCTCACCTCGATGCAGCTGCACTGCGTGCGGCTGGCCGAGCTCGAGGCCGCCGGCACCATCCGTCCCGAGCAGGCCTCCCTCGCCAAGGTGCACAACACCCGCGCGGCCCGCGAGATCGCCTCCGACGCCCGTGACATGCTCGGCGGTTCCGGGATCCTGCTGGAGAACCGAGTGGTGCGCCACCGCAGCGACATCGAGGCCCTGCACACCTACGAGGGCACCGACACCATGCAGTCGCTCATCGTGGGCCGGTCGATCACGGGGGTCAGCGCCTTCGCGTGAGGGGCGGGTCCTGCTGCTGATCCCGCCGTTCCTCCCGTTCCTGGCCGATCGCGTCACGGCCGAACGAGACGATCAGCAGCCCCAGCGCGAGCGCGATCACCGCGGTGGCGACCGGCGCGGGCACCACCGGCACCACCGCGGTAAGCAGGGCGACGCCCTGGAAGCCGCCGATCACGCGACGCAGCTGGCTGAAGGCCAGCGGCCGCCGAAAGGCCAGCCGGACCCACGATGCGGCCACATAGGCGTAGCGCATCAGTCCGATCGCGAGCGACCACGGCCCCACCACGACCGCCGCGAGCAGCGAGAGCACCAGCACCAGCGCGGCATCGGCCTCCATATCGATGCGGGCCCCGACCGGACCGGCGGTGCGCGTGCGCCGGGCCACCGGGCCGTCCAGGGCGTCGGTGGCGAGGGCGGCGCCGACGAGGAGCGCGAGAGGCCAGGAGCGTGGGGGCAGCTCCCCGCCGAGAGCGAGCACGGCCGAGGCGGCGAGCGCGCCGGCCGCCAGGTGGCGCAGCAGCGTCAGCAGATCGGCGACGGTCACCCCGCCGGGGGAGCGCGGTCGGAGGGTCGCGGCGGCGACCAGGGCCGGAGCCGGTGCGCACAGGAGCGCGACGACGGCGAGCAGCACTTGGACCGGCGCGGCGAGGAGCAGGACCGCGCTCGCCGCGGCGAGCTGCCCGAGGACGAGGAGCGCAAGGACGGTCCCCACCCGGTGCAGGACTCGGGGAGGGGAGAAGTCGCGGCGCGGCAACGTCATGCAGCGAGGGTAGTACGGGCCGTCCGCGCAGGGGCTGCTCCCCATCCACCGCGCCCCCTCCCCCTCGCGCAGCCGCCCAGCCCGGACCGGTGACGTCGCGGCGACAGAGCCCGGCCCAGGCCGAGAGTGCGGCACGGCGAGCATCCCGGATGGAGGGATGCGAAGGAGTTGTAAAGAGGGGAGCGCGCAAAGGTCATGAGATCGTAAAGTCCACCGTGTGGTCGTCGTTCCGGCGGCCGCGCACGACGGGTCGACGGCGTCGTCGTCGGCGGTTCCCCAGGGGGAAAGGACGCACCATGAGCATCACCACCAGCATTCGCCGCCGGCGGACGGGCCTCTTCGCGATCGGGGCGGTCGCCGCGCTCGCGGCCGGTTGCGGCGCCGTCGGACCGACCGCCGTCGACACGGCCGCCGGAGGCGGCGATGGTCGGTCCGACGTGCACGTCGCCGTCGGGGCGCACGGGAATCAGGACAGGGACCGTGATGAGCAGGACCAGAACGGCGATGACTCCACGCCAAGGGTGACGACGCCAAAGATCTGGGCCGGTACCGTCTCGACGGAGCGCTTCGCCCCGGGGGATGCCACCGCCTATCTCGCGATGGTCCACCTGCATGGCGATGCGGCGGTGGACTCCATGAGTGCGGACCGGATCGAGGGCACCGAGTTCCTCGCGGGGCTGGACGCCCGGTGTGAGGGTGAGGCCGTCCTGGGCGGATCGGCCTCCAGCTGCACCTTCGTCGATGCCGACAGTACGGACGGGACGATGTCCGCCCAGGTCCGGTTGGTCAGCACCGGGTTCGGCAACACGGCGCTGCTGTTCGGCGCGGGTGGCGAGGGCGGGGCCGATCTCGCGGCCGCCCCGGACGCCGCACTCGGGCTGCAGAGCATCGGGGGCCTGGACATCGCCGCGGTCACGCCCGAGGACCTTGAGGACGCCGCCCTGAGCGGCGTCATGATGGGCCGCAGCATGGACGGCGAGCTGCCTACGGATCTGGACATCGGCTGCGAGGTGGCCGACGGCGGCGAGCACGGGCTGTGCCAGGTGACCGGTACGCCGGACGGCGGCGGCGACGGCACCTGGATCGCCACCGCCCAGCATGCGTACCACGGTGACCGGGACGCCTACCTGTTCACCCGACTGCCCCAGAGCTGAGAGGCGGTCGGTTCCGGGGGTGCGGGACGTGCGGTGGGAGCCGCACGGCCCGTCGGGGTGCGCGAGAGCGCCGACCGCCGACGCCCGCAGCGGGGGAAGCGGTCCCGGTCCGACTCAGCGGCTCCCGAGCGGCAGCATCCTCGCGAGCGCGTCCTGCCAAGGGCCCAGGTCCCAGCCCTGCGCGGCGACCCAGTCGTCGTCGAAGTAGGTGTCGGTGTAGCGGTCCCCGGGGTCGCACAGCAGCGTCAGCACCGACCCGGTCTCGCCGCGCCCGCGCATCTGCGTGATCAGCTGAGCGGAAGCCATCAGGTTCGTCCCGGTCGAGGCGCCGACCCGTCGGCCCAGGTGCCCCGAGAGGTACCGGGCCGCGGCGACCGAGGCGGCGTCGGGGACCCGGATCATCCGATCGACCACCCCGGGCACGAAGCTCGGTTCGACCTTCGGACGGCCGATCCCCTCGATCCGGGAGCCGTGCGCGGTGGTGACCGTCGGGTCCTGCTGCGCCCACCCCTCGAAGAAGGCGGAGTTCTCGACATCCGCCACGCACAGAGAGGTGGGCAGGCGCCGATACCGCAGCAGCCGCCCGAAGGTCGCGCTGG
Organism: Brachybacterium sp.; assembly: GCF_036379615.1. GTDB lineage: Bacteria > Actinomycetota > Actinomycetes > Actinomycetales > Dermabacteraceae > Brachybacterium. The sequence goes on from NZ_DASVGJ010000070.1 coordinate 45,491, forward strand.
TGCCCCCGGTGCCGGCGCCCACCACGATCCAGCGCGGCACCGGATGGGGCTCGAGCTCCAGCTGGGACAGGGCGCTGACGGCGATCGAGTTGTTCCCGCGCCAGTCGGTGGCCCGCTCGGCGTGGGTGAACTGGTCCAGGAACAGCCCGCCCTGCGCGTCTGCCAGGCGCTGCGCCTCCCGGCTCATCAGCTCCGCGCTCTCGACCACGTGGCAGCTCCCGCCGGCCGCTTCGATGAGGGCGACCTTGCGGGCGCTGGTGCCGCGGGGGATCACCGCGACGAAGGGGATGTCCAGCATCCGCGCCACGTGCGCCTCGCTGACCGCGGTGGATCCGGAGGAGGCCTCGATCACCGGCATCCCCGGCCGCAGCTGACCGTTGACCAGGGCGAACAGGAACAGAGAGCGGGCGAGGCGGTGCTTGAGGCTGCCCGAGGCGTGGGTCGACTCGTCCTTGAGATACAGCTGGATGTCCCAGTTCGTGGGCAGGTCGAGGGCCACCAGGTGCGTGTCGGCGCTGCGCCTGCCGTCGGCGTCGAGTCGGTGGATCCTCTCCGCGACCCAGGCGCGCAGGCTCTCGTCACTGCGGTCGATGTCCTCGAGAGGCTGCGGCCACGCCGTCGTGATGTTCATGCGACGACCGTAGCGGGTGGCGGGGCGGCGGCGGGGAACGGCCCTCAGGGTCCTGCCCGGGGTCGATGGCCCGGACGCGCGCTCACAGCGGTGCTCCGAGGCGGCGGGGTCGGTGCATGTGGAGCCCGGGGCGGCGATCGAGCAGTCGCTCGCAGCAGTGCTCGACCAGGGCGTTGTCCGGCATCCCGACGAAGATCGTGTGGCCCTCGGCCGTCGCGTGCTCGTCGAGCACCCACTCCTCGACCCAGGCGGCGAGCGCCGTGCAGGCGGCGAGGCCGGGCTGCTCGTCCGTGCTGCGACGGAGGTGCCGGACGGTGATGCCGGAAGGCACCGGCAGGAACGGTGTCTCCTGCGGGTGCCCTCCTGCGGTGTCCGGGAGCTCGAGGATCACCTCCCCCACGGCGTCCGACGGGAAGGAGGCCAGGAGGAGACGCAGCAGGGGGACGTCCTGTTCGTCGGCGATCAGGGCGTGGCGGGAGTGGGACGGCTCCATGGTGCTCCTCGATGCAAGGATGGCGCGGCGGATGGTCCGGCACACGCTAGCCACCTGCCGGAAGTGAGGCAAGCCTTTCCTAAGTCGCGGGATGTGCGGCGTGCGCGGGGCGCCGACGGACCACGGCCGCCGCACGCCGTCTGCGCAGGAAGGACTGCACCTCCGTGGTCGCCCCGGTCCCCCGTCCGATGCGTCTCGGTCGGCCGGGAGCGCGAGCGGCCACCAGCGCAGCTCCACCCCTGCCTGTCGGGGCGGATGCCAGGGGTGGATGGCGGCGACGTCGAGCTGCCCGTCAGGCAGCAGGATATGCTCACCGGCGGCGACCTCCACGACGAGCGGGTCCGTGCCCGCGCGGGAGTTGTCCAGTGCTGCATGGGCGGTCCCGGTGCTCTGATCGATCGTCGCTCCCGTGCATCCCACCAGGGCGCGCTCCATCAGGTGAGCGCCCAGGACGATCACGGGGCCGAGCTGGTCCTCACGGCGCAGGGTGAGCTCCGCATCACCGGCGCGCAGATCGAGACCGAGACCTGCTCTGCGGAGGCGCTGGGCCTGTGAGCGCACGTGCCCGCGCCTGCCGTCGCTGTCACGGCGTGCGGACCGCGCCGAAGGTGAGCCGCCTGCGCAGGGCGAAGCCGAGCTTCTCGTAGCCGGCGATCGCGGTGGTGTTCGCGGCCGAGGCGTGCAGCAGTGCGCTGTCGCCGCGCTCCTGGATGTGGAAGGCGACGTCGAGCACCAGGCGCGAGGCGAGTCCCTGCCGGCGATGCTCCGGGTCCACCGCGACGGCGCTGATCTCGGTCCAGCCGTCCGGATGCAGGCGCTCGCCGGCCATCGCGATCAGTTCCCCGCCGCGACGCAGGCCCACATAGCGGCCCATCTCGTGGGTGCGGGGGAGGAACGGACCGGGCCGTGTGCGCTCGACCAGCGCGAGCATCTCGGCGCTGTCCTCGGCGCCGAGCTCCACCGCCTCCTCGTCGGGCCGGGGCACGAGGCGCTCGGTCTGGACCAGCTGCACCCCGGGGATGGAGAACACCGGGGTCCAGCCCGCAGGCAGCAGCGGATCGGCGTGCGAGACCCCTACCTCCGCGCCGTGACCGAACACGTCCAGGATCGCGTCCCACACGTCCGGATGCTCCCAGTCCCGGATCCCGACGAAGGGGGAGACGTCCTCGGGGTAGCGCAGCACGTGCTCGTTGCCCTCGGCGAGGCCGCGGTGATGCCGGGTGAGCGAGGACCAGGTGGGATTGTCGAGCACGTCGTCGCCGACCGCTCCCGGTGCGGCCGACGGCGACGGGCCCGGACCGTCCGGGGCAGGGGCCTCCGGGACGCGGGCGCTCACGTGCAGGGGCTCGGCGGGAGAGGGGTCCGAGAGGGGCATGCAGATCCTCGTCCAGGTCAGGGTCGGTAGGGCGCCGAGGCCGCCTGGGCCGGAGCCCGCGGCGTCGACGCCGACACGCTACTCCCGTCGGCGCGCTCCGCCCGGCCGGGTGCCATTCCTGAGATCCATGATCAGCGCGGGATCCCCCGCCCAGGAGTGGTACACGTTGTGCTCGAAGGCGCCGTCGCGCATCAGCGGGGTCCCCGCACCGTAGTCGCCGTGGTTCAGCGCCGTGCGCGCCGCGGGGGTCAGATCCTCCCAGTCGATCAGCGGGAACAGCTCCCCGGGGGAGTCGTGCAGCCACATGGAATGGGTGACCTGCTCCCCGTAGCGGCTGTACGCGAGCATCGGCCGGCCCTCGTGCGTGGTGCCCTCCGAGGGTGCGAGGGTGAACAGGCGCCCGTGCTGGGAGTAGCTGAAGGAGAGCATCTCCGCGTCCTCGCCCTCGCCGCGCAGCCAGACCACCGCGCCCTCCCAGTCATGGGGGTGGCCGCGTCCCGGGGAGGGGCAGTCGCGGGGGAAGTACCAGGCATAGACGATGGCGCGGTACTCGTCCAGGCTCACCGAGCGGGAGTAGGTCTGCCCCGGCGAGTCCGTGCAGCCGTCGGAGACGGAGTCCAGACCGAGACCTGCGCTGATGCGGCCCCGGGCGTCCACCCCGGGGTGGGGGACGCAGCCGGTCAACGGAGTGAGGTACGGCTGGAACCGCTTCGCGTGCAGCTGGCGGGGCTCGTGCGCGGGGACCTCGTCGAACCCGATCAGCTCCCCGGCGGGAACGGTCGCGATGGCGGGGGTCGACGGCGACGACGGCGCGGAGCGAGCGGTCATCGCGCTGCAGCCGTGAGCGGCGCGTCGGGAGCGGCCGGGGCATCGGAGGCCGACAGCTGAGCCTCGAGCCGGTCGAGGAGCGGGAGCAGCTGATCCGGCATCGTGATCGTGTGATCCGGGACGTGCTCCGCATCCGCCGGCACCCGCGGATAGCGATCCGTCCAGGCCATGTGGATGCTGGTGATCCCCAGACGGTTCGCGCCGACGATGTCCCGCGACAGATTGTTGCCCACCATCACGCAGCGTGAGGCGTCCTCGGGGGAGAGGTCCAGAGCGCCCAGCGCGGCCCTGAACATCCTCGGGCTCGGCTTCGAGGCACGGATCTGCTCGGAGCAGATCGCCGTCTCGAACAGCTCGAACAACCCGTGCTGCGACAGCAGGTTCTCGAAGGAGGCGAAACGCCCGTCGGCGACCAGCGCCACGCGGTACCCGGCACTGACCAGGCCCTTCACCATGGCGTCGGCGCCCGGCAGGACGTCGCCGGAGAGGACCACGTCGCGCTCGTCACGGATCTCGGTGCCCTCGTCGATGATCGTGTCACCGCAGTCGAGGAGGACGATGAGGTTTTTCTCGGTCACGGGAATCCTGTTCGCGATGCCATCGGGGGATCTCGCGCCGACCGAGAGCATCCCGATCGTCGCCGCGTCCCGGAAATATAGTCCCAGGAGCACCGACGACGATAGGGGCGGCACGTGGCGCCATGCTGAACTGAATGGTCGACGAGGGTGAACGAGCGACGCGTCGGGCACTGAATATTCGTGGCCCCACCTGCCACGATGAATGGTCGATGAACTTCGTGCCAGGTGGTCCGCCAGCTCTCGGAGCGCCGCATGGGAGGCCCTTACCGTGCACGGGACCCCTCCGCCGATCCAGGAGACTCCCGATGACCTCCCCGCTCCGCCTCGCCGTCCTCGGCGCCTGGCACGTCCATGCGAAGGACTACGCCCGCGCCGCGGACGAGCACCCCGGCACCGCGCTGATCGCCGGCTGGGACGACGACGGCGCGCGCGGCGCCGATCTCGCCGCAGCGCACGGCGTCGAGGCCACCACGGACCTCGACGCCCTGCTGAGCCGCCCCGACCTCGACGCCGTCACCGTCACCACGGCCACTCGTGACCACGATGCCGTGATCGGTGCCGCGCTCGCCGCCGGCAAGCACGTCTTCACCGAGAAGCTCCTCTCCCCGACTCTCGCAGGGTGCGACGCCCTGATCCGTGCCGCCGAGGAGGCCGCCGACGGGTCAGGTGTCGTCCTGACCGTCTCGCTCCCGCGGCTCGCGCACGGCTATGCCCGTGCCGTGCGCGAGCTGCTCGACCAGCAGGCGCTGGGCCGGCTGACCTACTCCCGCGTGCGCCTGTCCCACAACGGTGCGATCGGCGACTGGCTCCCCGCCCGCTTCTACGACGCCGAGGAGGCGCTGGGCGGTGTGTTCATCGACCTGGGAGCCCATCCGATGTACCTCACCCAGCTGATCCTCGGCACCGAGTTCACCTCAGTGACCTCGACCTTCACCGATGTGACCGGACGCGGGGTCGAGGACGGCGCCTCGGTGGCGGTCACCACCGAGGACGGTGCGATCGGTGTGATCGAAGCCAGCTTCGTCACGGGCAGGAGCCACTTCACCCTCGAGATCCACGGCACCGAGGGCTCGCTCCTGTACGGCGTCGGCGCGCCGCGCCTGCAGCGGGGCACCGCCGACGGCTGGCGGGACGTCCACCTGCCGCCGAACGACCCGCACCCCTTCGCCCAGTGGATCGAGGCGATCCGCGGCGGAACCCGCACCCCCGAGAACCTCGAGCGCGCACGCGCCCTGACCCGACTGGCCACCGCCGCCTACGCGTCGGAGCGCTGACCACCTCCTGCACCCTCCGCGGCCCACCTCACGACCCCCAGCGCCGTCCCGACCATCGAGCGAGGAACACCATGACCGACACCGCCCCTCACCGCACCACCCTCGACCGCTCCGCTCCCGCACCGCTCGGGGACGGCCCCGTCCGCATCGGCCTGCTCGGCGGCGGCAACATCGCCCGCGCCCACCTGCGCGGGTACGCCGCGCTCGGCGACGCGGCCCGCCTCACCGCGATCGCCGACACCGACGCCGAGACCCTCGCCCTGCGCACGGCGGAGACCGGCGCCACCGGCTACACCGACTTCCTCGAGCTCATCGAGGATCCCGAGATCGACGCGGTCGACATCTGCCTCCCGCATCATCTGCACCATCGCGCGATCGTCGCGGCCGCCGCGGCGGGCAAGCACATCCTGTGCGAGAAGCCGCTCTGCCTCACCGCGGAGGAGGCCCGCTCCGTGCGGGTGGCGGTGGAGCGGGCAGGGGTCACGCTGATGTGCGCGCACAACAAGCTCTTCCTCCCCGCCGTCGCCCAGGCCAAGGAGCTCGTGGACTCCGGCGCCCTGGGCACCATCTACGGCGTGCGCACCACGGACGAGTTCTTCAACGACTTCGACCCCTCGACCATGGGATGGCGAGCCCACGCCGCGACCTCCGGCGGCGGCGAGTTCATCGACACCGGCTACCACCCCACCTACCTGATGTTGCACCTGAGCGGCGCGCGGCCGGCCGGCGTGTTCGCGATGCTCTCCACGCACCGGCTCCGCTTCATGGAGGGCGAGGACTCGGCGCAGGTGCTGGTGCGCTTCGACAACGGCAGCGTCGGCCAGCTCGCCACCTCCTGGGCGTACCACAAGGCGCCAGGGACCGAACGCTTCTCGGTGGTCGGCGAGAAGGGCTCACTGAGCTCGGACGGCACCACCCTGCGGGTGATCCTGCGGGACTCCGAGGCGGAGCTCGTCTACGCGCACCGCCCCACGGACCCCTTCGCCGCCGAGATCGCGGACTTCGTGGAGTGCCTGCGGACCGGCCGTCGGCCGCTGCACACGCACGTCGAGGGCATCGACGTGCTCAGCATCATCCTGGCCGCCTACCGCAGCGGCGAGAGCGGCGTGCTCGAAGCGGTCGAGACGATCTGAGCCCGACGGGCACGGCGCCCTGCAGGGTCACCCTCGGTGCCCTGCGGGGTCACGCACGGCTCCCTGCGGGGTCACCCCGTGGGCACCGACCGGTCCTCCTCGGCCTCCGCGGTGTCCGCCGTGTCCGGGGCGACGGCGGAGAGCCCGCGCAGGGCCAGCTCCTTCGCGAAGTGGCAGGCGGAGAAGTGACCGTCCTCGACCTCGACGAGAGGGGGGACCGTGGTGCGGCACAGCTCGCTCGCATAATGGCAGCGGGTGGAGAACAGACAGCCGGGCGGCCGGTCGGTGGGGCTCGGCACCTCGCCCTTGGGGACGATCCGCTCGCGACGCACCTCCGGATCAGGCTGCGGGACCGCCGAGAGCAGCACCTCGGTGTACGGGTGGTGGGGCGTGGAGAACAGCTGGTCGGTCGCGGCGATCTCGACGATCCGGCCCAGGTACATCACGGCCACCCGGTCGGAGATGTACTCGACGATCGAGAGGTCGTGCGCGATGAACAGGTAGGCGATGCCGAGCTCGCGCTGCAGATCCTTGAGCAGGTTGATGATCTGGGCGCGGATCGACACGTCCAGCGCCGAGACCGCCTCATCGGCCACGATGACCTTCGGCCCGGTCACCAGCGCACGGGCGATCCCGATGCGCTGACGCTGCCCGCCGGAGAAGCTGTGCGGGTAACGGCGCAGGTGCGAGGGATCCAGGCCCACCTTCTTCGCGATGTCCCACACCCGCTCGCGCACCACCGGGGCGGGCGGCCTGGCCGTCGCGCGCAGCGGTTCGGCGATGATGTCGAACACCGTCATCCGGGGATCCAGGGAGGACAGCGGGTCCTGGAAGATCATCTGGATGTCCTGGCGGAACCGCTTCAGGCGGCGCCCGCGCAGGGAGAGGAAGTCGACCTCCCGGGAGGCGGCGGAGGCGTCATCCGTGTCCGCTCCCGCCCCGTCGGCCGGCGGCGTGTAGACGACCGTGCCGGAGCTGGCCTCGATCCCGCGCACGATCACCCGACCCAGGGTGGACTTCCCGCACCCGGATTCGCCGACCACGGACAGGGTCTCCCCGGACCGGAGGGCGAAGGAGACGTCGTCCACCGCGGGGAACGCCGTGGCCCCCACCCGGAACTCCTTGGTGAGATTCTCGATGCGCAGCAGCTCCGTCATGCCGTCCTCTCCTCGTGGGTGCCGTGGTCGTCGTCGGTGCCGTGCTCGCCGTGGCCCTCGCGTCGGTCCCGGTCGCCGCGGGACTCGTGCACGCTCTGCGGATCATGGAGGAAGCAGCGCACCGCGTGCCGCGGTGCGATCTCGACCCGGACCGGTCGGGCGGTGTCGCACACCCCCTCGATCCGCTGCGTGCAGCGGTCGGCGAAGCCGCACATCGGCGGCATGTCGATCGCCTGCGGGACGGTGCCCTCGATGGCGAAGAGCCGCTCCGACCGGCCCGCCCCCAGTCGGGGGATCGAACGCAGCAGCCCCTGGGTGTAGGGATGGCGGGGGTGCCTGAACAGCTCCCGCACCTCGGCCTGCTCCACGATGGCGCCGAGGTACATCACCGCGACGTCGTCGCACATCTCCGCGACCACGGCCAGGTCGTGGGTGATGAACAGGATCGCCATCCCGAACTCCTGCTGCAGCTCCCGCATCAGCTCGAGCACCTGGGCCTGGATGGTGACGTCCAGCGCGGTGGTGGGCTCGTCGGCGATGAGGATCTCCGGCTCGCAGGACAGCGCCATCGCGATCAGCGCGCGCTGCAGCATGCCGCCGGAGAACTCGTGGGGGTACTGGTCGATCCGCCGCCCGGCATCGCCGATGCCGACCTTCCGCATCATCTCCAGGCAGATCGTGCGGGCCTCGTCCCGGTCGGCGGTGCGATGCAGCAGCACCGCCTCCATGATCTGGTCGCCGATCGTGTAGAGCGGGCTGAAGGCGGACATCGGCTCCTGGAAGATCATCGCCACGCGCCGGCCGCGGACCGAGCGGATCGCGGGACCGTCCCGCCTCAGCTCGAGCAGGTCCACCTCCTCGTCCTGCGCGGTGCCCTGCAGCGTGATGCGCCCGGACTCCCGGAACTGCGGCGGGTTCAGCCGCAGCAGGGTCTTCGCCGTGAGCGACTTGCCCGATCCGGATTCGCCGACGAGCCCCAGCGTGCGGCCCACCTGGAGGGCGAAGGTCACTCCGTCGACCGCCTTCAGCAGCCCGTTCTCGGTGGGCAGATGGATGCGCAGCTCCTCCACCTCCAGCACGGTGCGCCCGAGGGCGGGCGGCGCCGGCGCGGGGAGGACGCCGCCCCCGGGAAGGGCTCCGCGCCGGGAGTCGGCTCGGCCCCCGGACGTCGTGCTGCGGCGCAGCGGCTGCGGGTCGGTCAGGGACAGGGCGCCGTCCTCGGGCGATCCAGCGGGCATCGTCGGCTCCTACTTGTACGGGTCGGCGGCGTCGCGGAGGCCGTCGCCGAGGAAGTTGAAGGCCAGCACCGTGAGGATCACGAAGCCCAGGGGGATGAGCTTCCACGGGTACACGGCCACATTCGTGATGTCCTGCGCCTCCTGGAGCAGCACTCCCCAGCTCGTCGCCGGTGCCTGGATCCCCAGCCCCAGGAAGCTCAGAGAGGTCTCGCCGAGGATCATCGCCGGAACCGCGAGCGTCATCGCGACCACCAGGTAGGACATGAAGCCCGGCACCAGGTGCACGCCGATGATCTTCAGCGGGCTCACCCCGGAGATCCGCGCCGCCATCACGTAGTCCTCCTGCTTGAGGGAGAGGAACTTCGAACGCACCACCCGCGCCAGGCTGGTCCACTCGATGAACGCCATGATGATCGTGATGTACAGGAACATCTGGACCACCGGGATCTTCGAAGGGATGGTCGCGGCCAGCGCCATCCACAGCGGCAGCGTGGGGAACGAGCGGATGATCTCGATCAGGCGCTGGACGACGACGTCGAAGGTGCCGCCGAGGTACCCGGCCAGCGAGCCGATCACGATGCCGAGCACGAAGCTGATCGCCACCCCGATCAGCGGGATCGAGAGGGAGACCTGCGAGCCGAGCACGATCCGGGAGAACAGATCACGTCCCAGACCGTCGGTGCCGAACAGGAAGACGCGACCGTCCCCCTCGGCGCCGAACAGATGCACCGTGGAGTCGAACAGTCCCAGGAAGGACCACTCCTGCCCCTCGGTGAAGAACTGCAGACGATGGACCTGCGAGACGTCCTCGACGAAGATCGGTCGCAGCGTGGTGGGGTCGCGGTCGAAGCCGAGCCCGTACACGAACGGGCCCACCAGCTGGCCGTCGTGGACGAGACGGATCCTGGTGGGAGGGGCGTTGACGTAGGCGGCGTCGTAGCTGCCCAGGGTGTACGGCGCGATGATATTGCCGAAGAGCGCGACCAGGTAGAGCGCCCCGAGGATCACCATCGAGATCTGCGCCAGACGGTGCTGGGAGAGCTTCGTGACCATCAGGCGCCACTGGCTCGCCGCGTAGTACGACTCGCTCTTCCTCGTGGCGCGCGCCTCGCGCCGATCCTCGGCCGCCCGGGGCCGCAGGAGGCCCAGGTTCGGGAAGGAGATGCTCATGAGCGGGCCATCCTCTCGTCACGGATGCGGGGATCCAGCCAGGCCAGGAGGATGTCCGAGATCAGGGTGCCGATCACGGTGAGGATCGCCATGAAGCCCAGCCACGCGCCGGCGAGGTACATGTCCTGCGCCAGCAGCGCATCGAGCATGACGGGTCCCTGGGTGGGCAGGTTCAGCACGATCGCGGTGATCGTCGATCCGGTGAAGATGCCGGTCAGCGACCATCCCAGAGTGGAGACGATCGGGTTCAGGGCGGCGCGGAAGGGGTACTTGCGCAGGATCCTGGACTCCTTGACGCCCTTGGCGCGGGCCGTGATCACGTTCGGCTTGGTGAGCTCCTCGAGCATCTGCCCGCGCATCACCCGGATCAGCTCGCAGGTCGAGGCGGTCCCGATCACCACGATCGGGATGATCAGGTGCTTGAGCATGTCCAGCACCTTCCACGGTGACCACCCCGCACCGCGGAACTCCGGGGACTGCAGCCCCAGCATCGGGTCGCCGAACCAGGTGAACGAGAGGTACATGAGGATGATCGCGAACAGGAAGTTCGGAGTGGCCATGCCCAGGAAGCCCAGGGTGGTGAACACGTAGTCGCCCAGCGAGTACTGCTTGACCGCCGAGTAGACCCCGATCGGGATCGCGACCAGGTAGGTGAAGACCATCGAGGCACCGGCCACGATGAGCGTGGTCGCCATGTACTGCTCGACGACGTCGGTCACCGGGCGGTTGTAGGCGAAGCTGTACCCGAGATCGCCGCGAGTGAGGATCCCCCACATCCAGGTGAAGTACTGCTGGTACCAGGGCAGGTCGAGTCCGTAGCGCTCCCGCAGCCGCTCCTGGTCCTCGAGCGAGAGGGACTCGCCCTCGGCCTGCAGCTGTCGCAGGTGGGTGTCGGCATAGTCCCCGGGCGGCAGCTGGATGATCCAGAAGACGATCACGGTGATGACGAGGACGACGGGCACCATCATCAGCGTCCGTCGGGCGATGTACTTCAGCACCGGGGTGCCTCCTTGGGGGGTCGGGGGGACCGGGCGAGGAGGCCCCCGGTCAGATCACGCGGCATCCGGGTCGAGGAACGTGAACTGCGCAGGATGCCCGTGTCCGAGGTCGCGGAACTCGTCGGCGAAGGTGATCTCCGCGGGGACGTTGGCGATGTTGTTGCTCACGGCGAAGAGCCGAGGGGTGGGGCCCGTGTAGCCGATGGACCACTGGTTCTCGCGATGCAGCCGGATGATCTGCTCGGCGTGCTCGTCGATGGCGGCACGGTCGGTCTGCGCGGACATCTGGCGGTACACGTCGATCAGCGCCGCGATGGCGCCCTCCGGCTCGACCCCCTCCTTCCCCTCGGAGGCGTACCAGGTGCCGTACTGGGTATGCCACGGCGTCCCTGCTCGCAGCGGGACGATCGTGTCCGGGCGCAGCATCGGGTGGATGCCGCCCATTCCCTGGGTGGTGGTGCCCTGCAGCCCGCCGTTGTCGTTCAGCTCCCCGTACAGCCCGCGGTCGACGAGTCGCACGTCGGTGGGGATGCCGATGGCCTCGTAGTAGTGCTTGAGCAGCTCCTCGAACGCCCCGGCCTGTGACTCCTCGGACTCCTGGGTGATCTCCAGGCGCAGCTCCGAGCCGTCGGCGTAGGTGCGCACGCCGTTCTCGAGCGGCAGCCCGATCTCGTCGAGCAGCGCCGTCGCCCGCTCGACGTCATAGTCGGCCCACTGCTCGGCCCAGCCGTCCTGGAAGAACTGCTGGTTCTCGCCGACGGAGGCCTGCTGGGGCAGCCCCAGGCCCAGGGTCAGCTGCTCGGACAGCGCGGACCGGTCCACGGCCAGCGAGAGGGCCTCGCGGAAGCGGGCATCGTGGAAGAGCTCGCGCTGGAGCGGGTTCTGCGGCTCCATGTTGAACTGGATCCCGTTGGAGTACCAGTCCGCCGTCTCCCACTGCAGGACCCGGTAGTCGCCCTTCTGCGCGTTCTCCTGGAGCAGGGTGAAGGAGGAGAAGTCGAACGGTGAGATGTCGAAGTGGCCGCTGAGGGTCTGCAGCTCGACGTGGCTGGGATCCTGGTACGTCTCCAGCGAGAGCTGGTCGATGTACGGCAGCTGGTTCCCCTCCGGATCGGTCTTGAAGTAGAACGGGTTGCGCTCCCAGGTGACCTGCTCGGCGCCGGCGTCCTCGAGCGGCCACCAGGCGCGGAGCGTGGGGCGGTCGGACCAGAACCAGTAGTAGTAGCAGGCCGATTCGTACCACGCGGCGAGATCCTGGAAGCCGCGCTCCTTCGCGATCTCGAGCGCCGCCTCCTCGCCGATGAACTCGTCGAGCACGTTCTCCATCCAGTGCGCGGGCGCGAACAGCCACTTCGCATCGATCGCGACGCGTTCGAGGAACATCGGCCGCGGGTGCTCGAAGCTGACCTTCACAGTGGTCTCGTCGACCGCCTCGAAGGCGGCCATGGCGCGCTCACCGGTGTCCGGGTCGGTGGACCAGAACGCGTCGTACACGCTGCGGCCGAAGAGCTCGGGCACCATGATGTGCTCCCACCAGAACACGACGTCCGCCGAGGTGAAGGGGTGGCCGTCGGACCATCTCATGCCCTCGCGCAGCAGGATCGTGTACTCGGTGAGGTCCTCGTCCACCTCGAAGCCCTTGGCCACGTTCGGCTCGACGGCGTCGCCCTCACGGGTGAAGCGGAACAGCGCCTCCTCGGTGGTCTTGCCGATGTCCCAGGGCCCTTCCTGCGCGGACTTGGTGGGGAAGTTCCAGGTGCCGCCGTAGACGCCGATCTGCTCGGCGACGGGCTCGACCATGATGTCCTCGAGCACGGGCAGCCGCTCCTCGACAGGCGGCAGGTCTCCTGCCTCGACCCGTGCCGAGAGCATCGGGGACTCGCGCAGAGCCTCCTCCGAATCGATCGAGGTGATCTCGTTGATCTCCGCCACGCCCGAGCCCGTCCCGCCTTCCCCCGAGGTGCATCCGGTGAACACGACGAGACCGAGCGAGGCCAGCGCCGTGCGCCGGGTGAGGGTGAGGGCGGATCCTGCGTCGCCGTGCATGAGCATGTGCATCCCTTTCGACCAGAAGAACGTCGACCCCGCAGGTCCACGGGAATCTCTGGTCCCGGACGCTACGAAGCGAAAAGGGCGGGGCGGTGAACGAGGTTCCCGCGGCAGATGAATGTTGGCGACGGTGAGGCCGCGGGCGGACTTTATTTAGTGATCGCGCCGCTGCGGCGGGGCGCTGGACCACGCGGAGATGGACCGGGGATGAACGCTCCGCGAAGTCGAGCCGAGACCGGTGCCGCGCGCGCGCCGCAGCGCGCGCCGGTGGCTACGCTCGTCGGACTCCCGTCGGATCCCTCCCCGCCTCCCTCACCAGGACATCCACGTCATGCCGCGCCACGCGCCCAAGGTCACCCTCCAGGACGTCGCCGCCCGTGCAGGGGTCTCCGCGACCGCCGTCTCGCTCGCCCTGCGGGGCCGGCCCGGGATCTCGGAGACGACCCGCGAGCGGATCGTGGCCGTCGCCGAGGAGATGGACTACCGGGCACCCGGTCGCGGCCGGGTGATGGAGCGGCCGGGCACGGTCGCGGTGGTGCTGCGGGACATCGTCAGCGTCTTCTCGCACGACGTCGTCGCCGGGATGGAGGCGGAGGTCGAGCGGTCCCGGGGCGGTCTGCGCCTGCTGTTCATCGACGGGCGGGGCGATGAGGACCACCTCCGTGCGGAGTTCAGGAAGCTCACGTCGCAGAAGCTCGAGGGGATCGTCCTGTTCAGCACCGCGATCCCGCCGGAGGAGCTCCGGGAGGCCACCCAGCGCACGCCGGTGGTGATCGTGGCGCGGATGCCGCACGCGGTGCCCGGGACGGACATCGTCCGCAACGACGACCTCCACGGCGCGGGCCTCGCGGTGGAGCACCTGGCCGGGCTCGGCCATTCCCGGATCGCCCACCTCGCGCGGGGCACGCTGCGGGTCGATGGATACTCGTGGCAGATGGAGGCGGCCGGTCTGGGCCGGCACACCCAGATCGAGGGAGGCTCCCTCGACTCGCTCCGTCCCGCGATCCGGTACCTGCTCTTCTCCATCCTGCAGGAGACCCATTCGCCCACGGCGGTGTTCGTCGAGACCGACGGGGTGGCCATCGACTTCATCGGCGCGGCCGTCGACGCCGGGCTGCGCGTGCCCGAGGACGTCTCGGTGGTCGGCTACGACAGCACCCGGCAGACGGAGATGATCCGGCCCCGGCTCACCTCGGTGGCCCAGCCCCGGCACGAGATGGGCCGCGCCGCGATCCGGCTCCTCCAGGAGCGTCGCGCCGGACGCACCGAGGACCGCGAGGTGGTGCTGAGACCGAGCCTCGACCTGAGGGACTCCACCGCTCCACCGCGCGAGGCGAGCCCGGTGCGGGTCCCGTCCTCGCTCACGGCGCGGGGAGGCCCCTCGCTCGGATAGCGTAGGCACGGCCCGGCACCCCCGCAGCCCCGACCCTCGAGCGAAAGGCCCCGGTCACCGCGCACCGGACCCCCATGAACCAGCCTCCCCAGATCCCCGGCCCCTCCGATCCGCAGCAGCAGCCCCCGCAGCAGCCGGGCACCCAGCACCCTCCCCTCGCAGCGGGCCAGGAGTGGCAGTCCGCCCCGACGACTCCCCAGCAGGCCGGACAGGGTGGCCAGGGCGGCCGCGGCAAGGGACCGATCCTGGTGGCCGTCGGCTGCGGCCTGCTGATCCTGGTGCTCGTGCTCGCTCTCGTCGGCTTCTTCGGGGTGCGGGCCCTGATGGGGGACGACGACTCCGCCGACCGGCCCTCGGCCTCGCAGGAGGAGTCTCCCGCCGAGGGGGCGACCGATCCTGAGGAGGCCCCGCCCGAGGAGGACCCCGCGGAGGAGGCGACGGAGCAGGAGCCCGCCGAGGAGGAGACCACCGAGGAGGAGACGACCGAGGAGGAGACGACAGAGCCCGAGCCCACCGAGGGGGAGGTCGCGGCCGGTGAGGAGAACGCCGTGCCCGCCGGCACCGTCGTCACGCTCCCGGAGCTGGAGGGCTTCGAGGGGTCTCTCGACATCTCCATCGGCGATGTGAACTGGGACGCCGCCGACTGGGTCGACGAGCAGAACAGTCACAACCCGAAGCCCACCGATCAGGGCAAATACATCATGGTCAAGGCCGAGGTGACCTACCACGGGCCGGACACATTCACCTCCTTCGCGTTCCGACCGCTGGACTACGTCGCGGAGGACGGCACCCCGTACGAGGACGCAGGGGTCGTCACCCCGGACACCACGAACACGCTGGACCTGAAGGACGGGCAGTCCGGCACCATGCACTTCGTCTTCATGATGCCGAAGGACACCCCCGAGAGCGGGCACTTCGTCATCTCCGACCGGATCACTGTGGACGAGGCGCTCGTCGAAGGCCAGTGGATCGAAGCCGCCTGACCACGGCATCCTGACCGCGGCATCCTGACCGCGGCTTCGCGACGACGAGCCTCGTCCAGCTGCCCAGGCCCGTTCGACGGAGCCCCCGACCACGTGCAGTGGTCGGGGGCTCCGTGCGTCGCGGGCCAGCGTCGGCGTCCGTGCGGTGGTGTGCGCGCGATGCGGGCGACGGCCGGGGTCAGGCGACGAGCTCGTCGATCTGGTCGATCGCCGAGCGCGAGCCTTCCTCCACGCCCATGTCCAGCACGGTCTGCAGGCTCTCGCTGTTCGCGAAGGTCGTCACGTACACGGCGCGGGTGCCGCCGTCCTGCGCGGTGAAGGTGCTGACGCAGGTCGAGATCGGCAGGTCGGTGTTCGGGCTGAAGTCCTCGTGCGCGAAGCCGTCCTCGTAGGTGAAGGAGCGCGGCGGGTCCACCTCGAGCACCGCCCAGTACCCGTAGTGGCGATCACCCTCGGGGCCGGTCATGTAATAGGTGACCCGTCCGCCCGGGGCGAGGCTGTGGTCCACCACGGTGGCGGGGTACTCCTTCGGCCCCCACACCTTCTCGAGCTGGCGCGGATCGGCGTAGATCTCCCAGATCCGCTCCACGGGTGCGGCGAACTGCGCGGTGATCGTGAGGGTCGGGCCCTCGAGGTCGTGGCTGATGTCGGTGACGGGCATGGTCACTCCTCAATGTCAGGGGTCGGCGATATCTGGGTCGGCATCATCAGGGGTCGGAATCGTCAGGGCTGGGCGTGTGCTCGGCCTCGAGCAGCTCGTCGATCCGGGCGATGTGCTCCCGGCGGCCGTGCTCCAGCTCGGCGAGCAGCTGGGAGGCGGTGCGGAGGGTCCCGGCGGCTCCGCGGGCGAGGGTCTCCCGGCCGCTGCGACGCCGGGTGATCAGTCCGGCCCGTTCGAGCACCGTGACGTGCTTCTGCACGGCGGTGAGGCTCATCGGGTAGTTCCGGGCCAGGGACGAGACCGACTGCTCGTGGGTGAGGACCCGCCGCAGGATGTCCCGCCGGGTCCGATCCGAGAGTGCTCCGAACCAGGCGTCCGCCCGGTCGTCGTCGATCCGCTGCATGCCCCGAACCTACAACTGTACGGTTGTGAGTGCAAGGGGGTGGAGCAGGGGGTGCGGAGGGGACCGGCCGACGGTTCCGGGGGAGCGGAGCGCCGTATGCTCGAGGCATGGCACAGGGTCGGGACGCTCCCGCCGGCTACGACTGGGCGGAGGACTCCGTCCCGTCCGAGCCGGGTCCCCTCGCGCTGCCCGATCATCGGCAGGGGGAGACGGGTGAACGCCCTGCGGGGCGGTCCGCCGCTGAGTCGGCGGAGGGTCCCGGGACCGGTGTCGCCGAGCCTGACGACGCGGGGGAGGGCGATCCGCACCCGCTGAGCGCCTTCGATGACGCCGGCCCGTACGGAGCCCCGGCGTTCACCTACGCTCCGCAGCCTGCCTCCGACGAGTCCGCGCGGCGCCGCGGCATCCTGCCCGCCTGGGCGATCGTCGCGATCGTCGCCCTGCAGGCCTCGGCGCTGGTGGCCTCCGTCGCGCTCGTCGTCGGCGGCCTCCAGCGGATGATCGGCGAGGAGCCGGACCCGGCCGCAGCGCCCGCCTCCGAGGAGCCGTCGGATCCCGCGCCGTCCACCCCTGCCCCGTCCATCCCTGCGCCGACGGCGCCCTCGGAACGCACTCCCGGCACGGTCACCGACTCCTCCGGGCGGGAGCTGACCGACGGGACCGGCGGCGACGAGAAGCCGGCCGTCATCGGTGAGCACACCGTCAGCTGGACCGCCTGGACCGACGGCACGATCAGCGTCACCGCCCACGCGGTGGACCTCGCGGCGACGGTCCCGGGCGCCGGCGGCGAGGACGTGGTCCAGGACGGCTACCGGCTGGTCCTGGTGGACTACGAGGTGCGCTACGACGGGCCGGGGCAGCTGGCCCCCGCCGAGGAGCTGTGGCTCACCGGCGAATCGGCCCGCACCTACTTCCCGGACATCGGCGAGGGGATGGTGCCTGACCCGATGAAGCGGATCGGCCCCCTGCAGGGTGGCGAGAGCGAACGCTTCCACAGTGCCTTCCTGGTGCCCGAAGCGGAGATCGACACGTTCCTGCTCGGGGTCGAGACGTTCAGCGGGGAGATCCTGTACTTCTCCACCACGTGACGTGCCCGTCCACCGCGTGACGCCCCCGGGTGAGAGCGTGCCCCGGCCCCGGGCGGGAGCTCCCTATCGGTCCGTGCGGCGGCGAGCCGCGCCCCACGGCGGGCGCCCCGAGTGGGCTAGCGTGATCGAGGGCGCGCAGAGGAGCGCCGCACCATCTGCCGAGGAGAGGGGACCGGCGCGTGGCGGACCACGAGCCGGCCGCGCCGTGCACGGACATGCACCAGACGCCACCTGCCGATCCCCGATCGGGCACCGCCGCCACTGCCGCCACCGCCCATCCGCCGCCGCGTCGGCCGCGCACCACCTTCTACCTCACCGTCGGCTGTCTCTCCGTGATCGCGGGGCTCGTGCTGGGCGTCGGAGGGTTCTTCGGGGTGCGCGCGATCCAGGGCGACGGGGGAGAACCGGTCGTCGAGGAGGAGCCGGCCGTCCTCGAGGAGACCCCCGTCGGTCCGGATGCCGCTGTCCCCTTCGGGACCACCTTCCCGATCCACTCCCAGGCGCTCGACGGGGACGTCGAGGCGACGTTCGTCGACCTGGACTGGGATGCGGACGCCGAGATCGCCGAGGCCAACTCCCTCAACGAGCCGCCGCAACCGGGGAACCGGTACATCCTGCTCACCTTCGAGGGCGTCTACCACGGCGACGGCACCCCGGATCCCGTGCTGGGCGCCTGGATGGACGCGACCTACGTCGCGGAGGACGGCACCGAGATCGCCCGCGTGCACGTCGTCACCCCGCACTACGGCGAGATGGTCGAACGGGTGGGCGCCGCCGACGGGGAGACCATCCGTGCCGAGATCCCGTTCGAGATCCCGGAGGACATCGAAGGCGGAGGCCACGTCGTGCTCAACCGGGGGCTGCAGGATGTCGACGAAGGGGCCTGGGTCGAGGCGAGCTGACCTCGCGCGTCAGGGCCCGGGCGACACGGCGGCCGCGGTGGACACCCGGGGTGGACCTGAGGCATGATCTATCTGAAACCCGCGGTATCAGACAACCGTGCGGGAGCCGCCTGCCCTCGACGAAGAGATCGCGAAAGGTCACTGATGAGCAGCTACACCGAGCACGTCACCCGAGTTCTCACCGAGGAGCGCGAGCACCCCGGTCTGGGCACCGTGGCAGTGCTGACCTTCGCCCCGCCCGAGGGGGAGGAGCGTCGCCCCGCGACCCTCGGCCCGCAGTCGATCGAGGCCGTCACCGGGGCGATCGGCGCCGCACTGGACCGCGCCGAGGCCGGGGAGGTCCAGGCCATCGCCCTGACCGGCACCGGGCGCGTCTTCCTCGCCGGTGCCGACCTGTCGATGTTCTCCGACCCCACCGCCGCCGGGAACGTCCAGGCCATGACCCGCGCCGCCCATGACCTGCAGGTCCGAGTGCGCACCAGCCCGGTGCCGGTGCTCGCCCACCTCAACGGAGTCGCCCTCGGCGGAGGGCTCGAGGTCGCGCTGATGGCCGATGTGCGCACAGCCCTGCCCGGCGTCAAGGGGCTCGGACTGCCCGAGACCAGCCTCGGCATCCTGCCCGGCTGGGGCGGCACCACCTTGCTGCAGTCCGTCGTCGGCGCCGAGGCCGCCGTGCGGATGATCCTCGAGGACCCGGCCCGTGATCGCCAGCTCACCGCGGAGCAGGGCCTCGAGATCGGCCTGGTCGACGAGCTCGCCGACGGGTTGGACGAAGCGCTGGACCAGTTCGCGGCCCTGGTCGCCGCCCACATCGACCTCGACGAGACCGATGCGGATCTCGTCGACCCTGCGCTCGCCGCGGCCGTCGCCGACTCCCCGGCCGACGCCCCGGGCGCCTGGGTGGGTCGAGAGGCGCCGCTGCCCGGGGTCGACACCCCCGAGGCCGATGCACTGCTGGACGCGCTGGACGCCTCCCACGGCAGCGCCGAGACCCGCCGCGCCTGGGCCGCCCGGCTCGAGGCGCAGGGGGCGCCCGCCGTCGGCCGCGCACTGTCGCTGCTGCAGGCGCTGCCCGGCTCCTCGCTCGAGGAGGCCCTCGCCCGTGAGGTCGACGCCCTCGAGGCGCTGGTGCGCAGCGACGCCGCGGCCGGCTCGATGCACTCCGCCGAGCTGCTGCGCCGCGGCAAGCCCGGCCGCACCCCGGTCGACGGGGCCCGCGAGATCCGCCGCGTGGGCGTGGCCGGCGCCGGATTGATGGCCTCCCAGATCGCCGCCCAGCTGGCCCTGGGCCTGCAGGTCCCTGTGGTGATGCGGGACCTCGACGAGCAGATCGCCGCCAAGGGCCTCGCCGCCGCGCGCGACGTGATCGCCCAGACCGCGGCACGCGGGACGCTCGGCGAGGCCACCGCCACGCAGATCGCCGCGAACCTCTCCTCCACCACCGACCTGCAGGAGTTCGCCGGCTGCGACCTCGTGATCGAGGCGGTGCCAGAGGTGCTGAGGATCAAGCAGTCCGTGTTCGCGGAGCTCGAGAGCGTCTTGGATGCGGGCGCCCTGCTGGTCACCAACACCTCCTCGCTGTCGGTCGCGACGATGGCGGAGGGCCTCGCCCACCCCGAGCGCGTCGTGGGCCTGCACTTCTTCAACCCCGTCGCCAAGATGCCGCTGGTCGAGGTGATCCACACCGAGTCCACGGACGAGCCCACGCTCGCCACCGGACTCGAGGTGGTGCGGCGCCTGCGGAAGTTCGCGGTGCGCAGCGCGGACGCCCCCGGGTTCATCGTCAACCGGCTGCTGTTCCGGGTGCTCGGCGCGGTCCTCGCCTCGGTCGATGCGGGAGCCGATCCGGCGGAGGTCGACGCCTCCCTCGACCCGCTCGGCATGCCGATGCGTCCCTTCGAGCTGCTGGATCTGGTGGGACTCGCGGTCGCGGACCATGTGGGCACCGTGCTCGCCGACGAGCTCGGTGGCCGCTTCCACGCCTCCCCGGGCCTGCACGCGATGGTCGAGAAGCAGGCCCGTTTCACCGAGCGCAGCAGGACCGCCGTGCACTCGCCGGTCTCGCCGACGGTCGCCGAGGTGTTCGGGACGAGCGGAACCGATGCCGCCGCCGCTCCGGTGGGCGATGCGCTGCTGGAGAAGGTCCAGGACGGCCTGGCCGAGGAGATCGCGCTGATGCTCGAGGGCGGTGTCGTCGAGCGTCCCGAGCAGGTGGATCTCGCGCTGATCCTGGGCGCAGGCTTCCCGCGGCACCGGGGAGGCATCACGCCGTACCTCGATGCCTCCGGCGCCTCGCAGCGCGCGGTGGGCCGCACCTTCCACGGGGAGCTGTTCACCGGGCGCGGCTGACTGCGCGCGTCGCCTCTTCGTGACCGGATAGGGATCAGGCCTGCGCTGAACGCAGCCTGGGAGCGCCGTACGATGTGCGCACGAGCCCCGGGGGCTCGGTCAGCAGATCGTGTCAGCAGAGAGGGGCGGCGCCGCCGTCGGCGCCGGAGCAGATCATGTCGCAGCCACCTCAGAACGGATGGGGCCAGCCGCCCTCCTCAGATCCCTATGGGCAGTCCTCCCCGAACGGTGGCTATGGCGCTCAGGGCTACGGCCAGGACAGCATGGGCCAGGGCCAGCAGGGCTATGACCAGCAGGGGTTCGCTCAGCAGGGGCAGGGCCAGCAGGGCTATGACCAGCAGGGCTACGGCCAGGCGTCGGCGAACGGCGGGTACGGCCAGGGGTCGGCCAATGGCGGCTACGGCCAGGACGGCTCCTTCGCGCCGAGCTTCGGCGACACCGGTGGGCAGGGCTTCGCGCCGCAGGGCGCGGTGCCGAAGAAGTCCAACAAGCTGCCGATCATCCTCTGCGCGGGGTGCGCAGTGCTGGTTCTGCTGCTGCTGGTCGTCGGCGGCGGGATCTTCTTCTTCACGCGCGACGGCGGCGAGCCGAGCGGCGGCGTGACCACCGCCGCCGAGCAGGAGGGCGACGAGGGCACCACGGAGGAGGGCGGCGAGGGCACCACGGAGGAGGGCGGCGAAGAAGCCTCCACCGACGAGGGTGACGAGGAGGGCACGACCACCGAGGAGGGCGGCGAGGAGCAGTCCGCCAGCGGGGGCGATGGGAGCCAGGACAACCCGTACGCGATCGGCGAGCCGATCTCTCTCGACGATGGCGAGGGCGGCACCGTGGAAGTGGTCGTGGGCGAGGTGAACTGGGATGCCACTGATGCGGTCATGGAGGCGAGCAGCTCCAACGACGAGCCGGGCGACGGCGAGACCTACATCCTCGTCCCGGTGTCCGTGACCTACCACGGACCGGATTCCGCCGAGCCCCTGCTCCTGCTGACGCTCGATTACCACACTGAGTCCGGCACCTACATGGACGAGGGCGCGCTGACCCCGGAGAGCGTCATCTACGCCGGGACCATCTACGACGGGGAGTCCGAGTCTTGGGACTACGGGATCATCGTGCCGACGGACGAGGTCGAGACCGGCCAGTTCACGGTCGGCGTGCTGTTCGACTTCGCGGCGGAGGAGACCTGGGTCGCCGCGTCCTGACGGTGCCGCCTCGGCGGTGACCTGCCGACTGCGCGCTGAGCGGCCCGTCAGCTCTCCGGGGAGACCGGGGTGAGGGCGGGCCGCTCAGCAGCGGCTCAGCGCTGCCGCGCCGCCCAGCTCTCGAGCTGCTCGAGCGACTGCTCGATGGTCGCGCGGCTCTTGCAGAAGGCCACGCGCAGGAACGCGCGCGCCTCGCCGGCGTCCCCGTCCCGGTAGAAGGCGGACAGCGGGATCGCGACCACTCCGGCCTCCACGGGCAGGCGCTCCGAGAGCGCGTCGGCGTCGGGCTCCCCGAGCGGGCCGGCATCGGCGACCGTGAAGTAGCCGGCCTCCGGCACGCTCACCCGGAAGCCGATCTCGCGCAGCCCGGAGGTGAGCAGGTCCCGGCGCTCGCGCAGGTCGGCCGCGAGATCGTGGAAGGCGCTGGCCGGCATCGCGAGCCCCGCCGCGACCGCGGGCTGGAAGGGCGCGCCGGAGGAGTAGGTCAGCCACTGCTTGACCCCGGTGATCGCGGTGATGAGCTCCGGGCGGGCGGTGATCCAGCCGATCTTCCAGCCGGTGACCGAGAAGGTCTTCCCCGCCGAGGAGATCGAGATGGTGCGGTCCTGCGCCCCGGGCAGGGTCGCGATCGGCAGGTGGGCGGGGCCGAAGGTGAGGTGCTCGTAGACCTCGTCGGTGACGATCAGCGCATCGTGCCGCGCGGCCTCGTCGACGATCGTCTGCAGCGCTCCCACCCACAGCATGAGCCCGGTGGGATTGTGCGGCGTGTTCACCAGCACTAGGCGGGTGCGTTCGGAGAATGCCCCGCGCAGCGCGTCCTCCTCGACGTCCAGGATCAGGTCGCCGGAGTTCTCGTCGGTGCGGGAGGTGACCGGCACCGTGCGGTGCACCCCGCCGGCCAGGGCGATGATCGCCGCGTACTGGTCGTAGAAGGGCTCGAGGGTGATCACCTCGTCGCCCGGCTCGACCAGGGCCAGGATCGTCGCCGCGAGCGCCTCGGTGGCGCCGGTGCTCACCAGCACCTCGCTCGCCGGGTCCCAGTGCAGCCCGTACCACTGCGCCTGATGGTCCGCGATCGCCTCGCGCAGCACGGCCTCCCCGGCGCCCGGCGGGTACTGGTTGCGGCCCTGCCGGATCGCTGCGACCGCTGCCTCGGCGACCTCGGCGGGCGGGGCGTCATCGGGGAACCCCTGGCCGAGGTTCAGCGCATCATGCTCGAGCGCGCGCGCGGACATCCGCGCGAACACGGTCGGGCGGGGCACGCCGTCCCTCATCAGGCCGGCAGCGGCGGTGGCACGGGTCCAGGGGCCGGTCGTCGTCATGCCTCGAGTCTGTCAGAGTCGGGGCAGGTGGTGCGGCGGCCACCAGGGCCCGGGAGCGCACGTCGGCCGCGGCGAGGCGGGGACGCTGCCGCTCAGCGATTCGAGCGACGGCGGACGTTCGCGATGAGAATCGGCATCAGGTTCTGCACCGTGCGATCGGCCTTGCGCAGCGCCTGTCCATAGGCGCGGGCGTGCTTGCGCACCAGGCGGCTGCCGACGATCTGCGCGCCGGACGCGGCGATCTGCTCGTAGTCGTCCTCGGCCCGCACCATCGCCCGCAGGTAGTCCTCGCTCGCGCCCAGCAGGCGCGCCTCGACCCACTCGCGCACCACAGGGGAGGTGCGGTGCACGGTGAACCAGCGTTCGACGGCCTGCTCGAGATCGTCGGCGTCGGCCTGCAGGTTCCACAGCCGACCGCGGTAGTCGCGCAGCGTCTCGGTGAGCTCGGTCGCGAGCTCCTCGTGCCAGTCGTCGAGGTCGGACTGCTCGATGAGGCTCAGCGCGGTGCGGTGCTTGCGGGGGAGCACGGCGATCTCGCTGAACCCCTGGGTGTAGGTGGGTCGCTGGAGGGCCAGCAGCAGCGGCTGCACGATCCGCAGCGACACCCGACGCGCCACCTTGCGGGAGTGGCGCTGATCCGCCCAGATCTGCAGCAGCCACAGCGCCAGACCGATGAGCAGGCCCGTCATGCAGCCGATGACCATGTCCGGCCAGAAGGTGGACCAGTCGCCCGGCCAGCGGGGACCGCCCGCGAGCAGCGGGTCTCGGTCTGTCATCGGGGCGGTGAGGAGCACGGGGTCGGGAGCAGGCCTGGATCAGCGCTTGGGGAAGACGAGTCGGCCGTAGGTGACGTACCGGAAGGAGGTCGAGACGATCTGCCCGATGAGGGTGCCGGAGATGTTGTCCGCCAGCACCGAGTCCAGACCCAGCACGTAGCGGGAGAAGCCCAGGCAGGACAGCTGCAGGCCAGCGGCCAGGAGATTGATCAGGATGAACAGCGCGATCGAGCGCGTGGTGTCCGGCCGGGGGCGATCGCCGAAGGTCCACAGCCGGTTGCCCAGGTAGGTGAGGCAGGAGGCGACGGCGATCGTGGCCAGCTTGGCCAGCAGGGGGGTGCTGTGCATGATCCCCGCTCCCCAGCCCTGGCTGGGGCTCCAGAACACCAGCAGGTTGTACATCGCAGTGTCCAGCAGGAAGACGGCGCCGCCCACCAGCAGGAACAGGGTGGTGGGGCGCAGATGCTCCCGCGCCAGCGCGGCGGTGCGGCCTCGCAGCGAGCGATCCTCGGGGGACCGGCCCGCGGAGGATCGGCCCTCGGAGGGGGAGTCCTCCGGGCAGGGCTCGGCGAGGGCGGGCTCGAACGAGCGCCCCTGCGTGGTCCCCTCCGGCGTCAGCACGCCCGGCACTGTACCCGAGGCGCTACGATCGATCCCTGCCGTTGCGACGGGCTGGTGCCACCTCACACCGACCCTGGGAGCGCTCGGCACGACTGCGGCGACGGGTCCGCTGGTCCTGCACGGACCGCGACCCTGGGAGCGCCCGGTCATCGCCGCTGGGTCGGCCCGTCGGCTCTGCCGGACCCCTCGGTCGGGTCGGTTCTGACAGTCCGGTCGGTCCCCTCGGTCCGGTCGGTTCCTGTCGACGCCCTCCGACGGCCGGGAGCGCGCGGCACCTGCCACCACAACGCCATGGCAGACCTCTTCATGGCACGACATCTGCACGGCACGACATCTCCAAGGAAGGCCCCCATGACTCACGTCGCCCTCACCATCGCCGGCTCCGAGACCACCGGAGGCGCCGGGGCCCAGACGGACCTCAAGACGTTCCACCAGCTGGGCACCTTCGGCACTGCGGCACTGACCTGCATCGTCTCCTTCGATCCGAAGAACGACTGGGGCCACCGTTTCGTGCCCGTGGACCCGCAGGTGATCGCCGACCAGATCGAGGCGACCACGGCCGTGCACGAGATCGACACCGTGAAGATCGGCATGCTCGGCACCCCGGTCACCATCGACACCGTCGCCGCTTCCCTCGCCGAGCGCTCCTTCACGAACGTGGTCCTGGACCCGGTGCTGATCTGCAAGGGCCAGGAGCCCGGCGCGGCGCTGGACACGGACAACGCGCTCAAGGAGAAGATCCTGCCGCTGGCCACCTTCGTCACCCCGAACCACTTCGAGGCGCTCACGCTCTCGGGCATGGAATCGATCGAGAGCGTCGAGGACCTCACCGAGGCCGCTCGCCGCATCCACGACACCTACGGCGTGATCGTGCTGGCCAAGGGCGGTGTGGTGCTCGACGGCGAGGACGCCGTGGACGTCTTCTTCGACGGCGAGCAGACCGTCGAGCTGCGCAGCCCCAAGATCGGCGAGCACCGCGTCTCCGGCGCGGGCTGCACCCTCGCCGCCGCGGTCACCGCCGAGCTCGCCAAGGGCGCGACACCGCTCGAGGCCGCACGCACCGCCAAGGCCGTGGTCACCAGCTCGATCGAGCACCGCCAGGCCGGCGCGACCCCCTTCGATGCCGTGTACCAGGGCGCCTACCAGGGCTGACATCGCCGTGGACCAGGACTGACCAGGACTGACCAGCGCTGAGCCCATCGCTGACGACAGCGCTGAGGCCAGGGCCCGGGCGAGTTCCGGCAGGCGCGGCGCGGAGCCGTCCGGGCGACCGGGCGGCCCCGCCCCGCGGAGTATGACGCCCGGTCACGAAAACGTTCCGACATGCGGTCAGCTGTGCCGTGATGTGGACAGATGTCGCGGGGCACAGCATTCTCAGGAGATGGACGAGAGCAGCATCACCCGGGAAGCGGGTCGGACGAAGAGCATCGGCGAGCCCCTC
This sequence comes from Brachybacterium sp., assembly GCF_036379615.1. Classification (GTDB taxonomy): domain Bacteria; phylum Actinomycetota; class Actinomycetes; order Actinomycetales; family Dermabacteraceae; genus Brachybacterium. Next base: position 71,553 of record NZ_DASVGJ010000070.1, read on the forward strand.
CTCTCTGCGCGCGGAGTCGACAAGTTCTTCGGCGACTTCCAGGCGCTGAAGAACATCGACCTGGACATCCATCGGGGCGAGGTGGTCGCGCTGATCGGTGCCTCCGGCTCCGGGAAGTCGACCCTGTGCCGCTGTCTGAACCGGCTGGAGACCATCACCTCCGGGGAGATCACGATCGACGGCGAGCGCCTGCCCGAGGAGGGCAAGGACCTCACCCGCCTCCGCGCCGATGTGGGAATGGTGTTCCAGAGCTTCAACCTCTTCCCGCACCTCAAGGCCATCGACAACGTGACCCTCGGCCCGCGGCGGGTGCGCGGGACCTCGAAGGCGGACGCGGATAAGCAGGCGATGGAGCTGCTCGAGCGCGTGGGCCTGGCCGACAAGGCAAACTCCCTGCCCACCGCGCTGTCCGGCGGCCAGCAGCAGCGCGTCGCGATCGCCCGGGCTCTGGCGATGAAGCCCAAGGCGATGCTCTTCGACGAACCCACCTCGGCGCTCGATCCCGAAGTGATCAACGAGGTCCTCGACGTCATGACCGAGCTCGCCGGGCAGGGGATGACGATGCTCGTGGTCACCCATGAGATGGGCTTCGCCCGGCACGTCTGCGACCGCGTGGTCTACATGGACCAGGGCGAGATCGTGGAGCAGGGTGATCCCGAGGAGTTCTTCACCGCCCCGCGCAGTGACCGGGCGAAGGCCTTCCTGTCCAAGATCCTCGCTCACTGAGTCCCGTGCCGGACCGTCCCGGCACAGCATTCCCCGCACCATCCGCCCGTCACCGCCGCTCCCGTCACCACCAGCCCCGTCACCACTGCTCCTCCCGGCGCAGCTCGAGAAATCGGAGAGACCCATGACCCGCACCAGCTTCCGACCCGGCCGCCGCGCCGTCGTCGCCGCCGCAGCCGCCCTGCCGCTCATCGGCCTCACCGCCTGCTCCACCGACACCGGCGAGGGTCCTGACCTCGGCGCCGAGGGCGAGGACGGCGAGGAGGGCGGGTCCCCCCTCGCCGACGTCATCGCCTCCGGTCCCGTGGCCGCCGAGGACGCCATCGCCGCGAGCCCCTGGGCCACCGCCATCAAGGAGAAGGATCAGCTGATCCGCGGCGGCACCGTCGCCAACCAGGTGTTCTCCCTCGCCTCCACCAGCGGCGGGCAACCCACCGGCTTCGATGCCGGCATCACCCAGCTGCTGGCCCGCTACCTCCTCGGTGAGGGCGGCGAGGAGAAGGTCGAGTACATCGACACCACCGTCGAGACCCGCGAGACCATGGTCCAGAACGACACCGTGGACTGCGTGATCGCCACCTACTCGATCACCCCCGAACGCCTCGAGGTCATCGACTTCGCCGGCCCCTACTACCTCTCCGGCACCGCCATCCAGGTGCGCGCCGAGGACAAGGACTCGATCTCCGGGCCCGAGGACCTCTCCGGGCTGAACCTGGTCACCCAGGCGAACTCGACCGGCATCCAGGCCATCGAGGAGCACGTCACCGATCCCGGCGAGGTCACGACGCTCCCGGACAACGAGTCCTGCGTCGCGGCGCTCAAGCAGGGGCGCGTCGACGCCTACGTGCTGGACCAGGGCGTGCTGCTGGGCAACTCGGCCGCCGACCCCGAGGTGGTCGTGGTGGGCGAGCCCTTCGTCGACGACCCCTACGGCATCGGGCTGTCGAAGGAGAGCGAGGGCGCGCTCGATCTCGTCAACACCTTCCTGCAGGAGATCATCGACTCCGGCACGTGGGACGCGCTGTGGGCGGCGACAGTCGGCGAGGTCGTCGACGGCGAGGCCCCCGAGCCCCCGGTCCCCGGCGACCTGCCGGCCTGATCCGCCGGGTCCTGCACCGACCCTGACCTGCGCCGCCGGGGAGCGCCCGCGTCGAGCACCTCTGCCAGACGTACCTGCTGAGCACTCCCCGTCGGCCACCACCGACCGCACCGAGAGGCATCAGATGGACGCCATCCGTGAGAACCTCCCCCTGCTGCTGCAGGGCATCGGCACCACGATCGCGCTGACCGTGTGCGGCTACGTGCTCGCGCTGGTCCTGGGCACCGTCCTGGCGGTGGCGCGGGTCAGCCCGATCCCGCCCCTGCGCTGGGCGGCCACGGTGTACGTCGAGATCTTCCGCAACATCCCGCTGCTGAGCCTGCTGATCCTGATCTCCTTCGGCCTGCCGGACGTCGGCCTGCTGCTGCCGTACTTCTGGTGCGGGGTGCTGGGGCTGACGCTCTCCTCGGGGGCGTTCGTGTGCGAGAACGTGCGCTCGGGCATCAACACGGTGCCGATCGGCCATGCCGAGGCGGCGCGCTCGATCGGACTGGGCTTCTTCGGGACGCTGCGCTTCGTGGTGCTTCCCCAGGCTTTCCGCTCGATGGTCCAGCCGCTGGTGAACGTGTTCATCGGCACCGTGATCGGCTCCGCGCTGTGCTCCGCGATCGCGGTCCAGGAGGTCACCTGGGTCACCCAGACCCTCAACATCCGCTACGCCCAGGCGGTGCTGATGTTCATGATCGCCGGCGCCGTCTACCTGATCCTCTCCCTCGGGGGCGCCGCGCTCGGCGGCGTCATCGAACGGGCCGTCGCCCCCGGCGGCAGGGGCCGCTCAGGCACCCGGGCCACGCTCGACGTCACGGCAGGAGCGCAGGCATGAGCACCAGGGCCGGACGACGAACTTCGAGGAACGAGCGGGAGGAGAGGGCCGCATGAGCACCAGCTCCACCGCCACCCAGGTCCTCTTCGACGCGCCCGGGCCCAAGGGCCGTCGGCGGATCCTGCTGCTGTCGATCCTCAGCGTGGCCCTGCTGCTCGCGCTGCTTGCGGGCGCCCTGTGGCAGTTCCACGCCAACGGACAGCTCGATCCGAACAAGTGGATCGTCTACCTGCGGGTCGACTACCTCGCGTTCCTCGGTCAGGGACTCTGGGGGACGCTCAAGGTCACGGCGCTGGCGGCCGTGGTCGCCTTCCCCTTCGGGCTGCTGCTGGCCCTGGCCAGGCTCTCGCGGTTCACGCCGCTGCGCGGCCTGGCCGTGACCTGGATCGAGTTCTTCCGCGGCATCCCGATGCTGCTGGTCGTCTACGCCTTCCTGCTGGCCCTGCCCGCCTTCGGAGTCACCTTCCCGCGGTTCTGGATGCTGGTGATCCCGATGATCCTGGTCTCCAGCGCCTCCACCGCCGAGGTGTTCCGGGCGGGCATCAAGGCGGTCGAGAAGGGCCAGCACGAGGCGGCCGACGCGATCGGCCTCAGCCGCCGCGACGCGATGAGATTCGTGGTGCTCCCGCAGGCGGTGCGTCTGGTGCTGCCCAGCCTCATCCTCGCCCTGGTCACCCTGCTGAAGGACTCCACCCTCGGCTATGTGGTCAGCTACAACGAGCTGCAGTTCCAGGGCAAGACGCTCGTGTCCATCACGCGCTACCTGGTGCAGACCTATCTCGTCGTCTCCGTGATCTACATCGTCATCAACCTCCTGCTCACCCGCATCGCCCTCGCCCTGGACGCGCGGATGAAGGCCCGCGCCGCGGCGAGCTGAGCTGCAGCGCGCGCACCCTCCTCCCGACCCACCGGAAAGCTGGACCCCGTATGTGCCGTCTGCTCGCTGTCGTCTCCCGTGACCCCATCTCCCTGGACCGGGCCGTGGCCGAGGAGATCGAGCCGTTCACCGCCCAGTCCGAGGTGCACGGCGACGGCTGGGGCGTGGCCTGGTTCGCACCCACGGCCCCCGCCGCCTCCGAGGCTCCTGCCGCCTCCACGGCACTGGCCAACCCCCGTCGGCCGCAGATCCGTCGGCATCTGGACGTGGCGCGCGAATCCGCCGCCTACCGGGAGGCGGTCCGCGCCGCGACCGGGCCGCTGATGCTGGTCCACCTGCGCAAGGCGAGCCCGGGCTCCCCGCTCGAGAACGACAACACCCATCCGTTCCGCGAGGGGGAGACCGTCTTCGCCCACAACGGCCAGTTCGATCTCCCGCCGGGTCTGCGTGCGGCGGTCCTCGCCCGCGGCGGGCGCACCCCGGAAGGCACCACCGACTCCGAGCTCTTCTTCTCGCTGATCGAGCTGCACGCCCGGGACACCGATCCCGCCACCGCCGTCCAGCGCGCGGCCGCCGAGCTCACCGCGCTCGGCCTCCAGTACGGAACACGGGTGCCGGAGGCGCTGAACTGCGTGTACATGACTCCCGACCTTCTGGTCGCCTACCAGCAGTCCGATCCCGCGCAGGCACGTCCGCACCACACGGCGGACAACTACTCGCTGCGCTACCGGATCGACGCCGACCGCATCATCGTCGCCTCCACCGGCATCCCTCAGACCGGGTACCTGGAGGTGGGGGAGGGGCAGGCGCTGATGGTCCGCCGCAGCGACCTCAGCGCCTCGGTGCGTCCTCGGCTCCCCGAGCTCCTCGGCTGAGCGCCTCGCACGGACCCCGGACCGGGCGGTCCATCGGCCCGCCGTGGCGTTCATCGGTCCCCTCCACTCGATAAGGTGGGATCTCCGGCAGTGTCAGCTCGTCCGCCCGACCCCTCTGGGAGGCCCCGTGATCGGCTTCGAGAATGTCCGCAAGGAGTATCCGGGCGGCACGCTCGCGGTCCAGGACTTCAGCCTGGAGATCGCCTCGCACGAATCCGTGGTGCTGGTGGGCTCCTCCGGGTGCGGCAAGACCACCCTGATGCGGATGATCAACCGCATGGTCGAGCCCACGTCCGGCCGGATCCACATCGACGGTGACGACGTGTCGGGTCTGGATCCGGTCCAGCTGCGCCGCAGCCTGGGCTACGTCATGCAGGCCGCGGGCCTGCTCCCGCACCGCACCGTGCTGGACAACATCACCACCGTGCCCGTCCTGCGCGGCGCCACGAAGCGGGAGGCGCGGGAACGGGCCCACCAGCTGATGGAGACCGTCGGCCTGGATCCCGCCCTCGCCCGGCGCTATCCCGCGCAGCTCTCGGGCGGCCAGCAGCAGCGCGTCGGGGTGGCTCGCGGACTCGCCGCCGATCCGAACATCCTGCTGATGGACGAGCCCTTCGGCGCGGTCGACCCGATCGTGCGCAGCGAGCTCCAGCGCGAGCTGCAGCGACTCCAGAAGGAGCTGCGCAAGACCATCGTCTTCGTCACCCACGACATCGACGAGGCGTTCCTGCTCGGGGACCGCGTCGTGATCCTGAAACCCGGCGGGAACATCGCGCAGGTCGGCACCCCGCAGGAGATCCTCGCCGACCCGGCCGACGAGTTCGTCGCGTCCTTCGTGGGCGCCGACCGCGGGGCGCGGACCCTGCACGTCGAACGGGTCGACGGCCGCGACGTGGTGGTGGACGCCGACGGCCGCGCCGCCGGCGTGCTGAGGGAGCACTCGTGAGCTGGGTGCTCGACAACCTCGACGTGATCACCGCGCACACCGGCTCGCACCTGCTCCAGGCGCTCCCGCCGATCCTGATCGCCTTCCTGCTCTCGCTGCCGCTGGCGAAGCTGGCCAACGCCCGCGGCTGGCTGCGCACCTCGGTGACCACCACCTCGGGGCTGATGTACGCGATCCCCTCGCTGCCGCTGTTCGTGCTGCTGCCGGGCCTGATCGGCACCGGGGTGCGCAGCCCGCTGAACATCGCGGTCGCGCTGACGCTGTACGGACTCGCGCTGATGGTCCCCGCCGCCTCGGACGCCTTCCGCTCCGTGGACCGCAGCGTGCTCGGTGCCGCCACCGCCCAGGGCTACGCCCCCCGGGCCCGCTTCCTCCAGGTGGAGCTGCCGCTGGCCGGGCCGGTGCTGCTGGCGGGGGTGCGGGTGGTCGCCGTCTCCACCATCTCGCTGGTCACCGTCGGCGGCGTGCTCGGCGTCTCGAGCCTCGGCATGCTGTTCGTGGACGGCTTCCGCCGCGGCATCGTCGCCGAGATCCTCACCGGTGTGGTCCTCACCGCCGTGCTCGCCCTGCTCATCGACGGCCTGCTCGTGCTGCTGGGCCGTGCCCTGATGCCCTGGACCCGGGCACAGGGGGTGAGGCGGCCATGACCGGCAACCCCTTCCTCGACGCCTTCGGCTGGCTCGCCGACGGGACGCGCTGGTCCGGGCCCTCCGGGATCCCGCTGCGCACCCTCGAGCACCTCGGATACACGGTGCTCGGCGTGGCCGTCGCCGCCCTGCTCGCCGTGCCGCTGGGCCTGCTGGTGGGGCACACCGGGCGCGGCAGGTCCCTCGCGATCGCCGCCGCCGGGGCCGCCCGCGCGGTGCCCACCCTGGGCCTGGTGACCCTGTTCGCGCTCCTGCTCGGCATCGGCCTCACCGCTCCGCTGCTTGCCTTCGTGATCCTCGCGATCCCGTCCCTGCTGGCCGGCGCCTACTCCGCCGTCGAATCGGTGAATCCGGCGACCGTGGACGCCGCCCGTGCCCAGGGCATGACCGAATGGCAGATCCTCACCCGGGTCGAGCTCCCGCTGGGCATGCCCCTGCTGATCGGCGGGGTGCGGGGCGCGACCGTGCAGGTCGTCGCCACCGCGATGCTCGCCGCCTATGTGGGCAACGGCGGGCTGGGTCGCTACATCTTCCAGGGACTCGGCACCCAGAACTACCCGCAGATGATCGCCGGCTCCCTGCTGGTGATCGCGCTCGCACTGCTGCTCGACCTCGCCCTGCTGCTCACCCAGCGCCTCACCGCCCCGCGGGAGACGGCTCCCGCCTGAGATTCCGGGGCGCGCGAGTCCTCGGACCCCGCCCCCGTCGGCCGCACGACCCACGACCTGACCGTCCCACCACACAGCCTCAGGAGAACCTCATGAGCATCCACAGCACCCGCCGCCACCTGCTCGCCGCGTTCGGCGCAGGAGGGATCGCCCTCGGCGCCGCCGCCTGCGGCAGCTCCGACCCCTTCGAGGAAGAGGGTGCGGAGGGCGGCGCAGGCGGCTCCGACGGCGGCGGTGCGGGCGACGGCACCATCGTGATCGGCTCCCAGGCCTACTACTCCAACGAGATCCTCTCGGAGCTGTTCGCCCAGGTGCTCGAGGCGGAGGGCCTGACCGTCGAGAGGCAGTACCAGATCGGTCAGCGCGAGGTGTACATGCCGGAGCTCGAGAGCGGAGCGCTGGACGTGATGCCCGAGTACCTCGGGAACCTGCTCCAGTTCTACGATGCCGAGGCCGCCTCCGCGACCCCGGACGAGATCGCCTCCGCGCTCGGGGAGTCCCTTCCCGAGGGTCTGCGGGTGCTGCCCTTCGCCGAGGCCACCGACCAGGACTCCTACACCACCACCTCCGAGTTCGCCGAGCAGCACTCCCTCACCACGATCGGGGACCTCGCCGGTGTCGAGGAGGACCTGACGATCGCCGCCAACAGCGAGTTCGAGGTGCGTCCCTACGGGCCCGAGGGCGCGAAGTCCGTCTACGACGTCGACGTCACCGTGGTCCCGGTCGAGGACTCCGGCGGTCCGCTCACCGTGCAGGCCCTCACCGACGGAGACGTACTGCTGGCCGACATCTACACCTCCGATCCCGCGATCGCCGCCAACGACCTGGTGGTGCTCGAGGACCCGGAGTCGATGATCCTCCCGCAGAACGTGGTGCCCGTGGTCTCGGCGAAGATCGACGAGGCCGGCGAGGCCGCGATCTCCTCCGTGACCGAGGCGCTCAGCGCCGAGGAGCTCATCGAGCTGAACCGTCGCAGCGTCGAGGACCAGGCCTCCTCTGCGGACATCGCCACCGCCTGGCTGAGTGAGAAGGGCCTGGTCTGATGCGGATCGCGGTCACCGGCGCGACCGGGCGGATCGGCGGGCAGGTGGCCCGGCTGCTGGCCCCGGTCCGCGAGATCGAGCTGCGGATGGTGGGGCGCAGCCTGCACCGCGCCCCGCAGCTCGAGGGCGTGGAGGCGGTGCGGGCGGAGTTCTCCGACGCCGTCGCCTGCCGTGAGGCCTTCGCCGGCGCGGACTCGCTGCTGCTCGTCTCCGCCGGGGAGTCCGCGGACCGCCTGGACCAGCACCGCATCGCGATCGACGCCGCGGCCCGGGCCGGGGTGGGGCACGTCGTCTACACGTCCTTCCTCGGCGCCGCAGAGGACGCCGAGTTCACCCTCGCCCGTGACCACTGCAGGACCGAGCAGATGCTGCGGGACTCGGGGCTCTCCTGGACGATGCTGCGCGACAGCTTCTACGCCGACGTGCTGCTGGACTTCGCCGGCGAGGACCGGGTGATCCGGGGCCCGGGCGGCACCGGACGCTGCGCCTTCGTGGCGCGCCGAGACGTGGCGGAGGTGGCGGCACGGATCCTGCGCGACCCCGTCCCGTGGGCGGGCCGGACCCTGGACCTCACCGGACCGGTCGCCGTCTCGCTCGCCGAGGCCGCGCTGCTCATGACCCGGTCCCTCGGTGAGGAGTACGAGTTCGTCGACGAGACCCTCGCCGAGGCCCGTGCCTCGCGCGCCTCCTACGGGGCCCCGGACTGGCAGCTCGACGCGTGGATCAGCACCTACACGGCGATCGCCTCGGGCAGGCTCGACGTGGTCAGCGATGACGTCGAGAACGTGCTCGGGCGGGCGCCCCAGCCGCTCGGGGAGGCCGTCGCTGATCCGCTGTGACCTGCACCGGTGACCGGGCGGTCGCTCCTCGGGTGACATCTCGGCGCCGGCACGGCAGGGTGGGGGCATGCACAGCAACCAGACGCACCTGACCGCCACCCGCACCGTCGACGTCCCCGCCAAGGATGTGTTCGACCTGCTGACGCTTCCCGCACGGCACCACGAGTTCGACGGCTCCGGCACCGTCCGCAACTCCGACGACACCGAGCGCATCGATAAGTCCGGCGAGAAGTTCGTGATGAACATGCACCGCGAGGCCATGGGCGGCGACTACCGCACCCACAACTTCGTCAGCGCCTACGACGAGAACAAGATGATCGGCTGGCAGCCCGCCCCGGAGGCCGAGGACGGCACCGCGCCGACGGAGCCGCTGGGCTGGGAGTGGCTCTACGAGCTGAAGTCCCTGGGCTCGGACTCCACCGAGGTGTCCCTGACCTACGACTGGTCGAAGGTCACCGACAAGAAGCTGCTCGAGAAGGTCGGCTTCCCCGTCATTCCGCAAGAGGATCTCGAGCAGTCGCTGAACCTGCTCGCCGCGGCGGTCACGAAGCCCTGAGCTCACCTCCCGGCGGACGGCCGACGGTGAGGGACCGTCACCGGGGCCTCCGGCCGCGAGCAGCCGCTTCCCCCCGCCCAGCAGGACAGGGAAGGTCAGCAGGCGGCAGCGGTCCACGAGATCTGCGGCGACCAGTGACTGCACGAGCCGGGCCGAGCCGTGCACGAGCAGCGGCCCGCCCTCGCCGCCCGTGAGCGCCCGCCTCCAGCGGGCGCTCGCCCGGATACCCGAAGTCTGACAGGATCCCCCGCAGGCGGCGATGAGGCCGCCGCCCGATCGTGAGGAGCACAGTCATGGCCGATGAGTCCGTCCTCCCAGCCGACAGTCCGGTCCCCGACGAGATCGTGCGCAGCGTGCTGATCCACGCCAACGCCGAGAGGGTGTTCGCGATCGTCCGCGAACCGGGGTGGTTCATCAACGACGGCGAGTACCGCGAGCACACCATCACCCGCAACGGGCCGCTCACCGAGGTCGTCGACCCCGTCCACGGCAGGTTCCAGCTCTCGATCGAGGCCCACGAGCCGCCCAACCGGATCTTCTTCCGCTGGCTCGGAGGCGGGCTCGGCGAGATCTCCGACGCCCCGAACAACACGGTCGAGTTCGTCATCGATCCGGCGGGAACGGCGAAGCGGAACCTGGTGCGGCTGACCGTGCGCGAGCGTGGATTCGCGAAGCTGGGACTCGACGAATCCGTTCGCCGACGCAACTACGAGGAGAACCTTTACGGCTGGGAGCAGCAGCTCGGAGTGGCCCGGGAGCTCGCCGAGGGCGGGCCGCGCACGGAGGCCGCTCCCGAGGAGTGACCGGGTCCGGCGGTGGCGTCGCGGGGTGACCACGCCCGGTGTCGGCTCCGGTGGCTGACCGACCCCCCAAGTGCAACCAGGGGGTTGCATTGTGTGGCGCGCGGTGCCAGGATGACGGGACCGATCGACCCTCCCGGGTCGACGGACCGGCCCCAGAGCTGGAGCGACCGAGAGGCAGTCATGACCCTGGACCCGACGTCGACGACCACGGACGATGTCCCCGACGAGATCCTCCGCAGCATCCACATCGCCGCCCGTGACGAGACCGTCTTCGCGATCATCAGCGAACCCGGCTGGTTCGTCAACGACGGGGAGTATCGAGAGCACGAGATCACGACCGACGGGGACATCTCGCACGTCGTCGATCCCGTGCACGGCACGTTCGAGATCCGCACCCTCGAGCTGGACCCGCCCCATCGTGCCGTCTTCCAGTGGCTCGTGGGCCAGTCGGGCTCTCTCGAGGACGCCCCCGTCAACACCATCGAGTTCACGCTCGTCCCCGAGCAGGACGGGGTGCTCCTGACCGTGCGGGAGACGGGATTCGCCGGGCTCTCCGCGACCGCTGCCGAGCGTCGGCGGAGCTACGAGGACAATGCGCAGGGATGGCGGGAGGAGCTCGCCGTCGCGCGAACCCTCGCCGAAGCCGTTCGGTGAACCACGCTCTGCTCACCGACGGAGCCGACGCCGTCCTCTCCGTCCTCGCCGACCGCACCCGTCGGCGGATCCTGGTGCGCCTGGCCGAACAGCCCGACGACGCCGGCGCCGTGGCGCGGGACCTCGCGGTGAGCCGGCAGGCCGTGGCGAAGCATCTGCGCCTCCTCGAGGAGGCGGGCATCGTGCGGGTCTCGCTGGTCAGCCGCCGACGGGTGCATCGGGTCGACCCGTCCCGGATCCGGGAGGTGTCCGATCTCCTGGGTCTGGTCGCCGTCGGCTGGGATCGTCGTCTGGCGGGAGTCAAGGAACGGGCGCAGGCGCGTGAGGAGGGCCGACGAGAGCACGAGGGGCACGCCTGAATGCGGGGCTTGCGGAGTCGGCGGCCCGCGACGGCTCGGCCTGCCGCGGCTGCTCACCCGGTGCCGGCCGCTCGCTCAGCTGGCTGCGCCGCAGCTGGCGCCCTGTGACGCCCGTTCGCTCCGGTGACCGCACCGCAGGTGGGCCGTCTATCCTCGGAGGATGGGCAGGGTCACCGATACGACGCGGATCCGCACCGTCCGGGTGCGTGAGGGCAGGCTGTACGCGGGGCGCAAGGGCGACCACGTCGCCGTCGAGGAGCCGCTGGACATCCGCCTGAACGGGCAGCAGCTCTCGCTCACGATGCGCACCCCCGGCCACGACGTCGAGCTCATCCACGGCTTTCTCCACGGGGAGGGCCTGATCGCCGACCGCGAGGACATCCGCGAGGCCCGCTACTGCGACGGCGCCGTGGTCGATGACGGCACCGGCTTCGCGCAGAACACCTACAACGTCATGGACTTCACCACCGCCCGGCCGCAGCTGCTGCCGCTGGTGAGCCGCAACTTCTCCGCCGGCTCCGCATGCGGGGTGTGCGGAGCCGAGTCCATCGAGGCGGTGCGGCAGAAGAGCCGCCACCGGCTCTCGATGACCTGGCAGGTGGACCCCCGGGTCATCTTCGCCGCCGCCCGCGCCCTCGGCGAGCAGCAGGCCGTCTTCGCCCGCACCGGCGGGGTGCACGCCGCCGCGCTCGTGGATCTCGAGGGGAACCTGCTGGTGGTGCGGGAGGACGTCGGTCGCCACAACGCGGTCGACAAGGTGATCGGCTGGGCCCTGCTCGAGGACCGGCTCCCGCTGCGCGACTGCTTCCTGCTGGTCTCCTCCCGGGCCAGCTTCGAGATCACCCAGAAAGCGTGCCTGGCCGGTATCCCGCTGCTGGCCTGCGTCTCCGCCGCCAGTTCCCTCGCGGTCGAGACTGCCGAGTCGTTCGGGCAGACCCTGGTGGGCTTCACCCGCGCGGCCGAGGACGGCGACGGCCGCATGAACCTCTACACCCACCCCGAGCGTCTGGACCTGGCCGGCGCAGAAGGCTGAGCAGCGACCCGGCGTCTCGGGTGCTGGGTGCGTCGGTCGCGCCGGGTGCGGCGGGTGTGTCAGCCGCGTCGCCCGGCCGCGACTGCCCGCCCGCTTGCCGCGCCGCCCTCCCGCTTGCCGCGACTGCCCGCCCGCCTGCCGCGGCGCCCGGCCGCCTGCCGCGCCGCCCTCCCGCGATTGCTTCGATCTGAACCGTTACGGGGGCGGGAGCGGCTGAGATCGACGCAATCGTCGACTGTTCGGCCGGACGGAAGGACTGGGCGGGGTCGGGCTGTGCTGGGACGGTGTGGTGCCGGTGCGTCCGCTACGGTCGTGCCGTGACCGATGATGTGACGCGACAGAGGGAATTCTGGGACGAGGCCCGTGCCGCCCATCCCGAGCTTCCCGCCGAGCCGCCCGAGGCCTGGCCCTTCGGCGCCACGGCGGCCCAAGCGGACGGCCTGCTCCAGCTCGTGCTCGAGGGTGTGAAGACTGCGACAGCCTCGGCACTGGGGGATTACGAGGCCGACGGCGAGGAGGTGCCGCGCGTCGGCGACCTCGCGATCATCCTCGACGGCGCGGGAGCGCCGCGCGCCGTCCTGGAGGTCACCGCGGTCACGGTCGTCCCGTTTGACGAGGTCACCGCAGAGCACGCCCGCGACGAAGGGGAGGACGACCGGAGCCTCGAGTCCTGGCGCCGCCTCCATGAGGAGTTCTGGACCGAGCACTCGGCAACGGGATTCGCCCCGGACATGAGCGTCGTCTGCGAGAGGTTCCGTCTGGTCCATCGGTGCTGACCGGGTGCGATCGGCATGGTCCTGGCACGATCGGCGCTGACCGGGCGCTGTTCCTCCACATCGGGTAGCCGTCCACAACGCCGCCCGCGAGGGGGTGCGACAGGTTCGGCTCGCTTAGCGTCAGCCTCATGAGGAGGTCGACCGAGCGGTACCGAGGAGCCCTGCTCCACCACAGCAGATGGAGTGACCTGGGCTTCCACTCGCGCCAGCTCGCCTCGGAGCACTTCACGACCGTCTTCCCCGGCTATCGGACGCTCACCGACCACCCCGCCACGCTCAACGCGATGGCGTGGGTGCTGCAGAACCGGGTCGAGGCCGGTGCGGTGCTCAGCCATACGACGGCCGCGCTGTTCTGGGCGATCCCCTTCCCGCTCGCACTCGACGACGGGATCGCCGCGCTCCGTGACCGGGACCTGGTCGAGCGCAACGGGGTCGAGCAGATCCCGTCCCTGCCTGCCGACGCGTCCTTGCGCCTCGGGGCTCACCTGCCGATGCTGCACGCCCGGGTCGCGCGGGGAGGCAGCTCAGGGGTCGCGCAGGGCGCCGTGCTGCACCGCCAGCATCCGGGGCCGACGGCGGATCTCGGCCCGCTCGTCGTCTCCGCCCCGTCCGAGGTGCTGCGCGAGCTCGCGACGATGATGCCGTTGTGGGACGTCGTCGCCGCGGCTGACGCCGTGCTCGGCCCCGGCTCCCGCAGTCCGGGCGAGAGCCTCGAGAGCCTGACCGGCGCAGTGGCCTCCGCTCGCGGTCGGGCGGGCACGCCGCACGCCCTCGACGCGCTGCGCCTGGCGCGACGACGCGTGCGCTCGCCGGGGGAGACGATCTTCCGCCTGCTGCTCGCCAGAGCAGGCTTCCCGGCACCCTCGCTGAACCTGCCCGTCCGCGTGCCGCTGACGGGGAGCATCAAGGAGATCGATCTGGCCTGGGAGGAGATCGGGTTCGGCCTGGAGTACGACGGCGACGGCCACCGACTCACGAAAGGGCAATGGCGCGAGGACGAGGTGCGCCGCGACGAGCTCGCCTCCAGTGGATGGACGCTCAGCCGCGCCAATGGGAAGGACCTGTTCCGGCCGTTGCGCATCCTGCTCAGACTGCGTCGCACGATGGCCGAGCGCGGTCTGCGGGTCCCTGAGGAGCAGCGGGTCCGCCGCGTGGTCGACGAGGTCGGGGCCCGCGGTCTCTCGATGCGGATCGCTCGACGGCAGCGGTGAGCCCGGACCGGCCCGGTGGGATCGTCAGTGCGAGCGCTGCCATCGGGGGGGGGGAATGCTTCGATCTCAGCCGCTTCCGGGCCGGAAACGGTTGAGAAGCAAGCAATCGTGGGCGAAGGGCCCGGTGCGGAGGGGCGCGGTGCTGAGGGCCGCGGAGTGAGGGGCGCCGTGGGGAAGCGGGCGAGGCACGGCCCCCGCCGCTCACATACCGGGCTCACCGCAGGGCGAGCAGGCTCGCGGCGGTGACCTCGTCGACCACCACGTCGGTCGCCACGCCGGCACGCAGGGCCGCGCGCAGCGGGAGGGCCTTGCGGGAGCCGGAGGCCACCAGGAGTCGGTGCGGGATCCGCAGCAGTCGGTCCGGGGCGGTGCCGGAGCCGCGCTGGTTCATGGCGATGTCACGGAAGGTGCCGTCCTCCCGCAGGAACACGGTGCACACGTCCCCCACCGCCCCGTCCGCCCGGAGCGAGCGCAGATCGTCCCTGGTGAGGTAGTTGTGGGTGTAGACGTGACTGGGGACCTCGGCGTCGAAGGCGCCCACGCTGAACACCGCGACCGTGGCCTCGCGCTGGATGGACAGCACCCGCTGCACCGAGCGCTCCCGCCACATCGCCTCGCGGGTGGCGGGGTAGTCGAAGAAGGCCGGCACCGGGAACTGGTGAACGGTCGCGTCCCAGCGGGTCGCCGCCCGGGCGAGCACATTGGCGATGTAGGTCAGCCCCGACCCCTCGACGTTGATCGCGCCGTTCAGCTGCACGATCCGCAGTCCCGGCACCGGCCGGGAGCGCACAGTGCCCAGCAGCGCCGCCATCGTGGTGCCCCAGGCGATGCCGAGCGTGGTGCCCGGCTCGAGCATCTCGTCGAGCAGCTCGCCGCCGGCCGCGGCGACCGTGTGCAGCCGCTCCCGTTCGTCGTCGCCGGGAGCGGCGGGCACCACCCGCACCTGCACGCCGTACTGGCGGGCGATGCGCCGGGCCAGGTCCTCGACCCGCTGGGCCTCGGGCGGGCGGAGGGAGATCTCCACCAGCCCCGAATCGCGGGCATCGCGCAGCATCCGGGACACGGTCGAGCGGGAGACCCGGAAGCGTCCCGCGATGGTCTCCATCGTCTGGCCCTCGACGTAGTACATCCGTGCAGCGGCGAAGAGGTCCTCGAGGCGCGAATCGCGGGTCATGGGGCCAGTGTTGCACGTTCGTGCATCCGGCTTGCGGGCCCCTGCACGATGGTCACAGGATGGGGGAGGCCCCGTCCCGAACGCCGGGACAGCGGCCGACGCTGCGAGAGCGCCGGGCCGACGGGGTAGGAGCCAGATGGCGTCGATGCGAAGGAGCAGCCCGTGTCCGATCAGCAGCGGTCCGCACTCACCCCTGCGGGCAGGGCGGAGCACCTCGCCCGTCTCCGTGCCGCCACCGCGCAGGCGCCGCTGGACGTGCTCGTCGTCGGCGGCGGGGTGAACGGAGCCGGCGCCGCCTTCGACGCGGCCACCCGCGGTCTCTCCGTCGGCCTCGTCGAGTCCCACGACTGGGCATCGGGCACCTCCTCGCGCTCCTCGAAGCTCATGCACGGCGGCCTGCGCTACCTCCAGATGCTCGACTTCAAGCTGGTCGCCGAGGCGCTGCGCGAGCGAGACCTGCTGCTCGAGCACACCGCCCCGCACCTGGTGAAGCCGATCAAGTTCGTCTTCCCCTTCTTCCGGAAGGTCGTCGACCGCGGCTTCATCGGCTCCGGAGTGATGCTCTACGACGCGATGCAGTCGATCGGTCGCAAGCGCGCCGTCCCCTTCCACCGCCACCTGCTGCACGAGAAGATGCTCGAGGTCTTCCCGGCGCTGGACGGCGAGAAGGCCGTCGGCGCTCTGGAGTACTACGACGCGCAGATGGACGACGCCCGCTTCGTGATGATGCTGGTGCGCTCCGCCGCGCAGCACGACGCCGCGGTCGCGAACTACACCACCGTGGTCGGCTACCTGCACGAGGGTGAGCAGGTGATCGGTGCTCGGGTCCGCGACGAGGAGACCGGCGAGGAGTTCGAGGTCCACGCCCGCGAGACGATCCTCGCCGGCGGCGTCTGGACCCAGGAGCAGCAGGAGCTCGCCGGGGCCGAGGCCGGTCTCGAGGTGCTCGCCTCCAAGGGCATCCACATCACGGTCGCCCGGGACCGCATCCCCGCCGCTCCGGACACCGGCATCATCACCCAGACCGAGAAGTCGGTCCTGTTCATCATCCCCTGGGACGAGTACTGGGTCATCGGCACCACCGACACCCCCTGGACCCAGGACCCGCGCGATGTGGGCGCGACCCGCGATGACATCGACTACGTGCTCGACCACGCCAACGAGGTGCTCGCCGATGACCTCACCCGCGAGGACGTCATCGGCGTCTACTCGGGGCTGCGCCCCCTGCTGCAGCCGATCGCCAAGAGCGCGGGCAAGGGCGAGGGCAAGGGCTCCGCGAAGGTCTCCCGCGAGCACACCGTGATGGAGGTGGAGCCGGGCCTCAGCGCGATCGCGGGCGGCAAGTACACCACCTATCGGGTGATGGCCGAGGACGTCGTCGACTTCGCGATCAAGGACTCCCAGCCCGGCCGCCCCAGCCTCACCCGCTCGATCCCCGTGGTCGGCGCCCAGGGCTATCAGGCCCTGGTGCGGGACAAGCAGGAGATCGGCCGACGGTACGGCTTCGACGAGATCCGCACCGACCGCCTGCTCTTCCGCTACGGCGCACTGCTGAGCGACGTGCTCGCCCTGATCGACGCGAACCCCGACCTCGCCGCGCCCCTCGAGCACGCGCCGCGCTACCTGCGCGCCGAGGTCTCGTACGCGGTCCGCGCCGAGGGGGCCCGCCACCTGGCCGACGTGCTGCAGCGCCGCACCCGACTGGACTACGAGACCCGGGATCGCGGCGTCGCCGCCGCCGAGGAGATCGCCGAGATCCTCGCCCCGGAGCTCGGCTGGGACCAGACCGCCGTGCGCCGCGAGGTCGAGGCCTACCGGGACGTCATCGACGCGCGACGCGCCGGTGAGTCCGTGACGTCCGACGAGATCGTCGCCGCCCGTCTCGCGGGCGTCTCGGAGGTGCCCGTCAAGAACTGATCGGTCGCCTCCCCGGCCGTGAACCGGCCGGGGAGGCGGCGCACCACCCCGCGGGCACCCGCCTGCGGAGGGCCTGCGGACGCCGTCCGCCGGACCCACGGATGCCACCGGTCCCGCACTGCAGCGGGGCCGCTCGACGAGGAGGCCCCATGGCAACCATCTTCCTGTACGAGATCGCCGGCACGGCGATGCTCACCCTGCTCGGCGGCGGTGTCGTCGCCAACGTGATCCTGGGCAAGACCAAGGGCAACGGCGGCGGCTGGCTGCTGATCAACTTCGGCTGGGGCCTCGCGGTCTTCGCCGGCGTGTGGGTCGCCTACAAGACCGGCGCCCACCTGAACCCCGCGGTCACCATCGGCCTGCTGACCAGCGGTGCCGAGGAGTACGGCCCCGGCATCGCCGTGACCTTCGCCCACACGATCGCCTACTTCCTGGCCGAGATGATCGGTGCCTTCCTCGGCGCCGTCGTGGCCTGGCTCGCCTACAAGACCCA
Source organism: Brachybacterium sp. (assembly GCF_036379615.1). Lineage (GTDB taxonomy): Bacteria > Actinomycetota > Actinomycetes > Actinomycetales > Dermabacteraceae > Brachybacterium. The sequence continues at coordinate 89,072 of NZ_DASVGJ010000070.1, forward strand.
CTACGACCAGGAGAAGGACGCCGGCACCATCCTCGGCACCTTCTCGACCGGCCCGGAGATCCGCTCCCACGGCTGGAACCTGGTCACCGAGATCATCGCGACCTTCGTGCTGGTCTTCGTCATCGTCATGTTCGGCAACACCCCGCACGGCCTGGGCCCGCTCGCGGTCGCGCTGCTGGTCGTCTCGATCGGTGCCTCCCTCGGCGGCCCCACGGGCTACGCCATCAACCCCGCCCGAGACCTCGGCCCGCGCCTCGCCCACGCCGTCCTGCCCATCCCCCACAAGGGCAGCAGCGACTGGGGCTACGCCTGGGTCCCGATCGTCGGTCCGATGCTCGGCGGCGCCCTCGGCGGTCTCGCCAGCATCGCCTTCTGACCCCTCAGCCGGGCGGCTCCCGTGCGCTGCACGGAGCCGTCCGGCACCATGACACCAGTACCCCGCTCATCACCACGAAGGAGTTCCGATGACCGACCAGCAGCAGTACATCCTCTCGATCGACCAGGGCACCACCTCGACCCGTGCAATCGTCTTCGACCACGGGGGGCAGATCGTCTCCACCGGGCAGAAGGAGCACGAGCAGATCTTCCCGAAGTCCGGCTGGGTCGAGCACGACCCGATCGAGATCTGGAAGAACACCCGCTCCGTCGTGGGTGAGGCCCTCACCGGCGCCGACATCAACCGCCACCAGCTCGCCGCCGTCGGCATCACCAACCAGAGCGAGACCGCCGTGGTGTGGGACAAGAACACCGGTGAGCCGGTGTACAACGCGATCGTCTGGCAGGACACCCGCACCCAGAAGATCTGCGACCGCCTCGCCGGTGACGAGGGTGCGGACAAGTACAAGGAGCGTGTGGGCCTGCCGCTGGCGACCTACTTCTCCGGCCCCAAGATCGCCTGGATCCTCGAGAACGTCGACGGCGCGCGCGAGAAGGCCGAGGCCGGTGACCTGCTGTTCGGCAACACCGACTCCTGGCTGGTGTGGAACCTGACCGGCGGCATCAACGGCGGCATCCACGTCACCGACGTCACCAACGCCTCGCGCACGATGCTGATGAACATCGATTCCCTCGACTGGAACGAGGACATCGCGAAGGACATGGGTGTCCCGCTGTCCATGCTCCCGGAGATCCGCTCCTCCTCCGAGGTGTACGGCACGGGCCGCAAGAACGACCTGCTCATCGACACCCCGATCGCCGGCATCCTCGGCGATCAGCAGGCTGCCACCTTCGGCCAGGCCTGCTTCGAGATCGGGATGGGCAAGAACACCTACGGCACCGGCAACTTCATGCTGGTCAACACCGGTGAGGACCTGGTGCGCAGCGAGAACGGCCTGCTCACCACCGTCGCCTACAAGATCGGTGACGCCAAGCCGATCTACGCGCTCGAGGGCTCCGTCGCCGTGACCGGCTCGCTGGTGCAGTGGGTGCGCGATAACCTGGGCCTGATCAAGGACGCCCCCGAGATCGAGGACCTCGCCAAGAAGGTCGACGACAACGGCGGCCTGTTCGTGGTCCCGGCCTTCTCGGGCCTGTTCGCCCCGCACTGGCGCTCCGACGCGCGCGGCGCGATGGTCGGCATGACCCGCTTCCACAACAAGTCCCACATCGCCCGGGCGGTGCTGGAGGCCACGGCCTTCCAGTCCCGCGAGGTGCTGGACGCGGCGATCGCCGATGCGGCGTCGGAGGGCGTCGAGCTCACCGAGCTCAAGGTCGACGGCGGCATGGTCATGAACGAGACCCTCATGCAGTTCCAGGCCGACATCCTCGGCGTGCCGGTGGTGCGTCCGAAGGTCATCGAGACCACCGCGCTCGGCGCGGCCTACGCGGCCGGCATCGCGGTCGGCTTCTGGGAGGGCGAGCAGGACGTCATCGACAACTGGGCCGAGGACAAGCGGTGGGAGCCCGCGATGGATGACGAGACCCGCGACCGCTACATGCGCCTGTGGCGCAAGGCCGTCGAGCGCACCCTGGACTGGGTCGACGACGACACCGAGGCTCTGTTCGGCTGATCGACGAACTGCGAGCGCGCAGAGGTCGGCGAGGGACGAGCCGGCTGCGCAGCGTGAGCGGGAGGAGAGCAGCGAGACAGTCCGGCTGATCGGCCCCGATCCGCTCACCGCACCCCTGTGCGCGGGAGTTCCCTGTGGGAGCTCCCGCGCACAGTGCTGCGAGGACCAGTGCTGTGGGTGCGGCGGGGTGCGGAGGCGCTCGGCCTTCATCACCGTCTCGCAACGAACTCCGTGATCGGCGCCCCTGAGGCGTACAGTCGACCCCACCCTGTTCCCGGACGCCCCTGGCGTCCTGTCGGCGACCCTCGGGCCACCGGCGCCCCGACCCAGCCCCTGATCCCCGCCCCCCTTCTTCCCCTGAGACCGGAGCCCCCTCATGGATCTCGCCTTCAAGATCATCGCCCTGACCGTCTACTTCGGTGCGATGATCGGCATCGGCCTGTACGCCTTCCGCAAGACCTCGGACGGCGAGGACTACATGCTGGGCGGGAGGCAGCTGCACCCGTTCACCGCCGCGCTCTCCGCCGGCGCCTCGGACATGTCGGGCTGGCTGCTGATGGGCCTGCCCGGCGCGCTGTACATGAACGGACTGGTCGAGGCGTGGATGGCGATCGGCCTCACCGTCGGCGCCGGCTTGAACTGGTTCTTCGTCGCGCCGCGGCTGCGTCAGTACACGCAGATCGCCGGGAACGCGATCACGGTGCCGAGCTTCTTCGGCAACCGTCTGCACGACCGCACGAACATCCTGCGCGTCGCCGCCGGCGTGATCATCCTGCTGTTCTTCACCTTCTACGTCTCCTCCGGCATGGTCGCCGGCGGCGTGTTCTTCGAATCGACCTTCGGCGGCTCCTACCTGACGGGCATGCTGCTGGTCGCCGGTGTCACCATTCTGTACACCCTCTTCGGCGGGTTCCTCGGCGCCAGCTACACCGATGTGGTCCAGGGCATGATCATGATGGTCTCCCTGATCGCTGTGCCGGTGGTCGCGATGTTCGTGGTCGGCGGTCCGGTGGCGATGTTCGAGTCGGTGGGCGAGGTCAACACCACCTTCGGGTCCCTCACCGCGGGCGGCACCTTCATCGGCATCGTCTCCTCGGCGGCCTGGGGGCTGGGGTACTTCGGCCAGCCGCACATCATCGTGCGCTTCATGGCGCTGCGCTCCTCACGTGATGCCAAGTACGGCTTCGTGGTCGGCATGAGCTGGATGATCATCTGCGTCGTCGGCGCCGTGTTCACCGCGCTCGCGGGCCTGGCGTATTTCCAGCAGAACCAGGATGCGGTCCTCACCGATGCCACCAACGGCGAGTCCGTGTTCCTGGATCTCGCGCAGCTCCTGTTCCATCCGGCGATCGCCGGGCTCCTGCTGGCGGCGGTGCTGGCCGCGATCATGTCCACGATCTCCTCGCAGCTGATCGTCTCCAGCTCCGCGCTGATCGAGGACCTCCTGGGCGGCATCGGCATCACGCTCAGCGCCAAGGGCGCCCTGTGGGGCGGCCGCATCGGCGTGCTCGCCGTCTCGGTGATCGCACTGATCCTGGCCATGAACCCGGACAGCTCGGTGCTGGGCCTGGTCGGCTTCGCCTGGGCAGGCTTCGGGGCGGCCTTCGGCCCGATCGTCATCCTGTCGCTGTTCTGGCGCCGGCTCACGATGGCCGGTGCCGCCGTGGGCATGGTCGCCGGTGCCGTGGTCGTTTTCGTCTGGGGTCAGACCTGGGGCGCGGACGGCGAGGAGCTTGACGTCATGCTGGGCCTGTTCGGCGAGCAGCACCTCTACGAGATCGTCCCGGGCTTCCTGGTCTGCCTCGTGCTCGCGATCGTGGTCAGTCTGATCACCCCGCGACCGCCCGTGAAGGCGATGGAGGAGTTCGACGACATGCTGGACTCGCTGTCCACGGGCGTGGCCCGCGACCGCACTGCCGAGAGCGCCGCGGCAGCGGGCTCCGGCCCGGCAACGGGGTCCGGTCCGGCAGCAGGCTCTGGCACCACGGCCTGACCCGCCTCTTCACGCCCCCGGGGGCCCGCCGCGGCGGTGCGCGAGGGGGCGTCGGCCGCCGGGAGGAATCGGGCTCGGGCCGGGGCCCGGTCCCTGCGAGGTCAGTCGCCGAAGAGCAGCTCCTCGGCCGCGCCGCGCACTCCGGGCCGCACCGCGAACAGGGAGCCGGCGGCCGGGTCATCGCCCGGGGCGAGGTTCTCGCGGCTGGTGGTGATGAACAGGGTGTCGCGGTCCGCTCCGCCGAAGGCGCAGGCGGTGACCTGCCGGGCGTCCACCGCGATCCGCTCGGCCACCGCGCCGTGCTCGTCCAGTCCCAGCACCTGGCTGCCGGAGTGCATCGCCACCCACACGTTCCCGGCGGCATCGAGGCAGAGCCCGTCGGGATGGCCGTCCTCGCCGGTGAGGTCCGCGAAGGGACGGCGGCCGACGAGACCGTCCGCGTCGGACCAGTCGAAGACGTCCACCCGCCCGGTCGGGGTGTCCACGTAGAAGGCCCGCGTCCCGTCGGCCGAGAAGGCGAGGCCGTTGGAAATCGTGAGGTCACCGAAGAGGCGGGTGGTGGTGCCGTCGGGCAGCAGGCGCCACATCGCGGCGGCGCCGTCGCGCTGGTCGTAGGCCATCGAGCCGCACAGGAACGAGCCGTCCGGGGCGATCGCGCCCTCGTTCATGCGCACGTCCTCGTCCCACAGCGGCGGCAGGGCGGTGATCGAGCCGTCGGGGTCCTCGAGGGCGAAGCCCTTCTCGAGCGCGAGCACCGCCCCGCCGCCGGCGGCGGGCCGTACGCAGGCCACCACGCGGCTCGGCGTGGGCAGCCGGGTCACGGCGCCGTTCGGCCCCTCGGTGAGGAGGCCGGCGTCGGCACCTGCACCGTGGGCGGAGGGGTCCAGGTGCAGGATGTCCCCGGCGAGCATGTCCACCCAGCGCAGCCCTCCCCAGGTGTCGGACCAGTACGGGCCCTCGGCGTGCAGGCTGAGCGAGTCGGTGAGGCGATCGGCGTGCATGGGAACCTCCAGGTCCGGGCGCGGGATGCGGTCGGCCGACGGGAGACCCGTCGTGGGGGCCACCGTACGCTCAGCCGGTCGTTCCCGGACAGCGAGCCGTTGCCGATCAGCCCTGCTGCATCCGCGCCAGGGCGTGGGTGATGTCGCGGGTGGCCGGGTAGAGCTCGCGGTAGAGGCGGTAGAGCTCGTCGTAGCGCTCGCGGTGCGCGGGATCGGGGACGCAGCGGTGATCGCCGGGGTTCCAGCCGGAGGTGTCGGTGCCATGGGCGAGCTCGGCGGCGAGGCGTGCGCCGCCGTACGAGGCGCCGACGGTGCTGTGGGGGATCTCCTGGGTGAGCCCGGTGACGTCGGAGATGATCTGCGGCCACAGGTCGTGGCCCGCCCCGCCGCCGACGGCCACCACCCGACGGATCGGCAGGCCGGCGGCCTCGAGGGTCTCGAGGTGATGGCGCACCCCGTAGGCGGCGGCCTCGAGCGCGGCGCGGTACAGGTCGCCGCGGGTGTGCGAGAGGGTCAGCCCTGCGACCACCCCGCGGGCCGACGGGTCGGAGATGGGGGAGCGCTCGCCCGCGAAGTAGGGGAGCATCAGCAGGCCGTTCGCCCCCGGAGGGCTCTGCTCCGCCTCCGCGACGAGGTCGTCGAAGCCATGCTCGCCCGTGAGGTCCCGCAGCCAGCCGGTGATCGCCCCGGAGGCGGCCATGCCACCGGAGAGGCTGAAGGTGCCCTCCTCGATGCCCGAGGTGGGCCACAGGGTGCGGCTGGCGACCGGCTCGTGGGTCGTGGCCACGAGGAAGGTCGTGGTGCCGTACATCAGCATCAGATCGCCGGGGCGGGTGGCGCCGACGCTCGCCGCCTCCGCCCAGGCGTCGATCGTCCCGGTGATCACCGGGATGCCCGTGGGCAGGCCCGGCACCTGGGCGGTGATCTCGGCGCTCACCGTGCCCGCGGCCTCGCCGGGGCGGCGCAGCTGCGGCAGCTCGAGGCCGGGGGCGACGTGCTCGGACCATTCGGTGTGCCAGCGCTGCCGGCGCAGGCAGTACAGCGGCGGGGACTGGCTGGCGCTGATGTGGTCCATCACGTAGGCGCCGGTGAGACGGAAGGCCAGGTAGGAGGCGGGCATGAACACCCGACGGGCCCGGGCGTAGGCCTCGGGCTCGTGCTCGGCGACCCAGCCGATCTTCGGGCCGGCGGACTGCGAGCTCAGCAGGGCACCGCAGTGGGCGAGGATCTCCTCCTTGCCGAGCACGTTGGTCAGCTGCTGGATCTGCTCCTCGGCGCGGGTGTCGACGCCGTAGAGGATCGCCGCGCGCACGGGAGCGCCGTGCTCGTCGGTCAGCAGCACGCAGGGGCCCATCCCGGAGACCCCGACGGCCGTGACCGTCGCATCACCGGGGCCGGTGAGCTCCTGGGCGATCGAGAGGAACTCGGACCACCAGATGCGTGCGTCCATCTCGACCTGCCCCGGGGCGGGGCGCTGCACGGAGTGCTCGCGGACGGCGCTGCGCAGGATCGTCCCCTCGAGGTCGACCAGCACGCCCTTCGTGCTCGAGGTGCCGATATCGACGCCGAGCACCACGCTCTCTGCTCCCGCCATCGCGTGCCTCATCTCCTGGTCCGTCCTCCGGTGCCGCTCTCCTGCCACGGGGGCCTCCTCGCCGCCTGGCGCGCACAGCATGTGGGGATGTGCAGGAGGATGCGCGCCGACCTATCCTGCCATCGACGATGCAGAACCCCCAGGAGCATCGGCGCGGGGGCGGCGAGTCGGTGCATGCCAGGGTTGACGCTTGCCAGTCGGACAGAAGTGCGGAACGATTGTGCTCCTGTGGCGGTGTCCAGGGCTCCCGCGGAGCTGTGGGGGCGCTCTGTCGTCTCTCACGCCCCCGCACCCCGTGCTGCGCGTCGCCCGCGCCGCCGACCCCGATGATGAGGAGAGCGCCGTGCTCGAGACTTCGATGGATCTGCATCTGCTCCACCGCGCCGCCTCCGCGTACTACCTCGACGGGCTCCGCCAGGCCGAGGTCGCCGACAGGATCGGCGTCTCCCGCCCGTCGGTCAGCAAGCTGCTGGCCGAAGCGCGACGGATCGGAATGGTCCGCTTCGACGTGCTCGACGTCCCCACCGCGGATCTCTCCGAGCTCGCCGCGAGCCTGCGCGACCTGCTGGGCATCGCCTCGGTGCGCATCGCTCCCGGCGACCAGGCTCAGCGCGGGTACCGGGGGATCGGCGACCTGCTCGCCGAGGAGCTGGGGGAGCTGGAGATCCGCGCGGGCGAGGTCGTCCTCATCTCCTCGGGCAAGACGATCCATGCCGTCACCGGCATGGGCGGGATGCCCCAGATGCCGGGCGTGCTGATCGTCCCGACCGTCGGCGGCCAGCAGGAGCCCGATCCGTCGTTCCAGACCAACGAGACCGTGCGCCGCTTCGCCGAGCGCACCGGTGCGCAGCCTCGCTTCCTCTTCGCCCCCGCGCTGACCAGCCCCACCCTCTGGGCCTCGCTCCAGGCGGACCCCGGCTTCCGCTCGGTGGTGGACCTGTGGGACGGGGCGCGGGCCGCGGTGGTCGGCATCGGCGCCCCGTACCGCGGGCGCTCCAGCCTCACCTCGGTGGTGCCGCGCGAGGAGCCCGCACTGCAGGACGCCGCCGGAGACATCTGCCTGCACTTCTTCGACGCCGACGGGGCACCCCTGACCTTCCCGGGATCCGACTTCCTGGTGCGGCCCCCGCTCGAGATGCTGCGGGCCATCCCCACCACGATCGCCCTGGCTGCCGGGGCGGAGAAGGCGCCGTCGATCCTGGCCGGGGCCAAGACGGGGATGTTCAGCTCCCTGGTGACCGACCTGCCGACGGCGCAGGCGGTCCTGGCCGCCGCCGGCGTCGAGCCGCCCGCCTGAGCGCACTCCTCCTGGAGGGGCACCGACCGACCTCTCGATCGCCGAGACGGAACATTTGTGCTTGACGAATGTGCACGCGTCCTCTACTGTCGCTCGAACGGGCGCTGGCGACGTCGACTGCGTCTGCGCACCCGGGAGTGCCCCGGAACGTATCGAAGGAGATGTGCCGAGATGACCGAAATCCCGACCACCATGCAGGCCGTCGTGATGCATGCCCCCGAGGACTACCGCCTCGAGGAGCGCCCCGTGCCCACCCCCGCCGCCGATGAGCTGCTGCTGCGCGTCGAGGCCACCGGCGTCTGCGCGAGCGACCTCAAGGCCTATGCCGGTGCCGCGAAGTTCTGGGGCGACGAGAACCGTGAGCGCTGGGTCGAGCCGGGCATCATCCCCGGTCACGAGATCACCGGCGAGATCGTCCAGGGCTCCGAGGAGGCGCTCGCCGCGCACGGCGTCGCCGTCGGCGATCGCATCGTCGTCGAACAGATCGTCCCCTGCGAGGAGTGCATGTACTGCCGCCGCGGCTGGTACTGGATGTGCGACCCGCACGACATGTTCGGCTTCAAGCACTACGACGGCGGCATGGCCGAGTACATGATCGTGCCGCCCCTGGCCCGCGCCCACCGGATCTCGAAGGACATCGCCCCGCAGCACGCCGCCTATGCGGAGCCGCTCTCCTGCTCCCTGCACGCCGTCGAGCGCGCCGGGATCCAGTTCGAGGACGTCGTGGTCATCGCGGGCGCAGGCCCCATCGGCCTCGGCGCGACCATCGGCGCCGCCCACAAGACCCCGCAGAAGCTCATCGTCCTCGACTTCGACGACGCCAAGCTCGAGCTCGCGAAGAAGTGCGGCGCGGACCTCACCCTGAACCCCTCGAAGGTCGACATCTACGAGGAGATCCGCGCGCTGACCGGCGGCTACGGCGCCGACGTCTACATCGAGTGCACCGGCCACCCCAGCGCCGTCCCGCAGGGCCTGAACCTGCTGCGCAAGCTCGGCCGCTTCGTGGAGTACTCCGTGTTCAAGGAGAACGTCTCGGTGGACTGGTCGATCATCTCCGACGACAAGGAGCTCGACGTGCTCGGCGCGCACCTGGGCCCGCACACCTGGCCCGGCGCGATCAAGATCATCGAGAAGGGCGAGCTCCCGCTCGAGGACATCTGCACCCACCAGTTCGGTCTCGCGGACTTCCAGAAGGCGCTCGACGCGGTCGCCGACTCCGCCGGTTCGTCCGTGAAGGTCTCGATCGTCCCCGGGCTCTGACCCACCGCTCGGCGCGGCCGGCGCCCACTCGCGTCGTCGGCCGCGCCGTGCCGCCCCTCCTCCCCAGCACATAGGAGTGCCCGCATGAGCACCGCATCGCCCACCACCGACGGCACCGCCGTCCCCGGCTCGATCCGGGAGACCCGCCTGGACAAGCTGGGCATCCCGCACGTCCTGCGCTGGGGCTTCCTCGGCGTGCTGGTCTTCATGACCGGCAACGGCGTCGAGACGAACTTCGTCTCCCCGCACATGGCAGAGGTCTTCGGCGGCGGCGACGAGATGATCAACCTCGCCGCCACGGTCATCACCTTCTACTCCCTGGCGACCCTGATCGGCTCGTACCTCGCCGGCGCCCTCTCGGACCTCTGGGGCCCGCGGAAGGTGATGCTGCTGGGCGTCGCCGTCTGGGTCGTCTTCCAGGCCGCCTTCGTCGGCGCCCTGGCGACCGAATCCGTGCCCCTGATCTTCGCCAGCTACCTGTTCCGCGGCTTCGGCTTCCCGCTGTTCGCCTTCGCCTTCCTGGTGTGGGTCAACGCGGTCTCCCCGAAGGAGCGTGCAGGCGCCGCCGTGGGCTGGTTCTACGTCATGTTCACCGGTGGCATGCCGACCATCGGCTCGCTGGTCGCGATCGGCCTGATCCCCGCCTTCGGCGGAGGCCTCTTCGGCGAGCGCTGGGCCATGGTCGCCTCCACCGCGATCGTGGTCGCCGGCTTCCTGATCGCCTACCTCGGAGTGCGCGAGGAGCACGGCGACCGTCGCCTCGCCCCCGAGGGCGAGAGCAGCCGCCAGGTCATCTTCTCGGGAGTCGTGCTCTCGCTGAAGAACAAGCGCGTGATGATGGGCTTCCTGACCCGCCTGATCAACACCGCCCCGCAGTTCGGCATGTTCATCATCCTGCCCACCGTGATCGCCGAGACGCTCGGCTGGGGCCAGTCCCGCTGGCTGCTGATGACCTCGGTCGTCTTCGCCGGGAACATCCTGTTCAACGCGGCCTTCGGCGCGCTCGGCGACCGCATCGGCTGGACCACCACGGTGCGCTGGTTCGGCATCGTCGGCTCCGCGATCGGCCTGCTGCTGTGGTGGTACGTGCCGCACTGGGTGCCGGCCGGCTCCGACTGGGGATTCATCGTCTCCGTCGTCGCAGGCACCGTCTTCGGCATCCTGCTGGCCGGCTTCGTGCCGCTCGGCGCGATCATGCCCGCGCTCGCCCCCGAGCACAAGGGCGCGGCGATGGCCATGTACACCACCGCCGCGGGCGGTGCGACCTTCCTCGGCTCCGCCGTGGTCGCCGTGGTCCGGCCCTGGGGTGGGAACGTGGGGGTGGTCTGGGCGTTCGTGGCCCTCTACGCCCTCGCCTTCCTCATGACCTTCGCGCTGAAGGTCGAGCAGCCCCGGCTCGGCAAGAGGGACATCGTCCCCGAGTCCTGACCCCTGCCCCGGGATCGGACCGCGGGCCGGTCCCGGGGATCTCGTCTTCCTCTCGACCTCGAAGGAGCCAGTCATGGCACAGAGCATCTCCCCCCTCTTCGACCTCACCGGCCGCACCGCCCTGGTCACCGGCGGCGCCAAGGGCCTGGGCCTGGCGATGGCGCGCGGCCTCGCCGAGCACGGCGCCCCGATCGTGCTGGCCGACATCGACGACGAGACCGGCCGCCGGGCGGCGGAGGAGCTCGCCGCGCAGACCGGCGTGGCCGTCTCCTACCGCCATCTGGACGTCACCGACCAGGAGATGGTCGAGAAGGTCGTGGCCGAGGTGGAGGACGAGACCGGCGGGATCGAGATCCTGCTGAACAACGCCGGTCGCACCATCCATCACCCCGTCGAGGACGGCGACGCCGAGAAGTGGCGCGCCGTGATGAGCCTTAACCTCGACGGCGTCTACCACGTGCTCTCGGCCGTGGGCCGACGCATGCTCGAGCGGGGCCGCGGCAGCATCATCAACACCGGCTCCATGAGCGGCATCATCGCCAACATCCCCCAGACCCAGGCCTCCTACAACGCGTCCAAGGCCGCGGTCCACAACCTCACCCGCAGCGCGGCGCTGGAGTGGGCCGAGCGCGGGGTGCGCGTGAACGCGATCGCCCCCGGCTACATGCGCACCGAGCTGACCCGCGGGTTCTACGAGGAGGGCGGTGCTCAGATCGACCAGTGGAACCTCATGACCCCGATGGGCCGACCGGGCGAGCCGGAGGAGCTCGCGGGCGCCGCGGTCTACCTCGCGGCCGACGCCAGCAGCTTCGTCACCGGGTCGATCCTGTCCATCGACGGCGGCTACACCGCCGCCTGACTCGTCTTCCCGTCGGCGGATCCGCCCCGTCGCCCCACCCCACCCAGCACAGAGAAGTGAGCGCCGTGACCTACCTGTTCGACGACCCGAAGACCTTCCCCTCCGACGCCGTCGAGGGACTGGTCGCGGCCCATCCCGAGGAGCTGCTGCGCGTGCACGGCGGTGTGGTGCGCAAGCGCGCCACGCCCGCCGGGCAGCCGGCCCTGGTGGTCGGCGGCGGCTCCGGCCACTACCCGGCGTTCGCCGGCTGGGTGGGCCCCGGGTTCGCCCACGGTGCGCCCTGCGGCAACATCTTCTCCTCGCCGTCGGCCGACCAGGTGTACTCGGTCGCCAAGAACGCCGAGAACGGCGGCGGCGTGATCCTGGGCTTCGGTCACTACGCCGGGGACGTGCTCCACTTCGGCGTGGCCGCCGAGAAGCTCCGCGCCGAGGGCATCGACGTGCGCATCATCGCGGTCAGCGATGACGTGGCCTCCGGGCAGACGGGCGAGCACCGCGACCGCCGAGGCATCGCCGGGGACCTGCCGGTGTTCAAGCTCGCCGGGGCTGCGATCCAGGCCGGTGCCTCCCTCGACGAGGCCGAGCGCATCGCCTGGAAGGCCAACGACGCCACCCGCACCCTGGGTGTCGCCTTCGACGGCTGCACCCTGCCCGGTGCGGACGACGCCCTGTTCCATGTCCCCGAGGGGAGGATGGCGATCGGGCTGGGCATCCACGGCGAGCCCGGCATCGACGAGCAGCCGCTGCCCACGGCGGAGGAGCTGGCGAGGGTCCTGGTCGAGGGCGTGCTCGCCGAGACCCCCGAGCTGGACTCGCGCCGCGTCGCGGTGGTGCTCAACGGGCTCGGCACCGTGAAGCACGAGGAGATGTTCGTGGTGTGGAAGCACGCCTCGCAGCTCTTGTCCGACGCCGGGCTGGCGATCGTGCGCCCCGAGGTCGGCGAGCACGTGACCAGCCTGGACATGGCCGGGCTGTCCCTGACCGTGATGAGGCTGGACGAGGAGCTCGAACGGCTCTGGCTGGCCCCGGCCGAGACTCCCGCCTTCCGCCGCGGCGGCTCCGTCGAGGGTGCGCCGGGCGAGGAGCGCGGTGAGCTCTACACCCCCGGCGAGGATCCGATCCCCGCAGCGGGCGAGGAGTCCCGGGCCTCCGCGAGGCGGATCGCCGGGATCCTCGGCGAGGTCGAGGAGCTGCTGGTCGAGCTCGAGCCCGAGCTCGGGAGGCTGGACGCGATCGCCGGCGATGGGGACCACGGCCAGGGCATGGTGCTCGGCATCCGCGCCGCTCACGCCGCCGCCCGCCGCACCGTCGAGGGCGGCTGCGGCGCCCGCACCGTGCTGGTGCAGGCCGGAGCGGCGTGGTCCGCCGAGGCCGGCGGCACCTCCGGAGCCCTCTGGGGCGCGGCGCTGACCAGCCTGGGCAGCGCCTTCACCGATGACGAGGCCGTGAGCGGAGACCAGCTGCTGACGGGCCTGGTGCAGGCGGTCGAGGCCATCGAGCGCCTCGGCGGCGCGAAGCCCGGGGACAAGACCATGGTCGATGCCGCGGTGCCCTTCCGCGAGGCGATCGCCCTCGCGCAGGCCACCCGCAGCGGGCAGCCCGGCGGCCCCGTCGACTCCGTGGGGCGGGCGCTCGCCACCGCGGCCACCCGCGCGGTCGAAGCGGCCGACGCCACCGCCGACATCTCCGCGAGCCGGGGACGAGCCCGCAACCACGGCGACAAGTCCGTGGGCACCCCCGACCCCGGCGCCATCTCGTTCTCGAAGATCGTCACCCTGCTGGGCCAGAAGCTCGAGGCCTGACGCGGGGCCGTCGTGATGTGGCGCGAGTGTCGGGGGTCGGCCCGCTCCGATCGCGCCTTGACGCACCGACCCCGTACTTGGGTCAGATTCTCAGCCGTTTCCGGCCGGAAAGTGGCTGAGATCCTGACCCGATCGCCTGTCGAGACCCGCACGACCGGCGCGACCGGCACGACCGCTGACGAAGGAGAACATCATGGCTCTGACCATCATCACCGGATCCGACAACGCCGGGTACGGCCACAAGTCCGCGCTGAAGGAGCTGCTGGAGAGCGATCCGCGCGTCGAGAAGGTCATCGACGTGGGCGTCACCGGCCGCGAGGACGGCACCTA